>CAYVYS010000001.1:0-99044 GCA_964455815.1 uncultured Gammaproteobacteria bacterium
GCGCACGGCCCACCATTCAAATCAATAGCTTAGGTTGCATGGATGACCTTCAGCTATAATTTGGGTACACACCAGGTATGCTTCAGAATCAGGGATTGGCTTTCTTTTCGAGTAAAACTAATTGGCTAAGCCCTTCGTGTGAATTGGCACCTAGTGCCTCGCAATAATGAACAAACTCGATAAGGTCGAGTCTCCTCTCTCCTTGTTCAATTTTTCCTACAATCGAACTTGCCCAACCAAGTTTAACCGCTAAACTCAAGACGCTCAACGTTGAACCTAGCATGAGTCGACGCGGTAACTGCTGGGATAATGCCGTGGCGGAAAGCTTCTTCTCGAACTTTAAGAAAGCTAACTAACGCCAATAACTACCACCAATCTAAGCGGCCTAATACGACCCGATGGGCCATTTGGCCTCCTGGGAATGGTGCCTAAGAGATTTCACCTTGGTTTGTTCTCTAGCTATCTGATTTATGAACTCCAGACTAAAATTAGGAGTGAAAATGGCAGGTGATAGTTAGGTTCACCGCTAGGGTTGGCTGCAAAAATCGATAGCAGCTTTACCACCGGCGATGATCGCAAAAACATCCTCAGTATAGAGTTCAAGAAGTCGATGCTTATTGCGACCACTTTTACATATAAACAAAGTTGATCTTGCTTTTGAGCCGTTATTGGTCACATCCCGGGTTACTTGAGTAACTAAATCTCCATCTTTAAGTTCTGCAATCTCAATGATCTCTAGGTTTTCGATGGGCACTTGCGCAAGTCCGCTCAAGTAGTCTGCTTCACTTTGATCGCCTATCTTAAGAACAGGGCCGATAAATAATTCATTGTTACCTTTTGCAATGCCTGATTCAGTGGCTACCCATCCTGTCGGGACTGTGATCTCTAGCTGCTCTTGAGCAGTTGAGTCAAACATAAAAATTAGCGTGATCGAGCAAAATAAAATTAGGTACTTCATAGAAGAAAAATTTGCAAAAATTAGGGTGAAAAGAGCCTATCAATTTAAAGGCCCTAGCGCAAAGGTAATTAAAATCAGATAAGAAATTGAAGCCCGCAGGTCGCTAGAGTATCCGCCTTAGCTTTCCTTCGTTAAACTAGACAGGCGATCAGTTTTGTTTCTTTAACCCACAGGTTGTCAATTAACTAGTGAAAACAATTCACCTTTCGCGGTGATCAATCTGTTTCCTTAAGAAGGCCTTTGCTAGGCTAGTTTCTCAATAACTTTATGAGGAACACACAATGAAAAAATTACTAGCTGAGTTTATCGGCACTTTTTGGTTGGTGTTAGGTGGTTGCGGTAGCGCGGTGCTTGCTGCCAAGTTTGGTGGCGAGATGAGTGGCACTTTGGGCATTGGCTTAGTTGGCGTCTCACTTGCATTTGGTTTAACTGTGCTGACCATGGCTTATGCGATAGGCCACATCTCCGGCTGCCATTTAAATCCAGCGGTGTCTGTGGGGCTTGCTGTTGGCGGGCGCTTTTCGTTCTCAGAATTGCCTGGCTATATAATTGCACAGGTGTTGGGCGCAGTTGTCGCTGCGTTTGTCTTGTCGACTATCGCTGGAGGAGCCGCTGGTTATGAAGGAGGGCTAGCATCAAATGGTATGGGCAGTGCCTCACCTGGCGGTTATTCGGTGACATCGGGTTTGGTTGCCGAGGTAGTAATGACCTTAATGTTTCTATTAATTATTTTAGGAGCTACATCAGATCGTGCGCCTGCCGGGTTTGCGCCTATCGCGATTGGGCTTGGTTTGACCTTAATTCACTTAATTTCAATCCCGGTTACTAATACCTCTGTGAATCCTGCCCGCAGTACAGGCCCAGCGCTTTTAGAAGGAGGCATCTACTTACAGCAGCTTTGGATGTTTTGGCTAGCGCCGATTGTTGGCGCGGCATTAGCCGGCGTCATCAGCCGCTTTTTAGAAAGTGATTAATAAATACTAGATTAATCACCATACTCCTCGTTCCACTCGCCGAATCTAAACTTCGTATCCAAGGCGAGTGGATCGTGTTGTTTAATTTGCTTCTGGACTTTCGAACTAACTGCTTTGAGTGGTTTTGAATCGGCGTGATTTAAACTAAGCTATTGGCACATTAGTTTAAAAATTTTTACGCTTTAAAATTAGCTCATGGAGTCAAGCAAAAGTAGTAATGCGGCACCGGAATTACTTATCTACTTAAGTTCAAACTTAGGTCTATTGCTCTTTATTTTGGGCATCATGCACTTTTTAGTATGTACGTGTCACTCGTTTTAGGAGTACGCAGCTCAGCTCAGTAGCTAAGGCTGAAAGTATCTAGATAGTAGAAATACTCAAAAATACTATTAAGCCTACCCGGAATTGGAAACAGTCAGCTCCGAATAAATTTTTCATAATTTCAATTTCGGTAGCTCTTTAATTTTTGGTATCTGCGGTCTATTCTTCAAACCAACTCAAGCTTCAATGGTGGATCCTTTAGATGCAGACACTCGATATTTGGAATAGTTTTGCCACAAAGCCATTTGGCAAGACGATTTTTTCAAAGTTAGTTTGTTTTAAAGCGCCTTACTTCGCGACTATAAAACCTAGGTTCGAAGAATTGTGTCCGAGTTTTTGTGAGCTGCGAATTAGCAAGCGCCGCCGAGTTCAGAATCATCTTGGAACAGTTCATGCCATTGCTATGTGTAATATGGCCGAATTAGCAGGTGGCACGATGACAGAAGTAAGTGTGCCTGCAAATATGCGTTGGATCCCCAAAGGAATGACGGTGGAATACATCAAGAAAGCGACCACCAACCTTGTTGCCAAGGCTTCGCCTTCGCCGGGTCTGGATTGGACAGTGCCTGGAGAAAAAAAGATTCAGGTCGAAGTGTTCGACTCTCAAGAAACAATTGTTTTCAAGGCAGAAATCACAATGTGGACCTCAGAAAAATAGGCCCACATTGCAATGATGAAGATAGCAGAGTTGGGGTTTTAGCCAGGCCATAACCAGGCGAAGACACCAGCACTAACCGCGGCGTATATAAGCGCGTCTAAAAAGTAGCGAACACAGTTAGACCAGGGTTGACCCAACCAAATGCTAAAGGGAACCTGCCCCCAGCCATAAGCGATAAAAGCAGCTACAAAGACGAATCTAAATACCACCATGTATTCGCTGCTGGCCGGAATCGCCATGCTTGCTAAGTAAGCGATTAGCGCTGAACCTAAAATAAAATATAACAACTGCAGCCCTAATAATTTGCCCATTGGTGGCATGCCGTTGGGCATAACCGAGATCATTGCAACTGGGCCGTCGGCAAATTTCTTTTGCATCGATTCTTCGCCCATTTGTTTCATGTCGGCGCAATAAGGCAATGTGTACTGAGCCGGTGCTGGACTACTTGAACCTAAAGCGGCGCTCACTTCGGCTTCGTTTGGTAGCTCTGAGTAATCCGCATTATGGTACTTCAAAAGCATGTGGATGATGGCGCTGGCGATCCAACAAAGAACGCCGGCCGCTAAAATAGCGAGCCACAATTGAGACATTAGAACAGTCATAAGCTTCTCCCGTGGTTAAAGAGTGCAATTAGTATAGACTAATTCAATTAGTCGGGAGGAGCGGGCTTGTTCGCTCTGCTAAGATTAGGTTTTGAAAAACTGATGTTCAAGAGTTAAAGAATAGTGCAATGAGATTTTTTATTGGTTCCCTAATCATTAGTTTCGGCTTGCTGTTGGTGACAGTGTTTGTACTCAATGCAATGCAAATCAAAGCAACTGACAACACACTTACCTATCTTGGTATAGCCTGGTTGGTGCTGGCGATTATTCTCTACCCTTTTGCTAAGAAGATAATGCGTTAACGTTTTTTTGTTTTTTTCCCCTTCAATTAACACCAACTTGTCGACCATTTTCGGAGCCTGAATCGCCACTTCAGGTGCTATAAAGGTGCCCGTATGATCGCCAAGGAGATCAATGCTGCCGTCTAGTTCAAGCGCCACTCGGGCTGTGACGATGATTTCTTCTGGGTTGATCGATCCTTTTTGCTGACGCGGTGTATGATTTCCTCATCATTGGGAGCTAAGTCAGATCGCTTAGATATCTACCCGGTCGAATTTCGTGCCGAAATAAAACAATGCTATAACGAAGCGTTCAACGTAGATTTTGACAGGGATGCTTGATCGCCGCTGTTATTACTCAACTACGAAATAAGTGGGTCAAGTAATGCCAGCCAATCTGCGAGCGGCGAACGAAAGTTCACCGACAGATCATCAGCGTTGTTGATAAACATCGTTGGCGTCGCCCAGACTGCGCGTGTAGCAGCATAACGAATTGGTGTTCGAGCGGCGATATACACATCGTGATCGTCGAGACGTTTGAGTAGTTCCTCCTTTGGCATTGCGCAGGAATCATGGGCGAAATCGGCCGCAAGTTGGCGCTGATCTTCGATGGTTTTGTGGCGGAAAACATCGTTCATAAACTCAGCCTGATGGTCAAATAAGTAAGTCGCAAAATCGAAGAAGCGTTGTGCATCGTTTTGCGCTACTGCCATCAACGCCAGACTCATGGTCCAGGCCTGGTGATGATTGCTGATGGTGATCAAGTGCGCCCTTGTGCTAAAAGATTGTGAGTTGTAGCGCTCCATGATCTCCAATAGTGTTGCCCAAAATTGTTTAGAGTGCGGGCATTGGATATCAAAGAACACATCTAATGTGACATTGGCATCAGGTTGCCCGAGCTTAAAGCCGCTGGATCGATATGGAATAGGGATAGCCATTTCTATTTTCTTTTATTGGGTCTAGATTCGATAGAGAGTATCGTAAGCGCCCTATAATCAGAAGTCTTGGTTCTAAGTGGCATGATTAATCTCGTCTAGGCTAGAATCACGTTATAAATAAAACAAAGGTACCCCACCATGAAGTCATTAGGATTTGTCATTTTACTCCTTGGGTTTTTAAGCTACGCTCAAGCCGATCAACAATTTGAATTTGAGGCCTTTACTATTCCAGAAGGCGGACGAATAGTCTTGCCGGTTGTTGAGTCAGAGTCGCTGTCTGATGCTGTATCGCAAGTTGATAAGCTCACAGGTGGCGCTATTTCTCGAGCGATTGCCGAAGCTGAATTTTTAGGTGAAGCTAATTCTACTCTCACTTTATTGGGTGTAGCGCCGTTCTCTCGAGTTGATTTAGTTGGCTTAGGCAAGGAAGCTATTGATCGAGTTGCGGCTGAAAATTTCGGTGGCATTGCGGCTTCCTTGCATGGGGAGTTAAAAGGCGATGCGGTACAAATCTTATGGCCATCGGCTGATCAAGCTGATGGCGCAACGGCGGCACGAGTTGCTTTTGGTTATCTGCTTCGCAGCTATCGATTTGATCGCTATATGTCAGAACCAGTCGACAAAGCCACATTGCCGGTAGTTCGTTTATTAAGTAGTGATGAATCTAAAGAGCAATTTGATCAAGACCTGATTCATCTGGCGAAGAGTGTTTATTTTGCGCGTGATATGAGTTCTGAGCCAGGCAATGTGGTGTATCCACAAAGCTTTGTAAAACGAGTAAAAGAACAAGCCGCCGATCTTGATAATCTTAAAATTAAAGTCTTAGATGAAAAAGACATTCAGCGGCTCAACATGGGTGCTTTATGGGGTGTGGGCAAAGGCTCATCACGGCCACCACGTTTGTTGGTTCTCGAATATATGGCTGGTGGCGATGAGGCACCAGTGGCGTTGGTTGGCAAAGGCATCACCTTTGATACGGGTGGTATCTCATTAAAGCCCAACAATAATATGTGGATGATGAAAGGCGATCTTGGTGGTGCGTCGATCGTCAGCGCCACCATAATCGCCGCGGCACGCAGAAATGCGCCAATCAATGTGATAGCAATAGCCGCCTTAGCTGAGAATATGCCATCTGGCACGGCTAGCCGACCGGGTGATGTGTTAACAACCATGTCTGGTAAGACGGTTGAAATTTCATCAACTGATGCGGAAGGGCGACTAGTGCTATCAGACGCTATGCACTACGCGCAAGCAACATATGAACCAAGTGTATTGATCGATGTAGCCACACTTACCGGTTCAGTTGGGCGTGCACTGGGCGATGAATATGCTGGGATTTTTGCTCGACATGATGACATTGTGACTGCGCTAAGTGAGGCATCAAAGAACGCCGGTGAAGGTGTTTGGCGTTTGCCATTAGATGCATCGCACTTTAAGCAGATCGAATCTAAATACGCAGACATCATTAATGGCGGAGTTGGTAGCCCAGGAGCGAGTGTTGGGGCAGCGTTTATTGGCTCTTTTGTTAACGAAGAACAAGTCTGGGCACACTTCGATATCGCCGGTGTTGATTTTTATGAAGAAGATCGCCCGACCGTTCCCAAAGGTTTTTCTGGCTGGGGAGTGCGCACACTGGATGAGTATCTCAGGCAAATGAGCGTTCAATCAGACGCTCAGTAAAAAACTTCCTTAACTATCAATTGGTGAATAATAAGGGGCTCAACCAGAGACCCGGCCATTTGGCCCGTTGCAACTTTAAATACTGAAATGCTAGGGTGAGATGAACACTGTGAGCGGGGTTTATCTTGATGGTATGCAAAGGAAGTATGTTAATTAGTTCCATAACTATTAGCCCAATAACTAAGGCAAAAATGCGTGGCCTTTTATTAACGCTGTTATTTTGTGTAGCTGGTTGCGTGGTTATTGAGGGAGTGAAGGCTGAGCCGATATCGGGCACAATTTCGCTGCCTGGAAACCAGGTTGCTCCAAGTGGCATGTTAATTAGTGTCAATGCTACAGATGTCAGTGGCAATGGTTTGGGATTTCAGTCCATTAACGTCAGCCTTGCACAGGGAGAATCAAGCCTCGATTTTAGGCTAGAGAATATCCCTGATAATCCGAATGGTTCGTGGCGGATTCGTTATGCCTGTTTTAATAACTTTATTGCCTGTCGAAATTTTGTTTTAACTGGCTACTATGATTCCACTAAAAGTGGCAACTCATCTTTTAGAGAAAGCGATGCTACGCCAGTCCGCCAAGGAACCAGCAATGTGGATTTCAGTTTAGTCGAAGGAATTCGGTTTTCCGGTTCATTGATCTCGCCGGCTGGGCCAGCTCCAGCTGAGGGGATCGATACTCAGGTTTTTGTGTCAAGCACTGACTTTTCTATTTCAGAAAATATTAGGTTTTCGATTGAAGAAGGGCAATCCGATGTTGATTTCTCTTTTACGATGCCTGAAGGCGAAAACTTGGACTATCGAGTACGCTATCAATGCGATCCGACTACATCTTCAAGTGGTATTTGCTCTAGCTTGTTCTTAGGTAACGGGTTTTATCAATCGAACGTAGTTGGCAATGCCGTTAGCGACTCTGCTGACGCTGAGCTATTAGTTGGTAACCAGTCTTACACAAACCTTGATATGACTTTGATTTCGGGCGCGAGTATTTCCGGAACAATATCAAGGTTACTAAGCACCAGCACCGCTAATCCAGTGGCGTTTTTTATCCGTGCGGTTGATCAGTCGGGCGGCGAACCAGATGCATTTACATCGATTGATATTCCGATTGGTCAACGCAGTGCCGACTACGCGCTCGTCGTCGATCCAAATCCTGCGTCGAATTGGCAATTACGAATTACTTGCAGCACCACAACTGAGGTCGCCTGCCAGGATTATGGGCAGTTTTCTTTTTACGATGCTGATAACCCGCCAAGTTTTACTACCGCTGATACCAACAATGCAGATGCACTAGCGGGTAACATCAATCATGAAGATATCAACTTAATACCTGTGCCGAGCGCATCCATATCAGGCGTGATCATGCTACCGGATGGTGTTTTTGCACCAGCTGGTGGAGCAACACTATTGATTTCTGCGCAAAATACCAACGGCTCGCAAAGTTTTAATAGCACTGAGGTGACCGTGCCCCAAGGTGCTTCATCGATTGATTATAGTTTGCCAATTGCCAGAATAGACGATGCACAATGGTTATTAAGTGTTCGGTGTGAGGCTTTTTTGACACCACAAGGTTGTCGAGATATTACCGATTTATCTCTGTATTACGACACCGATAGTGACCCAAATTTCACGACCGTCAACTTCGCTGAATCTGATCGATTAAGCGGCGCGGCGAGCTTTTCCGCAATCAATATGATTCTCATTCCAGCTGAGAAGATCAGTGGTGTACTAACACTTGGCAATGGTCAAACGGCGCCAGCTGGTGGCCTAGTTGTCCGGGTAACTGCTCGTGGCTTTTTAAATGATGTGCAAGAAAGTACAGTATTCAACTTGCTCACTATAGCCGAAGGCGTAAATCAGCAAGCGTACTCACTAAGCTTGCCTAATTTAGGGCTAGATGGGTGGACTCTGGAATTTCAATGCGATCAAGGCAATCCGCCATCTAATTGCAGTAGCTATTCGCCGCAAAGCTTTTATTCAGCGAATGCGCCAGACTCTACCTCACCGAATCAATCAGCAGCTAGTTTGGTTAATCTGACCACATCACAAAGCAATATCAATGTGACCTTGCTCGCGCAGTCCGATCAGTTTTGCATTCCTATTAAGGCAGCTAATGGGTCGATTGCATTAATTTGTCTTTAGCCGTTTTATATACAATGAGGCAATAATCCGGAGACGCTCCTAATCTCAGTGCATTATGTCAAGGATGAAGTATCTGACTCTAGTTTGTACTGCGCTGGCTTGGACATGCTTGGCGATCAAGGTTTCAGCGGCTCCAGCAATTACTACTCAAGGTAATCAGGTGCTGATTGGAGGTCAGCAAGCAAGCCTTGCTGGTAATAGTTTCTTCTGGAGCAATAACAATTATGGCGGTGAGCGATTTTATAATCGTGAAACTGTCTCTTGGCTTAAGCAAGATTGGCAATCTGGTATTGTGCGCGCGGCCATGGGCGTAGAAGATTCTGGTGGTTATATTGACGACCCGATTTCTAATCGAGATAGAGTAATCCGATTGGTAGAAGCCGCTATAGCAGAAGATATCTATGTGATTATCGATTGGCATTCACATCGCGCTGAGGACAATCAAGCGCAAGCAGTGGATTTCTTTCGCGATATGGCGCAACGCTATAAAGACAGCAATAACGTAGTATTCGAAATTTATAACGAACCCGTAAACACCAGTTGGGATCGTATTAAGGAATATGCGATTGATGTCATTAGGGCTATTCGATCAGAAGGCGCGGACAATTTGATAATTGTTGGCACGCCTTTCTATTCGCAGAGAGTGGATGAGGCTTCGCGTGCGCCAATCACTGGCTTTGCTAATATTGCTTACACACTACATTTTTACGCAGGAACTCATCGAGAGGGATTGCGAAACAATGCACGTATAGCACTGGCAAACGGTATTCCACTTTTTGTTACTGAATGGGGAAGCGTAAACGCCAATGGTGATGGAGCTGTTGATGAGCAAGAAACAAGGCAATGGATGAGCTTTCTTCAAGAGCACAATATTTCTCATCTAAATTGGGCAGCGAATGATAAAGCCGAGGGCGCGTCAATTATTAAACCTGGTAGTAGCACACAAGGGAGCTGGCCCGAAGATGCGCTAACTCCTTCAGGTCGCTTAGTCAGAGAAATTATTCGTGCTTGGCCGAATCGCCCTGGCGAAGAGGAGATTCCCGAGCAACCAGAAGAGCAGCCTGATTCGAACAAAACTGCTTTAATGGCACCAATCATGGATTTATTGCTTTAACCCAATTCTTTTAACGTTTTCTTGATTTCTTTTTGCAGGCTTTTGTCTTCGATCTCGGCCTGGAGTTTATTTAGCATGGTTTTTGCGCGCTGCTCTTCGCCAGCATTAGCATAAGCGCGGCTTAAAAAAAGGCGAACCCATTTTTTCGAACTTAGGCGATGCGTCACCGGCGCTTCAGCTAGGTATTGTTCGAAGGCTTTTATACCATCGTTTAGATGCGCCTCACTATCGATGCCAAGAAAGCCGGCTTGTAACATCGCTTGATAGGGCAGCAGGCGTTCGAATTCATTAGCCAATGATTCTGCTGGTGCTTGAATGATGGTTTGAATGAGTGGTGCCGCTTGCTCGAATTGTTCGGTACTACGTAGATAATTGGCTTCCGCCATTTTGATTCTAGGGTGGTCACGAAGTGTTGGCTCTAGTCCATTAAATAGCTTTGCTAAGCCGTCATTATCTTTGTCTTTGATTAGCAATATAGATTGCGCGACTGTGCCACTAACCTTATCCAATTCCTGAATCGCGTTTTGCTGTTCAAGCGCTTTTTCAGAACTGCCGCCAACGATGCCAGGCGCAAAGGAATAAAATTGCATTAAGGCCATTCTGTATCTAGTGTTATTCGGTTCTAGTTCGACCGCCTTTTGATAAGACTTCAGCGTTTTTCTGGCTAAGCCTGGCGCTGAAATAATACTGGCGTTCTGGGCACGCACCGCGTAGACGTTTCCGGCAATCATATAAAGCTGGGCATCATCTGGGTTTTGCTCAAGTGATTGTTCTAACTCTTTGCTCGCCACTTTTAAATCGCCTTCGACCAGCTTAGTAATTTCAGCTTCACTCAGGCTTTGAGCAAAACTGCTGATCGGCAAACATATAACAACTATAAAGCTGGCAAGCCAACTCGAAAATCTTGGGGGCATGGTTCGATAAAGATGGTTAGTAATCCTCGAGTCATAGTATGCGCCAAGGCTCTGAAATTTACGGAGATAACCAAGATGTAAGGAACGACTATCTGGCTTGCAAATACCTGTCGAAATCACCTGTTCAAATCGCGAAATTTGTCGCTCGATGAGAGCATCCTATAAAAAAGACAAAACCTGGATGATTATGAAAAGAACAATAAATTTGTACTTTTAGTTATTAAAGTTGAACTGATAACAATCAAGTTTACTTATTAAGCACTAATCTGCAATCTTAACTCTCAGACATTTAGCGATTACTAAACCAGTACAGGAGTTAATGATGAAAACGTTAATGCAAACATTGAAGCAGGCCAGCGCGGTAGCAAGTTTCGCAGTGCTTGGTCTGATTGGTAGCGCAGATCCAGCAAACGCCAGCGGCTTATTGACTGCCAAAGGCAGTGACACGCAGTTGCAGATTAAAGACCATATTGTGAAAGTCGCGATTGAAGACGGCTATGCCATAACTTCGGTTGAGAACACATTCTATAACCCGTCCGCGAATGACCTCGAAGCAGTGTATGAGTTTCCTGTGCCAGAGAATGGCACGGTGGCGGAATTTACTGTCTGGATTGACGACCAGCCCATCATCGGCGAGGTAGTCAAAAAAGAGCGTGCCAGAAAACTCTATGAAGCCGAGAAAGCTGCTGGTAGAGATGTTGGTCTGACTGAGCAAAAATCATTCTTTCGTTTTGAGTCGAAGGTCTATCCAGTGCGCCCGCAGCAAGTAACCAAAACTCGAATCGTCTATATGCAACCAGCCGATGTGCAAGGTGGGATTGGCCGCTATGTGTATCCCTTGGAAGAGGGCGGCACTGATCAGGAAAAATTAGATTTTTGGCAAACTGATGAGAAAGTGCATGGGCAATTTAGTTTTGATATGACGCTGCGCTCAGGGTTCCCGGTCGATGCTGTTCGCTCACCTGCGCATTCACAGGCAGTCATCTCAAATGCTGATAGCAATAATTGGCGCGTGAGCATCAACCAAAATGGTGTTGCTGATAAGCCAACACCCGTTGGTGAAGCAGTCGGCCACTCAAGCTTGGACGCGCAGGAACAACGTCTTGCCGAATTCTCTGATCTTGCTGAATCATCTGCCAGCTATCTAAATCAAGATGTCGTTGTCTACTGGCGACTACAACAAGATTTGCCAGGGGCGATCGAACTCGTTGCCCATCGTGAGCCAAGTGAGCGAAAAGGCACCTTTATGATGACGATTACACCAGGCATTGATTTGCAGGAGATTACGGAAGGCCGCGATTGGGTTTTCGTATTAGATCGCTCTGGCTCGATGTCGGGTAAGTATCACACGCTTATGGATGCTGCCAGCCAGGCCATTTCTAAATTACGCGGTAACGATCGCTTTCGGGTTTTGTTATTTGATGATGAGGTAGAAGAATTAAGTCGCGGTTGGATGATTGCTGACCAGGTATCGATTGCGCAAATCGCTGATGCACTCAATCGTTCTTCTACGGGTGGTGGAACTGATCTTTATCGTGGTTTAAAGGCCGCGATTGATGGCCTGGATGCTGATCGTACTTCAAGCATTGTGTTAATTACCGATGGCGTTGCCAATGTGGGTAAAACGCAGAAGAGAGATTTTATTGATCTATTGAATAAACAAGACGTGCGTTTATTCACTGCCATTATGGGTAATGGTGCGAATCGACCAATGCTTAACAGCATGACTAAAGTTTCTAAAGGCTTTGCTACCAGTGTTTCAAATAGCGACGATGTAATGGGCGTGATGCTAGGCGCTTTAGAGAAAGTTAAATATGAAGCCTTGCACGATGTGAGCTTAAAGATAAAAGGCGTCAAGACGGCTGACTTAGTCAGTAATAATGCTGCGACTCTTTATCGCGGTCAGCAAATGGTGATCTTAGGCCACTACTATGGCGATGGCGAGGCGCAGCTAACTCTGAATGTCAAAATTTCTGGCGAAGACAAGCAATACCAAACTCGTTTTGAGTTTCCAGAGGTAGCGACTACTAATCCGGAAATCGAGCGGCTTTGGGCTTACGCGAAGATACAGGAGCTTAAAGATGAGTCGGATTACTTGGGCACAAACCTTGGGGATTATTCATCGGCGATTACCAACACGGCCATCGAGTATGGTCTGGTTACCGAGTTCACTTCTATGATTGTGATGAGTGAAGAGCAGTTAGCGGCCAATGGAATTAAACGAACTAACCGAGATCGCCGTGAAAAAGAGCGTCAGGCTCAGCAACAACGAGCCGCACAGCCAGTGACTCAGCGACAAGTAGATCGTGCTACCCCAGCGTTCCCAGATCGTAGACCGAACTACAGCGGCAGCGGCGGTGGTGGCGGTGCGATTGGCCCCTGGAGCTTCGTGTTAGCACTGCCCTTATTGCTAGCTTTTCTAAGACGTCGCATGCAATTTAGTGACGACAAGGCTAAGAACAAAGTAACCAAGATATAAGTAAGAATTGTTGATCTCACAGGGATGTGGGGTTAACAAACCACGATCAAAAGGTGACTTATGAGATTCCCAATTGTGACCACGATTTTAACGCTCACCACCATCACACTTTACTTTTTTGCTGGTGCAATACCAGAACAGCTTATTTGGTACAGCGATGACCAGCAGCAACCCTGGCAGTGGATTACGGGACACTTCGCGCATATCAGTGTTGATCACTTGCTATGGAACTCGATAGCGCTGGCGGTGTTAGGCACTATCATTGAACAGACTTCACGAAAGATATTGCTGGCCTCGCTGGCACTTGGAATATTCTCTGTCGATCTTTATCTTGTGGCATTCTATCCAATGAATGCCTATGCGGGTCTATCCGGTTCGTTGAACACCTTGCTGGTATTCGCCTTGTATTTTCTCTACAAGTATTCAGGTTTGAAACTAGCGAGTGTGGTAACACTGGTACTAGCGACGATAAAAATAGTCATAGAAATGAGCTTAGGCGCCTCACTGGTTTCAGATTTGCCATGGCCACCAGTGCCCGAAGCGCACTTTGCGGGCTTATTGATTGGGATTATCGCCGTGATGTTGTTAGATAAGCGACGCAAAGCGTTGCTTGCTAGTGCAGGTTTTAGTTAGTGAGCTTGCTTTTGGTTCTTTGAATAGTTTAAGCCGTATGGAATACAGCTGCTAAACGTTATACTTCAGCCTTTGTTGGCAATTACCAGACGCAAGCGAGATGGATTCGGATCAATCGATTGTAAGGGGTCTAATTTTTTCTTTGGCAGGCTACGCCGCTTATTCAAGCCATGATGCTCTGGTAAAGGCGCTTAGCGACTACAGTGTATTTCAAATCCTGTTTTTCGCGATGCTGTTTACTTATGTGCCGTTTTCACTGACCAGAATTGTCTCGTCTAAGCCTTTATCCCTGCGACCGTTGAATCCTAAATTAGTGTTGTTGCGGTCGGTTTTAAGTGTGATGTCGCTGGCTTTTGCTTTTTCAGCCTTTGTTAGTTTGCCGTTAGTAGATGTTTATGTGATTCTGTTTTGCACGCCGTTGCTGATTTCGGTTTTAGCAATTGTCTTTTTGGGCGAGAGAATTGCTATTATCAGATGGCTCTTGATTTTGATCGGGTTGCTGGGCGTGATAGTGGTGCTTCGACCCTCGTTTGCTAGTATTCAGCTCGGGCATGGTTTTGCTTTGAGTGCCTCTTTCTGTAGTGCCATTGCCGCGATTATTGCCAGAAAAATAGGTGGGCAGGAAAACATGGCAACCATGATTTTGTTCCCCTTAATTGCCACCATTCTATTTACTGGTTGTGCTTTGTATTTTGTTTATAAGCCCATGCCGCTTGAACATCTGGGCATGATGTTTTTGATCGGAGCGCTAGGCCTGGTTGGTCAATTTTGTATATTGAGCGGTTTTCGTTTGGCCCCGGCAGCTTATATAGCGCCTATGCAATATAGCCAGATTACTTGGGCGATGTTATTCGGTTACTTCTTCTTCAATGAGTCGGTAGATCAATGGGTCATTATTGGTTCGGCAATTACGGTGCTGTCTGGTGTGGCGATGATTCTGCGAGAGCGCAATGTATCCAAAGTGCGCGCCAATTTGAGTACTCGTAATGGACGCGCCGTTGGCGCGCCATTGATTAGCACCACAGAAACTGAACGTGAAGACTCTAGATAGGCTTACTTTTTAAGTGCCCGCTCACAGGCTTTGCCAGCGGCAATTCGTGAGAGCAAGCCATCAAGCACAATGCTCGCGCCGCCGGTATAAATAGCTGCGCCAACCGCAGCACCACTTTTAAGCAAGCCGTCAGCTCCAACAATCGGTTTAGGGTCACTCAACTTACCACCAACCTCTAAAAACTTAACCAGGGTTCCAGCATCCAGACCAATGCCTTCCATCGCCTGTGGTTCAAGCTTTAATTTTAGTGTTTCGTTTTTTAAGTTAATTTTGCCGTCCGCGACCATTGCCATTTTTGACGTTTCCATCGCTATCGATTTATCGACCTTAATGAGGCCATTCTCGATATCAAGATTAACGATTGCGCATTTCAACTCGGTCTTTGGGTCAGATTTTAAGAACGGGTTTAACTTGCTTATCAGCTCGCTAATCAGGTCTGAGCCGATCACCTCAAAAGCGTCATTACCGACACTTGCTTTTTTTAACTCAAATAAAACCTGGCCATTTAGATTGCTGGCTATCAGTTGAGGGCTATTTCCAGTTGAGCTCAAGTTTAGTTCGAGTAAAGTATCGCCGCCTTCTAGCAAACTCTCATCAACCAACTTTAAATCGTTCAGGTTTAAACCTGATGCTTTCAAAGCAAGCTTGATTTGCGCATCGCCATCCGCTGGTGGCGTGATAGCGATGCTGCCGTTTAGTGCACCATCTCCAAGCTCCGCATTTATTGATGTGACCTCAAGTCCTGACTGATTGAGTGTTATTGGCAGTGAGACTTTATGCAGTTCTCGCTCATCATACTGAAGCGTTTTAATCTTTATGTCGGCATCAATGATAGCAGCAGACAGCCACGACCAATCGATGGGCTCCGCTGAGAATAGTGGCTCATTGTCTGTTTCTTCAATTGTGTCGTCTTCTTCGGAACTCACATATTTGATCAGTGCTGCGTCTATATTGGCTTCGATTTTTTGATGGCTTGAATCGGCAGCATCCAGGTTTAAAAGTTTTAGCTGTCCATTGAGTTGCGATTGCCCGGCCTTAAGTGATTCAATGTTTAGCTCAATATTTTGTTCGGACTCTTTGCTCGCTATAGGGCTAATGGCGAACTTGCTTGATAGCGGAAGCCACTGAGCATGATCGCTTAGTAAGATGCTGGCCTGACCTTTTCGATCTGTCAGGGGCAGGGTTGTTGCGTTTAAATCAATCTGCAATTGGCTTTGAAGTAACTGATTAGCATCAATAATGCCCTTTAGCAAAAAGCGATTGTCTGTTCCTTGCGAAGACATGTCTACACTAACAGCGCCATTGTCTTGAGGGCTTAGCTGGCCTGTTAACAATAGCTGGTCATTGAGCACCAAATTGTCATCAAGTGGCCAAAAAATCTCAGAGCTGAGAGATTGAATATCAATGGATTGATCGAGCTTTGCTTGTAGCTCTAGATTTTTAAATTGACCTTCGCCCAGGTCGAGCAAACCTGTTTTGATATTAAGCAGAGTAGCCTGAAGGTCGGCCAGCCACTGCCAATCGATAGGTGTACTGTCGCTGACTGTTTGCTCTTGATTATTGGGTGTTGTCGTAAGCAAGGTCGATAAATCAATTTGCTCGAATTCTACCGTGACATGCGAGACACCGCTTTCGGCTTTGGAGTGCAGACGGCCATTAATGTTCAGACTTTTACCCTGGTCAAGCAAGGTGAGATCCATAGCGATGTTTTGTTTGACATCAGCGGCTTTATATTGGGCTTGTTGCCCGATATCGGTCCCAAGGCTTGCGATGCTTAAGGATGCGTTAGGGCTGAGTTGAATTTTGGTGGTAGACACTTTTAGATTTAGTGCGCTGAGAAGTTCATGCAAGTTAATAGGTGACGATTGCGTGCTGGACTCCTGGCTTGAAAACTGCGCAGTGAGGCGTTCCAAGTCGAACTCAGCCTGGTCAATTTCAAGATACCAATAATTATGTTTGTCTGAGAGCAAGCCCGGGTAATCAATGCGAGCTAGAAATTCACCAGCAGCGAACAATTCGATTTGTTCACCAGATCCCTCGTTCTTGGCAATCAAAAGCGTTGTCGCTTTCACTGTGGCTGGCAGCAATTGTGTTTGTAGATTTTCGCTGCTGATGGTGTAAGGCGTCAGGTTATTTACCACGCTGACATAGACTTGAGGAGCAAATCGAAACAGCAATAGCGCCAGACACAATACTAAAAATAGCGTGCCAAACGACCAACACAGCGCTTTGGCGCACTTTCTGAGAATAGACACAATCAATGCAAAAAGGAGAAAACAACAAAGGGAGTTCGATATTAGCAAAAAGCCAGAGTGATTAGTTGACAGCCTGTTTGATTGCTTACCGTTTCCTAAATTATTTTTTAAACAATTTGAACTTTCTTGCAAACTCCTGTCACTCAACAGGCAAACCATTTCTGCGAATAAGTCGGAGTTAATCAAAAATCCTATCTAGCAGAGCATTCGATAACGCAAGATTTGGTCTAGATTTAATTAAAGAAAAATTAACCCCTTACCCTACGAGTTTTATAATGAAACTAAATAGCAAAAACAAAATGTTAAAAGGCGCGATTTTGCTAGCGGCCACTTGCGGATTTGTCAGCATGGCTTCAGCTCAGTCGCTCTCACGTGTAACAGTAACCGTTGAAAACGTCTCTCCTGATCGTGGAACTTTCCAAACTCCGGTTTGGGTTGGTTTACATGATGGTGAAGCGTTTGATACGTACAACGGAAATACCCCTGCCGGATCACGCCCACTCGCTGGATCGGTTAACGCTCTTGGGCAAAGTGCAATGGAAGAAATCTGTGAAGATGGTGGCACTGGCCAAATCTCTAGCGATTTCGCAACATTGCAACCAAATGGTGTTGATACCACCATCCAAGGTCCTAACGGTGGCCCATTGGCTCCAGGCGAAATCGCCGAATTCACTTTCACGGTTGACCCTAACAGCCCTAACACTCGTTACTTCTCTTACGCCTCTATGGTGCTTCCAAGCAACGACTTCTGCGTTTCAAACGGTAGCCCACTTGCGCACATGATCTTCGACGAAAACGGCAACTTTGTTGCCCAAAGCTTTTTCGTTGCTGGCTCTGAAGCGCTTGATGCTGGTACTGAAGTGAATGATGAGATCCCTGCAAACACTGCTTTCTTTGGTCAAGCAGCGCCGAATACTGGTGTTGATGAGAACGGTTCGATTGGTTCAATTGGTTCAGATTTACCTGAAACTGGTTTTATCCCAGTTAACCCAAATGATCCAGCGGTAACTATTCTTGAAACTCCTCGTTTCGCCGAAGCGAACTTCCGTCAACGTGGTTTCTCTTTCTTGAAATTCACTTTCTCAGCCCAAGCAGCTCCGGATATCACTGAAGAACTTCAATTCAGAACTGTCTTAAGAGGTAGCAACGAAGTACCAGCGGTTCAAACCAGAGCGATCGGTGTTTCACGCGCGTCTTTGCTTGAAGAAGGTAACTTGCTAGAAGTATTGGCAGCGATTATTCGTCTACCAAATTCAGTTGAAATTACTGCCGCTCACTTGCATTTGGGCGCGGCTGGCGAGAATGGCCCAGTTGTTGCTGACTTGTTAAGCAATGGTGGAATCACAGGTTCAGGTCGAATTCGTCGAATTGCCGCCGAACTTCGAGCTGACAGCTTGGTAGGCCCGCTAGCCGGTAGCACGCTAAGCGACTTAGTTCGAGCCATTCAGGAAGAGCGTGTTTATGTGAACATCCACACAGACCGTAACCCTGCTGGTGAACTGCGCGGTCAATTAGTACAACGTGGCCGTTACTAAGCAATGGCTAGAAACAAATCATCTTGATTGATGATTAGCCGTCATATCTTTGGGTATGGCGGCTTTTTTTGTGCTTAACTATGTTCTATAAATGATACTGATTGGATGCGCCCCTGGGCATCTACTTGGCAGGTGACTTCGCCAAGCTAGCTGCCATTTTTGATGCTCAATATCATTTTAAATAATTGAGTGTCGCTGGCAGGTTCGCGATCCATGTCGTTGCTATAGTTTGAAGGTAGTTCAACATTGATTTGCCCGATACTCAAGCTTTTGGATTCCATAGCGGCTTGTGCACATTGAGAGAACGGTGTGTTCATGGCAGCACTGGCAGTCAGTGACAAGGTGGTTAAGATAAGCCTACTTGCAATAGCTGCGATTCGAATAGTGATTTTGGTCAAAGAATGGTCTCATTTAAAAGGTTTAAAAAATAACTAAAAAAAATGGTAATCGCCGTTGAAGATCGAATCAGTTAGCGCTAATTACAATAGCAAGCTACTTCGAATTTTTACCAATAGAGGTTTTTCATTATAAATATGAAAACCAGTTATTAGGCGCGCCAAGAATATCGTTGATAACTTAAGGAACCCTGCCAAAGCAGCAGGAATTCAAAAGTGGTTAGATGAGCAAGGTAAAGTACATTATGGCGAGCGGCCGCCAGCTAGCCAGAAGTCGAAGTCTGTTAAGCAGAAAATCAGTGTGGTCGACAATCAAGCACAACCTAAGGAGGAGGCTGTACTTTATCTCACTTCTTGTTGTGGTTATTGAAAAAAGGCCAAAGCATTTTTAAATCAAAATAACATCGCTTTCCGCGAAGTAGATATAGAGAAGTCACTATCGGCTAAATGTCAGTTTGATCAAATGGGCGGTCGAGGCGTTCCATTGCTGGTTAAAGGCAAGAATACTTTGCGGGGAATCAATGCGAGAAATTATCGGCGCTTCTTTGATTTGTAAATGCGTACTAAGTGCCGGATAAAAACCCAAGGAAAATGTTAAAGGGATGATGTAAATTTAATACGCATGCTAGACTCGGCGACAGTCGATATTTGAGGTGTAACTATGCGTTTTTTGATCTTGTTTATCTGTTTGTTGTTTAATACTAATTCTGCACAGTCGCAGCCAAACGAAACTTCACAGCAAAACAACACTAAAGAAATCAAAGCGATTGTCGGTGGCACACTAATCAATGGCTTAGGCTCGCCGCCTATTCGCAATAGCGTGATATTAGTTGAAGGCGAGCAGATCTCCGCAGTTGGCACAACTGCTGACGTGGTCATTCCTGATGGCGCCGAAATGATTTCGACCGAGGGCATGACGGTGATGCCTGGCCTGTGGGAGATGCATGCGCATTTAATGATTAACGGGCACGCCGATTATGCGCATTGGGATGTGGCTTACAAAGACAAACTCGAGGGCGAGATCATGCCCGCATCAGCCGTTCAATTGCTGCTGGCTGGTGTGACTACCGTGCGCGATTTGGGCGCGCCATTAGCGGAGTCAGTGTCGATAAAAAAGCGCATTGAATCAGGTGAAATTCCTGGCCCAAGATTATTTACTTCGGGGCCATTCATTCAACATAAGCCTTACCCAGGAACCGAGCATTTTCGCTGGGGCGTCTCGGGTGTTAGTGATGCGCGTGCCAAGGTGCGGCGTTTGCATGAAGCGGGTATGGATGTGATCAAGCTCGTTGATCAGGATGAAATGAGTTTTGATGAAGCCAAAGCGGTAGTCGATGAGGCGCATAAGCTTGGCATGAAAGTCGTTGGCCATTCGCATCGTCCAGAAGAAATTCGCTTAGGAATTAAACTTGGTGTTGATAACTTTGAGCATACTGGTTTGGCGACTTCGCCAGAGTATCCACCAAGCGTGATGCAGGCCTTGCGCGAGCGTACCGCTGAAGGGCGAGTCAGAGGTGGCCCTTTGTACTGGACGCCAACCATCGAAGGGCTTTGGAATTACGAGTACACACGTGATAATCCTGAGGCAAAAGATGACCCCTGTTGGCATCGAGGTTTAAGTGATCAAACCATAGCTGATATAGCGCAGTCGATTGAACATCCTGAGCGTTTATTGTATTTCCAACTGACGCCAAAACGTAAACCTACCTTGAAGCGCAAGTTTAGCCAGTTGCGCGAAGCGGGCGTAGTCATGATGGTTGGAACCGATAGTGGTATTCCGCTTAAGTTCCATTGTCAGTCTACTTGGAATGAGCTGGATGTTTGGGTCAATGTAATGGGTGTGCCCGCCATGGAAGCCATTCAGGCTGCGACCTATTGGCCGTCAAAGTTCATGGGGGTAGAAGAGCAGTGGGGCACAATAGTGCCAGGGCGTTTGGCCGATGTGATCGCTGTTAAAGGCGATGCGCTTCGGCATATTGCACTTTTGCAGGATGTCGATTTAGTTATCAAAGGTGGAGTTGTTTACAAGCAAGATGGTCAGCCGGTTGAGGAAAATTTGCGCGCAGTTAAGTAGTCAAGAAATTTGCTGTTTGATTTGAACCTTTCGCCCCAGATTGATAACTCACTATTAAGTAACACGGTTTTTCAGGAGAATTCTTCATGTCCACATTTCGCAATGTTCTATTTGGCTTGTTGGTCGTAGTTTGCTCTTCAGCGTTCGCCGCCGGTGGCGGTGGTGGAGGCGGCGGCGGTGGCAGCTTCCCAAGTGCATCAGCGCCGAAGTTTGACCCTGTTGAGGAATATCAAAAAGGCGTGCAATTCATGCAGTCAGGTGAATACCGCAAAGCTATCAAATCATTTAAGCGAGTGCTTTCGGTGGCGCGCAAAGATGCCAACACCAATATGCTTTTGGGAATGGCTTATATTAGCGACGGCAAATTTAAACGTGCTCGCAAGCCATTAGAGAAAGCAATTAAGTACGATGCAAATTTGATTCAGGCTCGTGGTCATCTTGGCGCGGTCTATCAATTTTTAGGCAAGACAGACAAAGCGCAGGAGCAACGTTCTGTTTTAGAACAACTGCAAGCGCAATGTCAGCAATGCCGTGATGAAGAGAAAATCAATCGCGCGCTAATTCGTCTTGAGACACCGTTAGATGCCAGTGCTCAGAGTTTGCACTTACCAAGTTTACCGAATGAGCGCGCAGGTGATTTAGCTTATGTGGATGCGGTTGAACAAATTAATCGAGGCGATTACCAGCAAGCCTTAGCATTGTTATCAGAGTCGGCTAAACAATTTGGGCCGCACCCGGATATATTGACTTATCAGGGTTTCTCCAATCGTAAGCTTGGGAACCTTGAACAAGCATTCCATTTTTATCAGCAAGCCCTTGCAATTGCACCTGAACATCGAGGCGCCAATGAGTACTTAGGCGAATACTATGTTGAGATTGGTGATTTAGCATCAGCCAAAAAGCAACTCGATGTATTGCAGCGCATTTGCCATTTTGGTTGTGAAGAAGAAGAGGAGCTATCTCGTTGGATCGCTGCCGCGCAATCCTAATTCAACTCGGTAATTGGTTTGGTGTTGCTTATTTACTACTGGCAAGTTCTTTAGTAACAGCACAACAGGTAAGTGAAATTCGCTTGCCTGTCTCTTCACAATGGATAGGCAAGGAATTTAATCTTGCTGAGGAGTTAACATCTAAGCCAGTCGAGTGTTTGCAGAATGATCCAGCGCAAGCCACGCAAATCCAAATTGGTCGGCTGGCGTTTGAAAGCCCCGCCTTACTCGGAGGGCAAGCCGCGCGCATGCGATTATCATGCGCATCTTGCCATCCTTCGGCGCGTCATGATCGTGCTTTTTATATAGAACAAATCTCGACTGAGAGTGGAACCGCGAATGTGGCGCATCACTTTTTTAGTGAAGACGCGGTGGGCAAGTCCACGGTAGCGGCGCCGATTCCTGATCTGGCCGATCGTAAACAAGCGAGCATTTCTGATAGAACAAGTGCAGAATTCAAAGCCAAGCTTGCTGATTTGATTCAACGAGAGTTTACTGGCGAAACACCACCAGAGTCAGTGATTAGGGGTTTGCAGTGGTATTTAGCCGCGGTCGATACCAAGCATTGTGTTGATCCCTCTAAGAGGATTGCTGTAACGCTCAACCAAGACTGGCAGCGCCTCAAGCAGGCTATAGCAGTACTTGAGAAAGAGATTCAAAATAGCGATCAAAGTAGTATTGCGTTTTGGATACGCACGGCTCGTTTTCGTCTTGAAGCTATTTATCAACGATTTGGCCTGAATCAAGATCTTGAAATTGATTCAGCGTTGGTAGAAAGTAGCCGTCTGCTGCAGAAAACCCGAATGGCTAATTCTCTATCCGCTCAGCAAAGGCTACTCAATCAATGGCAAATCGAAGCAACAAAACTGATCACTCAGTTAAGAGAGGCCGAAACTAAGTCTGCTTACTCGTTTGAGCGTCTAGCTGATACTTTGCAGGGGGTTCGATAAAGTCTTTAGCAAAGTAGCTACAGAATAGCTCACGATATGTTTGTTTTAGACTACTTCAATAGTTTCAGGCTTACTAAGTAGGTATATCGAAAGGACGATCAATGAAATCGGGTATATGAGAATGACGGCGAAATACAACAATACCGTTAAGCCGAGTATGCCTTGAACCAAGGTGATAATAGCGAACGCTTTTAGTAAATTTGGCAGTTCCACCGGGCATCGTAGTAAGAAGATACCGATAATAATATCGAGTAAGCCAAAGAGAGCCAGGCCACCGAAAGTGAGAAAAATACCCATGCCTAACAAGGTGTCCTTATGCCGTAAAACGACACTGTCATTGAGTATTGACGCTAATAGGTCAAGCCCTAATACGCCAGCAAA
Organism: uncultured Gammaproteobacteria bacterium; assembly: GCA_964455815.1. GTDB lineage: Bacteria > Pseudomonadota > Gammaproteobacteria > Arenicellales > Arenicellaceae > Arenicella. The sequence goes on from CAYVYS010000001.1 coordinate 23,318, forward strand.
GAACAAGATATTCGCTGCCACCATGATGTAAAGAATTACATTTAGCCCCTGGTAATTAAACCGATCAACTAAAAGCGTACGAATGCTCAAGTAGATATAGACGCACAACATGCCAATAAATAAGAATAAAACGTCAACTAAACCGAACGATGTCATGTTGCTCCAAAGTGCTGCTTCCATGCTGCTCCAGTGTGAAATGATTTCAATAAGCCAGTATGCTGGGAACAGACAGGCTAGTATCAGAGCGGCTACCGCTGGCAGCAAATAATCATTGTCTTTCATTTTTTCTCCACAATTTAAAGTGAAAAGGCGGCCTAGGCCTTTCCAACATATTCAAGAATATCGCCTGGCTGGCAATTCAGTTCACGGCAAATAGCTGACAAAGTGGTGAAGCGAACTGCCTTCACTTTGCCAGTTTTCAGCAGCGATAAGTTAGTTGTGGAAATACCGATACGTTGTGATAGCTCTTTAAGAGACATCTTGTTTTTGGCCATTTCCACATCAAGGTTGATTCGAATATCCATCTATTTACTTTACAGAATAAAATTATTTTATACAATAAATAATTTATGATAAACATAAATTAAATATCTATTATAGTAATCCGTATACTTGTTTAGAAAGTAGTGCCAGTCGTCAATATTATTGAGTAAATTCAGATTTGTCTTCGAGCCAGCCGAGTGTTCGTATAGACTCACGACCTAGTTCTAAAAGTACTAATGCGTATGTCCAAGTTTTTAATTTCAGGCATTACGATTGTCGCAATCGTTTATCTCGCAGTAGCGGTGCTGCTCTATGTTTTCCAGAGGGATCTACTTTATTTTCCAACGCCTGAATACAAGCACGATTTAGCGGTGCTTGAGGTGGTTAGTGAATCCGAGCGTATTAAGGTTTTGGTATTAAACCCAGGTCAAAGTAGGGCTTTAATTTACTTTGGAGGTAACGCTGAGCCGGTGATTTTCAATCAACAACCCTTTACGCAATGGTTTACAGATCACACGGTGTACTTGGTTAACTACCGAGGTTATGGAGGGAGTTCTGGTGAGCCAAGCGAAGCGGGTTTATTTGCAGATGCCTTGGCGGTTTATGATCGCGTGCAATCACAACATCAGCAGTTTTCTATTGTGGGGCGCAGCTTAGGCAGCGGCGTTGCCAGCTATTTAGCCAGTCAAAGAAAAGTTGCTAAGCTAATTCTAGTGACGCCTTACGATAGTATATTGGCTGTTGCGCAAGCACGATTTCCGGTCTTCCCGCTGTCTTTTTTAATGCACGATAAATATGAGTCTATAAAAAGAGTGGCTGACATTAGTGCAAGCACGCTAATTTTAGTCGCTGAAAATGATCGGGTGATACCGCCTTCACACGCGCTTGAACTAACAAACGCCTTCCCAACTGAACAGGTCAAGGCGATCACGATCACCGATTCAAACCATAATAACCTATCGGTTACGCAGGGCTATAAGGAAGCGATTCAGCAGTTTCTGCAATAGTATTAATAACAGCCTTTAGTCATTCCAGCCGCGATCTGTCATTAAATAGGTAGCGAAACTCGCTAACCAATGTGAGCCAGAATAGTGTTCATCGGATACCGCGGCCACACCGGTGTCGGCATGAACTTTCGCGGCCGCAACCAGAGCGGCCTTGCGTTTGTCTCTTTTAGGTAATGCTCTGGCGATGTTATAAAGATTCCAGGCTCTTGAAGAATTGACACCATCAAGGTGTACGAGCTTGCCATCGCTGGCATCTTTAACAATTCCTGGTTGTAACCAATCCGCACTGCCGTCTAAGGGAACGCTTGGTAAGAATTTACTAAGCCAGTTTGAGAAAGCTTGCGGTGCTAAGATTCGACGCATTAAATCGGCCTCCATCAAACAGGGCGATAAAAAGTCTTCACCACTTGGTTCGTATTCGATTGGACAGTCGACGTCGTTTTGATGAAAAGCCAGTGATCGGCTGACGATTAAATCTTCCATCTGCTGATCTTCGGCCTGACGAGCCCAATCTAACATCAAGCCAAAAGCAAAGGCACTTTGATTATGCGTGCCTAGTCGAATAGGGTAGGCGAGCTTTGGCAACCACTCTTTCAGGCTGTCGGCGATGTCTTGTTCTAGCGGCTGCAAAGTTGCCAACCATTGTTTTGCTTGAGGATCATTCCATTGGCGCAACTCGGTGGTGAGTTGTAAGTACCAGGCGAGGCCATAAGGCCGCTCCCAAGAACCTCGAGCCGGGCGCGCAAAGTTGGCGACTTCTCCTGCCAGATTTTCTTTAGAAAAATTTTGATTTAGTTTTTCTATCGCCTCGGCGCGCCAAGCGATGTCGTCCGAACTAAGACGCAATAATCGAACTAATAGCCAATGCCCGTGCACCGCGCTATGCCAATCAAAGCAGCCGTAAAATATTGGAAATATATCGCGTGGGCGACCAATCGCTTCAGCATTGTCGGTGGTTCTAGATATCTTGTTCGGGAACTCTTTTTGTACGCAAGCAAGTGCCAAAGCCGCAAATCGATCAGCCAGTTCTGGAGCGATTTCATTTGGGTAAACCAGCGTAGCTTTAAGTTGAGTAGCGTGCAAAGTCAGTAGCAAAACTACTAGAGTGGTAGCTAGGGATTTCATTGATTTTTACTTGTTATTATTGATTGGGATTCGACATTTCATTTCGGTCGTCAGAGAAGAAAAGCCGAGTTTTTCATAGGCTCGAACAGCCGCTGCGTTCTGCGAATACACATCAAGCGTACAATACTCGACACCTTGATCGCGTGACCAGAAAAACAACTGATTGATTATTTGGCCAACCAATTGTTGGCCTCGATAGTCAGCTTTAACATACATAAACCCGAGATAACTATGTTCGCCGTGGCTTAGAAAAGGCTTTGAATTTCGTAGCTGTGCGTATCCACAAGCTACTAGTTCTGTTTCGTGTTCAGCGACTAAAAGACAGCTTTGCTTGTTGGTAATCAGGTTTTCCAGGTCGTAGTAATAGACTGGGTTCGATTTAATCACTGCATCGAATGGGCGCTCCGCTTCAATTAGCGCTTGCTCCATAAGTTTTAGTTCATCTAAATCGTTAAGACACGCTTCTCGGATAATCATATTGCCCGGTATTTAACCGTTTAGTCAAAAACTTACAAAGGGTAAGCCTACTATAACAGCGCTGGAGTGGCCGAGATACTTTGACTATTAAGTGTCCGAGATTTTCGCTTGCGGCTTAACAAATTCAGTAGCAAACCAAGTATCAAGCTAAAGCCAATAATATTGATCGCCCAGCTGGCCGGTGCCCACTGCTGATGAGCGATAAAATTGTTGAGCACCTCATAACTAATCGGCAGACTTATCATCCACAAAGCGATTGGCCAGTTTGGTCGCATGGCAAATAGGATTAGCAATGGCATTAAATACCAAGGGAAAATCACGGGTGTTAGCAATAATGGCAAGGCCAAGACAGATTGCAATAACGGGTAAATGGAGTCTTTATGATTGAATGTAACTCGTGCGCTTAACCAAGCCACACTTGCTAAGCCAAGTACCGCAACAGCCACAACTAAGAGCATCATAATTGAGGAACCAAGCGCAGGCTCTAACCAATGAAAAAGTGGTGAGCTGGCGCGCCATTTGGCAAAGAAAACTTGCAATGAGCCGATTGGCTTGAGGCCATTTAATAAGGCGATTGCATAGATCGATAGCCAACTAAACCAAAAGGCCATTGCCAATTTAATGCGATCTCGATTTGACTTAAGCACAAACCAAAGTGGGATCAATAATAATGCCGGTAAGATTTTGATCGACGCACCAAGGCCAGCCGCGATACCGAGTAGTACCATTTTTTTATGTTGCCATGCGAGTATGGCTAGCACGACCGCAAGCGCAGAAAATACATCAACATGCGCGCCTTCGCCTGCTTCAAGTATAAGCAATGGGTTTAATACAATTAGCGGAAGGTTTTTTAGCGCATCTGCACGCCGCAAGACCTTCACCGCGAGCAAACAGATTAAGACGCTGGCGATTGTGGTGAGGAGCTTCCAAATGAGCACTGCTTTGGCGACACCAAAGGCCGCGGCGAACGAATACAGAGCAAGCGCCAAAGGCGGGTAGAGTGACACGTATTTTGCGTGCTCGGCTGGCGGTTGCCAGACCGCGCGAAGCTCACTGAGTGCTGCGATATCGTGCGGTGTTCGATAAGGGTCGAAACCTTGCAACAATACCTGGCCATCAAACAAATAACGGCTTACATCGCTTGAGCTATAAGGATCAATCAGTACCAGGCTAAGCCGAGCTAAGATACCCACACAGAGTAATACCAGAACTTGTTTTTTATCTGGCGTTACTGAGAAATAGTGCCAGCAGGCGAACATCAAGGCAAAGCCCAGCAGATATTGAACGACCACTTGCGTGCCGATGTGGCTGGCGTTGGAGTTTAGTGATAATTGCTGGTTTATAACCAGGCTATAAAGCATGGTCAGCAAAAACAGTGCCAAAGCAATGGCACTGTTCTGTAAAGCGCGTTGGTCTAGCCGCGAATTCGTGCCTGCAAACTGGTCCATGCAGATAAAGAGAAGCCTAGCGCGAGCAATAAAAAGAATGGCAGCATCAACCAACTTTGATTCTGTACTGACCATAAAACCCCGTAGAGAAAAATTAATCCGGCTGCAAGTTCAATGCCCTCGCTAGCGGGTAATGATGCTCGATAGGTTTTAACAGGTTTAATTGCTTGCGCGTTTTCGATCTCGCCGCTTTTGGGTGTACGAACAAATTCGCTTTCTTGATTCATAAGCGCTTCTAAAGCTGCGCGTGCATTATTAAACGCCAGGCAGATGCCTAGAAGCAGTAAGAAAGGTAAATGAAATAAGGCATTCAGCTTTGATTTGTTCAGCGCGACCTGGCCAAAGTAGAGATAAATCAGATGGCTTCCTGAAGAGAGTAATAACAAAGGAATATCCAACCAAAAGATAAATGGGATTTGCAGATACTCGCGTGCGATCAGGCTGGGTACCAATAACAATAGGGTATCGACTAACATCACAAAGTAAGCAAAGTTATTCGATAAATGAAAAGTAGATTCTAACTTTTTAGCCAGGCTGTAGTTAGTTTTCCAAACCGTGGCTAAAAGTTTCTTCATGACCTGAATGCCGCCTTTAGCCCAGCGATGTTGCTGGCTTTTAAAAGCACGCATATCGGCCGGTAATTCGGCTGGGCAAACAATGTCATTGCGATAAACTAGTTTCCAGCCTTTTAGCTGAGCGCGATAACTTAGATCAAGGTCTTCGGTTAGTGTATCAGCTGACCAGTGGCCGGCGTCAATGATCGCTTCTGTGCGCCAAATGCCCGCGGTGCCATTAAAGTTAAACAGCATGTCGCTTTGAAAGCGTACTTGTTGTTCCAGCGCAAAGTGTGAGTCGAGCATGATGGCCTGAGTTTTAGTCAGGCGATTGCTATTGAGATTCAAATGACCCCATCGCCCTTGCACCATGGCGACCTCTTGGTCGGTGAAGTGATGGATGGTCTGCATCAGAAAATCCGTCTCGGGCATAAAATCGGCGTCGAAAATAGCTATGAATTCACCATCAGCTACTGTCATCGCGTCGCGCAATGCGCCCGCTTTAAAACCTTGACGATTAGTGCGATGCACGTGATCAATATTGACGCCTTGTGCTTGCCATTGGGTAACGCAATTGGCGATGGCGTCGACGGTTTCGTCAGTAGAATCATCGACTACCTGAATCTGTAGCTTGTCGGCCGGGTACTGCATCTTGACCGCATGATCAATGATACGCACGGCTACATTGCGTTCATTAAAAACCGGTATCTGAATCGTAACCAGTGGCAATTCATCGAATTGCTGGGTTGGTAAATAGTGCGTGCGGTTTTGGTGTTGTCGATGCCGGCGAGCGCGCCAAACCATCGACAAACGATGCAAACCAAATAGGCAAAGTATTAATAGCAAGCCATAGTGCAGGCTTAAAACCAACCAACTAAAAAGTTCCATAGCGCAGATTCAAATTCGGTTTGAGTGTTTTGATTGATGCTAGAAAGTGCGCGTTACAGCAATTTGGAAGCCATCGCCTTCTAGTGTGTTGTCACCAAAAATATCTTCGGTGTAAGTGAATTCAGCGCCCCATCTGCCACTGTCGTTAGCCGAACCAAAGTTCCAGCCAGCGGTGAGCTCTAACTTGCCGACATCAAATTCATTAGTGCGCGATAGGTTGCCGCTGCCATCGAAAGCCACGTCGGCATTGTTGGCGCTTTCAATGCCATCGAGTTTGGTTCTGAAGTAAAAGTTGTCTGAAAAGGACACGCCATATTCGATTAGATAGCGGATTTCATCTGACGGATCATCAGTGCGAAAACGGTAGCCTAGTTCGATACCGAAATAACCGAGTGCGCCTAAGCTTTTTCCGATCAACACTTTGGCTTCTAAGTCTTCCTGGCCATTACCTAGTGGCAAGGCATCATCTTCATCGTAAAGGTACGGAAGTTTGGCAAGAAGTTGAGTAGACAAAACGAAAGGCTCCGCCTGCCATTGATATTTAACGCCAATATCTAAGTCACCTAAGCCATCGTTTTCGCTGGTGTCACCAGCAGAGTTGGTTTGGCTAATGTCTTGATATAAAACCGAAGTAAACAAACCCCAGTTATTTCCAAGGCCCCACTCACCGTAGTAAGACAAGCTAACGCCTTCAAATTCACCAAGGTCAGCATTGCCGCCAAAGAATTCAGTGGCGCTGTAATCGGTAACGCCGACTTTGTTGTAAGACTTACCTTTTTCAAGTACCCAGGCTCCGGCCTGAGCTTGTGATGACATTAAAGTAAATAAGAGCGGTGCAACGGCGAGGGTTGCAAAAGATCGTTTCATTTGGTGTTTCATAAGTTCTTCTCAGTATTTCGAGTGTTAGATCGTTCATGCGGTGGCGAGGAAGTGACCGAGCCGCTTAGCGTGGGTTAACACTCAAAAGAGAACCTAGAATTCGCCAGGAGATTACAAGAAATTGAAAAATGAGTTGTTATGTGATTTTTGTGTGAAAAATTCGCATGCATATATTCCCATAACCTATAAATAATGATCGAAGCCGCTATTTATGCAGATATGACCTTAGGAGCCTCTAATTTAGTCGAGTTTTAGCCTGTGTTTGAGTCAAACCCTTGCGGGGCGGGCTTTTGCGCTTACCACTCTGTGTTATCACTCATTTATTTGGAACAAGCAAATTACCATCGTGAATGCCTTGATTGGAAAGTGCAAAAACACCGTCACAGGCAAAATTGATTAACTCAGAGGTTTCCTTAATAAAATTTAAGCCGATGCTCATCTTGGTGAGAAACTAAATCACTGTTTCGCGACACTAAATAAAACGAACTTATTTACGCTTTTGGGTATGCTTCGTAACTCCCCTTTTTGATGTCATGAAACTTCTAACAAACTTAATTTTGTCGGCTAGCCTTCTGATTGCGGTTGATAACCTTGTCGCACTTGAAAGCCAACGATTGATTGGCAAAGCCGTTGATAGTAAAACCGGCGAGCCGCTTTACACCGAAGAGCACACTTTCGTTGACTCACAGTTGGGTCGGAAAATGCTAAGTCGCTATGTCGCGCCAAATAATCAACAACTTGGTAGTCGAGAGATTTTGTACAAAGCCGATCGAGTCAAAGCGTATTCACTGCAACAAGAACACATTGAGTATCGAGAATCGATAGAGCGCGCTAGCAGAGCTCTTTTATTAGAGAAACAGTCAAATGGCAAACTAGCTCAACAAAAATTGACAAGCAGTAGCGCTGAGGAAACAGTAATCGATGCCGGATTTAATGAGTTCGTTGTCCGACACTGGGATGAGTTGCTAACTGGTAAAACCAAGGAATTTGATTTTGTGAGTGCGGCGAGGCTCAGGGTGGTCGGTTTTCGAGTAAAACTTGATAAACAAAGGAGTAGTGACCAACAGCTTATGTTCTCGATGACGGCATCGAATCCAATAATCCGCACCTTGATGTCACCGATTCGAGTGGGCTTTTACCGCGAGTCACGCCAACTGGCGTATTACCAGGGTATCTCGAATCTGCGTGATAAAAAAGGTAAGCCTTATAAGGTGGTGATCACCTTTGAGGATGGCCAAATGAGTGCGACTTAAATAGCTGCAATTTATTGTCACCGCGCATGACAAATTGGTAAATCATTTAACAAAAAACGGATTGTGTTCAATTTAAAGCTTACTAAAAGTCATTTTCTGTCAAGTAGTTCACACTTCGCTACAATGTTGTAAAACAATTTTACAAATCGAGCTGCTCAGGCTTTCTATACTGATTTTTCATTAATCAAAATTCAGTTGGGAACAGTCATGGGTGAACTTATAAGTAAGGTTCAATCAGCCTTAGGCCCGGTTGCTTCAAGCACCTTGGGTCATGCGCTGATTGGCTTAGTGATTTTAATTGTCGGCTTATTGATCGTCGGTTTCATCACTGGTCTATTTAAGAAAGCACTTAACAAGGTGGAGTTCTTAAATAAACATGATTTAGCTAAGCCGGTTGTCTCGCTAATTAAAGCGGTGTTGACTATTTTCGTGCTCATGGCTGTCTTGCAGCACTTCGGTCTTACCGATGTTCTAGCACCACTTAGGAATATGGTTGATCAGTTCCTAGCAGCTGTACCCCGTATTATCGGAGCTGGTGTCGTCGGCTATGCAGGCTGGGTGATCGCCAAGATCGTCTCTGAGCTGGTTGGTGTTGGCCTCGGCAAGGTCGATCAGCAATTAGCATTGCGAACGGGTAATGATGAACTTAAGGTCTCAAAGTTCGGTAGCGCGTTTATATTCGGCGGCATTCTATTGCCGATTGTGGTTGCTGCGTTGGGGGTCTTAAATATTCCATCCATTTCAGTGCCTGCCGCAAATATGATCAACGAGCTTATGGCCGCGGTTCCCAATATCGTTGGTGCTGGCATTATCTTGTTGGTGACGTTCTTCGTAGCCAAATTCGTGGTTTATATGTTGAGCGGTTTGCTTGACGGCATGGGCGTTGACCAGCTGCCGGCTAAGATGGGCATTGGGAATCTGTTCTCAGAATCTTTTACTGCGAATAAGCTGATTGGTTCAACGGTGATGTTCTTCTCTATGTTGGCTGCCACTACAGCGGCGGTAAACATGCTCGGCATCGAAGTGATCTCGCAAATCTTTGCCAAAGTGCTTGAATTCGGCGGCGGTATCCTCGTTGGCGGCGTGATTTTGGTTATTGGTAATTTTTTGAGTTCAATTGCACATCAAAAATTAAATGAAGCTGGCAATGGCGGTATGGCAAACATCGCCCGCATTGCTATTCTCGGCTTGGTGCTTGCGATGGGTCTTCGCTCAATGGGGCTAGCTGACAACATCGTGAATATGGCATTCGGTTTCACCATTGGTGCTGTAGCCGTTGCAACTGCACTAGCATTTGGCCTGGGTGGTCGTGACGCTGCGAAGTCAGTCGCTGATCACTGGGCATCAAGAATTAAGAATTAATACCCAACCCACTCTCTACTTAATAGGGGCAAGTTTGACTTGCCCCTTTTCTTTTACTTTTTTAGGGCTAAACAAATGAAAAAACTACAGTATCTACTTGCTATCTCAGGCTTATGTGCTTGTGTGTCGGTCAACGCTCAAGGCTGGTCGGGTCAGGGTGAAGCCGGATTAATCATCGCTAGCGGTAACACCGAAACCGAAAATGCCAATGTCGGTTTGAGTTTCAAAAAAGAAGGTGAGGTCTACCAACATGAATTTGGCTTTGGCTTGTACCGTGCTTCTAACGACGATATTGATTCAGCTGAAAGTATTAATGCTGACTACACGCTTAAGCGAATCTTATCAGAGCGGCGTTTTATATTTGGTTCTCTATCATATTTAGATGACGAGTTTGATGGTTTTACCGAGCAAGTTGGCGTTGCGGTAGGCTATGGTTATAAAGTTTTTGACACCGAGCCACGCGCCTGGGAAGTTGGAATTGGTGTTGGCTATCGCGATACCAGTGAGTTAATCCGGCTTGAAGATGGAACTGAATTTGAGGGCATGGATCTAAGTGGCGCTACCTTGGTTTTGCGTTCTGACTATCGCAACAAACTGACGGCAAATACTGAATTCATAGACAAATTTGTAGCAGAAATTGGTTCAGATAATACTTTTATCGAAAATGATGCTGCGATCCTGGTTGCTATGAATGAAAAATTTGCGCTTAAAGCTGGCTTGCTTATTCGGCACAATACTGACCCAGCTCCGGGCGCCGAGGAGACAGATACTATTACTAGTGTAAACTTGGTGTATAACTTCAATTAGAAACACGATAACTGATTACCACACGAGAAGCCCTATGGAATATATTGAAACCTACTTGCCTATGATCAAAGAAAACGCCTTGATCTATGGCGTCAATTTTATCAAAGCGCTCGCGATTTTTATTATCGGGCGATGGATAGTAAAGCTGATAGCTAAAGCCATTGGTAAAGGCATGGAGAGATCTGGTGCTGATCCGATGTTGGCGAAGTTCGTTACCAATATCGTCTATGCACTCATGCTAACCTTTGTCATTATTGCTGCAATTTCGCAACTGGGTGTACAAACTGCCAGCTTGGTGGCGATTCTTGGTGCCGCCGGTTTAGCGGTTGGCCTTGCCTTGCAAGGTTCGCTGGCTAACTTTGCTGCTGGTGTCATGGCAATCATTTTCCGGCCTTACAATGTAGGTGACGTAGTGGAAGTGGCTGGGCATACGGGCCAGGTAGAGGAAGTTGATATCTTCACAACCACTCTGCGGCTACCGGATAAAACTAAAATTATTATTCCAAATGGCCAGGCGTTAGAAGGGCCGATTGTTAACTTTACAGAAGCGGGTAACCGCCGCATGGATTTGGCAGTTGGTATTTCTTACGATGCAGACATACAAAAAGCGCGTGAGGTGATTCTCAAGGCCATTAAAGAATCCGAGTACGTTTTGAGTGAGCCTGCTCCAAGTGTAGGCGTAACCGAGCTTGCAGATAATAGCGTCAATTTAACCGTTCGGCCTTGGGCGAAAGCGTCGAATCATCCAGCGGCGACTTTAGATCTATTAGAACGAATCAAAGTTGCCTTAGATGATGCTGGCGTTGGTATCCCTTACCCGCAACGAGATGTGCATGTTTATAATCACTAATACTGGAACCCTTTTATATCGAAACGGCATCTGCGGATGCCGTTTTTTTTGCTCTGACGATATGGTTTGCCTTACAATTTAGAGAGGCATGATTCGATCTACAGAGCAAAACGGTTTCTCTCTTCTTGAAATTGTTATCGTCATTGGAATTATTGCAATTCTGGCGACGCTGGCAATACCATCGCAATTTGGGCGTATTACTCAGGCACGGGTGGTTGAAGCTCTTGATCTGGTTGAACCCTATCAAGCGAATATCAATCGCTATTATCAGCTTAGTGGAGGCGAGTTTCCTGATGATAATGAAGCGGCCGATATGCCGGAGGCAGATAATATAAAAGGCCTTTATTTAAAAAAGCTGGAAGTTCGCGCAGGTGCATTGCATCTAACCTTAGGTCAGAATCTACCTGAGAGCCTACATGATAAAGTGATAAGCCTACGCCCGGTATTCGTAGAGAATACACCACAAACTCCGCTGTCCTGGGTATGTGCTGGTCATCGAGTACCAGATGGTATGCAAGCGGCCGGAGTTGATCTAAGTAATCTTGACACATCTTTGCTGCCCGGACGTTGCCGTTAAATTAATCAAAGTTTCTTGAGTGCCAAACGAATGAAATTAAACTCGCTTTTTATACTGACTTTTTACTGTGTTTTGCTTGCCGCTTGCGCTAAACCGAAGCTGATCGAAACCATGGAAGTGGTTGATAAATCCCGGTATGAACTCAGTGATAATTACGCCAATCACCGAGCGCAACAGCATCGTTTGGCCTATCAAGATTTTGAAATTGCTTATCTGGATTTAAATCCCAGGGCGGCGGCTTCACCTACTTTGGTGTTATTGCATGGCGTGCCAAGTTCTTCGTGGTTATATCGAAAAATGTTGCCGCCATTACAATCACATTTTCGGGTCATCGCTATCGACTTGCTTGGTTACGGCAGCAGCAGCAAACCCAAATCCGATGGATTTATCTATCAACCTCAGGCACAGGCTGACTATGTTGAGGCTGTATTAGATCACCTAGAGGTCGATTCATACCAATTGGGCTTTCATGATATGGGAGGTTTGATAGCCTGGGAGTTGATCGAGCGCGACTTAAACGGCGCAAAGGCAATCTCAAGCCTACATGTGATGAATACGATTATCGCCGCGCAAGGATTCAATCATCCTAAAGTTAAAAAAGGCACCGTAGCACGTGCGATGAGTAACGCTTTTTCTAATGCGGGAACCAGCGCTGCTGCACTCGAAATGACCTTCAATAATATGGGGTTAACATCGAATGCCCAACTAAGTGAAAACGAGTGTTTTGGCTACGTCGCGCCAATGCGCGAAGGATCGAGTCAGGCTTTATATGATTTTTATACCGGCTTTGATGAAGCAATGTTCGCGAGGCTAGAAAAGCAGATAGAAAGTTTGGAGAGATTTACTGGCACAGTGAATATTATGTGGGGCGCTCAGGATAAAGTATTAACAACCGAGCAGATCCCTATTCTGGAGGCTGCATTGAGAAATGCGACTATCAACAAAGAGATATTCGAGAACCAAGCTCACTTTCTGCCAGAAGAGATTCCTGAGCGACTTGCTACTAAAATTTTAGCGTTTTGATTTTATTGAAAAGCTGCAACAACAGGTGTGTGATCAGAAGGACGCTCCAATTTACGAGGCGATTCATCTATCTCGCAATCTTTGGCTCGCTCCATCATCGCTTTAGAACTTAAAATTAAATCGATACGTAACCCAGCGTTGGCCCGATAACCAGCACCGCGATAGTCCCACCAGGAAAATCGATCACCTTCATCATGAAATGCTCTAAAGGTGTCGTACAAGCCATCGCTCATCAATGTATGGAGCATGAGGCGTTCGGTTTCTGAACAATGGATTTTGCCTTGCCAAGCTTGCGGATCGTGAACGTCTAAGTCGCTTGGCGTAATATTAAAATCACCGACTAGTACAACATTTTGATGTTCCTTAAGATGTCTTTGCATAGCCAATCTTAATTGTGAAAACCACTCGCGTTTATAAACAAATTTCTCGGAATCGAGAGCCTGACCATTGGGGCAATAAACGTTAACTAATCGAACCGATTTACCAGCATAATCAAAGACAGCACTGATATAGCGTCGCATGGGGTCGTCGTATTCGTCCAGATCAGTTTCGATTTTTCGCAACGGTTCTTTGCTCAAAATCGCTACACCGTTGTAGGTTTTTTGTCCGGTAAAGATGGCGTGGTAGCCAAGCGCTTTAAAATCATCGACTGGAAATTCTTCGTCCGTCATCTTGAGCTCTTGAAGGCATAAAATTTCGGTATTAGTTTGTGTCAGCCAATCAAGAACTTGGGGCAGGCGGACCCGTAAGGAATTCACATTCCACGAAGCAATTTTCATATTAGACGCTCGAACGCAGACTGAGTTTGCGAGTTGGGATTTAGTATTTAGGGGTTCTCGTCGGCGTGTTTATTCAAGCGGAGAGATTTCACCAGTATTTTGTTCGGGAGCATCAAGCAACTGTTGGTTGCGAGTTTTGTCTGGTTCTTTAGCAATCGGGTAGCCATCTTTTTCTAGTGCCCGGTCGAGACTGCTGAGATCGCCTCCCTGAAGCATTTGATTGCCAACAAAAATTGTTGGCACAATTAAGCTATCACTTCGCTCCAGAATCCGGCTTTGTGCATCGCGATCACTGTGCAAGGGTATTTCTATCATCGGTATATTATTACTGCGCAAATGGCTGGCAACTTTTGCACAAACGTTGCAATTGTCTGCGGTGTAGATTTTGACCGGGCTTAACTTTTTATTTGCTGAGCCAAGCCGATCAGGTTCTGTGGTGGTTTCCTGAAGTACTTTAGAACCCTTGGGTGGCGGTTGATCCTGGTAGGATATATTCCCGTTCTTATCAACCCATTTATATAGCTTACTTGCTTGCGCAGCTGAGCTGGCTGTCAGGGCAATAGCGCAACTGATGACAATAATTCTCAATTTCATAGCCTTTCAATAACGTATTTTTAAACTAATTTCCAGTAAGCTCCGACAAGAGGTCACAAACAAGAGCTGCTCGGGACTGTCAACTTAACGTATGTTAACGCGACTTGATAATTGTAACTTGTGCCCATACTCTCGCAGAAGATATTTAATATTACTTTTTCTAAACACTATCATGTCGATTTCCAAAGTCTTTATTACCTCCCTTTTGTTACTACCGCTGTCGATCAAGGCGCAGACTGAGCTTGAGCAATTCGAAGAAATTGCTGAGGCGATGTCGACCAAGATGAATCAAATTTTTCTCTCTAAAGATCCCTCTTTGAAATCGGTATTACCAGCTGTTGAGTGGGATGATGAGTTTCGCAGTGCCGCTGAATGCGCATTAGATAAATATCGAAGTGAAGGTGGCGATGACTTTGTCGCGCAAATGCTCAAAAATGGTAAACAGTTTGTCTCAACCGAGATCACTGAATTTGAAGATATAGAGAAGGCACTTGATTTTATGCCAGATGGAATCAGTGATCAGCGTCAGATTGAAATTAGTCAGGAATGCGGTTTGACGCAGTTGACGCTTAAACGCATGGAAGATAGTGGTTTTGCTGAGGCGCTAATTAAAGGCGCCGCCAGCGAACCAGCGCAATAATGTTCTAGATCGATATGCTTATGGTAGCAGAGATTCGCCTTTTAAGAGTTCTGCTACTGTTTCGCGCTCACGAATTAAATGCGTGTCTTTGCCGTCCACCATTACTTCGGCTGGGCGGCAGCGAGTGTTGTAATTATTGGCCATAACAAAGCTGTAAGCACCGGCGGATTTCACTGCTAATAAATCGCCCGCTTGCACTGCTAGCTCGCGATCATAACCAAGTACGTCAGCCGATTCGCACACCGGGCCGACCACATCCAGTGTGGCGGGGCTCACATCATCGTGAAGTTCGGTATTAACAATGTCATGGAAGGCTTGATACAGCGACGGCCGTAATAAGTCGTTCATGCCAGCGTCGACAATAGCAAATTGTTTACTGGCGTTTTGTTTTAGATATTCGACCTTCGTTAGCAAGACTCCTGCATTGCCGGCGATATAACGGCCAGGCTCGATGGTAATCGGCAGATTAATCCCACGCGCTTTTATGCCTTCAAGCATGGTGTTGATGTAGTCTTGAGCGCTCGGGGGGTTTTCGCCCTGATAATCTATACCCAGACCACCACCTAAATCTAGTTGTTTAATTTCGATACCATGCTGCGCTAGTTGCTCAACCAAATCGAGCACGCGTTCCAGGGCATCAGAGAAAGGGCTGGTTTTGGTGATTTGTGAGCCAATATGACAGGCGATGCTATGCACCTTGATGTTGGGCAATGAAGCTGCTCGTTGGTAAGCTTCAAACGCAGCGTCCATCCGCACACCAAATTTGGCTTTGTCTAAGCCGGTCGAAATATAAGGGTGCGTTTGTGGATCTACATCTGGGTTGACTCGAAATGCAATCGCCGCGGTGATTCCCAATTCCTGAGCGACAGCTTGAACTCGATCTAGCTCAGCCAGCGATTCAATATTAATATTTCGCACACCTTGTTCGAGTGCGAAGCGTAATTCAGTCGCCGTTTTCGCAACTCCAGAAAACACTACTTTGCCAGGGTCACCACCAGCTTTAATGACGCGATGCAGTTCACCTTGTGAGACGATATCAAAGCCTGAACCTAAGCGTGCCAGTACGTTGAGTACGGCAATATTGCTGTTGGCCTTTACCGCATAGCAAATGGTGTGTGGATGGTCACCAAAAGCGGAATCGAGAGCTTGCCAGCGGCGTTCTAAAGCGGCTCGCGAATAAACAAAGCAGGGTGTCCCATGGCGGAGTGCAATATCATGCACGGCCACGTCTTCGGCATACAGCCGACCATTCTGGTAGGTGAAAGAACTCATGATGTTTTTGCGCCGGCAGGCGCCTGGCTTATTCCTCGCTAGCTTCGTCGGCGTTTTCGCCTTCGACCTCAACGTCGGCTTCAGATTCAGATTCGCTGCCGTCGTCTGGCGAAATTTCATTTGGCAGGCCTTCTTGAGTGCGAGTCAAATCTTCTGGTGGTCGATCAACAATCAACGGACCTTTTTGCCCACAGGCGCTGATTAGCAGACCAATTGCGAGGCAAAATGCTGTGGTTCTAATGGTGTTTTTATTAGTCATCATATTTTTCTAGTCTTTATCGAGTCTTTGGCGCGCGGCGACTAAGGCTTCGCGAACCCGCGCTGGTGCGGTGCCGCCGAAATGAGCACGCGAACTCACCGAGCCAGATAGGCTCAGCACGTCATACACATCGTCATCGATCATTTCGCCAAAGCTGCGTAATTCATCAATCGTTAATTCAGCAAGTGATTTAGCCTGTTCGATCGCATAATGCACAGTGGCACCAACAATGGCATGAGCATCTCTAAACGGCACTTGGCGACGAACCAGATATTCAGCCAAATCTGTGGCGGTAGCATAGCCTTTGAGTGCCGCCTGTTCCATGTTTTCACGTAAAAAACGAATACTTGGTACCATCGCGCTGAAGATTTGCAAACTCGATTGCACGGTGTCGATGGTATCAAAGATCGGCTCTTTGTCTTCTTGATTGTCGCGATTGTAGGCTAATGGCTGGCTCTTCATTAGCACTAATAGCGCTTGTAGATTGCCAATGACGCGGCCACTTTTGCCACGCACCAGCTCGGCAATATCCGGGTTTTTCTTCTGCGGCATAATGCTCGAACCGGTGCAAAACGCATCGCCTATTTCTATGAAGCGATAGCTCTCTGAAGCCCATAGAATAAGCTCTTCGCAAAAGCGTGACAGGTGCATCATTACCAGGCTGGCATTGGCGGCGAACTCAATTAAGAAGTCGCGATCAGCAACCGCATCTAAAGAGTTTCGGCTAGGCCGATCAAAGCCCAGAAGTTCGCAGGTGTAATCGCGATCGATTGCAAAACTGGTACCAGCAAGTGCAGCCGAACCTAAGGGCATCACATTGATTCGCTTGCGAGTATCACTAATTCGCTCAACATCTCGCTCGAGCATCTCATTCCAAGCTAATAAATGATGTGCCAGGCTGATAGGCTGGGCGACCTGTAAATGGGTAAAGCCTGGCAAAATAGTTTCGACTTGTTGGTCGGCTTGATCTAGCAGCGTGCTTTGAAATGAGCGGATTAAATCGATTGTCTGGTCACTGGCTTCGCGTAAATACAAACGGATATCAGTCGCAATCTGATCATTTCTTGACCTGCCTGTATGCAGTTTTTTACCGGCATCTCCGATCTCTTGGGTTAACCGGGCCTCGATGTTCATATGCACATCTTCATACTCGGTTGACCAATCGAATTCATCGTTTTCGATTTGCGTTCGAATCGCCAGCAAGCCCTGCTCAATTGAGCCGGCTTCTTGCGCGCTGATCACACCGACCTTGGCCAGCATCTTAGCATGCGCGATCGATCCCTGAATATCTTGTTTATAGAGACGTGCGTCAAAGCTTATTGACTCTGTAAAAGCTTCCACCAAAGCGTCCGTAGCTTGTGTAAAACGCCCGCCCCATAATTTACTTGATTTGGGCTTGCCAGAATTGGATTTTGAGTCTGTCATAGCGCGCCAAAGTTGACTCATTGTGATTAGCGCGCAGTATAGCTTAGTTGGCGATTTTCCCGACAACTAATTAACGCTTTTTGAGCGATTTATTAGACGGTTGTGATAAAGTTGAACCCGCATTCGAACATTAAAAATTACCTCAAAAAAGCGAATGAACGCCGTACGAATAGCCACTCGTAATAGCCCTCTTGCCCTTTGGCAAGCCAATCATGTCCGCGATGTGCTACTTAAAGTTCACCAGGGTTTAGCAGTAGAGCTAGTGCCAATGACAACCCGAGGTGATCGATTGCTAGATCGAAATTTGGCCACTGTGGGCGGCAAAGGTTTGTTTCTTAAAGAACTAGAAGAAGCTCTGCTAAGCAATCGAGCGGATATTGCGGTGCATTCGATGAAGGATGTGCCAGTTGGTCTGCCGGATAATCTTGAGATCATTTCGGTAATGGAGCGCGAAGACCCGCGCGATGCCTTTGTTTCAAATCGCTATCAGAATTTGTACGCCTTGCCTGAGGGATCAGTGGTGGGTACGTCTAGTCTTCGTCGCGTTGCACAGCTTAAATTTGCATTTCCGAGAATTGAGTTTCAAGAATTACGCGGCAATGTGAACACCAGACTAAATAAACTCGACAAAGGAGATTTTGACGGCATTATTCTGGCAACCGCTGGATTAAAGCGCCTGGATTTACACGAACGTATCAAACAATACATTTCTCCAGCATTGTGTTTGCCAGCGGTGGGCCAAGGCATAGTCGGGATTGAATGCCGCAGTGATGACGAGGACATCAAGCGTTTAATGGAGCCACTTAACGATAAATGCAGTGAGATTGTTTATGGCGCGGAGCGTGCGCTCAATATCGAATTGCAAGGTGGTTGTCAGGTTCCCATTGGTGGTTATGCTGAAGTTGAAAAAGGGCGCTTAACAATGCGCGCGGTGGTTGGTGAACCTGACGGTTCAAATCTATTAAGCGTGAATGGCAGTATCGATTCAATTTCTTTAGGTGAGGCGCAACAACTGGGTGCAAAGTTAGCGACGAAGCTCTTAGACAAAGGCGCTGGTGTGATCTTGAATTCTTTGTCTGCCAAGCATCTTTCGGATAAGCCGACTGTGATTATGACGCGCCAATATCGCTATCTTGGAAATATGCCAGCGATATTGCACAAGCTCGATTTTAATGCAGTGCATGTGCCGGCAATTGGTATCGAAGCCACTGATCAAGCGCGTAAGGATTTAGATATGTTGGATCAATACAGCGACATTGTTTTTGTCTCGCGCAATGCAGTTGCGATTGGCATGCAAATAATTAATGATTTAGGCGGAATACCTGATTCTATTCGAACCATGGCGGTGGGAGTTGAGACCGCCAAACAGCTTCACTCGCAAGGTGTTGATGTTTTGTTCCCTAATCAAGGTGGCGGTGCCAAAGCCTTATTAGACGTTGAAGAGCTAAAGGATTTGTCTGGGCGTAGAATTTTGATAGTGCGCGGTGAACAAGGCTTGCAGTGGCCAGCTGAAGAAATGCAAAAACGCGGCGCAGAAGTTATCGAGGCTATTTGCTATCGGCAGGTAACACCCGAATTCAGCCCTGGTCGGCTAAACAATGTGTTGCAGCAGGTCGACGTCATCGCGGCGGTATTTGCGCATAGCGCCAATGCATTAGGCAACCTTGTTGCTATGGCTGGGCAAGCTGATGAGGCTTTACTGCAAGCTGAGCTTATTGCAGGTAGCGAGAACATTGCTGATGCTGCACGCCAATTGAACTGGCAGGGCGAAATCCGAGTGGCTTCTTCACCGTCTAACAAAGACATGATGCTGGCTTTTTCAGAACTTCGGGAATAGGGCGTACCAGTTGGCTAGTTTACGCCTACTGGCATTGCAAAAATCCGTCACAGAGCAGCGAGCAGGTAAACTGGCTGTGCTACACTTTCGCCCCTGTCAATAGCCAAGATTTTTTGCAATGACTGACAACAATTCAGGAAACGACGCCACGGAAAATTCACCGGTGGTGGCAGATACCAACAGCACCGAGCTTAGCGAACAAGGCCAAGCCACAGCCAATACCGTACAGCTGGCACCGGCGCCAGTGGTGGTGCAAAAGCCAGGTCGTGGATTGGCGATTTTTTCGTTGCTAATCGCCTTGCTTGCGCTAGCTGGAGCTGGCTTTAGCTTGTACGTAAACCAGGTTCTCGAGCCTCAAAAAGAAAGCCGACTGGCAGTTGGCGTTGCTGAAATCGGTGGTCAGGTTAGCCGCCTGGGCGATCAGATTCAGCGTTTACAAGTCGCGCAAGACGATGTGGTTTCAACGGCGGTGCTCGACGCCAAGCTTGCTGAAGCGGCGAACAATACCGATGTTCAGGTTCGCGACATTCAGCAATCGCAGCAAGCTGTGACTAGTTTGGTAACGAAGTTAAATGATGATTTGACACGCGGCACCAGCGAGTACGCCATCGCCGAAGTTGGTCAACTTCTAAAACAAGCTAATCATTCGGTTAATTTTTCTAAAGACTCGGCTGCCGCGATCAATGCTCTAAAGCTGGCCGACTCTCAACTCAAAGAACTGGCTGACCCGCGTTACGCCAGAGTCCGTCAGAGTATCAATGAAGAGATCGCGACGCTCGAGGCGGTTCAGGCTGTGGATATTGAAAGTATCACTGGCCAATTACGTGCTCTGGAAAAAAGCATACCTTCTTTGCCATTGGAGAACGACACGCCAACACTTGGTGAGATCGAAGTGGCCTCGGTCGAAGGAGAAACTGGGTTACGTGCTGGTCTTCGTGCTATGTGGCGCGACGTTGTCAACATGTTAAGTGTGCAGATACATAGAATTGACCAAACTCCCAAGCCTTTGCTTGCTCCAGAACAACGTTATTTTTTGAACCAAAATATCCAACTGCAATTAGCTAAAGCACAGCTCAGTGTTTTACAAAATAGAAAAGCTGAGTATCAAGCAAGCCTGGCGGCGGCGAAAGGCTTATTGAATGATTATTTTGACCCACGAGATCAAGAAGTGATTGCTGCTATAAACAAGCTCGACCAGTTGAACGAAGCCGAGCTCGCCACCGAGTTGCCTAGCGTTGCTGGCTCTTATGAGTTATTTCAACAAGCCAAAGGTGGGCAATAAAATGCGCCTCGCATTATTAGTAATAGCCGCTGTCATCACTGGTTATGGCTTTTATCTTTTAAGCCAGCTCGGGCCTGGCAACTATGTGAAGGTTTACGCCGGCTCTTACTTATGGGAGCAGAGCCTGATCGGTTTTATTATTGCCGTCGTCATATTTGTGCTGGCCTTGTACCTGTTGATCTCTTTATTTCGATTTGCCTGGCGATCACCAAAATCATTCAGTCGGTGGCGTTCGCGCAGCCATCGCAAGCAAGCCGATCAAAATTTTGGCGCTGGTTATTTGTCATTAATCAAAGGCGACTGGCGCCAGGCTGAAAAAAACCTATTGAACAAGTCGGATGCCAGTGGTGTGCCTTATGTGAACTATCTAGCGGCGGCGCAAGCAGCTCAGGAGTTGGGTAAAACCGCTAAGCGCGATGAATATTTGAATCAAGCTCTCAAAACTGCGCCGAAATCCCGGTTCGCGATTGGATTGGCCAAAGCGCGCTTACATTTAAGTGCCGGGGAGATTGAGCAGGCCGAGGCGACGCTGCAGGATTTGCAGCAAGCTGGGCGTAAAAATGGTCAGTATCTTGCCCTGGCGATTCAGACTTATATGGCGGCTGGGCATTCAGAGCAAGCTTTGGCGTTGTTGCCAAGTGCGCGCAAGTACGATGCTATGCCGACCGAAGAGCTCGATCAGATCAGTGATCAGGCCTACTCGGCAAAATTGAAAAATGCAACCAGCGCGAGCAAAGCCTGGAAGGAATTGCCACGCGATCAACGTGCGAAAACCAGCAATGTCGCTATCTATGCACAAGCCTTGATCGATACCAAAGATCATTCTGAAGCCGAGAAAATTTTGCGTGCCGGGCTTAAAAAATCCTTGGATTCTGATTTGATTCGTCTGTTTGGTCGTCTTGAAAGCGCCAAGCCAGGTAAGCTACGTAAAGCAGCTGAAAGTTGGTTAGTTACTAACCCAAATAATGCGGAACTTCGCTTGATTGCGGGCCGCTTTGCCATGCAAGAGAAAAAGTTTGATGATGCCGAAACGCATCTGCAAAGCGCCATTCAAATCGAACAACTCCCGCAAGCTTATGCACTTTTGGGAGAGCTATATGAAGCGAATGAAGATTCCAGCAAGGCCCTGCACTTATATCGATTAGGCATCAGTGCTTTGTCGTCGAATGCAGAGCAACGCTTAACCAGATCCCTCATTGCTCCCAGCATGCAAACACCCGAAGAGCCACCGCTTGAAGAGCAGGCTGTCGAAGGCCAAGCCATTGAAGGTAAGTTGCTTGCCAGTTAGAGTTGAATCGTAGCGCAGTTAATGCCTGAGCTTCCTGAAGTAGAAACCACGCTGAGGGGCATAGAACCATACGCGCTTGGCCGAACTCTGACTAAGGTTGTAGTGCGAGAACCTAGGTTAAGGTGGCCAATTCCTGTTGCTGCTTTAAAACGCTTGGTTGGCCTGGCCATTATCAAAGCCGAGCGCCGCGCAAAATATATTTTGTTGCACACCGAGCAATCAATCGTTTTACTGCACCTAGGTATGTCAGGCTCGCTGCGTGTAGTCGATTCCGATACTCCCGCTGATAAACACGATCACCTCGATCTGGTTTTTGACCAGCAATATATCGTTCGCCTAAATGATCCACGGCGTTTTGGCTCTTGCTTGGTATTTCAGCCACCACTAGAGCAACAATCTCTATTAGCCTCGCTCGGGCCTGAGCCGTTAACAGATGACTTCGATGGTGAGTTATTGTTTAAGAGATCCAGAGGTCGAAAATTAGCGGTAAAGAATTTTATTATGGACAATAAGGTGGTAGTTGGCGTCGGGAATATTTATGCCAGTGAGTCATTGTTTCAGGCGGGTGTTCGCCCCGGCCTGGCGGCAGGTCGAGTGAGTCGCAAACGATATGATGCGCTAGCTGAGGCGATTAAGTCGGTATTAGAAAAAGCCATTATTGCTGGCGGCACCACCTTAAATGACTTTACCCAAGCGGATGGGAAGCCCGGGTATTTTCGTCATGAACTTCAGGTTTATGCGCGTGACGGCGAGCCTTGTTTAAATTGCGGTGGGCAGATTCGCTCACAAATAATCGGCCAGCGAAACACCTTTTATTGTCGACATTGCCAAGCTTACTAGTCTTTAAATATCGGCTTAGTTTTTGCTGTGGCGTTTACAAATTCCCCAACTGATTTTATGCTCGCCAGGAATCTAGCCGACGCAATCCGATCGGCTCTTTAATGAGGCTCAATTTATGAAAATTAACCATGCGTCTTTTGGCCATGCTTTGCTGGTGCTAAGTATTGGCTCTCTTTTATTGACCGCTTGTCAATCAGAATCACCTTCATCAACGCCATCGCCGAACAAACCCAAACACACTGCCATGTCTGAGATTACGAGAATAAAGCAATTAGCACAAAACGCGCCGATGGCGCAGACTATTGATCACAGCGAGCAACATCATGATCAAGTTCTGTCTGACCCTTATCACTGGTTAAAAGATCAAGGTTATCCAGAGGTGGATGACCAAGCAGTGCTCGATTATCTTAAGCAAGAAAACAAGTACTACTACGACTATTTAGAACCTCATAAAGATTTCGTAGAAACCGTGTTTGAGGAATTCAAAGGGCGCACAGACGAAGAAGAAACCTCAGTGTCCTATGTCGAGAACGGCTATGAATATCGCTGGTTCTTTCGCCCAGGTGAGGACTACCGGGTACGCAGTCGCAAAAATATAGCCAGCGGCAAGGAAAGCATTTTCTTAGATGAGAACCTATTAGCCAAAGATCACGAGTACTTTGTATTAGGCAGTTGGGATATCAGCCCGGACAATAAGCTGCTTGCCTATTCTTTTGATACGGCTGGCGATGAGCGCTACCAGGTCGCTTTCGTCAATTTGGAAACCGGCGAGCAGCTCAATACGATCCTAAATGATGTCAGCGGCTCAGTGGCGTTTAGCGCCGACAATAAAAAGTTGATGTATGGCTTATTAGAACAAGACAAGTGGCTTGCAAAACACATTAAAGTACACCAGCTGGGCAGTCAGCAAGCAGATGACAAGACCGTTTACTTTGAAGAGGATGATGGTTTCTTCACCGGCTTTGGATTCACTAGCTCCAAAGAGTTCATGGTGATCGTTTCCTCTCAGGCTGAGGTCAGTGAGGCCTATATTTTGCCGGCTGATTTTAGTGGCGAGCCGCAAAAATTAGTGTCTCGCGAACAAGGGTTCTCTGTTTCTATTGACCATGCTCATGATTATTTTTATCTGCTGGCTAACGACACACATAAAAACTTTCGACTGGCCCGAGTCAAAGACAGCGAACCTGTTTATGAGCAGTGGGAGACTTTGATCGCCGGAAGTGATCAATCATATCTCATTGGTTTGCAGACTTTTGATAGTTTTATGGCGCTGAAAACTCGGGATTTGGGCTTGGAGAAAATGCACATTCGCAGTTATCAAGGCGGCTCCAAGGAAATAGGTTTTCCAGAAGATCTTTTCACTGTCGACATTAGCGTGAACCCGGAATTCTCGCAGAGCCATTTACGGCTTGCCTATGAGTCAATGATTACACCGGCTTCGGTGTTTGACTTTGAGTTGGGTAAACAAGCACTAGTAGAACGCAAGGTGCAAAAAATTCCCTCAGGCTACGATAAGTCAGAATATGAGACTAAACGCATTATGGCGCCAGCAAGAGATGGGGTTTCGATTCCAGTTTCGTTGGTTTACAAAAAAGGCTTTAATCAAGATGGCTCGCAACCTTTGTGGCTCTATGGATATGGTGCTTATGGCGTGACCATCGAACCGAGTTTTTCCAGCGCTCGATTAAGCGCGCTTGATCGAGGTTTCGTGTACGCCATTGCTCATGTTCGAGGTGGCGCGATGATGGGTTATAACTGGTATCTTGATGGCAAGCTTGATAAGCGCCTGAACACTTTTAACGACTTTGTGGATGTGGCCAAGCATCTAATCGACGAAAGCTACGTTAAAGCAGGCAATATATCGATATCTGGTCGCAGTGCCGGTGGTGAGTTGATGGGAGCGGCCGTTATACAAGCTCCAGAGCTTTGGCGATCAGTAAATTTGGGCGTACCTTTCGTTGATGTTTTGAACACCATGTTGGATGCATCTTTACCGCTTACACCGCCAGAATGGAAAGAATGGGGCAATCCTATTAAGAGCGCTGCAGATTATGAGTTTATTCGTTCTTACTCGCCCTATGACAATATCGAGGCCAGGGAGTATCCGCCGATGTTTGTCAGTGGTGGTTTGAATGATCCGCGCGTAACTTATTGGGAGCCCGCTAAATGGACAGCAAAAATGCGAGCTACTAAAACCGATGACAATTTGTTGGTAATGCGCATGAATATGGGTGCAGGGCACTTTGCCAATAGTGGACGATACGGGCGCTTGAAAGATTATGCTGAAGAATACGTATTCATGTTTACCGCGCATGGGATCACTGAATAATCTACCAGAGCAACAAGCCGAACCGCTGTTTGCCGATTACATCGCCGACAAGCCCAGGCTTACCTACGCGCAGCCTGGTGACTCGGCCTTGCGTCAATGGATGATTACTCAGTTTGAGTTTGCCCTTGGTAGAAAAAATTAGAGCAGGTTTATTGGCGTCTATTTATTGCGTTTAATAAGACGCGCCGTTGACCAAGACTAAAACTCGCTATCTTTGCTCATTCCTCTGACAGGATTAAGTCGACAATCGGAGGCAGAGGAACCGGATCCTCAGGTTCAGGTTCCATTGGTGGATCGTCGTCTGGTGGTGGTGGTGGATCGTCCGGATCATCGGGTGGGTCACCGCCACCTTCACGAACAAAAATGACGCCGACCGTTCGAGTGCTATTCATAATAACATCACATCGATCTACTCCTGAACATCCTCCTGTAAAAGTCTGCAGACGCCAACCTAAGGAGGGTAAAGCTCTAACTTCTACAAAGTCACCGAAATCGTATTCGCCGCTGGCTGCCTCGCAACCCAGACCACAGATAACACCGGCGGGACGTGTGGTTACCAATCCCTGGCCCTCCTTGGCAATAAACAGGGTTTGGTCATCTAGCTGAGCCCAGGCTGGTGTAGCAATTACTAGGCAAACAAATAGCAGGGGTGTAAATAATTTCATTGGTGCGATTCTTATAATAATTAATCATTTAACTACTAGTAAATAAACTATCTAATCAAATGGCCCCTAGCCTCACGCCTCGGCGAATAACATAACATAAGCACGTGTATGTATACTAATATTAAGCAATCAGTAATCTACGACTAGACTTTTAGGCGAGTTATCATAGGCACAAGCAATCAATAATCGAGCTAATACTAGGATGGCTAATTGGCATCAATACACCTTGGATTTCGACACTTCAGGGCGGTCAATCGTTGAAATCAGCGCACAAGTGCAACAAATTATCGATCAAACTCAATTGAGTACCGGTCTCACTCACCTATTCCTAAAACACACCAGTGCGTCACTAATGCTGTGCGAAAACGCTGACCCTACGGTGCTCAGTGATTTAGAAAACATCATGCAAAGACTGGCGCCGGATGGCGATCCGCAATATCAGCACAATTACGAGGGAGACGATGATATGGCGGCCCATATTCGCTCGGTATTGACCACTAATGACCTAACATTGCCGGTATCTAAGGGGCAGTTAGATTTAGGTACATGGCAAGGAATATTCCTGTATGAGCATCGTTATCAGCCTCACCGTCGTCAACTGGTGGTAACGATCAACGGGCAATAAACATAGATTTGAAAATGAGCTTTATAGAGCGAAAATAACCGTCTTGGTTCCGTCATCCGGAATTTCATACGAATTTAATGAAGATTAAATTTGGTCAATAAACACTGGTTTCTATGCATTTGTCGCGCAACTGCTGTTAAATTACGCTTGGTAGGGGTGAATCTGCTAAATCCTTGAGGAGGGTTGTAATGCATTCTCACCTAAGTTCTTCGCATGTTATGCAAATCAGCGTAACGTCCAAAAATCGTGGCCAAAACCTGAGTAAGCAGGACTGCTTGTCAGCGCTTGCTGGTGACGAAGACTTCAGTTGTATCGTTGATGAAGGTGATTCTGCCTCGGCAATGTACTGCGCAGATAATCGTTTTGAATTTCTGAACTGGTCCGATGGCAAAATTGATGCCGAGTATCCATCTGATTCTCTGGTCGAGAAACTAGATGGATTAGCGTTAAAACTCGATGCTCGACTAGTAGTGCCCAAAGTACGACGTATATTGTAGAAGCTTCTACTGTAGTTTGTTCGTGCCCCGTCAGGCCGGGGCTCGTGCTTAAATAGATTTTTAATGGTCGGCAATGTAGAGATGTCGACCATAATCTCGTCGTCTCTCAAGAGGTAACCTTGCAGATGTCAAGGATCGCCAACATAGCTTTAGCCAGAGACGTTTTTTCTACCACTCCATCTCAAAAAGTGCTATCTTCTATTCAGGGTTGAAACTGCAGCAAACCTTGGGGGAGGTTTATTATGCATACTCATCACTTATCATCTCTTGTCGTTCAAATGAGCATGACAAGTAAGGACCTTGGGCAACAACTCAGTAAAAAGGATTGTTTAAGCGCATTAGACAGCGACGGCGATTTTTCTTGCATTGTTGATGAAGGCGACTTTGCGTCTGCAATGTTTTGCAGCGATGATCGCATCGAGGTCTTAACTTGGTCTGAAGGAAAGGTTAACGCCGACTATCCATCTGTAGAACTGATAGAAAAACTTGATCGCCTGGCTTCGCAGCTAGATGCACAAGTCGTTCTGCCACGACCACAGTAAAGGTTAGCGAAAAGCGGGGATGTCTGTTTGGTTTCGTTTTTAAACGAAGCCAAACAGCTTTACGTCAAATAGTATTGCGGCGCCAAGATAGAGGCTACAGGCAACCAGGCCTATGCCCCATACCCACATCCACATGATTTTGCCTTTGCGGCCAAGTATGGTCAGGGCAATGCCGATCAATACGCCTAAGATTGCGGTGAGCACTAGCATGTCATCGCTGGCATGCACAGCTAGCTGCTCTTTGGGAATGTCTCCTTCGCGATACCTGGCCATAATGTAGATTAGCCCTTTAGGGTCAGTCTTTGCTGCGCATGGTGCAAAATTCCTCCGCTGTGCTCGGGTGAATTCCTACCGTTGCATCGAAGTCAGCTTTGCTGGCACCTGCTTTAATCGCAATCGCCACACCTTGCATGATCTCGGCAGCATCAGGGCCAACCATATGCGCACCGATTACTTTATCGCTATCGGCATCAACGATCAGTTTCATCAAGGTACGTTCTGTGTTGTCTGTTAGCGTGTGCTTGAGTACTCGAAAGCTTGAAGAATAAGTATCGACATTGCTAAATTTTTCGCGTGCTTGTGCTTCACTCAAGCCGACACTGCCAACCGGTGGCTGAGAGAATACCGCCGATGGTACATTTGTGTGATCGGCCAGTCGTGGATTGTTACCGAAAAAAGTATCGGCAAAGGCGTGGCCTTCCATGGTGGCAACAGGTGTTAACGCAATTCGATCAGTAACATCACCGACCGCAAATATATGCTCGACATTGGTGCGCGATTGCTCATCGACTAATACTTCATTTTTACGGCCTAGTTTTACGCCAGTTGCATCGATATTGATGTCCTGCGTATTCGGCGAACGCCCAGTCGCAAATAACACGCAATCAACAGTCAGTGACGAGCCATCGCTTAAAGTGACTGCTTTTTTTCCATCGCTGTCTAACGTAATAGAAACAACGTTGTTTTCAAGCTTTAGGTCGATGCCTTTCTTAATGATTTCTTCTTGTAAGTGTTTAGCGATGGAGTCATCGAATCCACGCAAAATTTGCGGGCCGCGGTAAATTAAATGTGTGTTGGTGCCAATGCCATTCAGAATGCCAGCGAATTCAACGGCGATATAGCCGCCACCAACCACGATTGCTGATTTTGGTTGGCTCTCAAGATGGAAAATTTCATTCGAGGTAATAGCGTGCTCGATACCGGGAATTTCAGGCATGAAGGGTGTGCCGCCTGTTGCGATCAGAATTTTATCGGCTGTGTATTGCTGTTCGCCAATTTGCACGGTTTGAGCGTCAACAAAGCGCCCGGTGCCATGCAGTATTTCAACGCCAGCATTGCTTAATAAGTTTTCGTAAATTCCATTGAGCCGATCAATTTCCTGATCTTTGTTTTTGATCAGTGTTGACCAATCGAAACTATTAACCGACACGTCCCAGCCGTAGAACTGGCTGTCGTGGAAATCTTCGTGATAGTGAGCGGCATAGACCATCATCTTCTTTGGCACACAGCCTCGGATAACACAGGTTCCGCCGTAACGATATTCTTCGCAGATCGCAACTTTCGCTCCGTGACCTGCTGCGATGCGGGCCGCGCGCACGCCGCCTGAGCCGCCGCCAATTACTATTAAATCAAAGTGGTTCATTATTTTTCAGTCTGTTGTATTAAGCCGCAGAACAACGGCATCGTCAAAAGTATTGTCTTTCTGTGGTATTTGTTTGGTGAGCACTCAAGATGATTAGCTTTTTAGTATGCTAATAAAAAAGGCTCTTGAGACAAGAGCCTTTTGAATAGTTTGTGATGGTACCTTAGATCGCAAGCTGACCTTTCATTTTCTGCATTGCACGTTTTTCGATTTGTCGAATACGTTCAGCGGACACACCATATTCAGCAGCCAACTCATGCAGTGTTGCCTTGTCTTGAGCCAACCAACGTCGCTCAAGGATTGTGCGACTGCGATCATCCAGGCCTTCAATCGCGGCATATAGTGCCCGGCGATTGTTGTCGCTGGTTTGCGTTTGCATTACCAGCTGCTCTGGGTTGTAGCGCATGTCTGGTAAATAGCCAGCTGGGTTGGTGCTAAACTCATCGTCGTCGTTGTCATTGCCATCGAATGACACATCGGTAGAGGTCATTCGTTGTTCCATCTCGCGAACGGTCTTTACCGGCACATCTAAATCTGTGGCTAGCTTATGCGTTTCCTGCTCGCTCATCGCACTTAAGGTTTTACGAGTTTTACGCAAGTTGAAAAACAGTTTGCGCTGCGCCTTGGTGGTCGCAACCTTAACAATTTTCCAGTTCTTTAGTACGTATTCGTAGATCTCGGCCTTGACCCAATGTACTGCATACGATACTAATCGAATGCCACGATCCGGGTCGAAATTCTTTACGGCTTTCATTAGGCCGATATTGCCTTCTTGAATCAAATCAGCGATCGGCAGGCCATAGCCTGTAAAGCCCTTGGCGACATGCACAACATGACGAAGCTGCGAAACTACCAGCTCTCGAGCAGCATCTACATTGTCATCATCGCGATATTGGCGAGCTAAACGAGCCTCATGCTCAGCACTCAGAACAGGCGCATTATTAGCGGCTTTTAGAAAGCTGGCTAAATTAGATTCCTGGTTTGGAGCCAGGGTCACTGTTGCTGCACTTGTTGTCATATTTGATCTCCTTGCCTCTTTGAAACCATTTTCTGAGGCATTTGTCGGGTATATAGACTATATCTACCCTTAATGAGACCAAGTTTAGCACTCGACTATTACGAGTGCTAATAAATTTATTTTCTTTCAATAATGAAAGTTTTAATAAATGTTAAATTTCATAAACTAGAGGAATAACAGGGCAGTACTAGCTCAATGCTTATTTTTCCTATGAGGGTTTAATTTTGCGTAGATGTTGGGCTACCGCCCAGCGTGCAGAAAGCCAGCCGAGCAATGTGCCAACTGCTATCAAGGTGAAAATATCGATGATGGTCAGTGAATAGAGCACGCCTTTTGATTGATAGGCTTGGGCGAGTTCGGCCATTGGGGCGGCTATTAATAATCGAGCTATAAGTAGAAATCCCAGCGTAATAAGGCTGCCGAAAAGACCAAAAAAACTCCCATAGTAAAGAAATGGTCGGCGGATAAAACCATTGGTGCCACCAACAAGTTTACTGATCTCAATTTCATGGCGGCGATTGTAGATCAGCAATTTGATGGTATTACCAACAATCAATACCAGCGCCAAACACAATAAGCCGCTAAGTAATAATGATACCTGGCTAAAGACCTTGAGCATGGCGTTGAAGCGGTCAGTCCAGGCCAGATCCAGTTTGACCGATTCGATGCCGTCAAACTGCGATAACTGCTCTTCGAGCGAGCTTAGATGCTCGGCATTGGCAAACCCCTTTTTTGGCATAACAACGATAGAGGCCGGTAATGGGTTCTCACCAATAAAGGCTAATTCGGATTCGATATCGCCGCCGCCACGATTAGCCAGAATCTTGAATTCCGCTAACGCATCTTCAGAGCTCAATAGTTCGGCCAGCTCTATTTTTGGGTGCAGTTGGATCTCATCAAAGATGAGTTGCATTGAGCCTTCGCTGATATCTTTTTCTAAAAATACTGAAAACTGCGGGCGCCCCTGCCACTGGCCGCTTAAGCTTTGCGCAGTCTGAATGCTGATATACAACAGTGCGGGCAAAAGCAGAGTAACGCCAATAATTAACAAGGTATTGATGCTCATCATCGGCGTGCGTGCCATATCTCCCAAGGTGGAAAACAAAACCTGCATATGTCGGGACAAATAACTACCCATGATCAACGAGTTCGCCCTGACGTAAATGCAGGCTGCGTTTGCTTAAGCGTTCAAGCTGACGCAACTCATGAGTGGCAATAACAACCGTGACACCGACCTGATTAAAGTCAGCGAAGATATCCATTATTTCGTCTGATAGCCCCTCATCCAGGTTTCCGGTTGGTTCGTCGGCCAGTAAAATTGTCGGCCGATTAATCACCGCTCGAGCAATCCCGACGCGCTGTTGTTCTCCGCCAGAAAGCGTAATAGGTAGTTGCTTTTCTTTGCCCTGCAGACCCACTTTACCGAGTGCCGCACGCACACGCTTGGCGATTTCATCACGCGGCATTCCGATAACTATCAATGGCAGCGCTACGTTATCGAATACTGATCGATCCATCAGGAGTTTATGATCCTGAAAGATCACGCCGATCTCTCGTCTTAAACTTGGAATCTTTCTTTCAGAAAGTCGCCCTACGTTTTTGCCATCTACCAGAACCTGGCCGCTTGTAGGCTTTTCAATTCTGGTGATTAATTTAAACAAGGTACTTTTGCCAGCACCAGAATGCCCAGTGATAAACACCATCTCTCCCTGGTCTACTGTGAAGCTCACCGATTTTAGGGCTTCGTGTCCGTTGGGATAGCGTTTGCTGACTTGGCTTAGCTGAATCATGATAGATCAGGCAACAAGGCGCTGGCGAATGCCTTGGCGTTAAAGGGCTTTAAGTCATTATAGTGCTCACCAACGCCGATATAACGAATGGGTAAGCCATACTTTTGAGTCATTGAAATTGCCAGGCCGCCTTTGGCGGAACCGTCCAGCTTAGTGAGACAGACAGAACTGACATCCACTGCTTTATGAAAATGTTCGAGCTGCGACAGTGCATTCTGGCCGGTGCCGGCATCAAGGATTTGCATGACTTCGTGCGGCATCGATGGGTCAAGGTTGGCCAGCACGCGATTAATTTTCTGCAGCTGTTCCATCAAGTCGCTTTGGGTATGCAATCGCCCCGCAGTGTCGATCAGTAGAATATGTGTGCCTTTAACAATCGCCGATGTTAACGCATCATGCGCAACCGCCGCGGCATCGGCACCGTGGCCTTGTGCGACTACCGGCACATCAAGTCGCTCGCCCCATTCTTTAAGTTGTTCGACCGCGGCGGCGCGAAAAGTATCTGCCGCAGCCAACATCACTGAGCGGCCTTGGTCTTTGAATTGTTTGGCGATTTTAGCGGTGGTGGTGGTTTTACCGACACCATTAACTCCGACCATTAACATCACGTAAGGCCGTTGATGCAAAACCTGCCATTCTTGTTCGGCAGGTTTGAGCATTAATACGATCTCTTCGCGTAAACCTTGCAAAACTTCAGCGGCGGTTTGCAATTTTTGCCCTTTGACACGCTCGCGCAGGTTTTCCACCAGCGACATGCTCGCCTCGACTCCGATGTCGCTGGTGATCAAGACTTCCTCTAAATCATCAAACAGCTCATCATCTAGGTCAAAGGAGCCTTTGAAAACGTGGCCAAGCTTACCTAATAAGCTGCTGCGACTTTTATCCAGACCTTGCTCAATAGAAGTCTCCTGGAGCTCGGGCGTGGCAGCCGTTTCTTGCTCCTTAGTTTTGGCACTGCGACCAAAAAAACGAGCGAATTTGGATTTGCTCTCGGCGGCCGGCGGAGATTCGTTGAAGGAATTAGGGTCACTCATTATGAGATCAATAATTTAATTGGCGAACTTGTTTTTAGCGTTGCAATCTCGGCTTCGAGTCGAGAAACTGACTTAGCACTTTAGTTTGATATCGAACCTTGCGGTGCGGTCTTGCGTTGCGGTAAGGTTACGCGCATTAATCTAGTCTCGAGTATTGTAGGGATTGCTGAAAAAATCACAATGAGCAAGCGCGCTAAATCAACGCAGGTTCGTATCATTGCTGGTCAATGGCGCGGTCGAAAAATCCCAGTGCTTGATCGCGATGGTCTGCGTCCAACCACCGATCGTGTGCGAGAGACCTTATTTAATTGGCTAATGTTTGATTTAAACGGTGCTAAAGTTTTGGACTTGTACGCTGGCAGTGGCGCTCTAGGGTTAGAGAGTTTGTCGCGCGGCGCTGCTCATGTGGATTTTGTCGAGCGAGATAGTGCCGTGGCGCAGACAATTCGTGACAACCTTGAAAAATTTGGTGACCAAGTTAGCGCCAGGGTTGTTACCCAGGATGCGGCGAGCTTTATTCGCATTACGCAAGCCAGCTATGAGCTTGTTTTTCTCGACCCGCCATTTGACAGCGCCGAGCTTGCCGAAATTATTGAACTGCTTGAAAAAGATGGTTGTTTAGATCAGAAAGCATTGATCTATGTTGAACAGCCAGTCACTAAGTCCGCAGTGGCAGTGCCGAGTAATTGGCAGCTGCATCGACAGGGCAAGGCAGGTCAGAGTCGATATCATCTTTATCAACGGGTCTGAGGTATAATAGGGTTATGAGCAAGATCACGGTTTATCCAGGAACTTTTGACCCAATTACCAATGGGCATTTGGATTTGTTGGCACGTGCCGAGCAAATCTTTGATCAGGTTGTGATTGCGATTTCTGAGAATCCGCGCAAAAGCCCGTTGTTCAGCACTGAGGAGCGTATTCAGCTGCTTGAGGAAGCCGTTGCAGATCGACCGCATGTTACGGTTGATAGCTTTAATGATTTATTGGTCAATTATATGACACGCAATGACATTCGCTTTGTTATACGAGGTTTGCGTGCGGTCTCAGATTTTGAATATGAGTTTCAGCTTGCTTCGGCCAATCGACGTTTGGATGCGCGTGTAGAAACGATTTTTCTCACACCATTGGAAACCAATTATTTTGTTTCATCCTCGCTGGTTCGGGAGATTTCTTACTACCATGGTGACGTCAGTAGCTTTGTACCAAAGCATGTTGAAGCGGCTCTAGCCGCAAAGTGGTCGTCAAAAGGGCGCAACTAAACTCGCGTAGCTGATCATGGCTTTGACCATCACTGATATGTGCATCAATTGCGATGTTTGTGAGCCGGAGTGCCCGAATGACGCGATCTATCAAGGAGAGTTGATCTATGAGATTGAGTCATCTAAATGCACCGAATGCGTAGGGCATTTCAAAAGAGAACAATGCATTGTTGTTTGCCCGGTTGATTGCATCATTGTTAATCCAGAACACACCGAAAGCCGACCGCAATTGCAGCAGAAGTACGAAGGTCTTACCGGCAAGACTTATTCAGAGCAGGCCGAGAAGAACGACTAAGCACGTTCCCAAAATTCTTCTATTAGCTGCTTACTGGGCATTATGTGTCAGACAAATGCCCAGAATAAACTTCTTTTTGGAAAAATTGTCGATATCAATACACATCAGCTGTGGTATAACCATAGGACCCAAACCAAAAATAAAATTAAAGTGTATGAGAACCATCTTGGTTGTAAATCCCAAAGGGGGCTGCGGTAAGACAACCATTGCTACTAATCTCGCCGGTTACTATGCAAGTAAAGGCGTGGAATGTACTTTAGTCGACCTAGATCAGCAAAAATCCTCTTTACAGTGGGTAAAGAGCCGGCCTGATGATCAACCTCAAATTAATATCAGTACTGATATAGAGGCAGAACATGAGGGCAAGCGAGTGATCTATGATTGCCCAGCACAAATTCACCTAGGCTTAACCACCGACCTAATTAATCGCTCTGACGTGATCATCATGCCGATCAACCCTTCGGTGATCGATCATCGAGCCGCTTTCAAATTCATCTTCGATGTGCGTGGCATGATTCGTGCCAATGTTTGTAAGCATATTAAGATCGGCATGGTGGCTAATCGAGCCAACCCAACTTTTAACTCTTACCAAGAGCTTGAGAAGTTTGCTGATCTGATGCAAACGCCAATCGTCACTTCTTTGCGTACATCACAAAATTATGTGCTTGCGGCAGAGAGAGGCCTGAGCATCTTTGAGCTCCCTAATCACAAAGTTGCGACCGATAAGGAGCAGTGGAAGTCATTGAGTTATTGGGCTGAGGGTAAATTATTGCGTAAGAAATCCGGCGATCGCTCGCGCTTATCGACTGCGTCTCACGCACATGTTTCAGTATAGGAGTTGACTCTCCGTTAAACATGAGGGGCCCAAGGCAGGGCCCGTCAGCTAGTAGTCTGTGAGGGCACGGATATGCGCTTAGTTAGAGACTGTTAGAGCTTTAAAGTTCGTTGCCATTCGGCGGGCTGATGAGCTCATCCTATTTAAATCGAGGTTAAGCCGTATTTAAATCTCAGTTTTACCTGCCTATAAGTAACTAAAGAGAAAGATTAGCTTTGAGCTTTTGGCTACTGTTTTACTAGCGAAGGAACCCAGCTAATCTTTTTATTTCGCGAATGCTCACGCTTGAAATCCTTTGCTGACCAGGTCTTGGTTTGCTCAAAAAAGCCGGGTCGGATTACCTTGATCGAGACACTGGTGGCACCACTAAATTTCATCGATTTGTCGATGACTACCGGTGTTGGCCCGAGATAAATCCAGTCGGGGTTTTCATCTCCTTTGTATTTAACCTGCAAGAGAGCATAGGCACCAAGTGGGTCAGAGTGTACTGACATCGCAAAATTTCGTTTGCTGCTGCCGCAAGCGCTCAAGGCCGATAAAGCGAGTAGCAGGGCAGGGAGTAAAACAAGATTGCGCAGTTTTTTCATAGTGTTTCGACGTATTGAATTACTAATTAACAATAATGGTTATTCACCACCAATTTTTTGCATGGTGATTTCCACAAGCTGAGGGTTACTCAAGGCTGCTTTTTCAGATCGATGCCGCATGCTCAACCAAAAAGGCATTACTTTCTCATAATATCCAGGGTGGCGAACTCGAACTGCGATCTGTTGCCGATTACCATTGCCGTCTTTCCAACGCATGGTTACCGGTGTGTTACCAATGACAGTGCCGTCATCCAAATTAATGACCTCAGCGCCTGGAGGGAACGAGACGATCTTGGCTGCGCCATAGTGCGCGCCACAAGCAGTTAAAAGAAGCGTAGAGAATAGTAGCGCCGGAATCCGGCAGAATGAGAAAACTCGCAACATAAATTTATGGGTGAGCAACTTAGTGCTCTCTTTAAGTTAAGATCAAAAGGTTAAGATCAGATAGTTAAATCCAGAGAATATAAACTGGTCGGAAGATACCACATCTTTCACCAGAAGCTGTCAAATCTTAATGTTGTTTAGCAAGTGGTGTATTAGCTGTATTAAAAGAAGTTTAGTATCAAAGGCTCCCTAAATTTAAAAACTAACCTTGTGATCCCAGTAAAGAAGCTCGCCTGAGCCGTCTCTTAATTCTTCAGGTGTATCAGCGACTTCTGCTTCAACCAGCAGATTAACTAGCTGATTTTGCAATTTAGTAAACTGATCATGTTGCACCTGCAGTTGCTCCTGCATTTGCGTTAGTTCTTGTAAGCGAGTTTCTACTGTGTCTGATGCTTTGTGTATTCGTTTTACACTCTCCAGGCGACGTCGAAGCTGAGTGTGGTGCTCTCGGACATAGGTCTCCATTGGCACCATTAAATTGTTATTCCAATTGGTTGCGTCACGCAGTGCTCGGCTAAAAATCTTACGCGATGCACTGCATACAGATTCGTAGAAACGATTGGTGATGCTCATTTGCTCTTTGAAGAACAAGGTTTTGGTTTGCTTTAAATCGCTGTGCTTTGATTCGAGTCGCTGAATTTCATGCTGAAAGCGTTCAAGGCGCAGGCGTCTGACGCGAAAATTCGCGATACCATGTTCCTGCTCAAAATCGCGCGTGATGTCTTCCGATAACTCAGCTATTTCGTTGGCCTGGCGCATGGCCTTTTTGAGGCGCTTATTGAGCTCGTAGAAATACGCTCCAATGGTTTTTTGCAGCGTGATTGACGAGGCGCAACTAGTGAGTTGATGCTTGGTGGTAGCGATCAGTTTTTCTAAACGCTCTTCACCAAGTATCTTAGTTAGCTTGCCAGTTTCTTTATTGTAAACGGATCGCAATGCTTGATAGCGTTGCATGTCTTTTTCAAGCGATGCTTTCTCGGTTTGCACTTTGACCATGATGTGCGCAATAACATCGCTGTTCTTGCTACTTAACTGTTTGAGTTCAGCAATATGTTCATCGGCGTCTTTCAGGCGGTTATCTATCACCGAGCTTGCTGAGTCGAGAATACCCTCGAGTGAAGAGCGAACTTTGTTTACTACGATTTTTCGCTTCTCGGGAATCAGTTTGTCAGCGATAGCCGATTCAAGGCTGCTAATGTTTGAACGCGCTAACAATTCCTGATCGTTTGAGAGTTTGGCGACCAAGCCTTTCTGAGCTGACACTGGAAAAATATTTTCGGGGTCAAGATTCAAAGTGCTAGCAGTCTCTTTGACTTGCTTAGTTATTTCTTGGTCTATTTCGTCTGCCGTGCGGATGCCATCCCACAAGGAATCAATTTTATTCAGCGCCAC
Organism: uncultured Gammaproteobacteria bacterium; assembly: GCA_964455815.1. Classification (GTDB taxonomy): domain Bacteria; phylum Pseudomonadota; class Gammaproteobacteria; order Arenicellales; family Arenicellaceae; genus Arenicella. The sequence continues at coordinate 61,161 of CAYVYS010000001.1, forward strand.
AAGCTTACGCTGATTTCGATGCTTGGCATCGCCGTCACCGCCCAGGTGATTCTCCCATAGATGTAAATCTGAGGCCGTTACGCCAGAGTCGTGTGCGAGAATAAAAACAACTGTATGGGCAGTTGCTAACTGATTAATAGTTAATTCTGGCTCAGTGCCAATTGCATTGAGTCCGGGCGTATCTAAAATTACTAATCCTTTCTCTAGCAAAGGATGCGGCAGGTTGATTACCGCATGTCGCCAGCTTGGGATTTCAACTTCATCATAGTCATTGACTGGCAGACCAATTTGGCTCTGGTCGCTATCTTGCAAGTCGAACTTCAGATCGGCCGCATAGGCCTTGCTGACTAGCTTGCTCTGAGTCATCGCTTGCAGCGCGCCACTTATGCTGGCTACGTCATTTTCATCAAAGCTTATATGTTCCCATATATCGCGTTCTTTTTTTAACTCAAACAGCGCGCGATCTTCTTTGCGAGATTCAATCGGCAACAGCCGAACGCCGCTGGGTTCATCGGGGTTATAGCGTAACTCAGTCGGACACATGGTAGTGCGGCCGGTGCCTGAGGGTAATACCCGCTTCTTGTAATTACCAAAGAATATTGTGTTGATCATCTCCGACTTGCCGCGAGAGAATTCGGCTACAAAAGCGACCGAAAGGCTGTCGTCGTCAAGTGTGCCAAGCACGGTTTCGAACTGATGATGAGTGCGCAGATCCGTTACATTATTATTTTTCAGGAACTGGCTTAGCTCTTGCACGGACACGCTTAATTGCGCCCGCCAATCTGAGTAGTCCTGAATTTCGCTTTGTAAAACTTGATCAGTCATATACCTTACTTACCTTGGTGGCTACCTCGGTGGCACTTTTATTTAGCAGCATGTAGCAACAACTTAATAGAGCCTTCTCGGAGCAGTCGCTCTCTTATGCTGGAAACGTTTTGTTCTTGATCAAATTGTCAGTTCGACAGCAAATCTTAGCCGCTGACAATTTAATTTTTTCGAGTTTATCTGACGGTTGTATGAGAGTCAAAGCAATTTTTAAAGTAATTTAATATATAGTTAATATAAGTTATTGATATACATATTAAATATCTTGTCATTTGTAAATTATATTTTCCTGTGAATTACAGCCGTGACAGGAATTGTTGCTGGGTTACAAAATTATGTTTAACTCTCGCGAACATCGCCGAGTTACAAAATCGGCTACTGGGCTAATGGGTTTTCTAAAAACGGGATGAGTAAGAGCAAGAAAAAAGTCAAAAAGACTATCAACCGCGGTACCCGCAAGAGAAAGACGAATAAAGCTTCGCTCGCAACGCCACAAAACCGTCAATCGTCTAAGTGGCGAAGTGTCTGGCGTGGGGTTTGGTTCGTGGGCTTACGATTTGCCTTAGTTCTGTTTGTTGTCATGCTGGCTTACACCGTTTATCTAGACAGCAAAATTCGTGGTAAGTTCGAAGGCCAAAAATGGGCGCTGCCTGCGCATGTCTATACTCGCCCGATGGAGCTCTATTTAGGGCAAGCTTTTGATCAAGATCAATTGCAGCAAGAGCTTGATGAGCTTGGGTATGTCGAACGACCCAATCTGCAGCGTGTTGGTAGTTTTCGATTCAATGATGATGGACTATCGATTTATCAACGCCAATTTCGATTTTGGGATGGTTTACGAGAGCAGCAGCTGATTCACATTTCGGCTCAACAAGGGCGCATCACGGGTATTGTCGTTGAGCGCGAAGGTGAATCCTCGCGCGATACTGAAATAGTGCGCTTGGAACCAAGGCTCTTTGGTAGCGTTTCTCCATTGAGTCATGAAGATCGGGCGCTCATTCGCTTAGAGGATGTGCCGCAATCCTTGATCGATGGTTTGATTGCCAACGAAGATCGACAGTTCTTCTCGCACTTTGGCATCAACCCCTTGGGCATAGCGCGTGCGGTTTTTTCTAACGTTAGAGCCGGCCGAGTGGTGCAAGGTGGTAGCACGCTCACTCAGCAATTGGTGAAAAATTATTATCTGACGTCGGAGCAGACCTTTGAGCGCAAGATCAAAGAAGCAATCATGTCAGTGCTGTTGGAGTTTCATTACAGCAAGAACGATATTCTGCAGGCTTACATCAATGAGGTCTACTTAAGCCAGGCAGGTAATCGAGCCATTCATGGCTTCGGTTTGGCGAGCCAGTATTTTTTCGGGCGGCCTTTGCAAGAACTAGAGTTGCATCAGATTGCTACCTTGGTCGCGATCAACAATGGCCCCAGCAAATATCATCCGATTCGTAACCCCAACAACGCTCTGCAACGTCGCGACCTGGTGCTCAAGACCATGCTTGAGCAAGGTAAGATCAGCGATAGTGAATATCAAGGTGCTACCGCTGCTAAGCTCAGTGTGGGCGCCACCGCTCGCCGTGCGGCGACTCTCTCTTACCCTAGTTTTCTGGGTTTGGTGCGAGAAAATTTGCGCAGCGATTATTTGCAGGACGATTTACTCAGCGACGGGCTTCAGATTTACACCACGCTCGACCCACGAATTCAGTCAGCGCTCGAGAGCAGTGTGCGTGCTGAGCTTGATCGCATTGAAAAAGATCGAAATATTCCGGCCGAAAGTTTGCAGGTCGCGGCGACGGTGATTCGTACCGACAATGGCGAAGTGGTTGCCATGCTTGGTGACCGCAATCCAAGTTTTGCTGGTTATAACCGGGCTATTCAATCAAGCCGGCCAGTTGGCTCTTTGCTCAAACCATTTGTGTATTTGACGGCATTAGAATCGCCCGAAATTTATTCCCTGGCCTCAAGAATCAGCGATACGCCGATCACCGTACAACAAAAAGGCAGCCCTGATTGGACACCTGATAACTATGACGGGCTTGCTCATGGTGAGGTGATGTTGATCGATGCCTTGTCTCGCTCTTACAACATGGCGACGGTACAACTTGGCATGCAGATCGGCCTGGATAGGGTAGCCGATACGATTCAGCGCGCTGGCTATGAGGAGAGCTTTCAGCCCTTGCCGTCAATGTTGCTTGGCGCCTTGCCTATGAATGTCATGGACGTGGGTCAATTATATTTAACTCTCGCCTCTGGTGGCTTTAAAACGCCGATTAAAAGCGTTCGATCAGTACTAAGCAACAATGATGAACCGTTGGCTCGTTACGCTCTTGATATTGAGCAAGTCATCCAACCTGAGTTTAGCAGTTTAATCACCTATGCCTTACAAGATGTGATTCGCAATGGTAGTGGTCGGCGCGTTATCAGAGGATTTCGCTATGACTATGGTTTGGCCGGAAAAACCGGCACCACAGATCAGTACAGAGACAGCTGGTTTGCTGGTTTTAGCGGTAACTATTTAACGGTTGTTTGGGTAGGTCGTGATGACAATAAAAGCACCGGTTTAACTGGCGCCAGTGGTGCTGCTAGAGTGTGGTCTAAAGTCATGCAACAGCTGCCTTTGAGTCGTTTGGAATTGCCATATCACGATGACATAGTGCAGCGCCAGGTGGTTTACTCAGCTGATGGTAACGACACGCAATGCAATCTAAATCGGCGGTTACCCATGGTCGCTATTTCAGATTTATCTACGCTACCCTGCATGCAAGGATTACAGTATGATGAAGTCGACGATGACGAATCCAAACACTTTGAGCCAGTAGAAAATGCAAAACCTCGAAAACCCAAAAAGCCTTGGTGGCGTAGAATTTTTGGCTAATCTAAGGGTTGTCTCAGCGATAGTGGTGTTGTTAGCTTTAGGCGGCTGTATCAGCACGTCGACTATCGACGTGCCTACTCAGGAACCAGCTAAAGTAGAAGATCGAGTGGTCGTGGATGGTGAGGCTCTGCCGCTGCCGCAAGAGAGCACATTAAGAACCGAACCATTGGATAATTCACGCAGCATGTCACCGGTTGCCAAGCGCTTGATGGCGTCGGCTATTTCCAATAAGGCGGTTGGCGACTTTGACAGTGCAGCAAGCGATTTAGAGCGAGCGTTGAGGATAGAACCAAATAACGCATCGCTGTGGTCGCAGTTAGCCGACGTACGATATTCGCAAAAACAATTTAAACAAGCTGTTCAGTTGGCGGCAAAATCAAATACGCTTGCCGCCAGCGATATTAGCTTACGCCGCCAAAATTGGGTGCTTATGGCCAATGCCTATTCAGCGCAAGGCGATGAAGCTGCAGCGCAACGCTATCGAAACAAACTGCAAGGCGTCCGTGACTGAAAATAAAGCGTCTGCGACTGAAATTAAAAGGTCTGCGACTGAGATTAATTGTAAGCAAGGATATACGCATTAAGCGAAGTTGCTAACAGCAGCCACGCAAGATAAGGAGCGAGTAAAAGGGCAGCAGAATGAAGTTTCTCTTGCCAGCAACGAATGATCAAATACGCCACTATTAATACCAGCGCAACCAGATCCACTAGGCTCACCAGAACCCAATGCTGAGCAAAGAACAACCAAGACCAAATTGCATTTAGCGCGAGCTGGGCAAACCAAATCTTAAGCAGTAAACGCTTATCGGATTGCGCTATTTGCCAGCCGGCTATAGCAATACAGACATACAGAATAGTCCAGGCAATTGGGAAGGCCAGCTTAGGTGGGTTCCAGGGAGCGAGCCGCAAAGAGTCATACCATTCGCCAGGCTGAAACAAGCCACCAAACAGGAAGACAGCCAAGCAGACCAATAAATAAGGTGCAGCGGATTTAATCTGGTTCATTAGTTGGGTTGGGAGTTTGTTCGGCTAGATACTCATGAGCAAGGCGTCGATATCGTTCTCGATTGATATCAAAAAACTCGAGGTCTTTGTCGTTCACATCGCGTAATTTTTTTGCCGGTTGTCCGGCCCATACTTCACCAGCTTTGACGATCTTGCCCGGCGTGACCAACGCACCAGCGGCAACCATGGCACCTTTTTCGATCAAACAATCGTCCATCACGCAAGCCTGAATGCCAACAAAGGCATTATCCTCAATCGTGCAAGCATGCAAAACGGCGGAATGCCCTACCGTGATGCCATCGCCAAGATAAGTGCCTTGGCCTAACTCAGCACAATGAATCATCGTCAGATCTTGGATATTGGTGCGTTCACCAATGCGAATTTCATTCACATCGCCACGGACCACGCAGCCATACCAGATTCCAGAATCGGCTCCGACCTTTACATCACCAATAACGGTTGCGGTTTGGGCAATAAAACTGCGCGGATGAATTTGAGGCCATACACCTCGATAGGGAAGAAGTGATGGCTGTGTTATTAGACGTTGCATAGCAGGGTACTTCATAAAGGCGGTGGCCGTGATTTATCAGCTTAAAAGCCGGATGCCTGAGCCAGTTTACGTTAAACTCTCGGCCTTACCAAGCTAGGCGACCTTGATCTGCATGGTTGATACTCCACTTGCGCGTTATGAACGCGATTTGCAAAAACCTGATTTCGTTCCTGATGCGGCTCAGCGCCTCGCAGTAGAACACCTGCAAGCCTTATACGAAAAACTCATTAACACGCCAGAAAAACGCCCCAATGATGGCTTGCTGGCTCGATTTGGCTGGGGCAAAAAGGCGTCTGTGGAACTGGTTAAAGGCCTCTATTTTTGGGGCGGCGTTGGGCGAGGTAAAACTTATTTGGTGGATATGTTCTTTGACACCTTACCTTTTGAGCGCAAGCTGCGAATGCACTTCCATCGTTTCATGCATCGCGTACACAATGAGCGCAAGCAACTGCGCGAGCAGGAAGACCCACTGCAAATTGTTGGCGCGCAACTGGCCAAAGAAGCACGAATTTTATGTTTTGATGAGTTTGTTGTGAATGATGTCGCTGATGCCGTAATACTTGCTCGGCTGATGCGTATTCTATTTGATCATGGCGTCTCGTTGGTCGCAACCAGCAATGTAGAACCAAAAAACTTGTACTTGAATGGTCTACAACGAGATCTTTTTATGCCGGCTATCGATATGATTTATCAGCATACTGAGGTCGTCAATATCGATTCTGGCGTTGACTACCGGCTGCGCTTTTTAGACAAAGCTGAAACGTATTTCACACCAGTGGATGCGCTAGCAGAGCAGGGTATGTACTATAACTTCGAGCATTTAGCGCCCGATGAAGGTGTTGGCGCTGGTACCATCGAGATTGAAGGGCGGGATCTCAACTATATTCACCGCGCTGATGGCGTAATCTGGTTCTCCTTTGCTGAGCTGTGTGATGGCCCGCGTTCGCAAAATGATTACATCGAAATCGCTCGTTGTTTTCAATCTGTGCTGTTATCGCAGGTGCCGGTAATGGACAAACTTCAGGATGATCAGGCGCGCCGATTTATTAACTTGATTGATGTACTCTATGATCATAATGTCAAACTGATTGTCTCAGCTGCGGCGCCAGCGCCACAATTATATGTTGGTAAACGCGTGGCTTTTGAATTCCAGCGCACCATCAGCCGCTTACAAGAAATGCAGTCTCACGACTATTTAGCCTTGAGACACAAGGCTTGAAACTTCGAATTCGACCTCAACATACACACAAATGAATTTTATAAATGGAGTCAATCATGCCCGAAATTAGAGGCACTACGATTCTTTCTGTACGACGCGGCGACAGCGTTGTTATTGGTGGTGATGGCCAGGTATCAATGGGTAACACGGTGATGAAGGGAAACGCCCGAAAGGTACGCCGTTTGTTTAAGGGCGAAGTGCTGGCCGGTTTTGCCGGCAGTACAGCCGATGCTTTTACCTTATTTGAACTCTTTGACGCCAAGCTTGCCAAGCATCAGGGAATCTTAACCAAAGCGGCGGTTGAGCTAGCCAAAGAATGGCGCACCGATCGCATGTTGCGTAAGCTCGAGGCACTATTGTGCGTGGCTGATAAAGAAGCGTCTTACATTATCTCCGGCACCGGCGATGTGATTGAGCCTCAGGGCGGAGTTATGGCAATTGGTTCAGGCGGCTCATATGCGGAATCTGCGGCGCGCGCCTTAGTGGCCAATACCGACATGGGCGCGAGGGAAATCGTCGAGGCCTCTCTGAATATCGCGGCCGATATCTGTGTTTACACCAATCATAATCTGACTGTTGAAGAGCTTGCTATTGGAGGTGATCAATGAGTGAAATGACACCACGTGAGATTGTGCAAGAGTTAGACAAGCACATCATTGGGCAGTCTGCGGCTAAACGAGCAGTTGCTATTGCGCTACGCAACCGCTGGCGACGTACTCAAGTTAACGACGAAGACTTACGCAAAGAAATCACGCCAAAGAACATCTTAATGATCGGGCCAACTGGTGTTGGTAAGACGGAGATCGCGCGGCGCCTGGCTAATTTAGCGGATGCACCCTTTATCAAGGTGGAAGCCACCAAGTTCACCGAAGTGGGTTATGTTGGCCGCGAGGTTGATTCGATCATTCGAGATCTTGCTGACATTGCTGTTAAAGGTCAGCGCGAAACAGAGATGCGAAAAGTTCGGGCGCGTGCCGAAGACGTTGCCGAAGAACGCGTGCTTGATATTCTTCTGCCCCCGGCCAGAGACATGGGATTTACCGCCGAGCAATCTGACAAACCCGATGGCGCAGCGCGGCAACGCTTTCGCAAGAAACTGCGCGAAGGGGATCTGGACGACAAAGAAATCGAAGTTGACCTAAGCGTGTCACCAATGGGTGTCGAAATCTTCGGTCCACAAGGAATGGAAGAACTCACCAGTCAGCTGCAAGGCATGATGAAAAACTTTGGGGCTGACAAAAAGACCAGCCGCAAAATGCGTATCAAAGACGCCCTAAAAGCGCTCGCTGAAGAAGAGGCGGGTAAGCTTGTTAATGAAGAGGAGCTTAAAGAATCGGCGATCCAACGACTAGAAAATAATGGCATTGTTTTTATTGACGAAATCGACAAAATTGTTGGTCGCTCAGAGGGCGGTAAGAGCCCTGACGTTTCGCGCGAAGGTGTGCAAAGAGATCTCTTGCCTCTGGTAGAAGGCAGCACGATTTCAACCAAGCACGGCATGGTTAGAACCGATCATATTCTGTTTATTGGTTCAGGTGCGTTTCAACTTTCTAAGCCATCCGATTTAATCCCGGAATTACAGGGTCGAATGCCAATTCGCGTCGAGCTCAATGCGCTGACGGTTGATGACTTTACGCGCATACTTACCGAGCCTGATGCATCATTAACTGAGCAATACCAAGCCTTGTTAAACACCGAAGGCGTATCGCTGAAATTTACTGAAAACGGCATTCGGCGTATCGCTGAGTTAGCCTGGCAGGTCAATGAAAGCACCGAGAATATCGGTGCGCGCCGTTTGCACACGATGCTGGAGCGTTTGTTAGAGACAGTGTCATTTGAAGCCAGCGATCGAGGCGGCGAAGAGATCACAATTGATCAAGCCTATGTTAATGAGCACCTTGATGAATTGGCTGAGAACGAAGATTTTGCTCGTTACATCCTCTAAGCTTTGTCAATGCCAGTAATTAAATTGCCATGATCTTTGGAATTTTATTCATATTGGCATTTTTAGTTGGCTTGGTAGCGTATCTGCTAAGCAACCGCTGGCAGTTGTCGATTGCGATTCCGACAGCGTTGTTTTTTCTAAACCTGCTTAGCGATTCGCAAGCCGACTGGGGGATTAATTTAATCTTCGGTTTGCCGATTGTGGTGGTCGGTGGCTTGCTTGGTGCCTATGTGCCGGTTATCTATCGAGGCGAAGATGCAGATGAAGCCGAATCAAGTAGTCACGGCAACGATCAACCCGAACCTGAGGAAACCCAAAATGAGTGATTATCAAGATCAGATAGTGTGGATTACTGGTGCCTCTTCCGGCATTGGCGAAGCTCTGGCGATTGCCTTTTCACAAGCTGGTGCTAGACTGATTTTGTCGTCCCGCAATCGCGCTGAATTAGAACGTGTATCGCAAGCATGTGCTGGTGATTGCCTGGTGCTGCCAATGGATGTTTGTGATGAAGCGGCAATGCCTGGGCTGATCGAACAGGCCAGTCAATGGCAAGGCAAGATCGATTTTTTGATTAACAACGCAGGTATTTCTCAACGCGCTTCTTGTCTCGAAACGCAAATGTCGACTTATCGCAAACTATTTGAAGTTGATGTGTTCGGGCAAATTGCGCTAACCAAATTAGTTTTGCCTCTAATGATAGAACAGGGCTCGGGGCACATCGCCATAACCTCGTCGGTAGCGGGCAAAATCGGCGCACCATTTCGCACCGGTTATAGCGCAGCAAAACATGCTGTTATGGGTTTTTTCGATGCACTAAGAACGGAAGTTTCTCATTTAAATATCAAAGTAACTACCATTACACCAGGCTATATTCGAACCCATGTTTCTGCCAATGCCTTGACCGGCGATGGTTCAACTTTTGCGATTGAAGACAGCGATATTCGCAAGGGCATGAGTGCACAGGAATGTGCCGATGCGATTCTCAAAGGTTTTGCTAAAGGCAAACCCGAGATCGCGGTTGGTCGCGGTCTGGAAATGCATGCGTTATGGCTTAAGCGCTTATTTCCAAAGCTGGTATTTAAGATGGCAGCCAAACGTTATCACGCTGCCGCTGCCCAGAAGCAATTAAAATAGGCTATATCGGCTAAATATTTGCTAAAAAGCCGTTACAATCAATCCGCCATTACCCGCAGTGACCGACGATGATCCACTCAGAATGTACCTCAACCCTCGATCTAGTTGACGATGAGTTAGGCCAGTTATTTACCAATATTGGCCGAGGTGTTGAAAAAGAAGGTTTGCGTATTACGCCCGAGGCAGGAGTGGCGCAGAGTCATCATCCAGAGGCATTAGGTTCAACGCTGACGCATCACAGTATTACTACCGATTACTCAGAGGCGTTGCTTGAATTCATTACGCCGGTTCACAAACAAATCGACGACACGATAGCTTACCTGAGTAACCTGCATGCATTTACATTAGCCAATGTTGGTGATGAGGCGATCTGGCCGGGCAGTATGCCTTGTGTTTTACAAGGTGATGAGAGCATTCCAATAGCCGATTACGGCTCGTCAAACGTCGGCATGTTAAAGCATGTTTATCGTCAGGGTTTGGCGGTGCGCTACGGGCGCATCATGCAATCGATTGCTGGCATTCACTATAATTTTTCCTTGTGTGATGGGTTTTGGCAAACATATCAAGCCAAGTTTAATGCAGCTAAATCACCGCCGAGCGAATTGAATTTGCAAGACTTCAAGTCAGCACATTATTTCTCACTGATTCGAAATTTTCGACGTTACTCCTGGTTATTGCATTATTTGTTTGGTGCATCACCAGTGCTGGATGAGAGCTTTTTAAACGGGCGTAAGGCCAGCGAACATGGTTTGCAAAAGCTGGGCGAGCGCACCTGGGGTTTGCCTTATGCAACCTCGCTGCGCATGAGTGATTTGGGTTATCAAAACTCCGCTCAGCAAGATTTACATATTTCCTATGATTCGCTCGATGATTATGTGCGCACCTTGAGTGAAGCTATTAAAAAGCCGCATGCGGATTATCAGCAAGCTGGCATCATGCGTGGCGATATTTATCAGCAACTCAATACTAATATCCTGCAAATTGAGAACGAGTACTATAGTGATATTCGGCCCAAGCGCGTGACAAATTCTGGTGAAAAACCAGTGGCCGCGCTAAGAGATCGTGGCGTTGAATATATCGAGGTGCGTATTCTTGATATCAATCCATTTGTTTCTGAGGGGATTTCCAGCCAGCAAATTCGATTTTTAGATGCCTTTCTTCTGTATTGTTTGTTTTCGCAGTGCCCAATGGAAAGTGATACGCGTTGCACTGAAACTCGTAACAACCAGACCAATATTATTCAGCTTGGCCGTGATCCGAATCTAACGCTCGAGCGAGACGGTCAGCGAGTGCCACTTAAAGAAGCAGCTAGTGAGTTACTAGACGAAATCATGCAGATCGCAACGATTTTAGATAAGGCTCACGATACATTTGACTATTCTTCAGCCTTATATGCTCAACAAGCGAAGGTTGATGACCCCATGTTGACACCATCCGGCCAGACCATGCAGTTAGTCAACGAAGGTAATGAGTTTATCGACATCATGCACGACCAGGCTAAACAGCAGAAATTGCATTTCAATAGCCTTGATGCAGATGCCGAGTTTATCGCTGAAATGCAAAAAGAAGCGAAGGCGTCTCTAACTCGTCAAGCCGATATCGAAGCCGCTGATACACAAAGTTTCGGTGACTTTCTCGACGAGTACAATCAAAGCTAACGGCTAATCAGAATAAACTTGCTGCGAATTCGATTCCTGCGCAATTGACACAAATCGGGGATACGGAATTTCAATATTATGCTGATCGAAGGCGCGATGAATTGCCTTCATAACCAGGTGAATTATTAAGCCACGAGATTCTGGTTCATTGATCCAGCCCATGAGCTGAATATTGATGCCACTGGCACCAAAGTTTCGAAAACGAACACGAGGCGCAGGATGATCACAAATCTTCTCTTCGTTCTGCGCTATTTCCATTAATATTTCTTCGACTCGATCTAAATTTGATTCGTAGGCGCAGGTGATGTCAACTCGGATGCGCATTTTATGCGCCGCTCCGCCGCTTTCATTAACAATCTTAGAGTTACCCATTAAGCCATTGGGTATGGTTACTTCGATATCGTCTCGCGTCAGTAAGCGCGTAGAGCGAATACCTATGTGTGATACTTTGCCGCGTTCACCAGAGTCAAGATTGACGTAATCACCGAGTTTATACGGGCCGTCAGCAAGGATAAAAACACCTGAAAATAAATTCGCTAAAGTGTCTTTAGCCGCAAAACCGACCGCGATACCAACGATACCGGCGGAGGCGATTAAGCCAAGCGGATTAATACCCCAAATAATCAACACCGCGTAAGCGGCCATGATCATTAGCACGATCTTGCTGGTAATAATCAGCAGCGGCTCAGTACGAATATTGAGCTTTTGAAAATGCAGTGGGTCTCGCGACATGGCCTGAATGATCAGCTCACTAATTCCAAGTGACGAACGTAGAATCGAAAGCACAATGAGTGACATTGCCAGTGGCACGACAAAAGCCAAATTGCCTTGATCAAAGCCAGCTGATTTAGATGCCACAATCAAACCAAACCAAATCACCAGATTAAAAAATGGCCCTCTGAGTTCGCGAATAATGTTGTCGTCTAAGTCGCTCTTAGTTTTGGTGGTGAGGTGCTCGATCAGCGCAATAGCATAACGACGAAAGATAAACGCAAAGCCCCAAAACAAGGCCAATATCAGTAGCCATTCAAGAATAGGGTAGTTATCAAGATAAGACCAATATGGTCGAAATTGCTCCGGGAGTAGTTCAACGAATACTGGTAATTGCTCGCTTAGATCAATATTGCTTTCCAAACTTTCCGTGTTAGAGGGTTGCTCGTTTGTAGACTGCTCAACTTCTTTAAGTAGTGCTTTGTTGCTCATTCGCTTGCGCCTCCATTATGGCGCTTTTATAGCATGAGTATTGGTTTAAGACTATAGATTACTACTCACTCAAAGCTGTGCTTATTGACCTTTAGACTATACATCCTGTGCTTCAATCCAGTGCTGAATTTCTCTGGTGAGTTGTTGATCGCTTTTTCCTTCGATGTCTATCGGGTCACCAAACACGCATTTTATGGTGCCAGGTTTAATCCATAGACTAGAGTTAGACCAAAATTTACCCGCGTTATGTGCTACTGGCACAACTGGTACGCCTGCCTTAAGAGCGAGCTTGGCCGCGCCTTTTTTGTATATGCCGGACTCACCATAGGCAGTGCGTGTTCCTTGTGGGAAGATCAACACATGGCGTCCTTCAGCGAGTTTATCAATGCCTTGCTCCACCACTTGATCTAAGGCGTTTTTGCGGTCACTACGATCAATAGCAATTGGGCGCGTAGCCCATAAACCCCAGCCAAAGAGCGGAATACGAAACAATTCTTTCTTTAATACCCAGGCAAGCGGCGGTAAGAAAGTTTGAGTGGTGATGGTCTCCCAGGTTGATTGATGCGCGCAAGCGATCACACAAGGCGCAGCTGGGACTTTCTCGAGCCCGATAATTTCATGCTTAAGACCGACCGTAAGCCTTAGCCACCAGGTGACGAACATCGCCCAGCCTGCGATCATTTTAGAACGTCGCTGCGGCGGAAAGAATACAGCTACCGAAGCGATGATAAAAAACGGAATGGTCGAGAGCGCCTCGCCGAGGTAAAACAAAATCGAACGAAAAACGATCACAACTAAATTTCTAAATTAAGTAAGACATCAGCGAAATCGGCTAATGACTCAAAGACTAAAGTGCCATCCAAATTGAGGTCAGGGTTGTCCTTTATGTGTTTCAGGCTTTTCTTGCCGTTACCTGTTTTCACTAATACTGGTTTGGCTCCGGCGTTTTTAGCCGCGATTAAATCACGGGTAGAATCGCCTATCGAGTAAACATCCTGAAAATGCGTATTTAAACGTCTGCCGAGCTCATCGTACATGCCACTGAGTGGCTTGCGGCAGGCACAGCCATCATCCGGGTGATGCGGGCAAAAAAGAATGCTATTGATTTTGCCGCCGTGCTGGCGAACATAATCAAGCATGCGTACGTGGATTTGACCCAGCATATCGGCGCTGAACAAACCTCGACCAATTCCTGATTGATTGGTGATGACCATGATGTCGTATTCGGCCTGAGAAAGTCGGGCGATTGCTTCCAGGCTACCCTTTATTGGCCGCCACTCTTCTGGCGACTTTATAAAGTCAGGCGACTCGTGATTGATCACACCATCGCGATCTAAGATCAGTAGTTTCATTGCGCTTTAATCAGGTTTATATCAGGCTGGGCGTTAGCTCGCTTGCAACAAACTAATATCCGCGACGCGCAAGAACAGTGCTTGCAGGCGCTTGAGTAATGCCAGTCGGTTGGTGCGCTCAGCAGCTTGCTCACTCATGACCATGACGTTCTCAAAAAATGTGTCGACTGGCGTGCGTAAGCCCGCGAGTTTGGCTAGGCCTTGCTGGTAGTCTCCGGCATCAAAAAGCGCTGCGCATTCTTGTTCAACAGCCAACAAGGCATCATGCAGGGCGATTTCGTCAGCATGGCTTAAAGCGGCCTTATCAATATTGGTACCAACTTCGTTATCTTGCTTTTTTAGAATATTGCTAATGCGTTTATTAGCAGCAGCTAAATCCTGAGCCTCAGCAGCATTACTAAAAGCAACAATGGCTTGCAGGCGTTGCTGAAAATCAAGCGGTCTATCAGGTGCACATGCCAATACAGCTTTGATGTGCGTGGTTGCAATGCTCTGAGCTTGATAAAAGGCGAGCAAGCGGCTGCGAACAAATTCGACTATTGCTTGCTGGGTCTCTGCACTAATCTCCATAGCTTGGTGTTTGGCATAGACGCCGCTACTCAGCGATACTAATTCAGATAGAGCTAAAGAGTGCTGTTTTTCGATTAATAGTCGCAATAAACTCAAAGCCGCGCGGCGTAGGCCAAATGGGTCTTTATCGCCGGTAGGAGCACCAACGGCGGCAAAAATGCCAACCAGGCTATCAAGTTTATCTGCCATGGAGACGGTTTGCGCTTCTAACGAATGAGGTAGCTCATCGCCGGCAAACTTTGGCCAGTAATGCTGTTCAATACAATCGCCAACTAACTCAGGTTCGCCATCGCGATCGGCATAATAGTGGCCCATAACGCCTTGTAATTCATCGAACTCGCCGACCATGTCAGAGACCAGATCGGCTTTTGATAAGCGAGCGGCGCGTTTGGCAATTTCGCTGTCGGCAGATAATTTTGTCGCCAGTGAATCAACCAAAGCTTCAAGCCTGTTGGTTTTATCTAATACACTGCCGAGCTTGGCATGAAACATCACACTTTCAAGCCGGTCTACGCGCGATTCTAAACGGACCTTTTGATCGGTTTGCCAAAAGAACTGTGCGTCAGAAAGTCGCGCTCTCAACACTTTTTCGTTACCAGACTTCACTTGCGCAGGATTTTTGCTTTCAATATTGCTCAGCGTAATAAAGTGCGGCATTAATTTGCCTGCTGCATCGACCACATGAAAGTATTTCTGATGATCGCGCATAGAAGAAATCAGGCATTCTTGGGGCACCTCCAAAAACTCAGCGTCAAAGTCGCCAACAATTGGGCTAGGGTATTCGACCAGACCAGTGACTTCGTCTAACAACGCCGGGTCGTCGACAATCTGCCCTCCAAGGCCTCGCGCTGCTGAGTGAATTTGCTCAAGAATCATGTCTTGGCGTTTGGCGAAATCGGCAATTACATGGCCCTTATCAAGCAGCGTTTGTTGGTAGTTTTGAGCGCTGTCGATTTCGATCGCAGTAGTGCTGTGAAAACGATGCCCCTGGCTTTGGCTGCCTGATTTAATAGCAAGCACCTGGCAGGGTAAGACCTCACTGCCGTGCATCACAATTAGCCATTTAACCGGGCGAACAAACTCCGCATCACCGTTACCCCAACGCATGCGCTTGGGAATCGGCAGTCGTTTAACGGTTTGTTCAAGAATGCCACCAATCAAATCGCCCAATGTTTTGCCTTGTTCGGTGACGGTATACGCTAGCCATTCGCCCTTATCCGTTTTTAAGCGTTGTAGATCGTCAAATTCGATGCCACAAGATCGTGCAAAGCCCTGCGCGGCTTTACTTGGATTGCCATCATCATCAAATGCTGCTTGAACCGCCGGGCCGCGACGCTCAATGGTTTGATCTTGTTGAGCATCGGCGACATCGCTGACTTGTACCGCCAGGCGCCGTGGTGAGGCGAAAGGCGACACTTGGTCGAGCGAGTCGATTAGCTGCGCATCAAGAAGCCCCGCGCCGATCTCTTTAGCAAAAGCGTCGTGTAAACTCTTTAATGCTTTAGGTGGGAGCTCTTCAGTACCGAGTTCCACCAATAAGGCTTTCTTATCGGTGCTCATGATTGCTCTCCAGTCTTCACTTGCAAATCTCGGCCACGTGGAAAACCCAGCGCTTCGCGGGCTTCGTAATAGGTTTGCGCTACACCTTTAGCGAGTGAGCGAATACGACCAATGTAGCGCGCACGCTCATTAACACCAATCGCATGTCGAGCATCGAGCATGTTAAAGCTATGCGATGCTTTGAGCATTTTTTCATAGGCTGGCAGAGCCAACTTTTGTTCAAGCAAATAATGTGCTTCTTTCTCGCAGGCGTTAAAAAAGTGCAGCAACTCTTCGACATCAGCGTGCTCAAAATTGTATTTGGATTGCTCTACTTCTTGCTGGTGATAAATATCACCATAACTAAAGCCATCAGTCCAAACCAAGTCGTATATGCTATCAACGCCTTGAAGGTACATGGCGATGCGCTCAAGGCCGTAGGTAATTTCGCCGGTAACAGGTCGGCAATCCAGGCCGCCAACTTGCTGAAAGTAAGTGAACTGAGTCACTTCCATGCCGTTTAACCATACTTCCCAACCCAGCCCCCAAGCACCAATGGTCGGTGACTCCCAATTGTCTTCTACAAATCGCACATCATCGGCCAGCATGTCGATACCAAGGTTTTGCATAGACTCCAGGTACAACTCTTGAATGTTGTCTGGCGAAGGTTTGAGAATGACCTGATACTGAAAGTAATGCTGCAAGCGATTTGGGTTCTCGCCATACCGACCGTCAGTGGGGCGGCGAGAGGGCTGCACATACGCGGCATTTAGAGGTTCCGGGCCGATTGCGCCAAGAAAAGTTGGTTGATGAAAGGTGCCAGCACCAACTTCAATATCCAGTGGTTGCATGACCACGCAGCCATTGTCCGCCCAGAACTGCTGCAAACGCAAAATCATGTCCTGAAAGCTCAAAACGCTACTCATAAGTCGACCAATTAAAAGGGAATATTGAAGTTAAAAAAAAGAGCGCAAAGCGCCCGCTGTCAAGACCGTATTATAGCTGGGAGCGCCGTTAAAGCGAACAAAACAAGCGCAGTCGGATGATCACTTATTGGATATTCCTATTAATAAAAACAGGCTATTATTAATAGTTGATTAGTCAAATAAACTAAGACATAACCATCGATTATGACAGTATTAAAAAAAAGTTATAAAAGGCTAGACAAGGCCAGAATTCTTGAGTATCTTCCTTCTTGACTTTGGTCAGCCCAAGTCACCTAGGAGTGAGGAAAGTGCAGTTAATAGCACGACTCATGAAGATAAAAAGACTCGTTAAGAAAACTAATAAACGGCGGGTCTTTTTATTTTCGCATCTTTTTTATATAAGGAAATATGTTGGACGATAAATCACGTTAAGCCTTGTTATCCGCTCGCGGCGTGTATTTTCGTAATTTGTTTTTGGTAGTGAAGGAAGCTTTAGGAACACTAGATCACTTCATGTTCTCTTTTTCTCTCGTTGTGCTTGCTTCATAGTTAGCCCGTGTTTTCGTTTCTTCCATCATAGCAGTCAATAGGCTACAGCTTGATGAACACGGGCTTTGCTTTACCGATTAACTAAGCACTAAGGATTTAGTTTGCGTATTTGAATCTGCCATTCCTGGTTTCTGTTCTGGTCGTATCCATTTGCTATTCTAGACTGCTGAGGTGTTGCGAAAACTACAGTTAGACCATCTCGTTGCAGACCTTGCAGCTTGGTTTTAAGTAAATTGGTCCGCCGTTCAGCAAGTTGCTGTTTGGATCGAAGATTCTCACCTGTTGCTACTGAAAATCGTGGGCTGATTTCTATCGTTGCGGGTTTGGTGAGATATTTTAAACCATCTAAAAAATCTCCAAGCCTTTGGCTACCGTCAGCGGTGAGATTTGCCGAATTCTTTGCGAAGCGAAAGCCGAGGTTGAGTACCACATTTTCGTCAGCCTCTAGCATGCTCTTTATCGCAAAAGGTTGGCTTTCGATCAGTGAAATAGAGCCATCGCCTTCAATGGTGATTTGATCTAGTAAGCCTTTGCTGGTGAGCACGGCGGATAATTCTGCAACAGTATTTGCAGGAGTGGTGGGCGCTGAGCTGCTACTGGCCAAGGCGGTGTGGGGGAGGCACCAGCTCAAACCAGCCGCAAGAGCGCAAATTTTGAGCACTTGCATAGTAGGGTTATTTATTTTTATAGGGTTAGTTTATGAGCCTATGCAAAAATACGATTCCAACCATATCTTTTGCAAGAACTCGTTATTAGTGTATACCCTTTAGTGATGATTGTGCGCAAATTGTTTTATCCAGCCCTCGATATGCTGGTGAGTTAACGAATATTTACTTGGATTACTTTGGTGATTAACCAAATTGATAAAATTTCTTTGGCAAATTTGCCGACGCCGGTCATTGAACTACACAGGCTGAGTGATCATTTGGGCGGGCCCAGAATCCTGATGAAGCGTGATGATTTAACCGGTCTGGCATTCGGCGGTAACAAAACGCGTAAACTGGAGTATTTGCTCAACGATGCCCTGCGTGAGAAGTGCGATACTCTTATTACTGCTGGTGCTCAACAATCTAATCACTGTCGCCAGACGGCAGCGGCAGCCGCACACCTTGGTTTGGATTGCCATCTCTTACTCGGCGGTGAACAGCCAAATGACTTTCATGGAAACTTGCTACTGAATAGATTGCTTGGCGCGAATTTGCATTGGGCTGGTGAGCATCGTAAAGGTGAAGATGTTCCTGAATTGTTTGCTCAGCTTAAGTCTCAGAGAAAGACGCCCTATATTGTGCCTTATGGTGGGTCTAACGCACTTGGTGCAATGGGTTATGCGAACGCTATTGACGAGTTAGAAAGCCAAATTGATACCAGCAAAATTTCACACATGGTCTTTGCTTCGTCATCGGGGGGCACGCATGCAGGTTTGCTAATTGGTAGAGCGATGCACAATAAAGAGTACTCAATCCTCGGTATCAATATAGATAAAGATCCAGTGGGAGGTATGCCGCTCTTAGACTATATCCTGAATCTTACCAACCAAGGGCTTCGCATGTTGCGAAGTGAACATCAGTTTCAGCAGTTCGATGTCGAACTTAATCATGACTACATTGGTGACGGCTATGGCAAAGTAGGTGAGTCAGAGCGTGCGGCCATTCAACTTCTTGCTGAGTTAGAAGGGATTTTGCTCGACCCAGTCTATACCGGTCGAGCAATGGCTGGGCTGATTGATATGGTGCAAGGTGGCAGCTTTAGCAAAGACGACACCGTGCTCTTTTGGCACACCGGTGGTGCGCCTGCTTTGTTTTGTCAGGACTATCTCTAGCTATTCAAAAGGCAATCTATTTGATCAGTCGAGTATCCGGGTAAGCCGCATGCCAGCCAAACCAAAAGGCGCGATGATATGGCAGGCGCTCCAGCTGCTGATCATTGCTTGCGAGTAGACTATCTTCGGTGACTCGCCATTTGATGCCATCTTCGTCGGTAACGGTGTCACGGCCATCATATTTCTTTAGGGTTACATCGCCTGCTTGATATACACGGTTAGCGCCACTGTTGTCAGTTAGTACAACAAATTTCTGTGTGCCAATGCGTTCATAGAAAATCGGGTTCTTATGCAAAAAATCAGTATCGATAGCGAGTTGCTGATCTGGCGCAGCTGCGAACCGTAAGGCTAATACCTCTTGTTTGTTGTCTAAACGAGTATCATTAAACGGCGTATTAAACATTAACTGATCGTTGCTGAAGTACTCGTTGTAGGCAATCCCCTCACCATAATCACGTTGATGACCAGTGTTGAGCGACAAGACACTGGTATCCGGGTGGCGGCGTTGCCATTCTTTCCAAGTAGTTGTCACTACGCTTAAGTGTTCAAGCGCAATGCCCTGATCAACCAAAGGTCCTAAGACTGGTTCGCCACGCACGGTATTCCAAAGAGATTGCGTTGCTCGGTCATACATCAATTTATTCGAGCGATACAAAAAGCCGCTGGTGCCTAAGGCATGCTCAACATCATTATGGCGAGTTTTATAAATAATCACCGTCCCACACAGTGTGCAGTAAACACCGGCAATCGGTTCGCCAGCAAAGGTATCAGTAAACATTTCATGCCAGGCGAGAATTCGTTTTGGGTAGGCGCGTGCTTCACCATTTATTTTTACGCCGAAAACAATATTTGAGCCATCTAGATAATCCGCATCTTTAGCGGCAATCATTTCTGGGTCGCGCAAAGGTGGAATTCCGTCCTGGCGCACACCGCCCCAGCGAATTTCGTCTAAGCGAATGCGCGCAGATTTCTGGCGATTATTAAAATAGCCATGAAACACCGGGTCAATGAATTTATATAGCTCAGCTTTGAACTGGGCATAATCATCGGTAATAGATTCAGGTTTGTTCCACCACCACTGATACCAGTCGTTGGGGTTATCCGAGCCTTCATAGCCGGTTTTAGCGCGCAACACTTCAAGCATCGATTGCTGCACAAAGTTAGCATTAATGTAAATCATGGTCTCGAACACCATCGGCACGAGGCTGTCGTCCCAGTCGCTTTGCAGGCGTTCAAGAAATTCATCAATAAAGACCGGATCATCGCTTTGTAAAAGCGAAATGAAGTCTTGATGAGTTATTGATGTAGGTTTGTCTTGCGCAAACGTCGAGTTGCTTAGCGCAAGAAAAGTAATTAGCGCTATAAAGCTAAGGGCAATAATAATTCGGGGCATGATGCTCTAGGATTTTGGGTATCACTAGAGCAATAGACCTGATGAGCGGGCGTAAGATGGCAAGTGAGGCAGTACTTGATCATATAACGAGTGCTAACGACTTAGTGTGTTCAGTTAGTAGTAACCCAATCCTGCTCCTAATTCCGTCATTGCTTTGAAGCACTGTTGCGTTTTGTCAAGATCATATCGATCTACATTTTGGCACCCTAAAACTTGCTCAATCAAAGCTAACTTTGCAGCGCTAAGATCGCTTTTCTTTGCCAATCTAAGAATGTTTTCGGGGTTATCTCTTTGGGAGCTAAATAGCGAGTTAATGACTGCCCGTTCTCGTGAGTTAGGGTCATCTATCAGGCCTATCAAATTTTGGTCGGCTGAAGATTCGATAGATAAAAAATTAGACATAGCCAGTATGCCAGTATCACGTAGCTCCCCTTGCGGTAGCCTGCGAGCTTGTCGGCTCGCGGCATTTTTATCTTGGCGACCCCAAGCGTTAAAAGCCGAATTCAAAATCGCTTTTTTGGTAGCTGTTTTCTCGAACTGAGTATGTAAGTTCGCGGTAAGTTCCGGTTCGGTATAGGCGTTTTGTTCCGCAAACTCAATATAAGCTCTTTCTCTTTTATCACCAGACCATAAAGAATCAATCAATGACATGACTTTCGACGAATCGGCGTGGTAAAAGTTCGAAACTACCATTCTTTTAAGTGTTTTGATTTGCTTATTGGATTCATATTGTTGAATGGTATGAACCACCTCAGCAGGCGAATTGGCTTTACTGAGCTTATTGGCTATTTGTTGAACAATGGGGTAGCTTGTCGACTGATATTGATCTGATGAAAACTTATCAATAAATCTCATGGCGAGATCGATATCGAGTTTCTCAAAATTGCTCTTATAGAATCCCATGTTACTACCCAGTTCATCGAGTTCGATGGCATAGCGCAACGCAGCGTTGATGTCGGTGCTGGCCCAGGCTCGTATGAGTTCACTATTAGCCAGTGTTCTATCTTTTTGATTGCTTATATTGTTTAACTCAACGATAGCGACTTGCGGATCCATTTCTGCTAGGGCGCCAATGACTTGAGCAAGGTACGTCTGATAATCTTGCAGGTTAGAACTTGCTTGGATTGCCGTTAGAGCGAGCTGAGGAGAAGCTCTTGTCATTTCACTTATAAGAGCTTGAACCAGCCTACGTTCGCCTGCTTTTTCATATAGGTTGGCTAATTCGATTGCCTCAACACTGTTTTGCTTGGCAGCTGCGAAAACGAGTGTTTTGATTAGCTTTGATTTGGCCTTAGAGGCTGGCATTTGGTCGGCAAAAGCTTTGGCATAGTCAAAGTCATCTTGTGTTAGCTGTGCAAAGGCAGAATTCGCTGCTCGCGATGTGTCGATTGCATACTCATCAGTGCGCCAGGACTCCAGCGTTTGATAAGGAGCATTAACGCCTATTGTTTCTAGAACTCGAGATCGATATTTTTTTCTCGCTTTGCCCGAGTTAAGTAAGTTGGCGTAGTTCAGCGCTTGTTCTGGTTCTCTTTTTGCGGCGATGGCGCCGACCGAGTGGGCGGCTTCGTTCTGTTTTACTAAGCTTGAAAGTTGGTTAATTTGTGCTATCGCATTTGATATCGATTTTCTCGCTATTGCTTCAATCGCTTGTTTTATAGCCCAGTTAGTTGGTTCAATTCTAGTTGCCTCTTTTATACGAGTAGATTGTTCGGAATCGAGCACTCCATTTGCCGAGTACATTGCGCGAATTGCTGCTTGTTTAACATCGAATGGAGTTAGTCGCTGGACTGCTAGTAAAGCCGAATCGAAGTCATGTCTTGCCCAGGTTCGCCAGATTGACTGCATCACATAGTCATCACCAACAAAGCGCTGGTCTTTTATCGCTTCCAGTGCTAAATCAGGGCTGATTTCTGTCAATCTAGAAAATAAGATAGCTAAAGCGGAGCTTCTATCTGAATAATTGCTAATAGCATCTGCTTGCTTTATCAAGTCGATCACTTCTCGAGCTTGTGATCGACTTGCGATAACGTAAAGCATCTCGGTTTGCTTTATTTCGGATTGGATTTTTAAGATTTGATCGATTGATTCTACTTGTTGTTCACTTGTCAGGTTGTCGCTGTTAGAGTTATACAATTTGTTGCTTTTATCAGCTTCAACCTTGTCCAAAATAGATTCAATTTTTTGTGCCGATTGTCTTTGAGATTGAGCGCTTAATAAGCGGTGACTTGATTCTGAGTTTTTTTCAATCCATACCCAAAAAGCTATGCTTGCGATGCAAGCTCCTAATATTACTCCTAATACCAAATTTCTCATTTTTAATTTCCTTTACCCCAATTACTTTCTGTTCTTATTGCCCAAACTATAAACAAGAAAATAACTATCAAAATTCAAGCTAGCCACCATTTAACAATAGCGAGTTCTTAAAAATTATAGTCGTTTGAATTCCTTTCAAGGGGTTAATCGTCCGCTAAATCAATGAAACCATGTTCTCTGAGTGGTTTTCTCAAATACTTTGAAACACTTCCCTGTGCTTTATAGCTACAAAAAAGGGCTAGTGATTAGCTTAACCCCTTTTTGCTTGAATTAGAGTAAGCTAGCTGGGTCGGTGAACTCCAAACCCTGTGCATCGGCCACGGCTTTATAGGTTAGTTTGCCATCGTGCACATTCAAGCCGTTTAATAAATGCGAGTCTTGTTGTACGGCTTTCTTCCAGCCCTGATTTGCCATGCTTAACGAAAATGGCAAGGTGGCATTGTTGAGTGCATAGGTTGAAGTTTGCGGTACCGCGCCGGGCATATTAGCGACACAATAATGCACCACTTCGTCTACCACAAAGGTTGGCTCCTCATGCGTTGTTGCTTTGGACGTTTCCAAACAGCCACCTTGATCGATTGCAACATCGACCACCACCGAGCCGGGTTTCATCTTGCTGATAATGTCGTGAGTAATTAACTTTGGTGCATTGGCGCCAGGGATCAAGACCGCGCCGATCACCAAATCAGATTCGATGGCATAGCGTTCGATGGCTTCTTTAGTGGAATACACGCAATTGGCTTTGCCAGCGAACTCGACATCAAGCTGGCGCAGCTTTGGGATGGAGCGATCCAAAATAGTGACGTTAGCGCCCATGCCGCGGGCAATATAAGCGGCATTCTGGCCTACAACGCCGCCGCCAATAACGACTACTTTCGCTGGCTCAGTGCCTGGCACACCGCCCATTAAGACTCCGCAGCCGCCTTGTGCGCGTTCTAAGCAATGCGCGCCGGCTTGTGCCGCCAACCTGCCAGCGACCTCGCTCATTGGTGCAAGTAATGGCAGCGAATTATTTGGGCCGGTGACGGTTTCATAGGCGATCGCCGTTACACCAGATTCGAGCAACAACTTGGTTTGGGTTGGATCTGGTGCTAAGTGCAAGTAAGTGAACAATAACTGACCCGAGCTAAGTTGCTTGCATTCATGCGGTTGGGGTTCTTTGACCTTGATGATCATTTCGCTTTCAGCAAATATCGCTTCGGCGCTTTCGGAAACTTCTGCGCCGACTCGACGATAGTCCTCATCGCGCAGACCAATACCAGCAGCGGCACCGGTTTCAATCGTCACGCTGTGTCCGTGACTAATCAGTTCCTTAGCGCTGGCGGGGCTCAAACCCACTCGATATTCGTGATTTTTGATCTCTTTGGGGACGCCGATTTTCATGCTGATCTCCTGCCAATAAAACGAGTTGTTGAGTTGAATTATGAAATCTCAAAGAAAAATCGGGAAGTGAGTATTTTTGGTTTTATCGCGTTTTATCAATATAATTTAATGACATAAATAATTTCGGCATTAAATATAACTATTTAAGTAATATAAGGCAGGTAAAAACAATGAGTCAGACGGAACAATTAGACAAATATGATCTTAATATCCTCGCGGCATTGCAGGGCGATGGTCGTTTGTCATTTACTGACTTAGGCAAGCGCGTGGGACTAACCACCACACCATGCATTGATCGAGTTCGAAAGTTGGAACGCGCGGGCTTTATCAAAGGTTATTCAGCGCGTTTAAGTGCCGCGATGTTGGATAAAGGTTTAGTGGTGTTTGTGCAAATCAGCCTGGATCGAACCAGCAAAAAAACGTTTGCAGACTTTCGCCGTGCGGTGCAAAAGGTCTCATCGGTACAAGAGTGCTACCTGGTCACTGGCAGCTTTGATTTTTTGGTTAAGGCGCGCATCAAGGATATGGCCGCTTACCGAAATCTGCTCGAAGATGAATTATTGAATCTTCCTGGCGTTAAGGAATCCACCAGTATTGCCGCTATGGAGATTGTGAAGGAAACCTTGGAAATCGATTTATAATGCACTAGAATGGTGCAAAATAAACATTGGAATGCACCAAAAAGGTGCGTTATGCTCGTTTTTAAACCAAAATCCGCCTTTCTCTGGCGATTTACTTAAATCTGTAATTGGCATGATGTTTGCTATAAACTAGATTGCTTGGGCTGCTCATTTCGAGTTTTAGAAGCCCAAATTCGGTTTCTCGAATCAGCGCCCTCTATCAGCAGTATGTAGGGAGTCGTTTGGATGGAGGTCCGGCGCTGGTCGCATAGACAAATCAGCAAACAATTCACGATCGTCGATTTTTCGATACGTCATACCGCCCAATCGAGCTTAGTGTGAGGCAGTAGAGCAACGAACTTGATGACGATAAACAAACTAAATATTGATATTGAGGTATAAAAAATGTCAGTTGCAGACGTTTTAAAACAGATCAAAGACGATGACGTCAAATACGTAGACTTACGTTTCACGGATACCCGAGGTAAAGAGCAGCACGTTACGGTTCCTACTAATGTTGTTGATGAAGACTTTTTCAAAGAAGGTAAGATGTTCGATGGTTCATCAGTAGCTGGTTGGAAAGGAATTAATGAGTCAGACATGATTCTCATGCCTGAGGCTGATTCAGCGATATTGGATCCGTTCTTCCAAGACAAAACACTCAACATTCGATGCGACATTATAGAGCCAAGCGATATGTCTGGTTACGAGCGTGATCCGCGTTCGATTGCCAAGCGTGCCGAAGCCTACCTAAAAGAGACGGGATTTGGTGATACCGCTTATTTTGGCCCAGAGAACGAGTTTTTCGTATTTGACGATGTACGTTTCGCAACTGAACCTCGTGGTGCTTTCTACGAAGTGGATTCAGTAGAAGCATACTGGAATTCAGAGAAGCCATATGAAGGCGGCAATATGGCGCATCGTCCTGGCTTAAAAGGCGGTTACTTCCCTGTACCTCCAGTGGATTCTTTACACGATCTGCGCGCTGCAATGTGTCAGTCAGCAGAAGCCATGGGCGTTGCAACTGAAGTACATCACCACGAAGTAGCGACTGGCGGACAGTGCGAGATCGGTACTTTATTTAGCACACTAGTTCGCAAAGCCGACGAAGTGCAAATTTATAAGTATGCGGTTCACAACACAGCGCATATGTTCGGTAAAACGGCAACCTTTATGCCAAAGCCAATCGTTGGTGACAATGGCTCAGGTATGCACGTGCACCAATCAATCTGGAAAGATGGCGAGAACATGTTCGCTGGCGACGGCTACGGTGGTCTAAGCGATCTGGCCTTGTACTACATTGGTGGTATTTTCAAGCATGCGCGTGCCATCAACGCTTTTGCGAATGCATCAACTAATAGTTACAAGCGCCTGGTACCTGGTTTCGAAGCACCGGTTTTACTGGCTTATTCAGCACGCAACCGTTCAGCGTCTTGCCGAATCCCTTATGTGTCTAGTCCGAAAGGCCGCCGCATTGAGATTCGCTTCCCTGATTCGACTGCTAACCCATACCTTGCGTTTACTGCCATGTTAATGGCGGGTCTGGATGGAATCACCAATAAGATTCATCCTGGTGATGCCGCTGACGAAGATTTGTACGAATTGCCAGCAGCTGAGCAAGCTAAGATCCCAACCGTTGCACCTGGCTTGGATTACGCACTTGATGCGCTAGACAACGATCGTGATTTCTTGAAAGCCGGTGGCGTTTTCAGTGACAGTGCGATCGATGGTTACTTAGAACTAAAACAAGAGGAAGTCGATGCCTTGCGTATGAATACGCATCCAATCGAATTTCAATTGTCTTACAGCTGCTAAGACCTTTATATCGAAAACGCCTCGAGTAGTCGGGGCGTTTTTTTAACCCTGTGTGCACTATTTTGGTGCAATTGAGTAGTATTTGTGTAAGTCGAGAATGAGCGATGCCAATTTAATTGAGAGCCTAGAATGCGCGCTGCTGGTAGTCAGCCGAGAGGGTCGTATTGAGCGAGCTAATATTTCAGCTGAGGAGTTGTTTTCGCAAAGTCGTCGATATCTTCTGGGGCAGAAGATTCAAGAATTGATTCCTGATTCCACCGTGAACGAGTGCCTCGATGAATGCCTGGCGAACAATTCTCAGTTTACTTTGCGTGAAGTCGCGATTGCGGTGCAAGACGTTGAAGAATTGGTTGATGTAACCATTTCAAGTATTACCTCAGTCTCGCAATCGCAGCCATTGGTATTAATAGAATTGAATGTCATCAATCGCATCTCGCGCTTTATGAAAGAGAAAAATCAGATTGAGCGACAACAAGCGTTTAGATTGATGATGCGAGGTCTGGCACATGAAATAAAAAACCCTCTTGGTGGGATTCGTGGAGCGGCGCAACTTCTGGAACGGGAATTGTCGCAACCAGAGCAGCGCGAACTAACTGACATTCTAATTAAAGAAGCCGATCGCTTAACTCGATTGGTCGATCGGGTAATGGGCTCGCGTGAGCAACTCAAGCCAGCGTTTTTAAATATTCATGAAGTGCTAGAGCACGTTGCGCATTTAGTGTCGGTAAAGTCGCCCAAGCCAATTTATATTGAACGCTTCTATGACCCGGCTCTACCCGAGATCAAGGCCGACAAAGAACAGTTAATTCAAGCGGTGCTAAATATCGTCACCAATGCGATAGAAGCACAACACGGCCAAGCTCAGATTCGGCTCGGCTTTGTAACACAGTTCGATCGGTTTTTCACGATCAATCAAAAATTACATCGGCAAGTTATGCGTATTCGCATCTGGGATGAAGGCCCAGGTGTGCCACAGAACTTAATCGAAACCTTATTTGACCCCTTGATTACTGGTCGGCCCGAAGGAACCGGTTTGGGGCTTTCGATCACACAGGAAATCATTCAGCGTCATCAGGGAGCAGTACAATTGGAAAACTACCATGGCAAGAACAGCTTTTCGATTTTACTGCCATTTATTGACCATACCAGCAATGTCACGGATTCCTACAAGGCTGATATGGAGGCCGCTGCATGACTTCTCAAGAAATCTGGATCGTTGATGATGACTCGTCAATTCGTTGGGTTCTAGCTAGAGCCCTTAGCGCTGAAGGCTTCGAAGTTAGAGATTTCGAAGATGGCGAAGGCGCTTTGCGCGCACTGAAGAACGATCGACCTGCAGTATTAATGACCGATATACGTATGCCTGGTATAAGTGGTCTAGATCTGGCCGGGCAAGTAAAGGCAGAGCACCTTGATTTGCCCATCATTGTAATGACAGCGCATACCGATCTGGATAGTGCTCTGGCGAGTTATCAAAGCGGTGCTTTCGAGTATTTGCCAAAACCTTTTGATCTGGATGAAGCTATTCGCTTGGTACAACGTGCTGTTGAACCAGTTGATGAAGCCATTGAACAGGAATTCGATAGCCCGGCAGACATGGAGATCATCGGTGAAGCACCAGCCATGCAAGAAGTATTTCGAGCGATTGGGCGGCTGGCGAAATCCAATATCAATGTCATGATCTGCGGGCAGTCGGGAACCGGTAAAGAGTTGGTTGCCAATGCTTTGCATCGGCATAGCCCCAGAGCCAGCAAGCCATTTGTCGCGATAAATATTGCTGCGATACCAGCTGAGCTTTTAGAGTCTGAGTTGTTTGGGCATGAAAAGGGTGCTTTCACTGGCGCTCAGGCGCAACGCAAAGGGCGTTTTGAGCAGGCCAATGGCGGTACGCTATTTCTAGATGAAATTGGTGAGATGAGTGCCGATTTGCAAACAAGATTGCTGCGAGTGTTGTCTGATCGGCGTTTTTATCGGGTCGGTGGTCGAGACCTGGTATCAGTTGATGTAAGAGTATTAGCAGCGACCAATCGCGATCTGGAAAAACAAGTCGCCAATGGTAAATTCCGTGAAGATCTCTATCATCGGCTCAACGTCATTCGCATCGACCTGCCTTCATTGCGCGAGCGAGCTGAGGATATTCCGCTACTTACCAAGCGTTTTTTACACCTAAGCGCTGAAGAGCTGGATGTTGAAATGAAGGTGATCAATGACAAGGCACTGGTGAAAATGATGAGTTATCACTGGCCAGGCAATGTTCGTCAGCTAGAGAATATTTGTCGCTGGATTACTGTAATGGCGCCGGCCAAAACGGTTAATAGCGAAGATCTTCCAAAAGAAATTCTGACCGCCGAAGATGTCCCGCTAGATCAGGGTTGGGAGGAGCTACTCGCCAGAACCGTGCAACAGCAACTTAGAATCGGCAAGCAAGATGTGCTAAGTGAACTCTTGAAATCTTTTGAGACGACCTTATTAAATGTTGCTCTAGAGCACACCGGTGGACATCGTCAGAATGCGGCCAAGTTGTTAGGCTGGGGTCGAAATACACTCACACGTAAGCTTAAAGAATTAGGCTTGTCATAAATTACGCTAGCATAAGCTGTACTGGCGCCATTTAAGCGCGGAGCTATCGGTGTATAATTTAGGCTGTGCTCGCCTAAGATATTTTATCGCTGATGCTGCTTCTATATTTTCGCAACGCTAGTCTATTCGTCGCCCTGTTTTTCCTGGTGTGTTCTGCGCAGGCGCAAGTGCGCTATGTCACGGATGATTTTGAAATCATGATGCGTACCGGACCTAGTGTGCAGAACAAAATTGTCAGCCCGCTGCGAAGCGGCACCAAACTAGAAATCTTAAGGGAAGATGCGGGTAATGGACACTCACTGGTGCAAACCTCAAAAGGCGAGACCGGTTATGTGCTAACGCGTTTTTTGAGTAAAAGCCGCGCCGCACGCAGCCGTTTAAAAGTGGTGCAAGAGCAACTTAGCACTTTGCGCTCCAAACCCAGTGAACTGCAAGCCTTGTTGGCAACCAGTCAGGACGAGAACCGTGAACTGATTCAATTGAATACCGAGCTGACGAGTCGTTTAAAGATAGTCAGCGACGAGCTGGCGCTGATTAAAAATGTTTCGGCCGATGCGGTAGCGATATCTGAGCGCAATGACAAACTTGAAAAAGAAGCCAGGCAGCTGTTACTCGAGTTAGACGAAATGCGCATTCAAAAAGAATCCTATCAGGATCAAAAAGATCTGCAGTATTTTACCTATGGAGTAGGTGCCATCCTGCTTGGCTTGTTTTTTGGATGGGTATTGTCAATCGCGCGTCGGCCTCGGCGTAATTCCTGGGGTTCATGACAGTTGTCGACTACTTAAATGTTGGCGTCAGGTTTGCGGCGCTGTCGCAGGTTATCCTGCTGCTGATTTATATCGGTTTCTCGAGCAATCCCAAACGAGTTAAGGTCGTTGGGGTTATGTTTCTATTAGGTGTTAGTGTATATCTGTTTATGCCGATGATAGATCGCTACATATCTAATGACGATGCTATCCATTCAGTTTGGTTTTTCTCCGCCATCGCGCCGAGTATGTTGCTGTTACTGGTGTGGTTTATTTTCGAAGAAAAGTGTTCTCTGCCTCCTTGGTTAATTGTCTTGATCAGTGTGTCGGTACTGGGTTCTGTTTATTATTCGGCGATTGGAGTTGGCCTGCCTGGATCACCATTTTGGCTCAGAGCACTAAAAGTAGTAATCGCAGCGTTGGTGGTCTACGTGGTGTGGGTCGGGCGCGATAATGATCTCGTTGAAACTCGTTCGCGCATTCGGAATATTTTTGTATTGTTGATGGCCTTGCAGACACTGGTGACGGTGATTGTTGAGAGTTCCACGCACTTCAGTCCGCCAGTGGTGTTAGATACTATTTTAGTTGCCGACTTACTTATTTGCGTGGTTTTGATTAACTACTTTTTGTTGCGTCTTAATCCAGAAGGACGCCTGATGGAGATCAATGACCCACCGGCTAGCCATGAAACCACCGACCCAATTCTGGTTGAGTTGTTACGGCGAATGCGCGAGGAAAGGTTATATGCCGATCATGATTTGCGAGTTGGCAGTTTGGCTGAGATGTTGAGTGTTCCAGAGTACAAGCTTCGCAAAAAAATCAATCAGGAATTAGGTTATCGCAACTTTAATCAGTTCGTGAACCGCTACCGAATCGAAGAAGCTGGCGAAAAATTACGAAAGGACGAGCGAACTCCGGTGCTGAGTATCGCATTAGATGTGGGTTTTCGATCGATTTCGTCTTTTAACACCGCGTTTCAAGGCCACTTTGGTGTATCACCGACCAAATATCGCGCTGATATCCTATCGAATTCTTGAAAAATAAGCCGAATTTCGAAATTCGGCAGTGTCTATAAGGATTCAGGCAGAGATCTAATCTCTAAATTCGTTTAATACGCTCATGGCGATGACCAAGTGAATATTTAATCGCTAAGTTCATCAACAACTTAAATTCCTCTACTCCAGGAGCGTAAACATGAAAACTCTTATTAATACACTTTTAGTCGCATCAGCCTTAATTGTCGGTGGTAATGCTTTCGCCAAGAGCGACAGCGAACTTATTTCAGCTTGCAAAGCGCAAGTAGTCGCAGAGTATGGCGAAGTTGATCGAATTAAAGTCGCAAATATCAACTCTAAGCGTACCGTTTTCAAAGCCAAACTGAAGATCAAAGCTAATGGTGAAAAATCACTTTATTCATGTGAGATTCGGAGGCAAGAGCCTGCCGTTGTCGCCTGTCTTAAAGGTGCATGCGATGCCGGCAAGGTGGCCGCAAACTAATCGGGTAGTTGTACTACCCTCCTTGAGCCCCGAGTCATACTCGGGGTTTTTTTTGCCCGTTTTAGGCTCGTAATATATCGACCTGACAATCGTTGTAACAGGCGCCATCGGCCATATCGGATTTGTGCCCTGGAATAAGGGCATTCACACTCAGGCCAGCCGGGTTATCTTGCAACCAGGCGCCTTTATCGACTGAGGCAATTCCTGGTCGAATATCCTCGCTAAGCTTCAAGATCAACTCGAGTTCAGCGAATTCGTTGACCAGCTTTACTCTGTCTCCATCACTTAGCCCAAGTTCCATGGCATCTTGATAATTGACTTCAACTTCTGGGCGACAAGAATTCGCCTTGGTGCCCCCAAAAGTTGAGTTTGTTCGCTTGTCCGAACTGGGGCTAATAAGTGTAAAACGACGCTGATTACTGAGAGTCTTAAAAGCGGGGATGCCAAGTTCTGCTCGTTGTTGTTCCACAGGATCAAATAACATCGCTTTAGTTGTTGGGGTATCGGGCGATGTTGTTCTGAATACAACTTTGGCTTTGGTGTGCTTGCTTAAGTCGCTGCTGCGATTCAAGTCAGGAATGTCATTGGTAATAAGTTCAAGCAACTCCTGATCACTTTGTTTAAATTCCGGATCTTCAAATGCAAAAACCTCAGCAAGCTCGCGAAATATCTGCGTATTGGGTTTACTCAAACCAACCGGCTGAATAACTGGTTTAGCAAGCTGTAGATGAGCGTGTCCGTAGGCTTTATACAGATCGGTATTCTCCATCGACGTTGCTGCTGGCAGCACAATGTCGGCATAGGCTACAGAGTCCGTTAAGGTGTGATCACAGGCAACAATAAATAGCTCGTCTTTCGACATGGCGTCTAGTAAGCGAGTTTGCTGAGGATGAACAGCCAGTGGATTATGGTTGTAAATAAATAGTGCCTTGATCGGGATCGGCAAATCCTCTTCGAGGATGTGTTCAGCCAGATCTAAAATATCAAGCGTTCGAGTTTCTTTTACTGGTGCTGCTAAACGTTTAATCGCAGCACGATCTAAATGCGAAAAGTATCCGGATGGCTTACAAATACCTGCCCCAGGGTCGCCAAAATTGCCGGTCAATAGTGGTAGTGCGTAAGCGGCACGAATCGCTGAACCTCCATTGCGAGTTCGTTCTAAGGCTACGCCAATACTCAAGGCGGCTGGTTTTGTGGTGCACCACAGTCGTGCAAAGCGATCAATGTCAGAAGCGTGTAAACCACAAATTTCGGCGGCTCCTTGCAGGCTCCATTTTTTGGCGGCATTGAGATATTCATCGGTGCCACTTACGTGTTCATCGATAAAAGCATGGTCAAGGCCGCCTAATTCACGTATGCGATTAGCTACTGCATAGGCTAGAATGACGTCGGTTCCGGGCCGAATAGACAGATGCAAGTCGGCGTCGGCGGCAATTCTTATTTTACGCGGGTCGACTACCACAACTTTAGCACCGTCTTTGCGTGCCTGACGAATAAGCTTGGTGATATGTAAATGCCCAACAGTAATATTGTTAGCCCAGATCACGATAAGCTTAGCGTGCGCCATCTCTTCATGAGCGATGCCGCCTACGTTTCCAAAAACCGATTGCCAGGCGGCAGCGCTGGTACCAGCGCACAATGGCACGCTGTTTAAACGGCTAGCACCAAGCCGCCGAAAAAATCGTTCATCCATCGAGCTACCATTAAGTAAGCCCATTGGGCCAGCATACTTAAAAGGCACAATAGCCTCACTGCTGTATTGCTCGATAATCGCGGTGAATCGCTG
This sequence comes from uncultured Gammaproteobacteria bacterium, assembly GCA_964455815.1. Classification (GTDB taxonomy): domain Bacteria; phylum Pseudomonadota; class Gammaproteobacteria; order Arenicellales; family Arenicellaceae; genus Arenicella. Next base: position 94,463 of record CAYVYS010000001.1, read on the forward strand.
CTTAATAGTATTGTAGGCTGTTTCCCAGCTGATCTCTCTGAATTTGGCCTCACCACGTGAGCCAACTCGCGCTAACGGTGTGCTTAATCGGCGTTCGCCATGCACTAATTCACGAAAGCCTTTGGCTACTTTGCTGCAAATTTTGCCGTTGGTTAGAGAGTTCGCTTTAGAGCCTTTTACGGCCATTATTTGCTCGTTTTTTACTTCAACTGACAGGCTGCATGTTTGCGCACAATCAAGGGGGCAAACTGATGGGAGGATATGCGAGTTCATCGAAAAATGGTCGCACAAATATTTGCAGTAGAAAAGCTTTTGTCTGACTTAGTGCTATTTTAGTTCTAAGACGACTTTCTCTTTTAACTGACTAGTGTAAAATTACTTATGAGGGGAATGAAAAAGGTCGGGTTGTAACGTCTTATAGAAACGGGCTTGAATATATCGCTGTTCAGAGATAACACTCATTACGTGAGGGGGGGGGACAAATGAGTCATGGACCGAAATCCATTAATAAGCAGTTTCTTTTGTTATTTTGACGTTATAACCCGACCTCGAGTGTTATGATACGAACGTTCCATCCATATTTCAATATCAAATTGTAGATATCTTGTTGGAATTATCGAAATTAAAGTAAAACTTTGTTACGGGCGGCAAAAAGTGGGGCAAGATACACGGAACCACCTATTAGATGTGGCTGAGCAGCTTTTCGCTCAGAGTGGGCTAGACGGAGTATCGGTGCGACAAATCACTGATGCGGCAGGTCTTCGACTTGCGAGCGTGAATTACTATTTCGATACCAAAGAAAATTTATATAGAGAAGCGTTAACTCGCAGAGCTACTGAGATCGTAAAAGAGCGGGTTTGGCGCTTCGAGCAGATTAACTTTGATGATCTTAGTAATGAAGAAAGTATCACTGAAATCACCAAGCTGATTATCGATCCTCTGATGCAGCGAGTGTTGTCAGGTGATGTTGGTTGGCAAGCTTATTTGAGCATGATTGGTAATTTTGCAACTCGACCGTTTCCAGGGAAGTTACCAATTCCGAAAATGACTGAGTTGGATATGATCAGCTTGATCTTTATCGATGCGCTAAAAAAACATTCGACTCATCAAGATGAAAGAAAGGCACATCATGCTTTCCAGTTTATTACCGGCACAATCTTGATGACCTTTTCAAATAATGGGCGGCTCAATATGCTGTCTGAAGGGAAGTATAGTTCAGACGATTATGTTGCTTTGTATCAGGATAGTATCGACTTTATAGTCGGTGGCGCTTTGGCCATGTTGCTAGAGTAAGCGGCCGAAAATCAGGCTGAGCTAGCTACTGCGTTTGATACGCCAAAAAACTTTACCTCTGATTTGCCGGTCATGGCAAATCCCAATTTGAGTGGTTTCTAGTCCGTCCTTATTGTCGCTATTTAGTTGGTATTCCTGAGCCGAGAGACGATCACGAATTCGTTTAATGATCAATCCAAAACTTGCGTGCTCAAGCACCACTACATCGCCAGCACGATATCGGGGTTTGAATAACGGACGCCTGAAAACGGTGAAGTCATCTTCAAGAAAATGTGGCTCCATACTCGATCCTTTAACTCGACAAATACCGAACAAGATGTTCCTCTAAGCAATTAGGAATTGACAATAAAAAAGGCGAAACGACTTTGAATAAGTTGCTTCGCCTTTTTTGATAAGGTCGTCTTGATTAACCTAGCTTAGGGTAGACTGTCTCCACAGCAGGTGGATAAGGGCAGGTGGCACGAATGGTATCAACGCCTTTCATAGCCCAGAAAGCTTCCGCAAATTCATTAACTAAGGCCATCAACTTGTGGCCGGTATCGACGTCGATATGTTGCTTAGCGGCACTGCCCGCCAACATGATCGAGTGAACCAACTGGTGCATATCAGGGTATTGCTCAAATTGAGGTTGCTTCATAAAGTCGCCCCAGATCACGCGAACTTCTTCTTTTACTTTAGCCGCATGAATTTCTTTTTCGCGTACTAAACGAGCAAGTGTGGCCTGCTGAGCAACACTTAGGCGGTCGTTTTCAGCGAGTTCGGCAATCAAGTCCAAAAATCGAATCACACTCAAAGCAGCAACTTGCGCGGTTGAGGGATCATAAATTTTGCAGGGAATATCGCAATGCGCGCTGGCGACTGGGATGCGAGCTGAGAATTTTTTCAATAGGGAGTACATCATTTCTTGTTCTCCGAAGATTTAATCGCTTTCAATTGAGGCAAAGCCTTTACCGTCGCGATAATCGCAATCAAAACGAGCGCGCTGACAATCGCGATAAGGTAGCCGTCAAAGGCGCTGGCTGATGTAGATGCTTCATGATGAGCAAGAGCTGGCATCGTGAAGAGCAATCCAATAAGAACTTTCAAGAGCTGCATAATTTACCTAGAGTAGAGTTGAAATAAATACCAGAGAAGTATCATCCTATTATCGTTCGCAAATGTAAATTGCCATTTGCAATCTAGCGCTCTGATACAGTGAAATCAGGCATAATGAGCCTAGATTTAGTAGCTTTACGAGAGGTATCGCGTGCGCTTTTTGATTGTGTTGTTTGTATTGGTGTGCAATTTTTCTGCCATTGCTAATGGCGACCCCAGTGCTGAGTTCTTTGCGAAAATGAGCAAATTGTGTGGCGCCAAATACAGCGGTGAAATGACTTTTCCAAAAGATGGGTTGGATTCTTTTGCCGGTAAGACATTGATTGCCAGCTTCCTATCCTGTGACCAGAGCGAAATACAAATTGCGTTTGCTGTTGGTGAAGATCAAAGCCGGACTTGGTTTTTAAGAACGATTGATCAAGGCTTGGAATTTAAGCATCGGCATCTATTAGTTGATGGTTCGCTTGATCCAATCACCAATTACGGGGGTAGCAACAGCGATCAAGGAACCGCATACACGCAATCATTTCCGGCCGATGAATTTACTCAGCAGTTGATTCCTGAAGCCAGTACGAATGTGTGGAATCTAGAAATCAGCAAGGATTTAAATACTCTGACCTATCATTTAGAGCGCCATAATAAGCCGCGGTTTACTGCGGTTTTGTATCGCGATGAATAACACTGCCATCGTAATTGGGGCTACCGGTTTAGTTGGCACTGAATTAGTAGCCAGGCTGGCAAATGCTGATCACATAGACAAAGTAGTAAGCATCACACGTCGGCCAGTCAATAACGCAAGCGACAATGTGGCCAATCATGTAATTGATTTTGCGCGGCTTGATGAACTATCTAATAGCGAACTCACGTACTTTCGTGGTGATATGTTGTTTTCTTGCCTTGGCACAACTCGCAGTCAAGCTGGTTCCCTGGCGAAGCAGCGCGAGGTTGATTTGGATTATCAATTAAAGGCGGCAAAGCTTGCCCATGAGCAAGGAGTGCAAGAACTCTATTTAGTGTCTTCCAGCGGCGCAAATGCATTAAGCCCTAGCCCGTATTTACGCATGAAGGGGCAGTTGGAGGAACAGGTAAAACAAGTGGGTTTTCAACGCTTAGTTATTTTCCAACCTTCACTATTACTGGGAGTTCGTGCCGAATATCGTGTCGGTGAGTCCTTAGCAGCTAAATTTATACCCACCTTGTGTCGCTTGCCGGGTTTGCGCCGTTACAGACCAATCCATGGCTGGCAGGTGGCGCAAAAAATGGTCGAGATCAGTCAACAAAGTAACCAAGATTCACAGACGCTAAGTTTGGACGAGGTCTTCCCAAGCACCTAGAAAAACCAGCAAAATCTAGTAACAATGATCAAACAACTATTTTCTTTATCAAATAAAGTCTGCCTGGTAACTGGCGGCTCTCGAGGGATTGGTCATTACATCGCACGTGGATTTCTTAGCGCGGGAGCTAAACGCGTGTATATCACGGCCCACAAAGAATAAGCTTGCCAGCAAGCAGCCGGAGCTCTCAATACCAAATTCGATGATGAGTGCATAGCACTACCAGGCAACAATAAACAACATGGCAGAAATAGGCTCGTTGGTAAGTGAGCTCAAGCTACGCGAGGGTGAGTTACACGTATTGGTTAACAACGCTGGTACAGGTTGGCTGGAAACGCTGGATTCCTTGATTAATATTGGTTCAGTGTCGGGAATTTGTGGTGCATTAGTTACGCTCCGAGTAAAGCCGCTATTCATCAGGTTACTCGCAATTTAGCCGTCGAGTTTAGTGAACAAAATATCCGAGTTAATGCTATTGCGCCAGGCCGGTTTCACACCAAAATGACGGAGTATGCCAGCCAAAACGAAGCGAACTACCAGCAAGAGCTGGCACTGATGCCCCTGCACGGCTGGGGAGATGAAAACGATATCAATGGCGTAGCTATCATGTTAGCTAGCCGAGCAGGGGGGCTTTATCACCGGGCAAATTATTCCGGTTGATGGTGGTACCACACTAGTTCGATAAACGAATTAGCCGGGTCAGTAATGAGCAATCGGATAAGCGCAAGCGAATTGGGCAGGCAGTTTATCCGAACCGTTGAAGCCGGCGATGAAGCAGCAGTACGAGCGTACCTTCCGGGGTGAAACTGAAAGCCGATGACCTTGTCTCCGATCCGAAATGCCTGATTAGGGTAGTGTTC
>CAYVYS010000001.1:99144-145011 GCA_964455815.1 uncultured Gammaproteobacteria bacterium
CATTCTGCTTGCTCCGGCAAAGTAAAATTCTGCCCACAATGCATAGCAAGCGGTTGTTCGGCAAAACAAGCTAAAGGTGATTGCTTACCTTGTTCAGTAAGATGACTAGGAGCCAAGCCAATCTCCACTAGCGGAGCCGGGCTGACTGCTGCGCCACAGGCTTTGGCGATCAAGTGCGCGCCAAGACAGATGCTCATCAATGGTTTTTTCTTGGCTTAGAAAATGGCTAATCAACGCTAATTCATCGTTGATGAACAGATAAATACTGGTGTCGCTAGCTGAGATAGGCCCGCCCAGTATAATCAACAGGTCGGCATCGTAAGCGCTCTAATTGATCCCGTTCATCGCGGCTTCTATTTTTAACTTGTAGCCACAAGATTTGATGGCCTCAGTGAACCCCTCTGTATGTTCAAAGCCAACATGTTGAATGGCGATTGCTTTTCTATTTTTCATAACACAACTAAATTAATCAGAGCTTCCTAAGTTGTTTGAACCAGGTTTCCTGATCTAGTTTTCGGCCGACAAATCGCGCACCTTGCTGGCTTAAATGCGTGCCGTCAAAAATGATTAAATGGCCTTCACGCGTAACACGTTGACAACCTTCATTACTACAAAACTGAGATAGCAAATCGACATACTCATAGTTCTTTGCAAAGCGTTTGAATAAGCTGTTAATTCTCGCTGCTGATTCATTTAAGGGTGTTTTGATCTTATGCAGATTCGGTTTAAAGGCCATATTGGCTAGAAAGGCCATGCCGTCAGATTGCTGAGTCTTTTGGCCGAGCACAAGCACTTTTTTGGCTCCGGATTGCTTCAAAAAGTCTGCACTTTGAGCGACATACTGTACAAAGTGGTCAACGGTTAAAAAGGTAGCCAAGATCACCGCATCAGCAGCTTGGATTTGATCCATCGCATCAAGCGCCTTTTGATGCTGTTGTCGACAAATTTCCGCCCTGCTACCAAAAATGTTTTGATATTGCTGATCGTTTAGCGTGAACATAGTTTTGCAATTGTTGTCGATTTTGATCGCCGCTAAATCAAGTTGCGCAGCGCTACCCCCTTCGATAAACACATTGATTAAGTCCGCCGCCATACTATCGCCAATGACCAAGACCTTGGTTTTATTGTTATTGGCAAAAGGTCTCTGCGCGGATTCGATATTGCGCCAAAAATAGTCGGCATAATCATCGCGGGTAAATTTAAGTTCTTCAACCACCGCTGCTGGATAGCGCCATAACCAGCCCTTTGATGCATGGGCGTTAAAGGCAACGCCCATCACCAGTATTGCACAGAGCGCCGAGCTGAGCAGAAAGGGACGATTAGTTTTGTGTTGTTGCGGGCTAATTTTGACCGGGCGGCGAAACGGTTGCTCTATGAATCGATATATCAGGTAAGCTAACAACAGCGACAAGGCAAATAAGGCAAAGATGCTTAGATTGGATAACTCATCTCCTTGTGCAAAACGCGAAAACACAATCAACGGCCAATGAATAAGATAGAGCGAATAACTAATCAGACCAATGCCGACCATTAATCGATTAGTTAATAAATTGGCGAGAACATGTGTTGGGCCAGCCAAAATTAATAGTGCTGCGCCAAGGCAAGGCAATAGGGCGAAATAAGATGGGAAGTCAGTCTGGCTATCGAGATTCCACAAAGACCAGGCAATCAAGCCCAGCCCAACTATAAAGGTGGCAAGACGAGACCAGTGCGGCAGTTTGTTCGAATTCACAAATACCAGTGCCGCGCCAATACCGAACTCGTAAATTCGAAACGGCAAAGTATAAAAAGCGAAAGAGCGCACGTCGCCCCAGGTGAAATTTGCCTCCAAAGCCAATTGATTGTTAAACCAAAAAATATTTAAAGCGAGACTCAGCAAGCTCATTGCGATAATGAACAAAACAACCCAAGCTGAGCTCCGCAACTTACTAAGTAATAAAAGTGTTAGCGGCCATAGCAAGTAAAATTGTTCTTCAACGCTCAGCGACCAAGTGTGCAGCAATGGTTTTGCCTGGCTGGCAAAATCAAAATAATTGGCACTCTGCCAAAAATAGAAGTTGCTGACGCTTAACACCGCAAAGATCAGTGAGCGACCAAAGTCGACCAAATGCTGGGGCGAGAGCAGGCTGTAAGCGAGCACGATACACAATACAAAAGTGGCGCACATGGCTGGGAATAAACGACGAATTCGTCGTAAGTAAAAATTCCCAAACGCAAAACGCTGAGTTGATTCGAGCTCTCGATAAATTAGGCGCGTAATTAGATATCCACTGATAACAAAAAAGATATCAACGCCAACGAAGCCGCCTGGTAACCACGATTCTCGAAAGTGAAAGATTATCACCGACAATACGGCGATGGCGCGCAAGCCGTCAACATCTGGGCGATAGGCTAGGGCCGCTGTTTGGTTATTAGATGTGCTTGGACGGTCAGCTAACACAGGCAAAAATGATCGTTCCTGAGAGTCGGCGAATAATGCGCGAATAGTAGCAGATACAGCTCTTAGTCGGCATCCTATCAGTATCCAAATTCGCGCATATCATGCATCAGTCTTTGCCCTTTAAGAATCAGATCCTCACGCTGTGCTGATTGACTAAGCGGTTCAATATTTTGTTGGCCACTAAAGCGTGACAGAGAGCTTAGAAATTCGGCTAGTGCGACTCTTTCTTCGTCTAATAGTACCCTGGAGCGACGATAAATTGATTCGATTTCCTCTCGCTGGCGCAAAAATATTAAGCTATTTACTATGGGTGCATCCTCGGCGCTGGCCAATTGCATCAGGAGTTGCTCAATCAACGGAGATAGACGACGACGCAATCCACGCGCCCGCCAGCGCCTTAGAATACCGAGCTTCCAGGAGCGAATTACAAGCAGGCCAAGGCCCAGCGCTAATAGTGCAGATATGAGGTTTAGCCAAAAATTCGCTGACATTTTAGGTAAAATGGTTTAGCTTAGCTGGTGCACGTTGCGGTGTGCATTTAAAATTAAGGCTAATGTAAGGCCTAAACGGTTCGAAGTGTAGGGTGTGAATAGGGTTGTAAGTTGGGCTGTAAAATAATGTGGTGGGGTAGTAAGAGTGATGGGTTTAGACAATCTAGCAAATTTGGCCGAAATCCTAGCTGCGATCTTGGTGATCATATCGTTGGTGTATGTTGGGGTTCAAATAAAACAAAATACCAGTGCTCTACGCTCTAATACGGCGCATAACACTTCTGAAGGGTTTACCGACCTTTATCTGATACTTGCCAGAAGCAAGGAGATGTCGGATATTTTTGCGCGCGGAACCAAGGATTTTGAATCTCTTGATTCTATCGAAAAAGTTCAGTTTTACGCCTATTTTCACAAATTTTTTCGCAATTACGAAAACGCGTATTACCAATATACGCGCTCGGCGTTGGAGTTTCAGCCGTTTGATGGTTTAACCAAGCAATTAGAAATGGTGGCCTCATTACCTGGTGTGCGGGCTTATTGGCGGGATAGAAAAAATTGGTACAACGATGACTTCCAACTTTACGTCGAGTACCTATTGCGTGATGACACGCCTGAAAAGTTTGCGCTAGCAGGTACTACCTCTGCAGTTCGGTAAGTAAGATCTAAGAAACTTGTGCGATCGATTTGCTGAGTCGTTTTAGAGCAAAACGCGCTTGCGCCAATGTCAAGTTTGTTCTGGACGATAAAGTGACAACGCAAGCAGTTTCCAAATAAGTGGTGCGACAAAATAGTGAGTTACCACCGGCTGATTCAATAATGGTGATATCAAATTCTTCATCGGTGAATTGTATTGATGAGGAGTTACTCAAAGCGCATAGCGAACTAGCGATTGCCGCAACTTTATCCGACTCCATGCCTGTTTCGGAACTGGCATAAGATTCAATACTAAAACCATCGAGTGTGCACACGCTGAGCAAGATGATTTCTCTGTGTTCAGCGCATAGCTCTTTGATTAATTCTTTGAGTTCAGGACGGGCCTCTATCGAAGATGTATTAGTCATAGCGGTTTTCTTAGCGTTAGTGCCAACATAGTTGCCTACGTGTATTGGCTGATCGCCGTTAGAGTTTGCAATAAATTAAGCGCAGATTGTTGGTCGCGATTATCTACTTCGATAATAGGTGCGATGACTTTGTGCGCCATCAAGACAGTTTGAATTTCCTCATTTAAGTTACTTAGCCGATCCGCGTCAGCTGATTCGGCGTGGCTGATTGCCACAATGCAGGGTGTGCTATGTTTGCCTGGTGCAAAAAAGCTCAAGAGTTTATCTAGCGCCTCCAGGTTGGCGTGTTGAGAATATTTGAACAGAATTACCAATCCCCAGATTGACTGATTAACCATCTCCCATAAAAAAGAGTATCGCTCCTGGCCTGGCACGCCATATAAGCCTAATGCAGTTTGATCATCTAATCGTATTCGCCCATAGTCGATTCCGACAGTAGTATACTGCTTGCCAATATCAACCGTTGACTCAACCTCCGTTTCGAATGGGCTAATTTCACTTAGTGTGGCAACTAACTTGGTTTTACCTGCGCCGAGTTCCCCAACGATGGCTAGTTTTCTATATTCCACTTGCTATTGCGCTATCTTTTGCTAAGAAATGTTTTCATTTTTCTGTAAAAGCTGTTGCGAGCTGGAGTAACTTCTTTTAGCAAGGGAGTAGTGATTTCATGTTGTACTTGCAAGATACCCATATCATCGAACAATTCCAATAATCGATTAACCGCCTTAAGTGTTTCTGGGCTCATTCGGCTGGTAAATTTATTGTAGCTACGATCACCGGATGTCAAATGCGCGCAGAACTCGATTACGCTGGGCGTTTGCTTTATTCGTTTAAAGTCAGGCCAGCGCCTTAAGCGAAGGATGGTATTAGCATAGGTGTCGCGAACAGCTTTTGGTCTTACGCTGAATACTTTAGCTTGTAGCTCTGTCAAGTTTGAGAGTTTATCGGCATGATTTTTTGCAAAAGATCGAAACGCAGGATCACTTGCTATTGAGCTAACCAGGCGTAATGGCACGCTCCTAAAGTATCGCTTTTCTGTCGAGACTGACGCGATCTGCTGAATGTTACGGTGCCGGCTGTCGATGGCGATTTTTGCGAATAGAGTATCGACGGCAACGGTTTCGCCTTCAATAACTTGTGCGTATACGCCGTTTGAGAACGACAGGATTCCAGAAATTCCATTAGTCAGGTTGCTACGTCGACTTATTTGATAGATTTCAGGCAGGTCGCGAGGCATCCTGCTCGAATCTAAAGATTGAGCAGGTTGACTCAGATAGAGTATTGCTTTGAGAGTCGAGGCCACGATAAACAGCTGAGCCTAGGCTAGCTGGCTCAAACTAAGTTGGTGGCCAATGAAGTTATCAGCCACCAACTGTTTCTAACAGGTACTAGACCGACAGCGCGGTATCAACGGTTAACACATTGCGACGTGCTAACGCTAAGTTCGCTTTGGTTTTATCCAAAACCAAATAAATAAACAAACCTTCTTGCTTTGAAGTAGGGCGAATAATATGGAATTGATCTTGTAGCGTGATCAAAATATCTTCAATAGTGCCCTGAATCCCGAGAGACTTCATGGTTTTCATTTTGGCTTTGACAACTTCGGTATTACCGGCTGCCGCCAAATCCAAATCAACTCCGCCGCCCACAGCACCTAGCGACATGCCAGAAGTGTAATCAACAATGCAAGCGCCTATTGCACCATCCGTTGTCATTAATGCCTTTAGGCTTGCTTCAATATTATTAGCCATTTTTCACCAACCATTTTTAAAAAAATCTAAGGGGAGTATTCTATGGCATTGAATTAGTGAAGACTATCTATTTGCGAATTTTAATTGTAATTAAACGTTTAATCTGGTTTATCTCGAAAGTAAGAGTTACTCGCTTTGACCAGCATTTTGGCGGTACTGACTAGTGCTAAACTTAGGTTTTTAGATTTGTTTATTTTCGAGAGTTCGATTTTTGAAATATACGCAAGCGATAGAACAGCTAAACCAGCTTGGTGATGATAGTTGGGCGGTGTACAAAGAGGCGAAGGCACGAGCTCAACGAGGTGTCGACGTGATAGAGCTCACTATCGGCGAACCAGATGTGCCGACTCCAAATTACCTTGTTGACACAGCCATTGATGCTTTACGAGCAGGTCGCACCAATTACTCAGCAGCAGCCGGTGAGATTAATTTACGACAAGGGCTAGCTACACGTTATAGCAAGATGTCGGGGCGCGATATTGATGCTGAGCAAATACTTTGTTTCCCAGGTACGCAGACTGCGCTCTATGCCGTGATGAATGCGATCGCTGAGCGTGGTGATCAAGTAATTGTTGGCGACCCAATGTATGCAACTTATGATGCGGTAATTAGTTCAGCGTCGGCCGACATTGTCAGTGTGCCACTCAAAGCTGAAAACGGTTTTCGTATGCAGGCCGACGATGTTAAACAGTTAATCAGCGAAGCGACCTCAGTGTTGTTTTTGAATACGCCACATAATCCTACTGGTTCAGTCTTATCCAAAAGTGACATCCTGCGCTTGTGCGAGTTAGCTAAAGAAAATGATCTTTGGATACTTTGTGACGAGGTTTACGATGAGATGTTGTTTGACGATGGCCAGTTTTGCTCGCCATTAGAATTTGCCGAGTACGCTGATCGAACTATCGTGGTGAGCTCCATTTCCAAGTCGCATGCCGCTCCAGGTTTTCGCAGTGGCTGGTGTGTTGCATCGCATGAATTTTGTGAGCGAGTATTGCCTTTTTCTGAAGCCATGTTGTTTGGTAGCCAGCCATTTTTGGCCGATGCCACCGCGGTCGCCATTGCAAAACCATCACCAGTAGCCGTGCAAATGAAAAAACGCTTTGCTGCGCGAGCGGCCAAATTAGCGACTGCTCTGCATCAGCATACTAGTTTAGAGGTGCACCAACCCTCGGCCGGGATGTTTGCTTTGGTTAATGTGTCGACCACCAACATGAACGGTAAAGATTATGCCTGGCATTTATTAGAAAACGCTAAAGTAGGGGTTATGCCGGGTGCATCGTTTGGCAACCGGCTTAATGACTGGGTACGAGTATCTTTAACGCAAGCCGATGATGTGTTTGATCAGGGTATTGAGCGTATGATCGAACACGCTAAGCAACTATCAAGCTGATTAAGTGTCGAAACAAGTCAACACAGTTAAGCCGTCATGCCCATCAGTTTGCAATCCACGGTCGGGTCGAAGAGGTGCTGGCTGAACTCATTAAAACTATAGAGCCGTGTGAGTCAATCGCTGACTGGGGTGCGGCAATAGTTGCATCAACGTTAAGGGCAGCTCGCGCTGAATTATCTGCTGACTACCAACAACTAGTGACTTGTTTAGAAACCATAAGCACGGCAGCTCCAAAGGCAATTTTGGTGGGCGATTTTTCCCAGCTAATTTATGCCGTTAACATGTTGTATGGGTATGATAGTTAGCGTGGCTGGTTTAATTCCTCGGTTGGATATGGCACCTTAGGCTATGCGATTCCAGCAGCGATTGGTGCGGCGCTGGCCGAACCTAATTGCTCAGTTATAAGTATTATTGGCGACGGCGGGGCGCGGTTTAGTTTGGCTGAGCTAATTGTTACCAGCGAAGAATCTCTGCCGATTGTTTTTTTGGTTTGGAACAATTCAGCTTATTTAGAAATAGCAACAACCATGAATGAAGCTGGTGCAGAAGTGATTGCTTGTCATCTGCAGCCTCTGCAGTTTGATCATATTGCTGCCGCGATGAATTTAAATTATCAAGCTTGTGATGAAGAAGCTGCTAAATTGCGAGCTACTATCGAGGGCGCAATTCAGACGAGAGAACCATGCCATATTGAGGCTCGGTGCGCTGAGTTAAGTGCTGAACAAGATCAACAAAAGTGATACAGGTTAATGAAAATTCTTAGAAAAATATTGCTGTTCGTTTTATTGATATCTATTGGTGTGGCTCTCTGGTTGTATCATCCTCATGCGGCGACGCCAGACCTGAATCAATTCAAACTCACCGCCCAAGACTATGAGGTTGAAGTGATACGCGATAGTTGGGGCGTACCACATATTTATGGAAAACGTAATCGCGATGTCGCCTTTGCTGTCGGCTATGTCAATGCGCAGGATGATCTTGAGACCATGCTGGAAACCATCGCTGCAACGCGCGGGGTACTCGCACGTTATCGAGGTGAGCCTGCGGCGACCACTGATTATCTAGTCGCCTGGATGGATGTTTATGGCACCATTGAAACTCGCTATCAAAAAGATGTGCCTGAAGATGTTAAAGCCTATGCACGGGCCTACGCAGACGGGCTAAATTTTTATGCTGCACATCACCCTGATGCTATATGGCCTGGCCTATTGCCTTTTACCGAACAAGATGTAATTGCCGGCTTTATTTTTAAAACGCCATTCTTCTACGGCCTTGATAAAACTTTGTTAGAGCTCTTTGGTGACGAGCGAGAATCACGGCTCGCACTTAGCCCAGATCAAAACCAGCACGCCTGGCATGCAACGACGATGCCGCAAGCAGGTATAGGTTCCAATGCGATTGCGGTCGCCCCGCATCGGTCAGGCGATGAAATAACCCGGCTATTAATCAATTCTCATCAGCCAATGACCGGGCCGGTCGCTTGGTGGGAAGCGCATCTGGTCTCAGAAGAAGGCATGAACATGACCGGCGGTTTGTTTGCTGCAACTCCAATCGTGTTGCATGGTTTTAACCAACATTTAGGTTGGGCTAATACGGTCAGTGAGCAGGATTTGGTTGACGTTTATCAATTGGAGATTAATCCTAAAAACTCTGACCAATACAAGCTCGACGGGCAATGGCAAGATTTTGAAAAACGTCAGACCACCATTCAGGTCAAACTTTGGGGCCCGTTTGCATATCCCGCCAAGCGCACTATCAAACAAAGCCGACATGGGCCGGTGATCGAAAGCCAACACGGCACCTATGCGGTGCGTTATGCCGGCATGGGCGAAGTGCGACAGTTTGAGCAATATTATCGCCTCAATCATGCTACCAACTTTGATGAGTTCATGTCCGCCATGCGAATGAATGCCTTGCCCAGCATTAATTATGTGTATGCCGATAAAGACGGTCGAACAGCGCTTATCCACAATGCGCAGTATCCGAATCGTAATAGCAAATTCGATTGGAGCACTGATATGCCGGGCGACGATTCAGAACTGATTTGGCAAGGGTATCGTCCATTCAGTGAGGTGCCAAAGTTGATCGACCCCAAGAGTGGTGCGCTCTATAACGCTAATAATACGGTTTTCATCTCGACCGATGGAGATGACAATTTAAAGGCATCAAATTTCCCAGCATCCATGCGCTTGCAGACCAATCAAACTAATCGCGCCATGCGGCTCGAAGAGCTGTTGCCGCAGTTTCCAATTCTTGGCAGAAAAGAACTCGAAACCATCAAGTTTGATACGCACTATTCGACGCGTTCTAAAGCCGCCAAGGTGGTCGCTGAGATATTGGCTCATGACTGGAGCCAGCAACAAAAATACCAAAGCGCAGTTGAACATTTGAAAGCCTGGGATTTAGATATGAGTGCCGATAGTTCCACTGCCGCACTAGGCGGGCTCACCGTGCTGCCTAAGGTTACTGAAAAATACACTGGTATTAAAGCACCAGCGTCTGTAGATGCATTTAAAAAAGCGGTTGATTTCTTAATGCAGCATCACGGCAAGCTAGACTTAAAGTGGGGCGAGATCAATAGATTAATTCGGGGCGACTTTGATTTTGCTGTAGATGGTGGCTCAGATATTTTGCGCGCTATCTACCCATTAGAATATGGCGAACAAGCTAGGCTCAAGGCTAATGCAGGCGATACATGGATGGCCATTGTTGAATGGGATAAGAACGGCGCAATGAACGCTGATGTGGTTCACCAGTTTGGTAGCGCCTACGCTGACCAGCAATCAAAGCACTACAACGATCAGGCTGTGTTGTTTGTGCAGAAGAAGTGGCGTAAAGCATTGCGCGACAAATCAGCCATTGAAATTGACGCAATTTGTCGTTATCGACTCGGCAAGCAAGCCACCGCCGCCGATATCAACCCCGATTGCTGAACAGCTAAACCTCGTTACTTCAATTTACTAACAACCTTGATTTCGTTTTCTAAAGTGCGATGTACCGGGCAGCGATCGGCGATTTCAAGCATGCGTTGACGCACCTTTTCATCTAAGTCGCCCTCGAGTTCGATAGCGCGATTCAATACATCAACTTTGCCATCGGTTTTTTCGCAGTCTTCGCAATCATTAGCGTGAATACGCGTGTGTTTGACATCTACCGTTACTGATTCCAGCGGTAATTTTTTATGACGGGCATACATGTTAAGCGTCATTGCGGTACATGTTCCTAATGCAGCGCCGAGTAGGTCGTATGGCGTGGGGCCTAAGTCTTTACCACCAAAACTGATTGGTTCGTCGGCCAGAAATTGATGGCGACCGGTTTGCACCGAGGTAATAAAACCATTCTTTGTTAAGGCTTTGCTAACAACAGCATGCCCAGTATCGACATCCATTTCAGCCAACTGAATATATTTTAAAGCCCAGGCTGAGAGCACATCAGCGGCGTATTGAGCATCTTCGACTTCTTTTAATAAATGATCGGCGTCATCCAAGGTGACGAAACTTTTTGGATGCAATGCTTTGGAAAATATCTTCGCAGCTTCATCAATGGACACGGTGTCATCAATTGGCGAGTGCATCACCATCAAAGCTTTGCGCAAGTTGCGATAGTCGATGCTGTGTTTGCGCACATCGTCTACGAAGTTCTGTTTAAACTTAAACGGCCTGCCTGCTAAATTAACGTCGGCTTCGCCAGAGTGCTCTAATTGCCTCAAGTGTTCTTCAAGCAGGTGCAAAATATGCTCAGGATTGGCAGGCGAACCAATGCTCGCGACGGCTTTGGCTGAATCTATGTATTGCGATGCCGCCAAAATGGCAGTGCCACCGAGCGAATGACCAACCAACAATTGTGGCGCCTGATACTCGCGTTCGAGAAAGTTAGCCGCATCGACTAGATCATCGATATTGGTTGAGAAATTACTGTCGGCAAAGGCGCCTTTGCTGCCGCCTAGGCCAGTAAAATCAAAGCGCAGTGTTGCAATGCCGTGTTGTGCTAAGGTCTCACTGATTGTCACTGCCGCTTTGATGCTTTTAGTGCAAGTAAAGCAATGTGCAAATAAGGCATAAGCTCGAGCAGGTCCGAGAGTGGGTTGATGCAATACTCCAGAGAGTTGCAGCTGTTGTCGATTTTCAAAACGAACATTGATGTGCATAGCAAATTGGGCTTGAGTGTTTTATTGTGCGGACGAATTAATGACCGAGAAATTGATGACTTACTTGCTCAAAATACACTATCCACATGAAATTTGACCCATTTTCGCCAGACTTCGCTCGTGATCCTTATGCGGTCTATCAAGGCTTACGTTCGCAGGCAGCGCCTTTGTATTCTGAAGAGTTCAAACTGTGGTTCTTATCGAGCTATCAACAGGTCTCACAAATCGCCTTGCATTCGGCGGCGGTACGCAGCTTAGATGGATTTGTCAGTGAAGCAGAGTTGCGGCAAAAGCAACGTGAGGCGAATTGGCATGACATGCCTTACCACGAAAGAGTAGTGCAATTTAGCCTATTAGATAGTGATGGCGAAACGCATCGCCGCTTACGCAGCCTGGTATTTGCGCACTTAACTGCTAAACAAATGGCAAAGCTAATGCCTGCTTTGGAGGCTTATCTAGATCAGTTGATCGAGCAAATCGCGGAACAAGAGCGCTTTGATTTTATGGCCGAGTTTGCACAACACATTCCTGGTTTTTTAATTGGTGAGTTATTAGGTATGCCCTTGGCGGATCGCCCGCAGCTGCGCAAATGGTCAGATCAAATCGTGCAGTTCTTCGATTTAGATCGCAGCGATGACAAAAAGCAATTGGCTGAAGCCGCCACCGAAGAGTTCTACTTTTATATTCAAGAGCAGCTGGAGGCGCCATCGCCCGAGGATTGTTTGTTGAATGTCATGCTAAGCGATTTTCATGCTGGTCGTTATGATAAAGACGAACTCATCTCAACGGTGATGCTTATATTAATGGCAGGCCATGGTTCGAGCATTGATATGCTCGGCAATGTGATGCATTGCTTGTTTACCTTCCCAGATGTTTTACGTAGTTTGAAACAACAGAAAGTGATAGATCAAGGTGCGATGCAAGAGCTCTTTCGCTTTGAACCGCCCCTGCCGTTTTTTCATCGCTACATCGTAGAAGACGTCGAACTCGACGGGCAGAATTTTGCGGCGGGCACAAATTTTGGCCTGCTTTATGCCTCGGCAAATCGTGATGAATCGGTGTTTGATCAAGCCGATCAAATTCTTCTTGACCGGCAACCGAATCGACATCTCTCCTTTGGTCGAGGCGCTCATCTATGCCTTGGTAACCATCTTGCCAGGCTCAGTATTGCGCAGGTGTTCAAGCAGTTGTTTAGTCGATTTGATGAATTCGAACTACTCGATGAGCAAGTGATTTTTCGCCCAGGCCTATCGGTGCGAGGGCCTCAGGCAATGATGGTGCGATTTATCTAGTGAGTGATTTATTAAGTGAGTTTGCGCAACGCGGCTGGTGCAAGTTTGATGCTGATCAAGCAATACTGGCTTGGGTTGAGACTGCCTTGCCATATGCTCAAACATGTTTGAACGAGCCAGAGATGCAGCATTGGTGGCGCTATCAAAATACCTGGTTTGTTGGAGTTAATTGCTTGGCGAATGATATCGGCGGCAGCCTTGAGAACGGCCCAGCTATAGGAGGTGCGGCGATTGATTTTATTCAACAAGAACTGTCCCATAGATTATCGAATCACTTGGATCGAGCACAAGTATCGGTGATTTGCCCAGGCTATCCCAAAGCATCGAGTCGAGACAGTGATAGTGCATTCCGTTATCGACAACAACGAGATGCGGCGCATGTCGATGGGTTATTGAAGGAAGGCAAAGAGCGGTATGCTCGTGAATATCATGCCTATATTCTCGCCATTGGTATGAACGATTCCGATGCAGCTGCCTCACCTTTCGTTGTTTGGGATGGGTCACATCAAGTGATTCAGCAAGCACTTAGTCGCGAACTAAGTGGTTTTCCTGCTGATAATGCAGCTAATCGGCCTATCACCGATTGCTATCAAGAGGCTCGCAAACGGATTTTCGAAACTTGTCAGCGGGTTCAAGTACCACTTAAACAAGGCGAGGCCTTAGTTGCACATCGTTTGTTGTTACATGGCACCGCGACCTGGCAGTCGAATCAGTCGTTTCCGCGTATGCTGTGTTTCTTTCGCCCGCAAACGATGGGGCTTTCGCAGTGGCTCGGTGACCTATAACAAGGTGATGTAAAAAACCTCTCGAATAATAAGTGGTATGGTACGCCACTAGTTTTTAAAACCTGCCGCCATTTTTTATGCCTGAACAACTCAACATATCTCTTGCCCAGATTGCACCTGTTTGGTTAAACAAAAAACAAACTATAGACAAAATTCTCGCTGCCATCAGTCAAGCGGCAGATCAGTCAAGTCAGTTGGTTGCCTTTGGTGAAGGCTTGTTGCCAGGCTATCCGTTTTGGGTAGAACTCACCGGCGGTGCAGAGTTTAATTCGCCAAAGCAAAAAGTAATGCACGCTCATTATTTACGCAACTCCATCGTAGTTGAAAGTGATGATTTAACTGAGGTTAAACAACTCTGTGCTCAACGAGGCATTGCCTGTTATCTCGGCACCATCGAGCGCGCGCCAGATCGAGGTGGTAAAAGTTTGTATTGCTCGATGATTTATATTGATCGGGCCGGGCAGGTCGGTTCAGTGCATCGAAAACTCATGCCCACCTTCGAAGAACGCCTAACCTGGTCGCCAGGTGATGGTCATGGCTTGCGAGTGCATTCATTGCCGCCTTTTACTGTCGGCGGTTTGAATTGCTGGGAAAATTGGATGCCGTTGGCCAGAGCATCTCTGTATGCACAAGGTGAAGATTTGCATGTGGCGATCTGGCCGGGCGGAGAACACAACACCCGTGATCTCACTCGCTTTATCGCCAAAGAGTCGCGTTCTTTTGTGATGTCAGTCTCTGGTTTAATGCGCGCTGAAGATTTCCCCAGCGATACGCCATCACTTGATGAAATACTCGCACATAACAAAGAATTTTACGCCAATGGAGGTTCGTGTATTGCCGCGCCTGATGGGCGTTGGTTGATCGAACCATTGATCGGTGAAGAGGCGGTGCAAACGGCAAGCATCGACTATGCTGAGGTTTTACAGGAGCGTCAGAATTTTGATCCGAACGGGCACTATTCGCGGCCCGATGTTACGCGATTGGTAGTGAATCGTGAGCGTCAGGCAATCGCGGAATTTTCTGAGGATTGAGATTGCAAATTTGCTTGATCAGGCTAAACTTGCCGAGCAGTTAACCCCACCTTTTTAGTCATGCCTAATCAAGCTCGTCACGACTGGACACGAGGCGAAGTGCTCGCCTTGTTTGACTTACCGTTCAATGATTTATTGTTCAAGGCGCAAAGTGTGCATCGCGAAAATCATCAGGCCAACGAAGTTCAGATCAGCCGATTGCTGTCGATAAAAACCGGCCGATGCCCGGAAGATTGTGCCTATTGTCCGCAGAGTATTCGCTTCAATACCGGTTTAAAAGAAGAAGCCTTGATGCAAGTTGACGAGGTGTTGGCACAGGCGCGCGATGCCAAACGTTCCGGAGCCAGCCGCTTTTGTATGGGCGCGGCCTGGCGCAGCCCCAAAGACCGGGATCTGGCAAAGCTTGAAGCTATGATTCAAGGCGTGCGCGAGCTGGGTTTAGAAACCTGTATGACGCTTGGCATGCTGACGCAACAGCAAGCGAATAGATTAGCTGAAGCTGGCTTGGATTATTACAATCACAATTTGGATACCTCGCCTGATCACTATGAAGAAATTATCTCAACTCGTCGTTATGAAGATCGACTGGAAACGATTGAGCATGTGCAGAAGGCGAACATCAAGGTTTGCTGCGGTGGCATTTTAGGGATGGGCGAAGCAAAAGACGACCGTGCTGAATTGTTAATGCAATTAGCAAATTTAAAACAGCACCCTGAATCAGTGCCGATTAATCAGCTCGTACGCGTTGTTGGCACACCACTAGAAGACGCCGAAGATTTAGAGCCACTCGATTTTATTCGCACCATTGCAGTGGCCAGAATCATGATGCCCAAATCGGTTGTGCGCTTATCTGCCGGGCGAGAGCAGATGTCAGAAACAATGCAGGCTCTGGCATTTTTAGCAGGCGCCAATTCGATTTTTTACGGTGAGCGTTTACTGACTACTGGTAATCCAGTCGAGTCGCAAGACCAGCAACTTTTGCACAAACTGGGTTTGAAGGCAGTCTAGCGACGATTTACTTTCGGCATTTGACTTGCTAAAAGAGAGCCACACAAAACTCGATGGAGGCTCCATGCTAGCACTCAGTTTACTTTTACTACGTCTTTCAACCGGCATCTATTTGATTCTTTGGGGCTTGGTAAAGCTTAGTAATCAGGATGTGGCAAATGCTGTGTCCGATACCTACTACGCCGGAATTATCTCGGGTTCCTCCGTTAACCTGGCTTTGGGCAGTTTGTAGGTTTTAGTCGGCGGTGCCCTGGTTGTTTCGGGGTTTATGCGCAAGTTTTTATATTGGGCACAGCTTGCTTGGTATTTAGCTGGCTTGATTCCGATTGTTGCTTATATCGTTACTCCGTTTGCGGCCTATCTGGTTGAAAATCGCCGGCTCACCTTTTGCCCTTCTACCACACTTCTGTTCGCTAGCTGGGTACTGATTCTATTTAAGAATTACGACACTATGTTGCTGGATGCCAAGCGCGGCGGATAAGGTATTCAAAAGTCGATTTTGCGGGGTAAATTAGACCGGCAGAGCGAGACTCTCAACCAGCTCAGCATGCAAAGCACAGTTTATGTCAAAAATTCGTGTGAATTTTGGCAATCGTCCGGTCTAAAAGTTCGACAATACTAAAAATAAGCTATTTTGCGCTGTTACCCCCCAATGAAATATCTCGCCCTACCTACCCTTGCACTCCTTGTGAGTGTCTTTTTACCTCTTCTCAAAGATCAGGCTGCTAGTAGTGAATCAGCCACTTCACAGCTCTGGTCTGGTGATGCTTGGATTACAACGGTGCAGGCACAGGAGCGAGTCGAACCCGATCAAGTCGAACCAGGTGAAGCCGTTCCAGAAAGCGGCGAACAACTGCCTGAGGGCAACCCTGAAATGACCCTGGAGCGCATGACCGAGCTGATCCTGCAGCTGGATGAGAACGCTACTGTAGAGGGCAATATCATCGAATTTACTTTTGCCGAGCGCACCATTGTGATGTTGTCGGCTCCCGATGCGAATCGAATGCGTCTGGTGTCAGGCATTATGGATGCCAATGCGGTAAGCGATGATCAGCTGTTGGCAACCTTGGTTTCTAATTACCATTTGGCTCTGGATGCTCGCTATGCGATTGGTAATGGTATTTTGTTTTCAGTTTATGTGCATCCGCTTGCCGAGTTGGATGCTTCACAACTTCTATCAGGGATTCGTCAGGTTGCGAGCCTGGCCGAAACTTTTGGCACGACTTACTCAAGCGGTGAGCTGAGTTTTGGAGTAGGGCAGCAGGAAGAAAAGGTCGATATTTAGTCGGTTAATTCGCTGTCTTTTGCAGCCAAAGTTTTTAAAAGAAAATCAAATAAAGAATTAGCGCAAATAAAGCGTATTTGCCAGTTTTGTACAGTGGCTTATTCCACTTTTTCAAACGGCGCGACACAATCCTAATATTGTAGGCTTTTTCAAAGACCTTATTTAAAATGCCTACCTTCTCACTTTCTTCATTCTGAGTGGCTGAGGCTTTGAGTAAGTTATCACTGACCCAATGGCTCATTTTATTCGCCCATTGAAAACGCAATGGGCGGTGCACGTCGGCAAATAAAATGATGCGGGTTTGATCGGTCTCATTGTGTGCTTCGTGAATAAAAGTTTCATCAAACAACACATCTTCACCATCACGCCAACTATGAATTTGATCATCCACTTTGATAAAACAAGCATCGCTATTGGGAGTTACTAAGCCCAAGTGGTAACGCAATGCACCTGGATAAGGGTCACGATGTGGAGTGAGTACGCCACCTGGAGGCAGGCTGGCAAACATCGCCGCTTTGATACTGGGGGCTTTTTTTAACAGCTCGACCGTTTTAGGGCAGCGTTCTATGGCCGATGGCAGATCGTCGTCGTACCACTTAAGGTAAAAGCGTTTCCAGCCGCTTCTGAAGAACGAGTTAAAGCCCGCATCATTAAGTTTGTCTGAGGCTTTGATCTGACCTTCTTCAGATAAGGCCAGTGCTTCCTCACGAATGGCTTGCCAATTGTCTCGCAGATAATTCAGATCCGCTAGCTGACGTGAATCATGAATGGCTTGATTGGGGAATAAACTTAGTCGGTTTATAAAGAAATTATATGGCGCGATATAATTAGTATGCGTCAGTATTTGGCGCGACCACGGAAAGCGCACCTTACCGCGATAATGCATATCGGCAATGGCGACTAAATAAACGATAAAAATGATAATGCCTACCGACATACTAAAACCCAATACTTGGTAAACTGCTTATGGCGACCTGCATTTCACAAGCTGAATACAGGTGGCTAAGACGACTTTTAACTGGCTGCAAGTGTAACAAAACTCAGCCTTCCTCTACATGTATTAGACTAAACTCGATTATGTTCGAAGTTCACCAGGAATCGTTATGCATCGAAGACATTTTCTAGCAAGTTGTGCCGCTCTTGGTTTGACGCCAGCGGTGTCTGGCAATGAGTCAACGCCGTGGCAGCTTGCCGCGCCTATCCCAATCAATACTCAGGAACTCTACCCCTGTGTTCATCAGCAGCGACTATATGTAGCGGGCGGGATTGCCTCGCGCCTGGGCGTGCTTTACTTTACCGATCGATGTTTTAGCTATGACGCTGAGCAGGATCAATGGCGAGAAGAGGCCAGCTTGCCTGAGGCTTTGCATCATGCTGCATTAATCAGCGATGGCGAGCGCTTGTTTTGTGTTGGCGGTTTTCATGGCACCTTGAGTCGATTCTGGCAAATGCGTGCCGAAGTCTATGAGTTGCGAGACAAGCAATGGCTTAAGGTGGGTCAATTGCCAAAGCCACAGGCAGAGGGCGTGTTAAGTCAGGCGCCGAATGGACGCCTGCATTTGGCCACCGGGCAGTCTCAGCGCGGCGAAGCTAACTCAGATCGCAGCGATCATATAGAAGTTGTCACGCACCTGAGTTGGCTACCAGGTGAAGCATCGTGGCGTGAAGAAACGCCGATTCCAACTCCACGAAATAGCGCAACCGGAGGTTGGATCGGTGAAGACTTCGTTGTTAGTGGCGGTCGTACTGCTGATGGAAACCTCGCTACTACTGAGATTTACAATTTAAGCAGCAAGCAATGGCGTTCGGCGAAACCAATACCCTTGCCGCAGGCTGGTACTGCAAGCGTGGTGTATAAGGATTCACTGCTTGTCTTTGGTGGCGAGATTTTCGTACCCGAGGCCGATGTCTTTGCAAATGTATGGCGCTATCAAGTAGCCACCGACGAATGGACTGCGATGCCAGACATGCGAACTCCACGTCATGGTATTGGCGCTGGCTTATTTGATGATCAGGTATACGTAATTGGTGGCGCTACCAAACCTGGTGGTCGAGGCACTACTGGTATAAATGAAGTGTTCGAGCTAAGCTCTATTTAGCGCCTTTTCACTATCAGAGCGCGGTATGAAAAAGATCTCAAGACTTTTTAATGTTTATCCTTTAAATAAGTGTTCGATCGACGCTTATCAGAATTATTTGCAAACCCATAAAAGCAAGCAAGCCGCTTTACAAACAACCTTTAGTTTGTGTGATATTTTGAGCCAATCAGGTTTTTCTCTAGCTACCGCTCCTTTATTGGCGCATCTCTCCAGTTTGGCTTATGAATGGGAGCAGCAGGCCGAAGAACTAAATTCTTGCGAATTATTTTTAGTGCAAGAGTTACATGCCCAACACATTCAGTACTTTTCTTTTAAGAACGCCGAAGCTTATGGTTTTGTGTTCCAAGGTGTGGCCTTTTTAGTGTTCTGTGGCACCAATGATTTATCCAAAGACTGGGTTGATAATTTGATGGCTGTTCGCCAAGACTATGTTTCTGATGGCAATCAGATAAGCGATGTGCACCTCGGTTTCATGTTGCATTTTGAAAGGCTAAGGCCGCAGCTTTTAGATTGGGTTGATCAAGTTCAAAATGATGCTGATCATTTTGTCTGCACCGGACATTCGCTCGGTGGGTCTTTGGCAATTTTAATGGCCCAGATGCTTGGCCAAAATGAAAAAGAAGTTCTCAATGTTACAACCTTTGGTTCACCTGCGGTGGGCGGTGCCGAGTTTGTCGAACAGTATCTGTGGTCAAACCGAACCTGGCGAGTGGTCGACAAAGGTGACCCGATTCCAAGATCGACACCTGAATACGTTGGGTTTAAACATGTGGGAACTGGGATTTCTTCGCGCACACGTTTCGATATGCCTTCAGGAGATGCAATCACCGTGACCAAAGACATTTCGGATATTTCGATCTTTCCTAAAGCTCAAAACGCCGCCGCTGACAATGCCAACGGTATCGCGGAAAAACTCGCGCACATTAAGCAGCGAGCCATGCACGCCTATAGAGAGCGGCCTCGGCATTGCAAAAACGTCTATCGGCAATCGATGCAGCGTATGCTGGAAGAGAATTGTCAGCACCTTGAGAATAGTCTACTACGAAGGCACTATCAGGCTCTTGGGCTCGATCAAGTTTTAATCAGAGACTCCTTAAGTTAGCTAGCCGCTGCGTACGGGTTTGATCGAAGCGTTTGAACACCGCATCAATACCCTGTTGATCGGTGTCAAACTCAGGTCCAAAAAGTTGTAGTCGCATAATCAGTAAAGGCATGAGATATAAATCCGCTAGCAGGGCGAGTATTACCGCTGAACTTAAGATAATTCCAAAGCTCGATAAGGTTTGCATATCCGATAGCAGGTACGCTAAAAAGGCACCAACCAGAATCATGGTAGTAATTACTAAGGCTGGGCCGACATCTCGCAGGCATTGCGCCATCGCCTTATCATAACTCCCGCTGCTTTGAAAACGTGAGCGAAATCGAGTTACTAAATGGATGGTGTCGTCGACCGCTATACCGAGGGCTATGGTGCCAAGCATCACTTTGTAGTGATCAAGGGCGATGTTTAACCAACCCATAAAGCCCATACAGATAAAGATCGGTGCCAAATTCGGAATCATTGAAATTGCGCCGATTTTCACTGAACCGTAGACCAGCGACACCAAGAAAAAGATCACACTAAAAATCAATAGATAGCTGATGATCTGAGTATTGATAATGTACTCGCCGATTTTGACCCAAAGCAGCCCCATGCCGGTGGTCGATACTTGGCTATTTGCAATCGGATTCGCATCAACGAATTCATTCAACTGACTAACAACTTCAGCGATTTCCTGGCTGGATGCCATCGCCAATCGTAATTTTAAAACTGCCTTTTGATAGTCAAAAGAAGCGAATTCCGGTAGTTGCTCGCCACCAGAAAATTCATAAACTAATAAGTATTGCGCTAGCAGTTGTTCGTCGCTTGGCAGCACAAAGAAATCAGCCTGATCTTGATTGAAGCTTTGATTTACTTCTTTGACGATATTGATTAGCGAACGGCTATCACGAACCAATGACAGGCTATCTGCGTATTCCTGCAGCGCTTGCAATCCTTCAAGAAACTCGAGTTTTTTGATGCCGTCTGGTACCTGACTGTCTACCAACAAAACCAAGCTGGCGTTACCACTCATTTTGTCTTCAACGAACTCGGTATGCTGGCGAACTTCGACGGTGGTTTTAAAATCATCAATCAGTTCGACCTGAACTTTTAACTGACTTAAACCTGCTAAGCCAATGACGATCAAAGCCACACTGGCGATTAGTACTACGTGTGGATAACGCCGATTATGTTGAATGCATGCCTCGATAATTGTTAGTACCGAGGTATGAATGGCAAACGCTTTATACAGATTGGTTTCTTGAGTTGCGTTACCAGACCGCGACATAAGTGCCGCCAATAAACAAACCGAAAGTGCAAAGGCAAAAAGAATGCCGGCGGCGGTATACCAGCCCATCTCGCGCATTGCTTGCATTTGCGAGGTTTGCATCACCAGAAAGCTGATGGCGGTTGTTGACGCCGCCAACAAGCAGGGGCCGCCAACTTTTTTAATCGCCGAGATGATTGCGATATTTCGATCATGGGTCTCAATTAGCGCCCGTTGATAATCGATTAAAATATGTACTGATTGAGCAATGCCGATAGCACACAATAAACTCGGCACCATGCCAAAGAATACACCGATCGGCCAGCCTAGTAGACTCATCAAGCCGACGGTTGAGACAATGCTCATCAGCACGATAAATAAAGGGCCTACAATGCCCACCAAGGTAGCATTAAAAAAGTAAATGCAAAGCAATAAGACCACAATCAGAGAAACCACCACCACCATTGCGGTATTAGAAGTAACCATGCGGTTACGTTCGGCGTTGATGCTAACGTCGCCGGTCAGATAAAAATCAATTCGCTGGTATTCGGGGCGTGCGAGTATCTCTTTGACTTTGTTGTAACTAACGCCTGGGTAAAGGTTACTGGAGAGAGAACTGCCTTGTGGATCGAGTTTCAGATCGTCAATGTGATCAAGTCGACTGGCAGACATTTCGATGACAATAGCGGCGAATCGGCCATCAGGGCTGAGTAATAGATTGTGAAAATTTCTTTTGGCGAGCACTTTAGGTTTTAGTGCACTAAGCGAAGCTTGGTCCTGCGGAAAATCGATTAGTAGTTCGTTCACATCGATATCGTCTTCGCCTATAGCTTGAATGAATTCAACATTGGAGAGACTAGTCACTTCTTCTACAAACGGAACTTCTTGTTCTAAGACTTCAGTAAGGTCCGCGATAGTTTGCATGGTTGTCAAATCAAAGACATCTTGCGCGGTACGAGTTGAATATAGGATGTAACAGATTTCGTCCGAGTTAAACTCCTGCAAATATTCGGTGTAGGCAACATAAGAAGGGTCGTTAGGTGTAAATATGCTACCGATACTGGTATCAATATTAACCCTTGCCGCGCTCCAGGCCGACAGCGCCAAGAATCCGATAAGTAATAAAAAGACCCAACGCCGGTAACGAACCAGATATTCAGCAAGCCAGGCAAACATCAACTCCGCATAGTCTGCGATCTTCATACGACACTCCATGTAAAGCAATTTTCGCCATTAAACCCTATAGTCACGATAGGACGCAATAATCATTTTTAACTAGATAGTCTCGATAAAAACCTGGAATGATTTTTACCTAGCTTATCTGGATGCCTGATTAACCTTGGCTGTTGCGACTACTGGTCTACAGCTGAATAAGATTTCTAACGCGACGACCGTCAAACATGCCGCGATTGCGAACGGTGCCCCAGGAAAAAACGTTGGCGCTGTAGATGACGTAAAATACGCCAGAGAATTGTTGTATATCAATGGCGCTGCTAGGGCCCCAAGCGCGGCAAGGCTGGCATTAAAACCTTGCAATTCACCTTGCGCATTGGCTGGAATCCGACGTGACATCATGGCATTTATGCTCGGCATAACCATACTCTGCAAACCTATGCACGCACAAATAATCAGCGCGACCCAAGGTAGTGAGTTAACGCTATAGATAATTAGGCCAAGCATGCCTACCAGCATGCCAAAGATAGCG
Source organism: uncultured Gammaproteobacteria bacterium (assembly GCA_964455815.1). Taxonomy (GTDB): domain Bacteria; phylum Pseudomonadota; class Gammaproteobacteria; order Arenicellales; family Arenicellaceae; genus Arenicella. Next base: position 121,978 of record CAYVYS010000001.1, read on the forward strand.
GTATAACGCTCGCCGAATCGATGTACAAATCGGCCAAGAACGAAGGTTTGTACGATTGCCATTGATAGGCCTACTAAAGCTAACGACAAGCCCACCATACGCGCGTCCCAGCCATACATGATTGGCGCAAAATATCCCCAGGTCATGGGGTATATGTTGGCGCATACAACCCAGACAAAGTAGACCATCGAAACGCGTAGCACACCGCTATGCTGACGCAATTGCTTGATGGCGCCTAATGGGTTTGCACGCCGCAAACTAAATGGTCTGCGGGCATCCTCTGGCATGGTCTCTGGAAAATACAATAAGCCATAGATAAAAGTGAAAAATGCCAGTGTTGCGGCGACGAAGAATGGTGCGCGAATGCCCCATTCGCCCAATAAACCTCCGATCGCAGGGCCGACAATAAAACCGATTCCAAAAGCCGCACCGACCAGGCCGAAACTCTTAGCCCGTTCTTCCGGGTTGGAAATATCAGCCATCACGGCATTCGCCGGGCCAAACACAGCGCCAAGCGCGCCAGCAATTCCTCGACCAATAAATAACCATAAAATACTTGGTGCCAGACCCATTAAGGTAAAGTCGATTCCGTAACCGAGCAGTGATAGGAGAAAAACTGGCCTGCGCCCGAATCGATCACTTAAATTACCGACCAGCGGCCCCATCACAAACTGGCAAATCGCATAAACCGCGGCAATCCAGCCACCAATATATGCCGCCTGCGATAAGCTAACTTGTTCGAGCTCGACAATAAGTTGCGGTAGCACTGGCATAATGATGCCGAAGCCAACGGAGTAGGAAAACACCGTCAGAATCACGAAGCGTTTGGCGTTTTTCTTTTGCGATTCGTGCATTAAGGTCGGCAACCCTGGGAGTAAATAAAGCTCGGAGTTGAGCTAGAAGCGGAGCATAACATTAGCCAGTGCATTGTTATGTGTCGAACAGTTGATCTATGAACGAAGTGCGCTGCTTATTGTATTGCCGATAAATGTGGTTTATCTTGCTTGTTGGGGGGCGAAAGCTCAAATACCTTTAAAACCATATCAACGACTTAAGTACGGACCTGAAATACCATTTGCTTCGTCACTGATATTTTGTAACAAGTATTGGCTCATAGTCGTGCGATTTATAGTCGTGCGATTAAAAGTTGTCTGCATCTCTGGGGGGAGTATGAAGTTATCTATTGCGGTTGTCTCCGCGTCTTTTATCTGTGCAATGGCCGCGCAAGCTAGTGGTTCTATTCAGCCTGTTTATTCTTTAAAGAATTTAGGAGATCACTCAAGCAATAGTGGAGCTGTTTATAAAAAGGTGCAGGTGCGTTGCAACATACATGACGAAATGCGCTATATACATCGAATACAAGGAGCGACTGACTGGTGTGCTTATGGCATCAGAGAAAAATGTGCTGCGGATCGAGTTGATGCGGCAGCTCTGGCTTGCTTGATGAGCACTGAAGACGTTGCTGCATTAGAGCAGCCTCAGCGAAATTTAGAAATCGACGCCACTTTACAAGCGAAACTACAAGAACGCAAAAAGCTAGAAGAAGAGCTTTATTCGATTGAACAAAAAAGAATCCAGTTGCGTCAACGACGGCTTGAACTATCAAAACGAGAGGCCGAGCTATCGGGAGTGATAGATTCGGGGCCAGCTGGTAACTAAGACATCGAGATTGTCTGAACCAAAAGCGAGGGCAACAGACAAAAAAAAGCAAACAGCAGTGACCTACTGTTTGCATAATGGTAAGAGTGAGAAATGATGAGAGGCGCTGTTGCGGAGCGCCTAGCTCTCATCGGTCATTAAAGCGGATAAGGTTGGTCCGCTAGAATCTTGCCTACCCCGTTCACGACTCGGTATAAACTCCATAACCAGGCTGCTAGCAAAATGACATAGCCGATGCCAGCAACTACTAAAATCCAACCAATTACAGTCCAAAAGAGACACCACCAAAAAATTCGAATCGCGTTGGTGTAATGGCTGTGATACACCGTGCTCAAAGCGCCTCGCCGCTTAATCATTGCCCAAACAGCACCAACAAGGATCGGTATTGCAGTGAACAAACCAATTCCTATTAGGGTATAAGCAATAATTGCATGGCTTTTCGCCTCGCTTTTTGAAATAACCGAAGCATTTGCAACGGTGGTCATAGTCGTCTCCTGTGTGATTTCACCAACTAAAGTGTGCCGCCGATCGAAGTCAAATAAAATAGTACATATAGACTAGGTGTTGCTTGGATAGCAGAATAACGTCGCACAGCAACACCATTGTGTTGCGGTAGATCAACAGAAGTGCGCAGGCGGCGTGAATTCTTAAGTCTATGTTAATAAGCAATAATGATCGATTCTGAAACAACCATAATCACGATCATGAATTAATAGCCAACCCTATTTTCATAACTCTCTTCTTTATATTTAAATCGTCGTCCTAAAAAGCGGCGATTTTTTATGTCCAGGGATGGACGGTATCCTGAAAATGCAGGAGGTGTTCCGCAGGAGCGACGCCCGCGCGAGCTGTAAATATCGAAAACCACCTAAGATTGCGTTTGAAAGCAAAACGGGCGATATCTTAATGTGAGTCGCCAGTTTAGACACTGCTTTAGTGTCGAGTAGCATTACCCTGGCTTTGTACTCTATCGAGCAGCGCAATAAACGATTTAATTCGATCAGGCAGATTCTCTGCTTCGATCAATAGTTGTTTATCCTGGGGCTCGAGTGGTAAATAACCGAACAGATTGTTGACCAGTTCTGATTGATTGAGCTTGGCCATAACTTCCCAGTCGGTGTCGATATTTTTGATATCAAAATATCTCTTTAAGGCACTCAACAACGCCTGACGCTCAGTGTCGTCGTGCTCATCAACCTCATCAAAGTCATGAGGGTAGTTTGACCAATCTGGCTGAACGATTCGATAACCTCGAACGCTTGTGAGCTCTTTGCTGATTTGATAACGACAAAGACCGCGTAAGGTAATTTCCAGTCGACCATCGTGAAGTTCTTCATAACGGCAAATGCGCCCGACACATCCGATTGAATATAGTGCTGGAACCTTTTGTTGATCTATTGGTTGAATCATGCCAATTAGTTGATCGCTGCGCATGGCGTCCTCCACCATATTTAAATACCGCGGCTCAAATATATTCAATGGCAGGAATCCGCCAGGCAAGACAACCGCCCCTGACAAGGGAAAGACGGGCAAGCTGGCTGGCAATTGATCAAAAGTTTGGGTAAATGGATGGGTCATACTGGCTCACCTATATACGAAGTGTCAGTCTACTCGCTTAGAGTGAAAGGTTGTTGTACACGCGCACCTGATTAAAATCAGCGGCCTCAGCCAAGTCAGGCACGGTGTGACTTTGAAATTGATCGAAAATTTTTACGCCGGCTAAATCCTTTGCCTGAACACGAGAATCGGCGACCCAAATCGAGCTAAATTTCTGAGTCAGTTCTGACAATAAAAGCAGATTGTCGCGATCGTAAAACACATCGGCCAGCATGATAACTGAGTCTCTATCAAGGTCGGTCTCGTTTAAACCAAGGCTAAAACTGAGGTTCACCTTATTTAAGGCAGCATTGGCCTGCGCGATGCAAAGCGCACTCGGATCTTCATCTATGGCGATTACTCGCCCCGCACCTGCTTTAGCTGCGGCGATGCCGACCACCGCGCTGCCGCAGCCAAAGTCGATGACAGTTTTATCAGCAACAATTGCTGGCTTACCTAAAATAAGGCGCGCCAGGGCTTGGCCGCTTGCCCAGCAAAAAGCCCAATAAGGGGGCGATTCCATTAAATTCTCTACTTCTTCTGATGTTAGATGATGCTGCGGATAGCTTTTGTCGAGCAAAAAGAGCCTTATCTCGGGTGCTAAGGGCAAGCGAGTTTCGCGTAATTCGGCATGCGGAATTTTGTTGCGCAACGCTAATATTGCACTTTCAAGATCATATTTCATGCTAGGGTATTCTATGGAACTGTGCAAAAATCATGATTGAAAACTCGAACCACAGATTTTCTCATTCTGATTTTCGCTCACGCTCTTCATTGATCGTCGTGCAGTAATAAGTATTTGTAGGCGAAAGGTATTTTTAAAACTCATTATCCAAAAAAGGCTTAGCTGATTTATGCGGAACTTGGCTCTGTTTGCAATTTGTCTCTTACTTGGTGCTTGTGCTCAAACCGTGAATGACACACCACCTCCATCTACGGCTGAAAAGTTTGCCCCCAGTCGCCCGGCTCTTAATCGCCAGGATTGCCTCGATGCCGGTGGCTTGGTTGTCGGAGACATCGGTGATGGGCGAATTCATCGTCAGGACTATGCTTGCCCCAACGGTCAATCGCCAATCGGTACGATTATTTATGGCAAGGAGGAGGCCATGCCGCTTGAAGGTGAGGTGTGTTGCGCAAGCGAATAACTATTGATGCCGTAATATCGCCCGATAACGAACTTCACCGCGATGCAGTCGCTCAATTGCTTCGTTAACCTCGCTAAAAGCATAGTACTGCGCTACTGGTTTAATTTGATGTTGAGCTGCAAATTCCAGCATTTTCGTAATCGTCTCAGGGCTGCCAACCGGCGATGCAGAGACACTAAGTTGTTTACCGAGCAGCATTTGAACTCGTAAGGCCATTGGGTCAATCGGAATACCGACGAAATTCAAGCGCCCTTTGGGAGCCAGAGTTTGCAAATAAAAATTCCAATCTAAACTCACATTTACTGTAGAGAGAATCATGTCAAATCGGTTTCGTGCCGACTTAATCGATTGTGCATCGCAAGAATTCAAGGTGTGATGCGCGCCCATCGATATTGCCTCTTCGGTTTTAGCATCGGTTGAAGTAAAGGCCGTCACTTCACAACCCCAGGCTCGTAAAAACTGTAAAGCCAAATGCCCCAGGCCACCAATACCGATTACCGCCACTTGATCACCAGCTTGCACATCAAATTGAACCAGTGGATTAAAAACGGTAATGCCACCGCAAAATAATGGCCCGGCACTTTGTTTGTCGATCTGCTCGGGCAATGCCACCACACTGGCTTGATTAGCGCGAACCTTATCGGCAAAGCCGCCATGTCGACCTACGATGGTCGGTTGCGCCGAAAAACATAGGTTGTGATCGCCATTGCGGCAACTTTGGCATTGCTGACAGTAATCTGAGTGCCAGCCCAATCCCACATTTTGGCCGGGTCTAAACTGTGTCACTGATTCACCGACCGAAACAACTATGCCAATCACTTCATGACCCGGTACTAATGGGTAGCGGCTAATTCCCCATTCATTATTAATCATGCTTAGATCGCTGTGACATAGTCCGCAGGACTCAACTTGAATCTCAAGCTCCTGCGCATCGAGGTCGCCTGGATCATATTCAAAATTCTCTAGAGCCTGCCCGGCAGCGGGCGCGGCGTAGGCATTAATCATGCTTGTTGTTTCGTTAAACTAAGTTGATCTGACAGTCTACAACGAATCGAGTTACACTGAGTGGATGGCGACTCATTTAACCAGACGGTATTTTTTATCTGTAGTGGGCGCGAGTAGTTTGCTAGCCGCTTGCTCAGAGAGTATCGCGCCTGATCGCTATACCCAGGCTGATATCGACTTGTTGGCAAAACAGCGTGCAGACGAAGCGGCGCTAAGTGGTAAGGGTCCATTTGGCGTGCAGCGTTATGCCGGTTATCAAGGCCTTGCTGAACTTCCCTGGTTTGAATTGAATCAGGATCAGCGATTAGTCTGTGTAGATGAACGTGTGCCGTTGGCGATAGATGTGCATTGTCACTTAGGTATGCGATTGCTATTCAAACCGAAGCTAGATCAGTTTGCACAAAATGATATGGTTCAACATCTGCTGGATTGCCGCTCAGATTGCGAGCTCGATCTTGATGTTTACATGAACGCCAATTTCACTGAGGCCGGTTTAAAAAAGCTTAGGCGCACGCTCCTAACTCAGGGGCTATGGGGCAACGCCGTGGTTCGTAGCCAAACAATGGCAAATCTAATCGGCGAGATGGATTTGATGCGTGTCGACAAAGCCATCTTATTGCCAATCAAATTCGGTTTTCCGTTTGGTGATGATTTAACCGAGCAGTGGCGGGAAGATGCACAGCATGATGACTTCCGACATAGAATACTCACTGGCTTTTCGGTAAATCCGCACTCTAAAGAGGCAGTTGAGCAAGTTGAGGAGTATGCCAAACAGGGATTTAAAATAATGAAGTTGCATCCGCCAATGCAAAAATTCTTCCCCGATGACGCTAGTCTAATGCCGATATACGAAGTCGCTCAAGCTAATGATGTGGTAGTTTTCTTTCACGGCGGCCGGGCTGGTATTGAACCGGAATCATCGCATCCTTATGCCATGCCTCGTCATTATGAAGCAGCGTTCAAAAATTTCCCTAAGCTCAATTTCATCCTCGGTCATGGTGGCGCCCGCGATGGTGATGCCATGCTTGAACTAATGCTGCGATATTCAAATGCCTGGCTGGGTTTACAAGGGCAGGGCGTGACAAAACTGAATCAGATAATTGAGCGAAGCGGTGGCAAACGTCTACTGTTTGGCACCGATTGGCCGTTCTATCACATTGGCGCTTCGCTGGCGAAGATCCTGTTGGTAACCGATCGCAAGGATAAGAAGGAGATCAGACATCGAATTCTGCGCGGCAATGCAGTGAACTTATTCCCTGATTTGCAGCAATAAACCACCTCGTCTATTTGGACTATAGGCAATGCCTGGTAGTTTTTTTACACTGCTTGCAATCAGGGTAACGGGGTCTCGCTAGGAAGGCGACTATAAATAAGAGTTTAGAAAATGTCTTCAATCAAAGTGGTTGCGAATAAGATCGATAACTCGGTGGTATGCACGTTTCCAAATGGTGATGAGCTGGAAATCGAGATGATTGACGCCTGGGGAGATGAAAGCGTCTCGGCAGCAGATGTCGATTCTGCCTTGGAAATGCTACAAAGCCATCTGCGTGACAAAGTAAAGGAGCAGCTTGGTTACGACTGAGGTTTAAGCCTGTGCTTGCGCACCTTATATCAACAGGTTATAAGGAGTCACCTGACTTTTTTATTGAGTGCGATTAATGACAACGGTTATTCCCTTTTGTGAACCGTGTGAACGCAACAAAGACCCTATTCTAGAGGTGATAACACCTTATTTGCATGATATCGATGAGGTGCTGGAAATTGGTTCCGGAACCGCTCAGCATGCCGTTTATTTTGCTAGTGCTTTGCCCCATCTGCGCTGGCAAACCAGTGATCAGGCGCAGTTTCTTGAAGGCATTAAAGCACAACTGAATAATGCCCAGGTAGCCAATGCTTTGCCGCCATTCGAATTAGATGTCAATCAGCCGCAATGGTTAGCCGAGCCACGTCAGTATCGAGCAGTCTATACCGCTAACAGCTTTCACATTATGAGTGAGAGTGACATTCAGCAATTTTTTTCTGGCTTACCACAGGTAACAAGCGGCGATGCGATTTTGATCGTTTATGGACCGTTTAGTTATCACGGTCAGTTTACCAGTCAAGGGAACCTCGAGTTTGATCAGCGTCTGCGAGATCGAGGAGAGGGCAGCGGTATTCGCGATATTGATTTTATTGAACCCTTAGCCAATGCGGCTGGTTTTAATTTACTGAAAGATCATGCTATGCCAGCGAATAACCAAATTTTAGTTTGGCAACGACAATAAACATCAATCTTTTACAGTAGAGCGAGTAATGAAAGCCTTAAAAATCATTTTCATTTTAGTCCTGATTATTATTGTTGCGGCGGCGCTATGGTTTTTTCGGCCATGGGCAACGTACTCGCCATCAAAGCTGCAAGCACTGCAAGATCCCACTCAATTTGCAGAAACGTTTCGCAACATGGAATCGTTTGTGCCGTATCGCTGGGTTCGAAAAGGCGATAAGCCGGTGCGCGAATTTACGCAAGTGGCCGATTCGCAGAGCTTAGCAATTGACGAAATAGAACTTCAGCATCGACAAGCCAACAAGCCCCTAGAGCAATTCTTGAGTGAATCGAAAACCACTGGTCTGGTAGTAATCCATCAAGGCGTAATTCATCACGAGCAATATCGTTTGGGCGCCGATGAAAGCTCGCGGTTTACCTCGTGGTCGGTGGCAAAGAGCTTTGTTGCAACGGCCATCATGTTTGCGCTAGAGCAAGGGCTGATCGAGAGCCTGGATGACGTTGCGGAAAAATATGCCCCACAATACAAGGGTACAGACTATGGTCGCAGTTCAATAAGAGCGCTATTGGCAATGTCGACCGGGATAGAATTTAGAGAAGATTATGTAGCCGATGATTCTGACATTCGCCCCTTCTTTTTAAACAGCTTTGCTTTGCGTCGCAACCCTGATTCGCTACTAAAGCCATTTAAGAAAACGCGCCCAGAGTTTACTGATTTTCATTATATTTCGCCCAATAGTCATGTGTTATCGGCGGTCTTAAGAGGCGTTTATAAACAGGGTTTAGCTGAAATAATCAGCGAGCAAATTTGGCAAGAATTTGGCATGGAAGCGGAAGCAACCTGGCTGCAGCACGCACCGGGAGCTGAGGGCCAGGCGCTGGGATATTGTTGCTTAAATGCTCGTCTGCGAGATTACGCTCGCTTCGGGCAATTCTACGTTGATGCGCTCAATGGTATTGGTGATGGGCCCGCAAGATTACCTGCTCAATTGCTGCAATCTTTAGATCAGCCCGCCAGCCCGGCGCATCAATCAGGACAGGAAAACTACGCTGGCCGCGGCTATAGCTGGCATTTCTGGTTGCCAGAACGAACTCGAGGAGTCTTTCTAGCCGCCGGTGTATATGGGCAGTACATTTGGATGCAGCCAGATCGCCAATTAGTTATTGTAAAAACTTCGGCAGATCCAGACTTTTTAACTCGCTTTGCAGAGACCGAATCGATGTTTAGAGCGATTTCAGCGCAGTTTGCCGACTCTCCAACTCTATGATCAATCTCAGCCCTGAGCAAGCTCGCCGACTTATTGTCGCGAGCCAGGGAATCTATTCAGCCAAGCAATATGGTCGTGGAGCTACCGCAGTAAATCGCATCCTTAAGCGGTTAAGCTATGTTCAAATTGATACCATTTCGGTGGTTGAGCGGGCACATCATCATGTGCTTTGGTCGCGCCAGCCAGCCTATCAAGCAAACTGGCTTGATCAGGCGGTCGAGAAGCAACTGGCTTTCGAGTACTGGTCGCATGCAGCGGCATTTTTACCCATTGAAGACTACCGATTTTCACTGGTAAAGAAAGCAGAGCTCGCCGCAGGTGGTAAGCATTGGTATGACAAAGACCCTAAGCAAGCCCGCTTGGTACTGGATATGATTAAAGAGCGCGGGTCGATGAAAGCGCGTGATTTTGATCAGGCTCGCTCGATTGTAGGTTCAGGCTGGGGTGATAAGAAACCGGCTAAACTGGCGCTCGAGAGATTGTTCATGGAAGGAGAGCTAATGGTAGTTCGCCGTGATGGCTTTCAAAAAGTGTTTGATCTGACTGAGCGAGTTTTACCACCTGAGATCGATACCAGTCAGCCAAGTGAAATTGAGTTTATCGATTATCTTATTGAGCGGTTCTTATTGGCGCAGGGTCTAGGCACCGCGCGTGAAATGGCATATTTGCGCAAAGGGTTGGCGAGTAAAATTACGCAGCGTTGTAAGGAACTATGCAAAGAAGGCGCCCTTGTCGAAGTTCAGTTTGGCAATGATCGATTCTTCGCCAAACACGACTTTGAGCTACTTCTTAGTAAACGCATTGCTCGCAGTAAAATAAAAATACTTTCACCGTTTGATAATCTGCTTATTCAGAGGCAACGTGTACATCGATTCTTTGATTTTGATTATCAAATCGAATGCTACGTGCCGCAGGCCAAACGCCGCTACGGCTACTTCGTGTTGCCAGTGCTACAAGGTACTCGATTAATTGCTCGTTTAGATGCCAATGTGGATCGCAAGCAAGGTACGATAACGGTGCGCAAGATATGGCCGGAATCAAATTACCAATTAAAATTTGATGAGCCATTGCAAACCGCGTTGCAGGAGTTCGCGCGTTTTAACCAGGTTGAATATGAAACAAAGACGAGCTAATGAAACAAAGCTTAGCTGGCTAGTAATTTAACCTGGCTGGTATCGCGAATATTGGCAAACTCCATCAAGCGCTCCATTGGGATATGGTCTGCCGTATTACGGCCATACCAGGTGTCTATCACTGTGCCGTCAACATCGATTAAAAAATCAGCTGGCACTATCGTCATATGAGGATTATTACTGGGGCGCGCGCCAGTTAAAAAGCCGCGAACAATTTCAGGCAAACCTGTGATTAATGCTCTAACTAAGGCTGAAGCAGATTTTTCAACACCATAACGATCATATAATTTCAGATTCGGGTCGCAAATCATTTTAAAAGGGCGCGGGCGATTTGCCACATACTTTCGTACCTGATCAGAGGTATCGCTAAAGACCACGATAGTTTCTACGCCAGACGCCTTCCATTTATAGTAATTGCGGGTCAATTCATAAATTCGGTAGTTGCAAAACGGGCATGCTGCATCGCGAAAAAATGACAAAACAACACGGCGGCCACGCAGCTTGCTTAACTGAAATGGTTTGCCATAAATGTCCGTGCAACGAAAATCGAACGCTAAACGTGGTGCTTCAACTCGCATAGGAGCCCTCATAAATACTAATTGTTTAACCTTAAGTTTCGTCAAATGTAAAAAAGGTTCAACAATTGCTGACTATTGGGAGTTGCTATTGCTTTGTTCAGAGGCGGCTTCAGTCCAAACCTGAGTTTGGCACAAGAATGCGATACAACCTTTTACTTGTAAGGAGCCATCCGGCAAACGCTTAAGGCGAGATTTATAAGTCTTATCTGCCTCAGGATCATAAATAGTACCGCCTCGCCAATCTTTTTGACGAGCGCTAAAACCTTCAAGAATCACCATTCCTAATACCTTCTTGCCGACTTTCGTGACGGCTGATTCTGGTGTCACTCCTTCTTCGAGGCTTTCGGGGTTGATCCAAACAACCTTTCCGCAAGGCGTGTTGTCACCGCAATCGTAAATCTGAATATGCGAGTTTTTCTTCTTAGGCAGAAAAACCCCGTAGACATTAAGACTATCCTCAATGCTATCGGCATGAATCGCCGGTAGAGGCAGTAAACACAACACCACCAACAGAACCAGAATTTTCATCGCTTATCCATCTGGGAAACTTATTCGCTATAGTGAAGCAAGGGTTTGATCAAGGCAACATATAATCATGGAATCAGTAGCGGGTACTCTTATTTTGCTTTTTAAGTGAGACCTGTAGTATCTAGAATCATAGTTAATCTTCATGAAACGTTAGTCTTCTCTTTTGAGTCAAATCGATCTCTATTTTTCGTATTAGCTAAATGGTGAGCTAGCGCATGATTTGCTCCCTCGCCATAATGATTTTCAGCAGGTCAAAGCTGCCTCGATGAAACCTCGACGTTTGGCCAGATTTGTGAGCGGCAGACTACTGCTTCGGTATGCAGTGGAAAGTTCTTATAGCCGAGCATACAAAGTGATCGAATCTGAGGAGTCGCCGCCCTTGGTCAAAATTGGTGATCACATCGTCAATGTCAGTATCAGTTATAGCAACGAAATTTTGTTAGTTGGTCTTAGTGAAGCTAAATTTGGCGCGGGCATTGAATATATCAAATCTAACTGGAGCCATGATAAGGCAGCTCTATTTTGCTGTGAGCAGGAACTGGCTTTTGCAAAGGGATTGCAATCCGAGCAACAACTAAATGAATTCCATACCCGGCTTTTGGTTAGCAAAGAAGCTTATTGCAAGAGTCTTGGAATCTCGGTGTTAAGTGCGAGAGTTCAACAACAGTGTTTGCTTGATGACCCGTGTTTGAAAGAGTTGGGCTTGCCAGCTGGTTGCGAGAATGAAGGTGCTGGCAACACCAATTTTGAGCAAGATTTTGTTTCGGCAGTTTATTCACAGGCTATCCTGGTTTCTAAAGTGTTAGTGCGTGAAGTAGCTCTGCCTGAACTGGCTATTGGCGCAGTAAAGTTTGATACAAAGCCGTGATTTTCTGTTTGCTTAGTTTGCCGTTCTCTTCTCTTGGCAGGTTTTTTACTTGAAAAATAGGGCACGGCACAAACGCTGCATCCAGGTGCTTAGCCATATGCTTGCGTAAATTTTGGCTTGGGTAATTAGCCTTGAGAACCACTAGTGCTACTAAACGGGGCGCAGCGCGATCCTGTTCAGGGAAGATCACTACGCCGTCGACCAAACCCCCGAATTTATTGAGAATCGCATTCGCTTCTGCCAATGAACCGCGCTTGCCAGCGATTTCGATTTGGTCTGTTTTTCTGCCGGCCAATGTAAATTCTCCTGTGCTAGCAAAATTTAGTTGATCCTCGAGCTGGTTTCTAATGGGCAAATGCTGAGCTGAAACTTCAGTAATATTTTCTTTGGTTTCAAAATTTAGTCCATTGAACGCTTGCCATTCATGATCCTGTGCTGCGCGGCGAACTGTCATTGAGTCGACTTCGCTACAGCCATAAACCTCACGAACCTGGGTCTTAAATTGAACTTCTTATTGTGGTCAATGCTCCGCGAAAATTTGTTCTCAGCGCAGATAATATCGAAGTTACGTTTTCGAAAAATCAATACTTGCTTGAGCTGAAATCAACTTAAAGATAAATCACCTCGCCAAGTATTCATGGCTTTGACATAATCTCTTGGTTCTCTCCTAAGCGCGCTAAAACAATCCGCCACTTGCGGTAAACAATGGTTTTCTCTTCTCCCATTTTTCTATTCTATTTTTTGCCCTGCTTGATCGGCTTGTATTTCCTTACACCGCGAGCGGCGAAGAATGTCTTATTGTTATTCGCGAGCCTGTTGTTCTACGCGTGGGGAGAGGACTTTTATGTACTGTTGATGCTGGTTTCGATTGGTATCAACTATGTTTTTGGCATGTTGATAGCACGTGGTATTACAGCTGAAAGAGCGCGCTCTGCCTTAGTTGGCCTTAGCGTTGGGGTTGCGCTTAACTTAAGCATTTTGATTGCATTTAAATATGCAAACTTTCTCGTTGATAACATCAACGTACTTTTGGAACTCCTTAGCTTGCCAAGTTGGGATCTCGGTGATATTCATCTTCCATTAGGGATCTCCTTTTTCACCTTCCAGGCAATCTCTTATTTGATTGATATTTATCGCAAGGAGATCGCTGCGCAAAAAAATCTGATTAGATTAGGTTTGTATATTTCTCTGTTTCCTCAGCTCATTGCCGGGCCGATTGTGCGTTATAAGAATATCGCTCAGGAAATTGGTTCGAGAACAGTATCGGCCTCGCTCTTCTTATCAGGTGCAGAACGATTTAGCCTTGGTCTGGCCAAAAAAATGTTGATCGCCAATCCGCTGGGTGCGGTTGTTGATATCATTTTTTCGGCGCCGATTGAGAGCATTCCTACGCATATCGCTTGGCTTGGCATCTTGCTGTATGCCTTGCAAATCTTTTTCGATTTCTCAGGTTACTCCGACATGGCCATCGGTTTGGGGCGGATGTTTGGTTTTCGATTTCTCGAGAACTTTAACTACCCTTATATCGCGCGCTCTTTACAAGATTTTTGGCGGCGTTGGCATATCTCACTTTCAAGCTGGTTTCGTGATTACCTTTACATTCCCTTAGGCGGGAATCGAATTTCTCCATTTCGCACCTATCTGAATTTGTGTATGGTGTTTTTGCTTTGCGGAATATGGCATGGCGCGAGCTGGAATTTTTTGGTTTGGGGTGCTTTTCACGGTTTGGTATTGGTGATTGAGAGGCTTGGTCTGGCAAGATTACTCACCGTTTTATGGCGCCCGGTGCAACACATTTATTTGATCTTGATTGTGTTGGTTTCCTGGGTGTTTTTCCGAGCAGAGAACTTAGGCGATGCGGTGGCATATTTGGGGAGAATGTTCGCCAATGAATTTACTGCCATTCCCTTTGAGATTATCGATGCGATTAATATAGAAGTGTTGTTTGCACTGACCGCTGGCTTAATTTTTAGTATGAACTTAACGGGTGTTCGTCAAAGCCTCGTCGATGGATTTCAAAGGTTTTCAAGTTTTACTCGAATCGGCTATGGTCTATTTGTTTGTCTATGTCTGTTGCTCGCCATAATGCAATTGGCGGTGACGACTCATAACCCGTTTATTTATTTTCGTTTTTAATGATGGCCTTGTTAAACCTTTGATCTATGATTAAAACTCTAATAATTAGAGCCTTGTGTCTGGGGTTCTTTGTATTGATCAGCATGCCCATGTTGATCAATATAATGACACCGAATCAATCTGAGTCATCGTTGGAAAAACGAACACTCGCGCCCCTACCTGATTGGCCGAGCGCTCTTCCAGATAAGGAGTATTTCACGGGCTTAAACGACTACACAAATGATCACTTTGGTCTGCGTCAGAATTTTATCGACTGGCATCAGAGTTTAATGTGGAACTTGGGTGAGTCACCATCACGCTCTGTGATTCGCGGTGAGGAGAACTGGTTATTCCTAAAAATTTTTGACCCGCTATTGCGTCAGCAACAACATGGCACTGACTTGGTGCGCAAACGTCTTGTCCACCGAGCACGTACTAGCGGGCGGTTAAATCGGTGGCTTAAGGAGAAAGGCATCGCTTATCGGTACATCGTGGCAGCCAATAAAATGACGGTTTACCCTGAGTATCTGCCGAAAAAATTTCGCCTAACGGATATCAATGCCAGCCTGGAGTTCTTTAAATCAGAAGTCCCTGACGATACTCGATCTGTGCATATTTACTCTGATGAACTATTCGCCAAGCATCCAAATAGAAATAGTGACTACGAGCTGTATTTAAAAAACGATACGCATTGGAGTCAAGTTGGTGCCAATATAGTCGCAGAAGATTTATTTGCTAGTTTGTCAGAAACGAACCCTGAGATAGAAATCGCTGATTTGCCAAAACAGCAATTCTATTTAACAACAATATATTCGGGTGATTTGGCTAAATATATTGGCTTAGATAAAGCGTTGAGCTCGGTCGAGGCGAAAACGGATTTGCTCGTTTGCGCACAGCCAAAATCCGCGCAACGAGTTCGCTGGAATGTCAGCCTTAGCCGTTGTGAGTCGAGTGCTACCCGCGTTTTCCTGATCGGTGATTCTTTTAGCGCCAACTTGATTCCATTTATTAGTCAAAGAGTGGGAGAGATATATGTTGTGCGCCAGCCGTTCTCTAGGTTTAGGTTGAGGCAGTTGATCGAGACCTATGAGCCCGATTTGGTGATCGAACAAATCGTTGAGCGAGAACTCGCCTCCGCCATGCCTCACTAAAGGAATAAGACCAGTTTTGTCTTTCAAATTATTTCTCGAATATTGCGCGAGCGCACATGGCTGATCTAATTGGATTTAGCGTGTCAAATCTGCAAATGGGCGTATTGATTCTGGTGGCGATTTTATCTGGCATGGGCAAAGCTGGTATTTACGGTGCAGGTATGCTGAGCGTGCCAATGATGGCGTTGGCGTTTGGCAGCCGCGATTCCACCGGTATTTTGCTTTTACTATTGATCTTCGCTGATTTGTTTGCGGTAGTTATCTATCGGCGTGATGCCAATTGGTCGATGCTGCGGCAGCTAATACCAACTGCGTTTATGGGCGTATTGATTGGTACTTATGCCGGCACCAAAATCAATGATGCGGTTTTTCAAATGTTAATGGCGATCATTATTTTAATCTGTGTCACGCTGATGATCTGGCAGGAATTCAGAGCTTCAGTGCGTGTTCCCTCTTGGCGCGGGTTTGCACCTTCCATGGGTGTTTCTGGTGGATTTACTACCATGGTCGGCAATCTGGGAGGGCCGGTAATTGCGCTGTACTTGCTGGCAATGCGAATTCCTAAGCGCGAATTTCTAGGTACAGCCGCGTGGTTTTTCTTAACGATTAATTTACTCAAAGTGCCATTTCATGTGGGTGTTTGGCAAACCATTGACTGGCAAACTTTGTTCTTAACCATATTATTTCTACCCCTGGTTGGGCTTGGCATTTACTTAGGGTTGCTCGTAGTAAAACGCATTAACGAAGTGTGGTTTCGCCGTTTTGTGATCACAATGACCTTTGTTTCGGCCATTGTGCTATTGGTCTGATCACTCTAGCTGGAATAAAGCCTTAAATTTTTGCCAGAAATTGCGACCTTCGAAATAGTTCCCGCATCCTAATCTAAGTATGCAGGGTGTAACGCAATCGACTTCGCACGACAACGTGCAGTACAACCGCTTTTCACAAGTGGTTGATGATCAAGTTTTGCAGCGCGCAAAACGCGGAGACGATCGTGCACAGGCGATTTTGTATCGTACCTACACACGTGCTGTTTACACCTTAGCGCTTGGTATTTGTCAAAACCCACAATGTGCGGAAGACGTGTTACATAACGCCTTCATCAATTTTTTGCGAAATTTGCCTTCTTATGAGGGTCGCGCACCATTGGGCTTGTGGTTACGTAAAATCGCAGTAAACGAAAGTTTGATGTATTTGCGCAAACACAAAAAGCATAAGGTAGTTGTGTCATCTGATGAAGAAGGCTTTCATGCCGATTCGTCGGATCATCACTTTTACCCTTATGCGAATGCAGATTTCACCTTTAGGCAAGCTGATCTAGCAGAGCTCTCAACTCTGTTGAAGAAATTGCCTGATGAGATGCGACTTGTTTTATGGCTCAAAGAAGTTGAGGGCTATACGCATCAGGAAATCGCACAAATGCTTGATAAAACGCCAAGTTATTCAAAGTCTGTGGTGGCGCGAGCGCTGAACTTTTTGCGTGAGCGAGCCAAAAATTTGGAGGTTGCACTATGACCACTAAACAACATGCCAGCTGGCAGCAATTGATGGACTTGCGCGATGATGCTGAGGGCTCTCTACTGGCTGAGGGCTCTTTACTGGCTGAAGGCTCTTTACTGGCTGAAGGCTCTTTACTGGCTGAAGGCTCTTTACTGGCTGAGGGCTCTCATCTGGCTGAAGGCTCTCATCTGGCTGAAGGCTCTCATCTGGCTGAAGGCTCTCATCTTGCTGAAGGCTCTCATCTCGCTGAAGGCTCTATCGCCAAACACGTCAGTCAATGCTTGGAGTGTCAGCATAATTTGCGTGAGCTTGAGTCTGTTGGTGCATCGCTAGTCGGTGCGATCGATAGCGCGCCGCCGCCCGATGCCTGGAGCTATATACAAGCTCGTTTGCAGGCTGAGACGGTTGTACTTAAACCAAAAAAATCGGCGTCGTTAGCCGGGGCAGTTTATGCCTTGGCTGCGTCAATTGCTTTTGTTGGTGTGGTTGCGGTGTTTATGTTGGGTCAGCCTAATTCGCAATCGAACCAATATGAGCAAATGCAGGCAAGCATCAATGAACTAATGGCTCATTCGCGTGGGCTAGAGCAAGTTGTGCAAGAAGTTGCCCAGCAAAACCGTCAGTTAAACGCTGTTAGTCGGGCGTCGATCGAACGCCTGGTTTGGCGCTTGAGCTATCTAGATCAATTGATTGTCGAGCTTGAACCACAAAGATCTGAACGTCCACAACGAATTCAAGCGTTATGGAACGAACGGGTCGAGACTTTGAATGAATTAAACGATTTGTACTATCAAAGCGTCACCAACCCGAATAAAAGTCGACTATGAGGTAAACCAATGAGATCGATTACCATTATTTTTGCAACATTATTTTTACTTTCACTGAATACATCTGTTTCGGCCGGTTATAGTGAAGAAGAGCTCAAACTCGAAATTAGCTTTTTAGCAAAAAAACTTTTAAAGGTGAGCGGCGAGAGCGAGATCACCGTTTCTCAACCTGCCAGTGATAAACCTTTCCTTGGCATATGCATCAAAATCATTGAATCTGGTGTGCTACTGACTTGTATTACTCCTGGGCAAAATGCCGAAGCAGCCGGTTTAAAAACCGGTGATATCGTTACCGCTATTGGTGATTCCAGCTTAGTTGGAATTGACGAGAAAAAAGGTAAGGATTCTTATCACAATATCGTAAATAACTGGAAAATTGGCGACACTTACACCTTTAAGATTATTCGTAATGGTAAAAACCTAGATGTTGAAGCCACTGTTGGTGCAATCAAACATCCGGCTTATACGATTACGGTTTCCGAGGAATAATTGGTTTAAGAGTTAGTGGCAGTGAATCGATTGGTTTGCCAATTGGCGCGGGTTGATAAGGCATCTCGTAGCCAGTTGGTACGCTGATCTGGTAATTTTTAAGTAGATGAAATAACAGCAGTTTAATTTGTAGTTCGGCGAACTTTATTCCCAAACATTTATGCGCTCCGCCTCCAAAAGGAATCCAGGCGTGGCGATGAGCTTTGTCTTCAGCACGATGTTCGTCAAAGCGTTGCGGATCAAACTTGTCTGGCTCGAGCCAAATCTCCGACATACGATGCGTAAAAGATGGGCTGACCATAACCTGGTCACCGGCATGAATTTTAAAACCTTCAAACTCGCAGTCTCTTACGGCGGCTCGCGGAATGGTGGGCAAGGGTGGATAAAGTCGCAGCGCCTCTTTAAGAACCAAACCAGCGGTTTTGAAATTCGCCATATTGCCATACAATAATTGTGACGAATTTACTGCCTGAATCTCAGCTCGGATTTGCGCTTGCCATTCAGGGTGCTTAGCCAGTGCGAAACAAATGCTCGATAAGGAGCTGGTGGTGGTGTCATGCGCTGCCATCATTAAAAAGATAATATGGTCTACGATGTCGTGCTGGCTGAATCGCTCGCCTTCATCGCCCTCGGCGCGGCAAATTTCGGCAAACATATCCGAGTCGTTCGAGGCTTTTTTCTGCGCGATACGCGATCGAAAGTAATCCTCTAAGTAAGCGCGACCTTTGATTCCTCGATGATATTTGTTACCAAGTATCGGATAACGAACTAATACTAAAGACGCATTAACCAAATCAACAAACGCTTGGTTAACTCGATCGGCTTCTTGGTTTAATTCTTCGCCGATAAAAATATTAGCTGCCAAATCTAAGGTTAGGCCTTTAATCGCTGGGTAAAACGTAAAATCTTTTAGTAGCCCCCAGGATGAAATGCGACTGGCGACATCCACATTCATTCGTTCAACATAGAGTTCCAAAGCTGCGGCTTTAAATGGCGCGCCCATCAAGCGTCGATGGTAGCGATGATCGTCCCCATCGCGCAGCATCAAACCATTTGGGAAGAGTGCCTTTAAGGCACGATTCCAGGCCAGGCGGCTGGAAAAATTATTCTCCCGATCAAGCAACACAAACTCATTGCCCTGAGGGCTGAGCAAGTGCACGGCGCGGTAGCTTAGAAATTTGTTGTAGTACACCGAGCCATATTTGGCGTGCATCTCGTTGAACAGCGCATTGCAGTCGCGCATAAACCGCAAAGTATGGCCGAACAAAGGTAAGCCGGTTTCACCTGGTATGGCGCGCAAAGCCGATGTCATCTAGGAATCTCACTCTTTAAATGTTTGACATAATGTACACTAAAGTAGCGGGGAGCGCCTAATTTTTGCGTAGACGCAATGCTAGAAATTAGACAAACGCCAAGGCACAATACTCTCGCGATGATTGTGAAGCCCAGCTTACCAGCTCTTATAACATGAAGTCAGAAACTCGAAACTATGTCACACCCTACGCCTTCACGGTGGATCGAAGTTTATTGGGTAAAGCCTTAGCTAGCCCCGGTAAACGATCAGGAGCAATGTTGGTTGATGTACTAATCGTGCTTTTACTGTCTTTACTCAGTGCTGAAATTCTCGCGGTATTCGTATTACTTGCCTGCGCAATGGCCTGGCGTAACCGTTCAGCGTTACTCTCACAGCGGATGATGAAACCCTTGCTGGCCTCGATAATGGCGATCAGTATTTTAGTGCTTGTCGCCAGCTTTTTTATTGAATCCGACGCTGAATCTGCCGAAGTGATTGCGGCGCAAACATCGGAATCTCAATCACGTGATGTTTTTGACTGGCTAGATGAAAAAGGCTTAGAGCTTGGTTTAGGTTTAGGTTGGGCAGCCTTTTACTTTACTTTCGCAACCGCTTTGTTTGAAGGCCGCACCATCGGAAAAAAGCTATTTGGTGCCCAAGTAGTTAGAATCGATGCGCAGCCTTTAACCTTATGGCAGAGCTTTGAACGCTATGGCGGTTATAGCGCTGGTATTGCGACCGGTTTACTTGGGTTTGTGCAGATTTACTGGGATGCAAATCGTCAATCTATTCATGACAAAATTTCCGAGACGGTGGTGGTGGATACCCGTAAGCCCCTAAATACCAATCTAAACAAAGGCTCATTAAATTTGCAGGAAGGCTAATGCCAAAGAAAGTTAAGCTAAAAACCGCAAAAAACACGGCAAGTGTCACGGATTATCTCAATAACATAGAACCCGCTGCCGCTCGCAAAGACGCCAACACTTTAGCCAAGTTATTCAAAGCGACTACCAAGTGTAAACCGAGGATGTGGGGCGCGAGCATTGTGGGCTATGGAGAGTACACTTATAACCGAGCCAATGGAGATGAAGGCGAATCTGCCGCGACCGGTTTCTCTGTTCGAAAAAGCGGGCCGGTGATTTACATCATGCCTGGCTATAAAGGTTGTCAGCCACTACTAAAAAGGCTTGGGCCTCATAAGCTGGGTAAATCTTGCTTGTATTTAAAGAGTCTCGGTGGAATCGATTTGCAAGTATTGGCAGAGTTAATCGAGTTTGGCTTAGACGACTTAGCCAAGCGCCACGAGGTGCGACTCTAGCCTTCGATTAATCCAAGAATTTCCTTGACGATCTGTGGTTTGCTTTGCTTGTCGATATAGTGCCCCATGCCATCAATAACAACGAGTTTGGAGCCGCTGACTAGTTCTGCGGTATGTTCACCACCAGCCAGCGGTAATAAGCGATCAGCGCTGCCGTGAATAACCAAAGTGGGTTGTTGGATGGTTTTGAGCAAATCGACTCGATCGCCAGAATCCAGAATCGCCCACAGCTGGCGAGAGAACCCAGGTGGGTAATACATGCGATCATAGCCGCGTGCGTTAACTGCCCACCATTGCTCATCTGAATAATTATTTCTCTGCCCGCCCATGACTTTCCAAAACGCCGTGGCATCGCGAATATGTTGTTCACGCGTAATATCCTTCGGCCTAGGTTGCACCTCGATGTCGCCAGCCGGTAAATGCGCAGCGCTTGAAGTCGACATGATCGACGTCAGCGTAGCAACTCGATCTGGGTAATTCGCGGCCATAATCTGCGCAATCATGCCGCCCATCGATGCACCAACAACATGTGCTTTTTTAACCTTTAAATGATCCAATAATCCAATCGCATCAGCGGCCATATCGTCGAGTTTGTAAGGCGCGTTTAAACTCCAGCCGAGTTTAAAACGAATACCGGTCATAAAGCCTGGTTCGTCACTTAGATACATTTTCTGGGAAAAGCCAACATCGCGATTATCAAAGCGGATAACTCGGTAGCCAGCGTTAACGAGATCAAGAACAAAATCGTCATCCCAGTGAATCAGCTGAGCGCCCAAGCCCATGACCAATAAAATCGTTTCATC
Organism: uncultured Gammaproteobacteria bacterium; assembly: GCA_964455815.1. Taxonomy (GTDB): domain Bacteria; phylum Pseudomonadota; class Gammaproteobacteria; order Arenicellales; family Arenicellaceae; genus Arenicella. Next base: position 143,518 of record CAYVYS010000001.1, read on the forward strand.
ATTTTGCTCGCCGAACTGTTGATAGGCGATGCTGACATTATTCACGTGAGCAGAATAAGTCGGGTACTCAACAAAGTTAACTTCTTCACTCGCCAGAACTAGCGGGAAGGTGATGAGCAATACAGCAAGCAGACGTAAGGTCAACATGATTAATTCCAATCTACAAAAAGCATGGCAAGAGTAAACCATGCGAAGTGCTCGTACACCAGTGAATCCCTTTACAAGCCGAGTTTAAATAGAACGAAACGAGTGAGGCCGAACCCACAGCCAACTGGCAATCACAAGGCTGGCAAAACCGGTATAGATCAAGGTGAAAACCCAGGCAGGCCAATCGTAATAAAGTAACTCACTCATCCAGTAGGTAATAAAAGAACCAGAGTATGTTTGCGCCCCAGCAAGGCCGCGCAACCACATTTCCAGCGTAGTTAAAGGGCACACCACACCAGCCCATGCCTGCATTACAACCACAATGATGCAAGCTAAGTGAGTGTAACGAAACCAGGGGTTTCTGACCCAAGCCCATTTAAAAAAAGCGCCGATCACAGTCACTAGTAGCCCAGTGACCACGAAAATCACGACCCCAATATGCAGGGCTAAAACCAGATCGGCTAGCATTAATAATGCCTGATCACTCATAGATGAAGTGTAGTCGTTTGCAGCAGGAGATGCTCGAGTCTTGCTAAAAATTTAGTGTCTTTGCCTAGGCAATGCATTACTCTATTTGCATGAGTTTTTATCGAAACAATGTCTTACCACATTTGATTAATTGCGCTTGTGGTATGAAAGCCGTTGAAAAACAGCGCGCAAAAGTTGTGCCTCAAGCCTGGGGCAATGTGCTGGAGATTGGCATGGGATCTGGCTTGAATCTCAAGCACTATGAACCCCAAAAAATAGAGCAGTTGTGGGGCTTGGAACCTTCAGATGGCATGCGCCGAAAAGCCCGCAAGCCCATTGCTGAAAGTGGCTTGACTGTGAAATGGTTGAATTTAGGCAGCGAGCAAATTCCGCTTGAAGACAACAGCATGGATACAGTGGTACTCACCTACACCTTATGCACCATTGACGATGAGTCATCCGCCTTGAGCGAAATGCGACGAGTGCTTAAACCGAGCGGTAAGCTGCTCTTTTGTGAGCACGGCCAAGCAATCGATGCTTCAGTGCAAAAATGGCAGCAGCGCATCAACCCAGCTTGGCGACGAATCGCCGGCGGCTGCCATCTAAATAAACCCATCGAAGAATTGATCAGCGGCGCTCAATTTAAGATCCAAAACCTAGAGCAAGGCTACATCCCCGGCCCAAAAATCGCCGCCTATAATTACTGGGGTTCGGCGATTTTATAGGCTTATTAAGCTTATTTGTGCTGGCTCTTGGCCTTCGCTTTTGACTGTTTCGCCTGAGCATGGTTTTGTTGATAAAAACCCTCAAGCGCGTGGAACAACTCAGGGTGACGGCGCTTAAGTAACTTAGGCCGCTCAAAGAAATACTCAGTAGCAA
>CAYVYS010000002.1:0-23906 GCA_964455815.1 uncultured Gammaproteobacteria bacterium
AAATCGCAGGAATCATTTTAAAAGCGACTTGTTTTTACTAAAAACGGTGAGAAATTGATGGGTTCTGTGTAAAATCCTGCCTACGCTCTAATCATTAAATCATTTTGTTGGTCGCCTACGTTCGCTAGCTAAAAGCCTATCTCGCTAAGTAAGCAAGTTGCCTGTTTTCCAGCATGTTAGACCGAACTAACCATCTGATTCCCAAGCCCGCAATAAACAATCATGAGTCGCGTATTTAATTTCAGTGCTGGCCCGGCAGCACTGCCCGAAGCTGTGCTAAACGAAGTTCAGCAAGAACTATTGGAATGGAATGGCGCTGGCGCTTCGGTGATGGAGGTTTCTCACCGCGGTAAGCCATTTATGCAAGCAGCCAGCGAGGCCGAGCAAGACCTCAGAGATTTATTAGGCATCCCAGACAACTATAAGGTGTTGTTTTTGCAGGGCGGAGCTACCGGTCAATTTTCAGCGATTCCGCTCAATCTTAGATTCCGCGGTGAATCGGCAGATTACGCACACACGGGTCATTGGAGTAAGAAAGCCATTAATGATGCCAAGCGTTTTATGGAGGTGAATGTGGTTTGCGATACTTCCGATGGTGGTTATCAACATGTACCTGACTTTGCAGAGTGGCAATGCAATTCGAATGCCGCGTATTTGCATATCACGCCTAACGAAACGATTGCCGGCGTCGAGTTTGATACGCTGCCAGAGACCGATGTGCCAATTTGTGCCGATTTGAGTTCAACGATTTTGTCGCGGTCCATCAATGTGTCTGACTACGGGGTTATTTATGCCGGAGCGCAAAAAAATATCGGCCCGGCTGGCGTTACAATTGTTATTGTGCGCGACGATTTGGTCGGTCATTTCCCTAATGACGCGCCTCGGTTAATGGATTATCAGGTGATGGCCGAGAGCGATAGCATGAATAACACGCCGCCGACCTTCGCGTGGTATCTGGCAGGCCGAGTCTTTAAGTGGCTCAAACAACAAGGCGGTGTCACAGGAATCGCTGAGCAAAACAAAGCCAAGGCTGAGTTGCTTTACGATTATATTGATCAGTCTGGCGGTTTTTATACCAATCCAGTGGCGGTAGCGAACCGCTCGCGCATGAATGTGCCGTTCATTTTGGCTGACTCTGAGCTAGATGCAACTTTTTTGGCGCAGTCACACGAAGCTGGGTTACATGCCCTTAAAGGCCATCGTTCGGTCGGTGGTATGCGCGCTAGTATTTACAACGCCATGCCGCTTGAAGGCGTTAAAGCGTTAATCGAATTTATGCAAACATTTCAAGCTCAACACGGGTAATTGAAACCATGTACAACATTCTGACTTTAAATAACATCGCTGACATTGGTTTAAATCGATTGAAAGAAGCGGGCTACTCTGTTGCTGATAACACAGCCAACCCAGATGCCATTATTTTGCGCTCTTTCAAAATGCACGATATGGAAATCCCTGAGTCGCTCAAAGCGGTAGGCCGAGCGGGCGCAGGTGTCAACAATATTCCACTAGAAAAGATGACGTCATTAGGTATTCCGGTGTTCAATGCGCCGGGCGCTAATGCTAATGCGGTAAAAGAATTGGTATTAGCCTCATTGTTTCTCACCGCGCGTAATCTAAGTCAGGCAATTAGTTACACCGAATCACTAAGCGGTGATGATGCCGAAGTTTCTAAATTAGTCGAAGCGGGTAAAAAGAAATACGCTGGTTATGAGTTGCCCGGTAAAACCATCGGTGTGGTTGGCCTCGGTGCGATTGGGCGTATGGTCGCCAATTCCTGTATTGATTTGGGTATGCGCGTGATTGGTTTTGACCCCGGCTTAACGGTCGATGGTGCGTGGCATTTGTCGTCCAAGGTGACGCGCGCGAATAGTGTTGACGAGATATTAAGCACCGTCGACTTTTTAACGGTGCATGTTCCCTTGCTAGATGCAACGCGTGATTTAATTAATCGCGATAACGTGGCCAAAATGAAAGAGTCCTCAGTGGTGATCAACTTAGCGCGTGGCGGCATTGTTAACGACGAAGCTATTTGTGATGCTTTAGACGCTGGAAAATTAGCCGCGTATGTCACCGATTTTCCCAATAATCGTACCAAGCAATCGCCTCAGGTAATTGGCTTGCCGCATTTGGGTGCGTCAACTCAAGAGGCCGAAGAGAATTGCGCAGTAATGGTGGCCGAACAGGTGCGCGACTATCTTGAGAAAGGCAATATCACAAATTCTGTCAACTTCCCCAATGTATCGCTATCGCGTGGCACCGATCATCGCCTTGTGGTTTGTAATCAAAACGTTCCTAACATGGTAGGGCAGATCTCTACTATTATGGCCGAAGCGAATTTGAATATTAACGACATGATGAACCAGTCTCGCGGTGATATTGCGTATACGATAGTGGACGTGGATAGTAAAATTCGAGCCAGTGTAGTAGAGACAATTTGCTCTTTGGATGGCATCATGCTGGCTCGAGCCATACAAGCCAAATAATAAACACAAGGTATGAGTGATACCCCGCAGCCGGATTCACCAGAACTAATCGAATTACGAAAACGAATCGATGCCTGCGATCAGCAGATCATTCGCTTGATTCAAGAACGCGTCTTGGTCGCGGCCGACATTGCCAAGGCAAAAATCGCGGTTGACGAATCGGCTTCTTTCTATCGACCTGAACGTGAGGCGCAAGTGTTGAGGCGCGTGCGTGATCGCAATCTGGCATTGCGTGAAGAACTTAATGGATTAGTCTCCGACGACGACATGGTGCGCCTAATGCGCGAAATTATGTCGACGTCTTTAGCGGCAGAAATGCCAATGACGGTTGCTTATCTTGGGCCAGAAGGCACTTATACACAAGGTGCCGTACTTAAGCATTTTGGCCAAGCGGTCAACAATGTGGATGTCAAAACCATTGCTGATGTATTTCGCGTCGTCGAGCAGGGTAAAGCGCAATTTGGGGTAGTGCCCGTCGAAAATTCCACCGAGGGGGTAATCACGCACACGCTGGATTGTTTTGCCTCTTCCGATCTAAAAGTATGTGGCGAAGTGCAATTGCCGATCAATCATCAGCTGCTGAGCCATGCTGATGGCCTGACGGCGGTGCGAAAAGTGTACGCCCATCCGCAAGCGTTAGCGCAATGTCGCGACTGGCTAGAGCGCTACTTAGCCGATGCTGAAATCCTCACCGCTAATAGCAATGCTGAAGCCGCGATTATCGCCTCACAAGATAATCAGGCAGCGGCGATTGCGGGCGATATGGCTGCTAAGTTGTACGAGATTCCTATCTTGGCGTCTGGCATTGAAGATGAGCGTAATAACACCACGCGATTTTTGATTATCGGCAAAAACAGCTATGCGGCCAGCGGTGAAGATAAAACCACCATTATGGTTAGTGCGCCGAACAAAGTTGGCAGCTTATTCGAGTTATTGAAACCGCTTTACGACGCTGGAGTCGATATGAGCCGAATTGAGTCGCGTCCTAGTCGCCAAACCAATTGGGAATATGTGTTCTTTATCGACTTAATTGGTCATATTGAGAATCCTAAAGTGGCCGAGGCGCTCGAGGATCTCAAGTCAAAATCGGCTTTCTTTAAGTTAATTGGTTCTTATCCGGTCGGCGTCCTCTAAGTATGTTTGAATCGGTCTGCATTATCGGCACCGGCTTGCTCGGTGGCTCACTGGCGCGCGATCTCAAGCGTTTAAATTTGTCTCGTCGGGTTATTGGTGTATGCCGTTCCAAATCGACTGCTGAGCAAGCCATTGCGGCTGGCGTGGTCGATGAAATGTTGCCAACCAAGCAAGCGGTGACGCAAGCCGAACTTATCGTTTTAGCGACGCCAATGCAGATCATGGTACCCCTGTTAAAAGAAATTCAGGGCGACATACCACAGTCTGCAATACTAACTGACGTAGGCAGCGTAAAAACCGATCTTTACCATGCTTTGTCAGATCATGTTCCGCAATTGTTGCAACAATTTGTACTGGCTCATCCGATTGCTGGTGGTGAAAACTCAGGGGTTATGGCCTCACGCGAAGCCCTGTTTGATCAAAAACATGTGATTGTTACTGAGACTGAAGAGGTATCCGCTCAAAGTACCAACAAGGTGATTGATCTGTGGCGACAGGTCGGTGCCAAGGTTATGCTAATGAGCCTTGAGGAACATGACGCCATCTTCGCTAAAACCAGTCATTTGCCACATGTGATTGCGTTCTCTTTGGTGAATTTTTTAAACCAACGAAAAGATCGAGAGCGCCTCTTTGAGCTTGCGGCCGCAGGTTTCTATGACTTTACGCGGATTGCTTCGAGCGATGCAGAGATGTGGCGAGATATTTGTATTACTAACAAAGAGCAGGTTCTTGCCGCGCTCGATGGATATTCTGAACAATTGGCGCTTATTCGCGAGCGTATTGCCGAGGCTGATCAAGCCTCGATCTTGGACTATTTCGGCCAGGCTAAAATGGCACGCGATGAGGGCTTATTAACTAAGGCAGAGGCTATGAAAGCGAACAAAGGCTGATTTATAATCAGCTCGCCCAGACCGATAAAAATAAGCATGAGTACCCAACAACGATTAAGCAGTCGACCTGTGTCGAGAGGATTAGCCGGATCGATACGCGTCCCCGGTGATAAGTCTATTTCGCATCGTGCTGTGATGTTCTCATCACTCGCTGAAGGAACCAGTCATATACGTGGACTATTAGAAGGCGAAGATGTGATGGCGACCTTAGCCGCGTTTCGCGCTATGGGGGTAGAAGCGCATGGCCCGAATAATGGTGAGCTAACCATTAAAGGCGTTGGCATGCGCGGTTTGAGCGAGCCGGAAGTTGATTTAGATATGGGTAACTCGGGCACCGCAATGCGCCTAATGTGCGGCATTCTTGCTGCTCAGCAGTTTGCTTCTAAATTGGTTGGTGATGAGTCCTTATCCAAACGGCCAATGCGGCGTGTTACCGTGCCTTTAACATCGATGGGTGCGCGTACCGCAACCGATGACGATGGTAGCCCGCCAATTCATATTCGAGGTGTTGAATCATTAGAGCCGATTAACTACAAATTGCCGATGGCGAGTGCGCAGGTTAAATCCGCAGTGCTCCTGGCGGCTATGTATGCCGCTGGCGAAACGTCTGTTACCGAACCTGCTCCGACCAGAGATCATACTGAGCGAATGCTCAAAGCTTATGGTTATGACTGTGAAGTAGAGCGTGTTAATGAGCAAGTCACCACTGTGAAAGTGCAAGGTGGCGGTAAATTAGTTGCGAATGATATTGATGTGCCAGCAGATATTTCATCCGCCGCTTTTTTTATGGTGGCAGCTTCAATTATGCCGGGCTCAAAAATTATTTTGGAACATGTTTGCGTAAACCCAACACGCACTGGGATTGTCGACATATTAAAAGCCATGGGTGCTGATATTCGTATGAATAATCCTCGTGCAGTTGGCGGTGAGCCGGTGGCTGACTTTGAAGTGAATTACGTTGGCTTAACGGGTTGTGAGATAGACCCTAAGCTGGTGCCTCTGGCGATCGACGAATTCCCCATTATCTGTATCGCCGCAGCGTGTGCAGAAGGGGTGACCACCATCAGCGGTGCAGAGGAATTACGCCACAAAGAGAGTGACCGAATCGCTGTTATGGTTGAAGGCTTGCGTACCCTTGGTGTTTCGATTGAAGAACACAAAGACGGGATGGTCGTTACCGGTGGTGAACTCGGTGGCGGTGAAATTCAAAGCCATCACGACCATCGAATTGCCATGTCATTCGCGATTGCCGGCGGCGTAGCAACAGAACCAGTTGAGATTCACGGAGCTGAAGCGGTAGCGACGTCATTTCCTAACTTTACTGAACTTGCCAATCGAGCCGGTTTAGATATCGATGGCTGAATTGACTTCGTCGATTGAAGCTCTGCCAGTATTAGCTTTAGATGGGCCGAGTGGCTCGGGTAAGGGCACGATTGGGCAACTAGTTGCGCTTGATATGGGGTGGCACTATTTAGACAGCGGTGCGATCTATCGAGGCTTAGCCTGGTTAGCGCAAGACCAACAAGTTTCGGCGGGCGATATTGAGGGATTAGTTCAATTAGCCAAAGACATGGAATTGGTGTGTCATATTCAAGCTGGTGATTCGGCTCGAATCGAGATCAACGGCGAATTTGTCACCGACGCGCTGCGAACGGAGGAAATTGGTGAGATTGCCAGTCAAATCGCCCCAAATACGCAGGTTCGTGAAGCATTGCTGCTAATGCAGCGCCGCTGCCTAAAAGCGCCTGGGTTGGTGGCTGATGGACGAGATATGGGCACTGTAGTGTTCCCAAAAGCGCAATATAAGGTGTTTTTGACTGCCAGCGCCCAAATAAGAGCACAAAGGCGTTTTGATCAGTTGAAAGGCAAGGGTTTCGATGTTAACCTCGCGCGCCTGTTAGAGTCGATCCAGGCGCGAGATGTCCGAGATTCAAGCAGAGCAACGTCGCCGCTAAAACCGGCCTCAGACGCCACTGTTTTGGATACTTCCGATCTCACCATAGATGAAGTCGTGTCGCGAATTCTGGGTCTTTTAAATTAACGCCAAGCCTCGACGGACGAGGAGTTGAGCTAACCCCACACAGCCGTGCAAGGCGGATGTGTTTTTTATAAGGTAGAGTTATGAGCGAATCATTCGCTGAAATGTTCGAAGAGAGCCTCAAAGATACCGTAATGACGGTCGGTGAGGTTATCAAAGCCGAAGTTGTTTCTGTTGATGGTGACTACGTCACTGTTACTGCTGGTCTTAAATCTGAAGCTGAAATCCCATTATCTCAATTTGCCAAAGTAGAAGGCGAATTTGATGTCAATATCGGCGATTTGGTCGAAGTGGCGATCGAAAGTGTCGAAGATGGCTATGGCCGCACTAAATTGTCACACGACAAAGCGCGCCGCGTCAGAGTCTGGGCCGAGCTTGAAAAAGCCCACGAGAACGAAGACATTGTGGTTGGTCAGATCACTGGCAAGGTCAAAGGTGGTTTCACTGTTTCCTTACAAAACGTGCGTGCTTTCTTACCCGGCTCATTGGTGGATGTACGCCCGGTAAAAGATTCGGCTTATTTAGAAAATCGCGATCTTGAATTGAAAGTAATCAAGATTGATAAAGCCCGCAATAATGTGGTCGTTTCTCGCCGCGCGGTGGTAGAGAACGAGCTTGGCGCAGAGCGCGAAGAGCTACTTAAAACCATCGAAGAAGGTCAAATCGTTCGCGGTATCGTTAAGAACCTTACTGACTATGGTGCCTTTATTAATCTTGGTGGTATCGACGGTCTATTGCACATCACCGATATGGCCTGGAAGCGAGTCAAGCATCCTTCAGAGATTTTGGAAGTTGGTCAGGACATCGAAGCCAAGGTACTCAAGTTCGATAAAGAAAAAGCCCGTGTATCTCTAGGCATCAAGCAGATGGGTGATGACCCATGGCAAGATTTAGCTCGTCGTTTTACGGTTGAGTCGCGTCACTTCGGCAAGGTTACTAATATCACTGATTACGGTGCCTTTGTTGAATTGGAAGATGGCGTTGAAGGCCTAGTGCACGTGTCTGAAATGGATTGGACTAACAAGAACATCCATCCGAGTAAAGTTTGTCAGGTCAATGACGAAGTTGAAGTGGTCATTCTAGAAATTGATCCAGAGCGTCGTCGTATCTCACTTGGTATGAAGCAGTGTCGTGCTAATCCATGGGAAAGCTTTGCTGCCACGCACAAGAAAGGCGACAAAGTTACCGGTAAGATTAAATCGATCACTGACTTTGGTGTGTTTATCGGCCTAGAAGGCAACATCGACGGTTTGATTCACTTAAGTGACTTGTCTTGGAATGAGGAAGGCGAAGATGTGATTCGCAATTACTCTAAAGGTGATGAGCTAGAGGCTGTGGTATTGGCGGTCGATCCAGATCGTGAACGTATTTCTCTGGGTGTTAAGCAAGTTGAAGGCGACCCATTCAGCGATTTTGTCGCGGCAAATGGCAAAGGTGCTGTGGTTGCTGGTGTGGTTAAAGAGGCCGATGCGCGCGGTGTTACATTGACCATCGCCGAAGGCATCGAAGGCTATCTGCGTGCGGCTGAAATTTCACGCGATCATGTTAGCGATGCATCAGCGATGTTTAGTGTTGGTGACCAGGTAGAATCGAAAATCACCGCTATTGATCGTAAATCTCGTCGTATTTCATTGTCTATCAAAGCTCTTGAAGCTCAGCACGAGAGTGAAGCTATTCAGGAATATGGCCGCTCCAACGAAGAATCAGGCAGCAGCTTGCTTGCCGAGAAACTTAAGCAGCAGCTTAATAAATAGAGTGACCTGAGTCGGCCTTATTTCCTAGCCGACTCTGAGATATTAAAAGCCTCAGCAAATTCTACGCTGGGGCTTTTTTGTATTTGAGCCAACAACGACTCACAATAGTCTTTCATGACAATTGCAATATAAATCAGATTTCTACGCAGTTAATTGAAATAATATCAGTAACTTAGCTCAAGTTTTTGCTTCAAATTCTTGCGTGAATCAAGCCCTGCGCCTATACTGGAACGCAACGCTAGGTCTCAGATTATTCGCTAAAGTTGCAATTTGCGTAGTTGCTTTTATGTGCTTCGAGGCGTTTCAAGGCGCTTGAAGTTATTCGAATTCAATCTCAAAGTAGCTTGGGTTGACGCAGTAAACAGCGTAATTCTGAAGTAGTTGTATTTTATAAGTGATAAGTAAAACAAGTAAAAACAGCGGTAAGAGTTGGAAGTGGAATGCAAGATTGGTAAATAGCCAGTTCAATGCTTCGGGGGTTATACGACGATGATAAAAACACCAACATTAACGAGATCTGAATTGATCGATATCTTGGTGGAAAAGCAACCGCATCTCGAGCACCGAGATGTGGAATTAGCTGTGAAGACAGTGCTAGAACGCATGGGGCAGGCATTCGAGCGTGGTGATCGAATTGAGATTCGAGGCTTTGGTAGTTTTTCACTTCACTATCGACCAGCCAGAGTCGGTCGCAATCCAAAAACAGGTGAGTCTGTTGCGGTCGAAGACAAGTTTTCGCCGCATTTTAAACCTGGTAAAGAATTGAAAGAGCGAGTGGATTCGGTCAATAAGAACCCGCAAGGTTCTTTGTTCTCATCTAAATAGTACCTTATGAAACGCATACTTACACTTATTCTGTTTTTGGTGTTCGCGGTATTTGCGCTAACACTAAATGTTCAAAATCCGGGCAGCATCACTCTTAAATACTATTTTGGTTTTGAGCGTGAATTCGATTTATTTTTAGTTTTGCTTATTCCTTTCGTGATTGGAGTAATTCTGGGTGTGTTGCTGATGTCGATTTCGGTGATGCGTAATAAAGTACAATTAGGTAAAGCCAAGCGAAACCTTGGAAAATTAGAGAAAGAGGTTCAGGGCTTGCGCGCGGAACCGCCCGCCTCTGAATAGCTCTTAGTTGTTAGTACTTTTATCTTATTGCTTTGATCTTGGGGAGTCTCAAGAGTGAGATATAAGTGCACCTAGGAATTATTTCTAAACCAGTTGCTGTTTACCTTTTATTACAAGATCGCGCCGAATTACTCTTTACTGATTGGATACAAACAAGTCATTATTGCTGCAAGTATTTCTAAAAAATTGAGTTAGGGGCTGAATTCACAGCGTTGCAATTAGTGGCGAGCTCTGTGAAAATACAGTTGGAATCGTTGGGGGCTGTTAAATGTTATTGTTATTACTAAACAATATCTTATAAACGATTTTTGATGTTGTTTGTCGAAATCAATAAAGCAAGAATAATTACCCCATAATAGTGAATACCAAAGTAAAATATCTCGATTTTCGCGGCATAGAAAAGAAAGAACAGATTCTGTTCAAATCTTTTCTAAATCTCGCCAAAAACGAACTTGATTATCAAGTGATCGTTGTCAATGCCGCTTCTGCCGGCGAAATCTCTCCTGATATCTTAATAGTCGACTCGAGCTATGAATTTAGTGAGTCAGAGCAAGATTTGACGACGTTGCCTGCCATTTTTGTGGGGTCAGAGGTCGATGTAGATAGTGATAACTACATCAGTCGCCCGGTGCAATGGAGCGATTTTAAAGCACAGCTTTCTTTGCTCACATTCGACGATCAGGTGATTGATTCATCTGAGGCAAAAGACAGATTGCTGCCAGATCAAATGAAGTTCGTGATTGCTGAGATGGATGAAAAACCATCAATCTCCGAAATCGAGGAGTCTGACTCTGAAGAATTCGAAGACTACGACTACGAACTTGGCAGTATGAGTGTCGACTATCAGTCGGTCACTAATAGCGATTATGTGAAAGTGGTTGATGATGTTAAGGGCTTTCAAGATCCTGAGGAGGTAAGTGATTTAGGCGAAGCCTCGCAGGCTGTGATTTTGGTCACCAATGAAGAAAGCACTTCCGCCAATAGCGTTTTAGTAATTGAAACAGATTCCATGGAAGCATGGGACATGGACGATCTTGATGACGACCAAGAGCAAGCGACCTCTATGTATAGTGAGGAGTCTTCGCAAGATGACCTCGATGAAATTGAGCGCCGCCAGCAGGCCGAAATTATCGAAAAACTAAAGTCTGGCAAAGTGGTTAACAAGGGTGAGGTGTATTGGGAAAGCAATGCGCAGATATTCTCTGAAACCGATGCCTTGCTGTATATTCAGGCCGACAAGAATTGTGTCTATAGTGCGCAAGAGCCTGCCAAATGGGGCAATGCTTTGCGCAACCGACAAATTACAAAACTGCCTCTGGAACCTGGCTGGATACCCACCGAAGGGCTAAAGGCTTACCCTATATCGAGGCTTATTTGGGCAAATATCATGGCAACCCAAAACACCGCTTTAGCTGAGGGAATAGATGCCAATCAACCTTATATGTTAGAGCGCTGGCCTCATTTTGATTTGCTAGAGCTGGATAATATGTTGTTAAAGTTGTGCACTATGATGTTTATTGCACCAGAAAGCCCATACAACCTTATGCAAAAGACCGGTTATAGTCGCACTGTGATTTATGGCCTGGTTAATGCTTGTCATGAAGCGGGGCTATTGACCACTGAAGAGCAACTGGTAACTGCTGGAATGCTGAGAAATACCCCCGCAGACGAGGGGATGTTAGGTAAAATAAAAGACGTTTTTCGTTAAATATACATTTTCCTGTGTTAAAAATTGCTGTTACTGGCGCCGCTGGTCGCATGGGGCGCCAACTTATTGAAGCAGTCCATACTGAAGCCCAATCTGCCGAAGCTGATTTTTGTCTGAGTGCCGCGGTGCATCGCCCAGGCAGTACCCTGATCGGTTCCGATGTTGGTGAACTGGCTGGTCTAGGCCGCTTAGGTTTGCATCTGGAATCCTCGCTGACCCAGGCCGACTTCGACTTATTGATCGACTTCACTAAAGTTGAAGTAACGCTGGCAAACCTGTCATATTGCCTTGAGCATGGCAAGGCCATGATAATCGGCACCACTGGTTTCAATGCTGATCAAAAGCAAGCAATCGAGTCAGCCTCACAGAGCATTCCTATTGTGTTTGCGGCCAATACCAGTGTCGGTATGAATTTGTGTTTTTATTTGGCTGGTCAAATGGCGCAGGTATTGGCAAGTGATTCCGATATCGAAATCATAGAAACTCACCATCGTCATAAAGTGGATGCGCCTTCAGGCACGGCAATGAGATTGGGCGAAGAAATTGCCAGTGCACTCAATCGAGATTTGGCCAGCTGCGCCGTTTATGGTCGTGAAGGTATAGGGGAGCCACGAGATCGCGAAACGATCGGTTTTGCTACAGTTCGAGGTGGTGATGTGGTTGGAGATCATACCGTGTTGTTTGCCAGTGAAGGCGAGCGAGTAGAGTTAACGCATCGGGCATCATCGCGGATGACATTCGCTCGGGGCGCTGTTAGAGCCGCTCGGTGGTTGGCTGGCCAATCGAGTGGTTTGTACGATATGCAAGACGTGCTTGGGTTGCGTTAAAACTCGATATTCTGGCTTGCCAGCTTAGACATAGCCACAAAGCCGAAATATTCCGCTAAAGTCTGAGCAAACCGCATTGCAGAACGACTAGCCAATCGCTTAGAATACGCCCCGATGAAAGGCCGCTCAACAAGCGAAAATATACCCAAAGGGAGAAGCCCCATAGGCTTCTCCCTTTTTTTAGGTGTAATTCAGCTTTGACGCCATTTGAGATAATTTTTAAAACCAGCTAAACAGGTAACAAGAGATCAGGTGAAAAACACGGCACTATTGGCGCTGGAAGACGGCAGCCTGTTTTGGGGAACTTCGATCGGCTCAACCGGGAAATCGGTCGGCGAAGTGGTATTCAATACGTCCATGACTGGTTATCAGGAGATTCTGACTGACCCTTCCTATGCGCGGCAGATGATTACGTTCACTTATCCGCACATTGGCAATACTGGCACCAACCAAGAAGACATTGAGTCGCGTCAGGTTTTCGCGGCCGGCATGATTATTCGAGATTTACCTAAGCTAGCTAATAACTGGCGAAATACTCAAAATCTTGACGACTATTTGCTTGAGAACAAACTTGTCGCCATCGCCGATATTGATACTCGGCAACTGACTCGCCTACTCAGAGAAAAGGGTGCGCTAAATGGTTGCCTGGTTGCCGGAGAAGAAATCGATCAAAATGACGCCATACAATCAGCCAAAGCGTTTGCTGGTCTTAAAGGCATGGATCTGGCTAAAGAAGTCACCACTGATCAAGCCTATCAATGGCAGCAAGGCGAGTGGCGTTTGGGGAGCGGTTACCAAGAAGCTGAATCGCCAAAATATAAAGTAGTGGCATACGATTTTGGAGTAAAGAACAATATTCTTCGTATGTTGGCTCAGCGAGGCTGTGATGTTGTGGTGGTTCCAGCGCAAACTCCAGCCGAGACAGTACTCGCTGAGCAACCAGATGGTGTGTTTCTATCGAATGGGCCTGGTGATCCAGAACCTTGTGATTATGCGATTGCCGCAACTCAAGAAATTATCCAGCAGGGCTTGCCAGTGTTCGGTATTTGCCTGGGGCATCAGATCTTGGCCTTAGCCTCAGGCGCTAAAACGGAAAAAATGAAATTTGGTCATCATGGTGCCAACCATCCGGTACAGGATTTGGCGAGCAAAAAAGTCATGATCACCTCTCAAAACCACGGCTTCGCAGTGCGCGAAGAAAATCTGCCATCGACTTTGGCTGTGACTCATCGATCTTTATTTGACGGCACTATTCAAGGCATCGAGCGAACTGATGCGCTCGCTTTTTCGTTTCAGGGGCATCCCGAAGCTAGCCCTGGGCCGCACGATGTAGCGCCGCTGTTTGATCGATTTATTCAGTTAATGCAGGAGGCAAGATAAATCATGCCTAAGCGTAACGATATTCAAACCGTTCTGATCATTGGGGCAGGGCCAATCATTATTGGTCAGGCTTGTGAATTCGACTATTCGGGTGTGCAGGCCTGTAAAGCGCTCAAAGAAGAGGGCTATCGTGTGGTGTTGGTAAATTCGAATCCGGCAACCATTATGACCGACCCGGGTTTTGCTGATGCCACCTACATTGAGCCGATCTCCTGGCAAGCGGTAGAAAAAATCATCGAGGTTGAAAAACCTGATGTATTGTTGCCCACCATGGGCGGGCAAACGGCGCTAAATTGTGCACTTGATTTAGAGCGCGAAGGCGTTTTAAAGAAACACGGTGTGGAGATGATTGGCGCCAAAAAAGAAGCCATCGACAAAGCCGAAGATAGAGAAAAATTCAAAACGGCGATGACCGAAATTGGCTTGGAGACCGTGCAAGGTGGCATCGCCCATAATATGGAGCAAGCTTACGTAATTCTTGCTGAGCTTGGGCTGCCGGTGATTATTCGGCCCTCATTTACAATGGGCGGAACCGGTGGGGGCATAGCCTATAACAAAGAAGAATTTGTCGAAATTTGTGAGCGAGGCTTAGAGGCTTCGCCTACCGATGAGCTACTAATTGAAGAGTGCATCTTCGGCTGGAAAGAGTACGAGATGGAAGTCGTGCGTGACAAAGAAGACAATTGCATCATCGTTTGCTCGATTGAGAATTTTGATGCCATGGGCGTGCATACCGGTGATTCGATTACTGTGGCACCTGCGCAAACCTTGACCGACAAAGAATATCAAATCATGCGCGATGCCTCGCTGGCCGTTCTGCGCGAGATTGGTGTTGATACTGGTGGTTCTAATGTGCAGTTTGCAGTGAACCCCGAGAATGGTCGAATGATCATTATCGAAATGAATCCGCGTGTTTCACGATCTTCTGCACTGGCCTCAAAAGCAACCGGTTTTCCAATTGCCAAAGTTGCCGCCAAACTAGCGGTTGGTTATACGCTTGATGAATTACGTAATGAAATTACTGGCGGGCTCACACCAGCATCTTTTGAGCCGAGCATCGATTATGTAGTCACCAAAATCCCGCGCTTTGATTTCGTCAAATTCCCGCAAGCCGACAATACTCTGACGACGCAGATGAAATCAGTCGGTGAAGCCATGTCAATTGGCCGCACCTTTCAGGAGTCTTTACAAAAAGCCATGCGCAGCCTTGAGATTGGCAGCTATGGCTTTGAACCGCAACTAGGTGATTTAACCGGCGGTGATCGTGCTGATCGTTTGATGCAGGCATTACGTGTGCCAAAGGCTGAGCGACTTTGGTTTATCGGTGACGCTTTTCGCGAAGGCCTCAGCGTGCAAGAAGTTCACGAGGCAACGGGTATTGAACCGTGGTTTCTAGCCGAAATAGCTGATTTGATCGAAACTGAGTCGGCAGTAAGTTCTCAGTCGCTGGCAAACTTAGATTATGAAACCTTGTTTAGGTGGAAGCGCAAAGGTTTCTCTGATGTGCGCTTAGCGAGCTTGCTGGATGTGAGTGAAGGCGACCTGCGTAGCAAACGGCATGACCTAGGAGTGCGACCTGTTTATAAACGCGTCGATTCCTGCGCCGCCGAATTTGCCACGGCGACAGCCTACATGTATTCGAGTTATGAAATCGAATGCGAGGCTGAAGTTGAAGATACACCGAAAATCATGGTCTTAGGTGGTGGGCCAAATCGAATCGGTCAGGGTATAGAGTTTGACTATTGTTGTGTGCATGCCGCCATGGCTTTGCGCGAGGATGGCTATCAAACCATTATGGTTAATTGCAATCCGGAGACGGTTTCTACCGACTACGACACGTCTGATCGATTGTATTTTGAGCCGCTAACTTTGGAAGACGTGCTCGAGATTGTAAATAAAGAAAATCCTGGTGGTGTTATCGTGCAATACGGTGGGCAAACACCACTTAAGCTAGCGCGGCCCTTAGAGCAACAAGGCACTAAAATTATTGGGACTTCGCCATCAGCCATCCACGACGCAGAAGATCGCGAACAGTTTCAGGCGCTGCTGAATACGTTAGATTTAAAACAACCGCCCAATCGAATCGCATCCAGTGAGGAGCAAGCCTTAGAACAGGCAGAGGAAGTTGGCTATCCGTTAGTGGTTCGGCCATCTTATGTACTCGGCGGCCGGGCTATGGAGATTGTGCATGATACGGCTCAACTGAGAAATTATATGGCGTCGGCAATTCAAGTTTCTAATGAATCGCCGGTGCTGCTGGATCGCTTTTTGAATGACGCAATCGAGGTTGATGTTGATGCGATTTGCGATGGCGACCAAGTGGTTATCGGCGGCATCATGGAGCACATAGAAGAGGCCGGAGTTCACTCTGGTGATTCCGCTTGTTCGCTGCCACCGTTTAGCTTGTCGGAACAGATCAAGGATAGCTTGCGCGAACAAACCAAACAAATGGCACTGGCGCTGAATGTGGTGGGCCTGATGAATGTACAGTTTGCTATCAAAGGCGAAACTATCTACGTACTCGAGGTAAACCCAAGAGCGTCGCGAACTGTGCCATTCGTCTCCAAAGCCACCTCAAGGCCACTCGCGAAAGTCGCGGCACGTTGTATGGCTGGCAAAAGTTTGGCCGAACAGGGTATTGAGAGCGAAATCATCCCGCCTTATTTCTCGGTTAAAGAAGCTGTTTTCCCGTTTGTAAAATTCCCGGGTGTTGATACCTTACTCGGGCCGGAAATGAAATCAACGGGTGAAGTAATGGGCGTCGGAGTGAACTTCGGTGAAGCCTACGATAAATCACAACAAGGCACCGGCTCGAATATTCCGCGTGCTGGCACAGCCTTGTTCAGTGTGCGAGATTCTGACAAAGACACCGCTATTGAATTAGCCAAATACCTTAGTGAGGTTGGTTTCAAAATCGTCGCAACGCGAGGCACGAGTAAAGCTTTTGTCGAGGCTGGCATTGAGGTGAAATCAGTTAATAAAGTGCAGGAAGGTCGGCCACATATTGTTGACCTGATTATTGATGGTCAAGCCGATTTGGTGATCAATACTACCTCTAGTACTGGCACGGTCAGAGATTCATTTACCATTCGTCGCGAAGCTCTGATGCATAAGGTTACCTACTTTACTAACATTGCCTCGGCGCGTGCTATGGTAGCCGCTCATCAAACCCAAGGTGAGTTGCGAGTAAACAAGCTACAAGATTTACACAACGACATACACAACGACTTACACACCAGCATTCATTCTTAAGATGGACAGAGTATTACTAACTAAAAAGGGTGCAGATCAGCTGCAAGCTGAACTCAAGAATTTAAAAAGCGTTGAGCGCCCAAAAATTATTGAAGCGATTGCTGAAGCGCGTGCGCATGGTGATCTTTCAGAAAATGCTGAGTATCATGCGGCACGCGAGCAACAAAGCTTTATCGAAGGTCGCATAAAAGAACTAGAGGGCAATTTGAGCATTGCTGAAGTCATTGATCCAAGCAAATTAAACGCAACGGGCAAGATCGTCTTTGGAGCCTTAGTGAAACTCTACGATGTGGATTCTGATAACGAAGTCAGCTATCAAATTGTCGGTGATCTCGAAGCTGACATCGACCTTGGGCGCATCAGCATAAGCTCACCAATCGGCCGAGCGCTAATAGGCAAAACCGACGGCGATGAAGTTACCTTTCAGGCACCGAGTGGCGAAAAAACCTATGAGGTGTTAGACGTAGATTACAACGCTTGATCGTTCAAACTAAGTCACGGTGTTTGAGTATCAGAAATACAGTAAGTAGCCTAAATACTTGGCAGCATGATTTTGGGCTCATCGGCAGCGCGATAAATTACGCCAACGCGGCCTATTAATTGCACCGGCTCTGACTCTGATTTGCCGGTGATCTTGGCTAACAAAGCGACCTTTTCGGCCTTCTCATTGCTTGGTAACTTAATTTTGATCAGCTCGTGCTTTTCGAGTGCCAGCTCAATTTCGCTCATTACCGTTTCTGTCAGCCCTTTGGCGCCGATCATAACTACCGGGTTTAATTGGTGGGCAATACCTCGAAGGTAGTTCTTTTGCTTACCTGTCAGTGTCATTTAATGGGATAATTTGCGGCCTAGCGGCGAATAAAGAGAGCGAGATTCTACCTAAATAGGCAGAAAAAACACGCTAAATGGCACGAAAAGGCAATAAATCTGGTGAGTGGGCGCGACGTCATGTCAACGACCCTTTTGTGAAACGCGCAACCAGCGAGGGATATCGTTCTCGCGCGGTCTATAAATTGCAAGAGATAGATCAACAAGACAAGCTGATTAAGCCAGGCATGTTAGTCGCTGATCTTGGTTCGGCACCGGGTGGTTGGTCGCAGTACATCATTCGTAAGCTCGGGGATCAAGTTAAGTTGATCGCTGTAGATTTATTGGCCATGGATCCCTTGGATAAAGTCCGTTTTATACAGGGCGATTTTCAGGATCAGCAGGTGCTACAGCACATCGATGAATTTGCCGACTCGGCTAAGTTTGATCTTGTAATCTCGGATATGGCCCCCAATATCAGCGGAGTACGAAGTGTTGACGAAGCTCAGTACGAGTTCTTGCTGGATTCGGTTTTGTGTTTTTGCGAGCAACGCTTAAAACCGAGCGGAAAATTGCTGGTAAAACTGTTTGAGGGCAGTGCCGCTCATTATTATCGCCGCGAGGTGAAATCAATGTTTGAACGAGGTGTGGTGCGAAAACCGAAGGCATCACGCCCTAAAAGCCGAGAATATTATTTTCTTAGCACCGGTTTTAAAGCTTCTCAGAGCAAGTGACGGTTGTGTAAAGCGGCTCACATCAAGGGCGCAAACACTGTTAAACTTAGCTCGTTAAACTATTTTTTGGATCATCACAGGCGATGTCGTGAACAGACTTACCAACATCATTATTATCGGGCTGCTATTTCTGATTATTGGGGCTTTTTTAGCCGACCAGAATACACCTAGTGCTACTTCGCCCAAACAGGTGCAGTATTCTGAATTCAATGACATGCTCACCACCGGGCGTGTTCGCTCAGTTGTGCTGGATGAGGACAAGCGGCTCATCACTGGTGAAGACAGTAATGGCAACGCCTTTTGGACGGTTATGACAGTACAGGACAATGCCCTGATTGATACCTTGATCAAGCGCAAGGTGCCGTTTGAAGTTAAGCAGCCTGAAGAACGTTCGATCTGGATGAGCATTCTTATTAACACCTTACCTATTCTGTTGTTTATTGGCGTCTGGATTTATTTGATGCGTCAAATGCAGGGCGGAGCAGGCCGCGGTGCCATGAGTTTTGGCAAATCCAAAGCACGTTTGTTGACGCAAGATAACAATCGAGTCACCTTTGATGATGTTGCCGGGGTTGAGGAATCTAAAGAAGAAGTTCAGGAGATCGTTGAATTTTTACGCGACCCAAGCAAATTTCAAAAGCTAGGTGGTCGCATGCCAACTGGTGTGCTGATGACTGGCAACCCAGGTACAGGTAAAACTTTGCTTGCTAAAGCGATCGCCGGTGAAGCGCGAGTGCCTTTTTTTTCTATCTCGGGCTCTGACTTTGTCGAAATGTTCGTTGGTGTTGGTGCCTCTCGTGTGCGCGATATGTTCGAGCAAGCTAAGAAAAACGCGCCTTGCATTATCTTTATCGATGAGATTGACGCGGTGGGTCGTCATCGCGGCGCCGGTATTGGTGGTGGCAATGACGAGCGAGAACAAACATTAAATCAGCTGCTAGTTGAGATGGATGGTTTTGAAGGCAGCGAAGGCATTATTGTGATCGCCGCGACCAACCGACCAGACGTCTTAGACCCGGCGCTATTGCGCCCAGGTCGATTCGACCGACAAGTGGTGGTGCCGTTACCCGATATTCGAGGTCGCGAGCAAATTCTAAAAGTTCATATGCGCAAAGTGCCAATTGGTAAATCCGTCGATGCCGCGATTATCGCTCGTGGTACCCCAGGTTTTTCTGGCGCCGATTTAGCAAACTTAGTTAACGAAGCTGCGCTATTCGCTGCTCGGGCTGCGAAGAAGTTGGTCGAAATGGACGACTTCGAATTCGCCAAAGACAAGGTCTTGATGGGCGTGGAACGACGCTCAATCGTCATGCCTGAAAAAGAACGTCTGAATACCGCTTACCATGAATCTGGTCATGCGGTAGTAGGTGCCGTGTTGAAAGACAATTACGACCCCGTACACAAAGTGACGATTATTCCGCGTGGCCGGGCACTCGGGCTGACATTTTACCTGCCAGAGGCCGACCGCCTTGGCTATGACAAAAAGTATTTACTAGCGAGCATCGCCGTCTTATTCGGAGGCCGAATTGCCGAAGAAATTTTTATGGATCAGATGACCACTGGCGCCAGTAATGACTTTGAACGTGCCACTGACCTGGCTCATAACATGGTCGAAAAATGGGGTATGAGCAAAGCATTAGGTACTCGAGTTTACGGCGATAAAGATGGTCAGGCAGGTGTGCCTGGTGCAGCGCCTGCTCGCATGAGTGACAAGACCGCCGATTTGATCGACAAAGAAGTCACGCGCATTTTAGAAGAGCAGTATGAGCTAGCGAGATCCATTCTTGAAGAGCATCGCGACAAGGTCGAGGTGATGACCCAAGCGCTAATGGAATATGAAACCTTAGATGCTGAGCAGGTCGCTGAAATTATGGAAGGCAAAAAGCCAACACCACCGGTCGACTTGCCAACCCCTAAATCTAAGGATCCAAGTGATGACGAACAGGACAGGCCTAATATCGAACCACAGCTTGATAAGCCTGCTGGTGAAACCGATTAGTTGATGCCTGACCGTATTCGCTCATTATTGCAGCGCGAACAAGCTGCAATAATGGGTATCCTGAACACCACGCCTGACTCATTCTCTGATGGTGGGCGATTCAATTCGTTTAGCAATGCATTGCAACAAGCTCGCTCAATGGTCGACGAGGGCGCCGACATTCTGGATATTGGTGGAGAGTCGACTCGCCCCGGAGCCAGAGAAGTTTCTGAGCAAGAGGAACTTGATCGAGTCATTCCAATCATTGAAGCGCTAACTCAGGAGCTAGATGTGCCGATCTCAGTCGACACATACAAATCACTAGTGATGAGCGAAGCTGTTGCGGCAGGCGCTTCTATGATCAACGATATAAATGCCTTAAGGGCAAACAATGCGATTGCCACTGCCGCTAATCTGAAAGTACCAGTGTGTTTAATGCATATGCTTGGCAAGCCGAAAACGATGCAGGATTTACCCGAGTATCAAAATGTCGTAACGGATGTTTGTGAGTTTTTAAAAGACCGAGTTAATGAATGCCTCGTCGCAGGAATAGCCAGGCAGGATATCGTTGTTGACCCGGGCATTGGTTTTGGTAAAACACTTGTGCACAATCTTGCTCTTTTGAAAGCGACGTCACATCTCAAAGCGCAAACCGCTTGTGAAGTGTTGATTGGGGTCTCGCGTAAATCCTTGATTGAAAAGTATTTAGGCCGTGAGCTCGAAGAGCGTCTACCAGCGAGCTTGGGATTAGCAGTGCAGGCAGTATTAAACGGCGCTAAAATAATCCGCGTTCATGATGTAAAGCCTACTGTCGATGCGATCCGTATGGTTGAAGCGGTCGAGGGCGCCTAAAAGATAACAAAGCTATAATGACAACAAAATTTTTCGGAACAGACGGGATACGAGGCGCAGTTGGTGAGGAGCCGATTACGCCGAAAACCATTGTGCACTTAGGCTGGGCGCTTGGCACGGTCATGCGTCGACACCACGGTAAAGGCAATGTGTTGGTCGGCAAAGACACAAGAGTCTCTGGGTATCTGCTTGAATCTGCCATGGAGGCAGGCCTTTCTTCGGCAGGCATGGATGTCACCATGCTCGGTCCATTACCAACACCCGCGATAGCCTATCTAACTCAAACCGCCAGAGCGCTTGCAGGTGTGGTAATCAGTGCCAGTCACAACCATTATTCAGATAATGGGATCAAATTCTTCTCGCCGCAGGGCGCTAAGATATCGGATGATATTCAAGAAGAAATTGAAGCTCTAATGTCGCAAGACATGCAAGTGGTCGTCTCTGAGGAACTGGGCAAAGCACATCGTATGCCTGACGCGGTGGGGCGCTATGTAGAATTTTGCAAGGGCACTATTCCGCGAAGAATGAATTTTAAAGGCCTGAAAGTAGCCTTAGATTGCGCCAACGGAGCGGCGTATCAATCGGCGCCGTCGGCGTTTCATGAGTTGGGCGCCGATATTCATATTATCAACAATGCGCCAGATGGCTATAACATCAACCGAGATTGCGGTTCTACACATATTGCTGGCCTGCAACAGCTGGTTGTTGAGCAAGGTTGTGACATTGGCATTGCTTTTGATGGGGATGCCGACCGAGTATTAATGGTTGATCAGCAGGGCAATGTGGTCGATGGTGATCAATTACTATTTGTCATAGCCAATAGCTTAAAAACACAAGGTCGACTCAAAGGTGGAGTCGTTGGCACGCTGATGACAAATCTTGGTATGGAAAACGCGCTTAAAGCGCGCGACATCCCATTTGTGCGCGCCAAAGTAGGTGATCGTTATGTCATGCAGGAGCTGATCTCTCGCGATTGGGTACTTGGTGGTGAAAGTTCTGGCCACATCATTTGTCTGGATAAAACCACCACCGGCGACGGTTTGGTATCGGCTCTCCAAGTGTTATCACAAATGCAATTTATGGAAAAGCCACTGCACGAATTGGCCGGCCAGATGCAGATGTACCCGCAAACGATGATCAATGTGCGGTTGGCAAAGGGGGCGAGCGCGCACACTGTTTGTGCTGATCCTACTGTCTCAGAAATAATTAAACACACCGAGGCCGATTTAGGCGACAAAGGCCGTGTCTTGCTACGACCCTCAGGCACTGAACCTGTGATTCGTGTGATGGTCGAAGGAGAAGACGCTAAGCAGGTCGAATCCGCCTGTCAGAAAGTTGCAGAAGTGGTTGAGGCCCAGATTTAAAGTGGTTGATTTGTCTCGAGTTTTTAGCCTAATCGGTAGTGAAACAAGAAGTGCTATGCTACTATCCGCCATCGCTCAAGACAGCTGGAGGTAAAGCATGACTAGACGTTTGTTAATCGCAGGTAACTGGAAAATGCATGGCAGTGTCGAAATGGCCACCGACTTGATTTCGGAGGTCTCTCGTTCGGTACTTGATGCAGCAACCTTAGGCGAACAACGCGAGTTGGCCTACGACATATTAGTCTGCCCGCCCTCAATTTTGATTCCTAGTGCTGCCAAAGCTGCTGATAGCCAGCCCATATTGCTAGGTGCACAGAACGTGCATCCTAAGGAGCAGGGTGCGTTCACTGGTGAATTATCAATTGGGATGCTCGCAGAGTTTGGTTGCCAATATGTCTTACTTGGGCATTCAGAGCGGCGAGAATTGTTCGGTGAAACCGATGCAATGGTGGCTGATAAATTTGCAGCCTGTATTGAATCTGGCTCACTGATACCAATATTGTGTATTGGTGAAACCTTGAGCGAACGACAGTCGGATCAAACTGAGAAGGTTGTCAGTGCACAGCTTGATGCAGTACTCGATAAGGTCGGTATTGACGGTTTTAAGAACGCCGTGATTGCCTACGAACCGGTATGGGCAATTGGCACAGGCGAAACCGCAACACCTGAACAAGCACAGAGAGTACATGCGTTTATCCGCACGAAACTGGCCAAGCTTGATGGTGATATTGCTGACGCTTTAAGAATTTTATACGGCGGTAGCATGAAAGCGGAGAACGCCTCCGATTTACTTAGCCAAGCCGATATTGATGGTGGTCTAATTGGCGGCGCATCGTTGAAAGTGAGTAGTTTCTCAGCGATTTGTGATGCTGCCCATACGCTGGCATTAAACGCTTGAATACAAAAAAACCGCTAAGGCGGTTGTAATGCAATGAATGTAACAACTTTATTAATCATCGTAACGGTATTTTCGTCTTTAGCGATTGTAGTGCTGACTCTAATGCAACAAAGCAAAGGCGATATGGGCTCCGCATTTGGCGGCGGCGGATCGCAAAGCATGTTCGGCAGCCGTGGCTCGGCAAATTTTCTGAGCCGCTCAACGTCTGTCATGGTTACAGTCTTTTTCGTCAGTTCTTTGGCCTTGGCTTATATTTATTCGCAACGAAACGCTGAAAACGATATCGTTGATCCGCTTTTACTTGAGAGCAGTGACGTACCAACCTTGGAAATCGAAGCAACTGACCAATCGGTTGATGCAGCAGACGTGCCGACTGTTCCAGTAATTAACGAAACCGTGGGCGAAGAGGTTCCAGAAGTACCTCAGATCGAAACAGTAGAGCCAGAAACAAGCGACGAACCTCAGCAGTAATTGTGCTGCGCTAAGCTAAGCCCAGGTGGTGGAATTGGTAGACGAAGCACAGGAGTGCAAGTGTCGCGATAGGCAGGAGCCGAAAGCGGCCACGCGAAGCGTGTCGTCGAAGGTTGCGGGTAACTCATGCATTGAGAGCCACTAGACAAATTAAAGCCCAGGTGGTGGAATTGGTAGACGAAGCACAGGAGTGCAAGTGTCGCGATAG
>CAYVYS010000002.1:24006-42516 GCA_964455815.1 uncultured Gammaproteobacteria bacterium
AAGCCCAGGTGGTGGAATTGGTAGACGAAGCACAGGAGTGCAAGTGTCGCGATAGGCAGGAGCCGAAAGCGGCCACGCGAAGCGTGTCGTCGAAGGTTGCGGGTAACTCATGCATTGAGAGCCACTAGACAAATTAAAGCCCAGGTGGTGGAATTGGTAGACACGCTGTCTTGAGGGGGCAGTAGCGAGAGCTGTGCGGGTTCAAGTCCCGCTCTGGGCACCATTTTAAGTAATTTCCATTCGAATAATTTCAGGCAAGGAAGTCTAATCAACTCTTATCCAGATAACTGTAGTTTACAATCACTGTAAACCACCTAAGTTTAATAGCACGTGACCAACCTAATTAGCGTAGAGCAACTATCAAGCCCTCTGACACAATACAAAGTCGTAGACGCCTCCTGGTATTTGCCGAATCAAGATCGTTCACCGCAGCAAGAATATCTCAAAAGCCATATACCAGGTGCGCGATTTTTCGATATCGATCTAGTCTGCGATCAGCAATCTGATTTGCCTCATATGCTCCCAAGCTCAGAGATGTTTGCGGAGCATATTGGTGCAATGGGAATCAGTAACGATGATTCGGTGGTGGTGTATGACACTGCCGGCCTATTTTCCGCAGCGCGCTTATGGTGGATGTTGCGCATCTTTGGTCATAACAAAGTTCAGCTATTAGATGGCGGTTTCCCCGCTTGGTTGTCGCTAGGAAAAAGGGCAGAAACTGGTTTAGTTTCAATTAAGCCGGCAGAATTTCAAGCGCGTCTGGATTCTTCCAGGGTCGTTGAAAAACAACTTCTCATGGAGAATTGTCAGCACGGTCAAGTAAAAGTGCTTGATGCCCGCCCACTCGCGCGGTTCAATGGCACGGCGCCAGAGCCACGAGCTGGGCTTGCATCCGGCCATATGCCATACTCGATTTCCTTACCCTTTGGCGAATTACTAGAAAACGGGCAGCTAAAATCAGCGATTAAACTCAGAGAAATATTCACCAGCCTGGACTTAAATGCCAGCGATCATTTGGTGTCTTCTTGCGGGTCAGGAGTGACTGCTGCGGTGATTGTGCTTGCACTCGAAGAAGCTGGTTTGGGCTTTCATCGGCTGTATGACGGTGCATGGGCAGAGTGGGCTTCGTGCCGAGATTGTCCCGTGCTAACAAGCTCAGAGCATTGCTAGGTTGCCAAACGAGCTAGTTACCAGCGACTAAGAAAATCGTTTACTTGATACTCAGGCGTTGGTTTGCTGGCTTTCACAGAACCCAGGTAAATAAAGCCGACTAAGCGATGGCTTTCATCCAGCCCCAGACCTGCTCGCATTGAGGGCTCAAACATTAGCGCTCCTGAGCGCCAAATAGCGCCTAAATTCATAGCATATGCCGCCGTCATGATCATCTGAGCGGCAGCGCCCGCTGATAAAACTTGTTCAATCTCTGGAACTTTCGGGTGTTCGGTGATCTTTGCGGCAACGACTAAAATACTGGGAGCACGCAGAGCTTTTTGCCTTAGTTTGGTGGCGAGATCGATTGGTGGCGGGCAATTGTCTAACGCTGTTTTTGCGGTGACCATCAATTCGCCGAAGTCCTTGCGTCGCTCACCTTCAATAAGCAAAAATTTCCAGGGCGTCAGACCGTCATGATCACAAGCGCGCAAACCTGCTTTTATCAAATTTTCGATTTGCTGTCGGTCTGGAGCCGGGTCATCAAGAAGATTGACTGAAGTGCGGCGGTGCAAGGCGTCTAATGCATTCATGCTTGTTTGTCCCAAAATAAGGGGAGGTAAGCTGGTTGATGAGATTATAGACGATTCCAATAGATTACTGCGATCGTTCGAGACTATCTGGCAATAGTTGAAGTGAGTGTGCTATTGTTATAAGACTCATATCCGACCCATATGAGTGAGAACATTAGGATAATGTTCAGGCGTTCTTCCATGAGGAAGTCGCCGCCTTGACCGACGTAGTTAACAATTAACTTTCTAGTTCGACAAGAACGAAAGAGAAACCACGCGCTTATTTACGATCGGCGTTGATGTGTAGACTATAGGGTTGGTCAATAAAGGCTCTCGAGTTGCCGCTTGAGGGCCTTTTTTTAATTTTTTGATTAGGTGAGTTCTTCTCGATTGATCGAGTGGATACTGCCTATTTTCTACAAAACAGAAACTACCAATTGATGAGATGTTGGGCAAGTGTTCATTTTTTTGACTTCAGAGTCTAGATTGTGTTTCGGCATGTCGAGAAATTGGAATGCTTAAATAGTGGGCGTTTATCGGCTGTATTTACCAAGCAAAACGCCCAAATTGAGGCCGATTGGGCTGAATTAAGCTAATAGCTTGCTTCAACTTCGCTTAAGTTCGCATAGATCATTTTAATCTGAGTGTAATGTTCTATCGCGGCTCGGCCGTTTTCTCTACCAATTCCTGATTCTTTGTAGCCGCCAAATGGAACGGAAGCGGGAAGAACATGGTAGCTGTTTATCCATACTGAGCCGCTCTGAATCTGGTTGGCTACGCGATGTGCTCGTGCGAAGTCGTTGCTAAATACCGCTCCAGCCAATCCAAATTTAGTGCGATTTGCTCGGTTAATCACTTCCTGCTCTGAATCAAACGGTAAGACGGACATCAACGGGCCGAACACTTCCTGTTCTACAAACGGCATTTCGTCCGAACAATCAGCCACGATGGTTGGTGGAACATAATATCCTGACTGGCGAAAATCGTCGGTATATTGATCGCCGCCGCAGACGATGTTCGCCTTGCTCTGATGAGCCATTAATAAGTACTCACTCACTTTGTCAAACTGCATTTGCGACACCAATGGGCCAATATCGGTCGCTGTGTCAAATGGGTCACCAACTCTTATGCGTTCAGTTTGCTCGATCAGGGCGGCCAGGAGTTTTGGGTATATGGCGTGCTGAGCAAATACTCGAGTGCCGTTAGAGCAAACTTGACCAGTCGAGTAAAAATTGGCTGGCACAATGGCGTTAACCGCATTGTTGATATCAGCGTCATCGAAGACGATGATGGGCGATTTGCCACCAAGTTCTAGAGTCACTTTTTTTAATGATTGAGCCGCCTCGGCCATCACCGCTTTACCCGTCGGCACTGAACCGGTTAAGCTCACTTTATCTATACCAGGGTGATTGACCAACAATGCTCCGGTGCTGCCATCGCCCTGCACCACATTAAAGACGCCATCAGGTAGCCCGGCCTCTGAGTAAATTTCAGCTAGTTTCAATGCACTGAGTGGCGTGACTTCAGATGGCTTAAAAATCATAGAATTGCCGCACGCTAATGCAACAGAAGACTTCCATAAGGCAATTTGAATTGGATAATTCCAGGCACCAATGCCAAGGCAAACACCGATTGGCTCGCGTTTCATCATAGCGAAACCTTCGCCAGGGAAGTCAAGGTGCTCTCCACCCAGGCTTGGTAGTAAGCCTGCATAATATTCGAGGACCTCAACGCCGGTTAGAATATCAACGGTCGAGGTTTCACTAATTGACTTGCCGGTATCTAGCGTTTCTAGCTCTGCTAATTCCTGGTTTCGTGCAACGAGTATGCTGGCAGCGCGGGACAATATTTTACTGCGTTCAACCGCTGGCATGTTTGACCAAATGGCAAAGCCTTGACGAGCACTATCGACTGCTGCGTCAACCTCGGGCTCGGCGGCTAACTCGACTTCGCAGATGACAGACTTGGTGCCCGGGTAGATAGAGTGGAATGTCTTGGTCGATTGGTTGTCTATATAACCACCATTTACAAAGCTCTTTTGTAAAGGAAGTTTAGATGCCGCGTGGTAGAAGTTTGCCATCGAAATGCCTGAGCCAGCAATTAAAGAAGCCGAAACTCTAAATCAAAGCCCAGCAAAGGTCTATCACCAGCACGACCTAAGTTTTAGGTTTAGATAGGGTTTCTATGCGCGTAGCAATGCATAGAGTAGTTATGCAAATAACCGGAGAGGAAAGGGCTTTAAACAGGAACGTTTACTTATTGGCTCCCCGAACTGGACTCGAACCAGTGACCCAATGATTAACAGTCATTTGCTCTACCAACTGAGCTATCGGGGAGTGTTCTCAACAAGTGCGCGAATGCTACTGATTCAGCTATGTTCGGTCAAGCCCTGGCATAGTTTTTTTGCACAAAAAAGCGTCTAGAACATCTTAGCCTATGGAAGCCCGACAGATGCTTGTTTGGCGCTGGCTAAGAGACTTGTTTAGCCTGGCTCGACCAGTATGCAGCAGGCGAAGATAGCGCTCGGTACCGTCTTGCAAGCCGCAAAGGTAGAATCCGGCACTGCGAGCGCTGCCATCAGGGAAGAAGCGCAGACGCCCGTTTTGGTTAAATACTAAGGCCTGCCCTTGTTTAAGAGCATGGCTTTTTAGCACTCGTTCCTCAATTTGTAGCTGGCCATCCTGATTTGCGTCGATAAATATTAGCCAACCGTTTGACCAGCTCACATTGCGTTTGATTTTACCTCGACATTGGCTTCGTTCTTGCTCCAGAGCAGGGCAGATGTTGACTACCACTGAGTTAGCAATAGCGTAGGTGCGAGCGAAGGCTAACGATTGATGGAAGTTTTTCGCCAATGCATCGGCTTTGTTTCGCTCATTGATGCTAGCGAGGCTTGGTGCACCAAACGCCATAATAATGGCAATCAGACTGACTGATACGATCAGCTCAAGCAAGCTAAAGCCTGCGTATTGATTTGACTTATTCATTGTTTCCTCCATGAAACTTGATAGTGATTAAGCGGTAACTCACAACTGCGCACGACCACATGCTAACTGGCATCATCTCGCGTCAGATATTTGGTTGACCCTTATGCTTTGTTCTTTCCTTGAACGGCTTAAGAATAGTGAAATTTATTTACTCACGCAAGCCAGCCAAGGGCTTCTTTGTGATCCAAGATGGTTATAATAGCTGGTCGTTTTCCCAAGTAATCCAGTCATGAAGCGCGATTTCCAATTAGTCAGTGAGTACACACCATCGGGTGATCAACCAGGCGCGATTGAAGCTTTGGTAGAAGGCTTAAACGATGGTGAGGCGTTTCAAACCTTACTCGGTGTTACTGGCTCAGGAAAGACTTTTACCATGGCCAATGTCATTCAGACCTTACAGCGGCCCACCATCGTGATGGCGCCCAACAAGACCCTAGCGGCGCAGTTGTATTCAGAAATGCGTGACTTTTTCCCGCAAAATGCGGTTGAATACTTCGTCTCCTATTACGACTACTATCAGCCCGAGGCCTATGTGCCAAGCTCTGATACCTTTATCGAAAAAGATGCGTCGATAAACGAACATATCGACCAAATGCGTCTGTCGGCAACCAAAGCTGTTCTCGAACGCGAAGATGTCATTATTGTAGCAACGGTGTCTGCCATTTATGGCCTGGGAGATCCGCAGGCCTACCACGAAATGATTTTGCATATCAGTGTTGGTGACATTATGGATCAACGTGCGATCCTTGCTCGCCTAGCAGAGATGCAGTACACGCGTAATGATTTGGAACTCAAACGATCGACCTTTCGAGTGCGAGGCGATGTCATTGATATTTTTCCATCTGAATCTGAGCGTTACGCAATTCGTGTTGAGTTGTTTGGTGAAGACGTAGAAAAAATATCTCGTTTTGACCCGCTTACAGGCGCCATCGAAGAAGACTTAAAGCGAACTACTATTTTCCCCAAGTCGCACTATGTCACTCCGCGAGTGCGGGTATTGGAGGCCTGTGAACAAATTCGCGATGAGTTGCGCGAGCGCTTAGCTCAATTGCGAGAACTCGAGAAGTTAGTGGAGGCGCAACGCTTGGAGCAGCGAACCCTCTATGATCTGGAAATGATGCAGGAACTTGGCTACTGCAATGGTATTGAGAACTATTCGCGGTTTTTATCAGGCGCCAAGCCTGGGGAGCCACCGCCGACCCTAATCAATTATCTACCGCCGAATGCCATTATGATTTTGGATGAGAGCCACGTCATGGTGCCGCAATTAGGGGCGATGTACAAAGGCGATCGATCACGCAAAGAGACTCTGGTTGAATACGGTTTTCGATTGCCTTCTGCGATGGACAATCGGCCGCTAAAATTCGAGGAGTTTCGTGGTTTAATGCCACAGACCATTTTTGTCTCAGCAACACCGGGCGATTATGAGTTGGCACAAAATGACGACACCATTGATCAGGTGGTTCGCCCAACTGGTTTGATCGACCCCGAAATTGAAGTGCGACCCGTGGCAACCCAGGTAGACGATGTGCTTTCTGAAATAACCAAGCGTGTTTCCAAAGACGAGCGTGTATTGATTACCACCTTGACTAAACGCATGTCAGAAGATCTAACCGATTATTTGTCGGATGCTGGAGTTAAGGTTCGTTATTTGCACTCAGATATCGATACCGTTGAGCGTGTCGAAATTATTCGAGATTTGCGTGCAGGAGAGTTTGATGTACTAGTGGGTATAAACTTACTAAGAGAGGGCTTAGATATGCCTGAAGTGTCTCTGGTAGCGATTCTTGATGCTGATAAAGAAGGATTCTTACGCTCGACTCGCTCGCTCATTCAAACCATTGGGCGAGCCGCTCGCAACCTCAATGGCAAGGCAATTTTATACGGTGACCGTATAACAAATTCTATGCAAATAGCGATTGACGAAACCCAAAGGCGCCGCGAAAAACAGCAGGCCCATAATGAGAAGCACGGCATTGTGCCGCGCAGTGTACGCAAAGCGGTGCGGGATATTATTGATGGCGCAACTAGCGAGGCGACGCAATTGACGGCACATTTACGAGATAAAGAGCCGTCAAAGCTAGTGCCTGACGACCCGAAACAATTGGCGAAAATGATGAACGATTTGGAAAAGCAGATGTTCGAATATGCCGAGAATCTTGAGTTTGAGCAGGCGGCGCGAGCGCGAGATCAAATAGAAGAGTTGCGCTCGCAGTATTTAAAAAGTTAGAGTGTTCGAATGAAACTTAGTCTAAGCCTGATTATTTTTATCGCCTGGGTTTTGCTGGCAATCACCAATGTTTGGTTCGATGTAATGTCGGCCACTTTGTTTTGGAAGCTATCTTTAACCCTGGGTTTATTATGGTGCTTGATCTTCTTTGTGCGGTTGGTCAATCGCAAAGGAGAATAACAAGAGGGAAATAAAAGAGAGCTAAGTCAGGACTGTGTGCCGTGTCACTAGAATCTAAGCGACATTGCCCCATATATTACTCACATACATTCTATTTTTTATCCATCAACTCAGGCCATTTTTCATTGGCCGAGTCGATATAGCTAGCTTTGTCCTTCGTCCACTTTTTATAAACGTAGCGGCTGTAGTTAAGGTACAGCTTGCCGTCTTCAATGGTGAAAAACTCCGGCTTGATTGAGGCCGTGCGACCACTGGCAACGGCATAGGCACAGTAGCCTCCATACTGAGGAGAATATTTCTCAGGGTTTGCGGAAAAGGCAGTACGGTGTTGCTCATTAGAGAACAGCCAGGTGGCCCCCTGATATTCAAAGGAAAAATCTGGCGAACCTTTTACGGCTTTATTCTCAGTGAAGTACGCGACCGGATCGTAGCCGCGAATTGCCGCCCGCTCCTTGCCACCCACATAGACTGGTTTTACCGCCATAGCTAGGCTTGTAACAAACAAGCCTAGTAATACGATAACGACTGTAGAAAATTTTTTAAAACTCATAGATAGCTACCAACTTAGATTGTTTCGATCACTGGTCGACTGCTTTTAGAGTCAAGCACGTCATTGAAGGTGTTTTGCAGTTGATTTAATTGAGCTGTCAAAACCTCTACTGCCTCGTCGCTGGAATTAGCTTGGAGATCTCTATGTGTTTCAACTGCTTCAATCATCAATCGTGTGATGGCTTTTTTATCGCGCTCATCACTGTTAAGCGCCAGGTTAAGTTGGTTTAATTTTTCATCAAGCTGAGAATGTTGGGTAAGCGATGCCTTAATTTGCTGAAGATATTGTTGCGCATCTTCAAGTCCATTAAAAGCATCTTTCATTTCAGCACTTAATTCGTCACTATGTTCGCTGAGTTTCTTCTGTTCACTAAAGAGTGATTCAGCGATATTTAATTCCTCTTGTTTTTGCGCGAGTTTCTTAACATGTGCGATCTCGATGGTCCGTAAGCTTTTTTCTGATTTTAGCGCTGAGATCATTAACCATAATAAGCTCAAACCCAATGCCGCAAGAGCGCCTAGTGTCAATAGTTTGGCGTTTTTTACTTCGGTTGCGATTATCTGGTTGTAGCCCTCAAATTCGGACCCTACTGATTCAAGCAATTCGACATTGTCTGCAGCGGCAATTTGTTCGACTAGCTCGCTTTGCTCTTCAGTTTCTGCGCCGCCATATTGATCAATTAAATCACTGCGCTCACCAATTTTTTCATCCAAGGCATCTAAAGCATCAGCCAGTGATGGGTAAGCCTCGGCCGCTTCGATCATCGTTTCAAACCGAAGGCCTGAAAACTCTTCACTCAACTGATACGAGATATCAGCAATATCGTCGTAGTTGCCATCACCATTGGGAGCGAGCTCCTTGGCCTGCTCAGTTAATCGATCATTTAAGTCATATAGCTTTACTATGGAGGTAGCAGCTGCTGTTTCAGCTGACGGATTAGCCTTTCGTGCTTGGTCGATATAGCGAAGTGTTGCCAAAGCGCTAACGGCTGCAAAGACGAGAATTAGAATTATTTTTTTGAGCATCTTTAGAGTGGGTTGATTATAAAAATACTAAACAAATTGTGAAACAAGCCCCCTATGGCTTGTATTCTCAGTTTAGTAGACCTGAATTTGGGCTAGAATATCTCAAAATAGTTTGATCTTTATCAAACCGGAGGCGAGTTTGGGAATTGAAGATCTCTCTTTATGGGTCATTGCATTGCTATTCGTTGCGGCTGTTGTTGCCGGTTATATCGATGTTTTGGTTGGCGGAGGAGGCTTAATTACGATCCCGGCTCTAATGCTGGCTGGTGTGCCACCCATTGCGGCGTTAGGGACTAATAAGTTGCAAGCGGTTGCCGGTTCAGGAACTTCGAGTTTTCGGTTAATGCGCTCGGGTCATTTGCCCTTTGCCAAGGTACGATGGTTTATGCTCATGTCCTTTGCTGGCGCAATTGTTGGAACCATCGTAGTGCAGTATCTCAATCCGAGCCTGCTTAATTGGTTGATCCCGATCGTGATTATGCTGATTGCTTTTTACTTTTTGTTTGCTGCCAATTCGACAGCACAACAGCAACAGCGACTTAGCAAAAAGCAATATGGCGCGTCGGCAGTACCAGCAATCGGCTTTTATGACGGTATGTTCGGGCCGGCAACAGGGTCGTTTTTTGTGCTGGCTGGTGTGAGCTTGCGTGGACAAAATATTGTCGACTCTACCGTCCAGGCGAAATCTCTTAATTTTGCCAGCAATTTTGGATCCTTATTAGTGTTCATAGTTTTTGGCAAACTCATTTGGCTGATTGGTGCCATGATGATGGTGGGGCAATTTATTGGCGCTAGCATGGGCACACGCACACTAATATCAATCAACCCCACTGTATTACGATATTTAGTTGTGGTCGTCAGCTTCGTGGTATTAATTGCCTGGATCATTCGTCACTCAAGCTAAGCACTTTCGAATGACTGTTATTTCTCAACGGTTTTCAAAACAACTTGATATTGATATCAAGACAATCGTACTCTTCCAAAAAACATCGAGGCAACTTCATGTCTAAGCAAACTGAGTCCTTTTTGTCATCGGTCGAAAAAATGTTCGACGAGGCGGCTGAACTGGTCGGTCTATCGGATGATTTGCGGCACAAAATCAAAGTAGCAAATTCGACTTACACAGTAAGGTTTGGCGTTAGGTTGCGCAATCAGCTGTACACCTTTACTGGCTATCGATCGGTTCACTCTGAGCATCGTGAACCGGTTAAAGGGGGGATTCGCTACTCTATGCATGCTGATCAGCAAGAGGTAGAAGCATTAGCGGCATTAATGACCTATAAATGCGCATTAGTAGAAGCGCCATTTGGCGGTTCCAAAGGCGCGCTGGTGGTAGACCCTAATGAATGGGAAGAGCACGAACTGGAGCGTATTACTCGGCGGTTTACTCAGGAGTTAGCAAAACGATCGCTGATCAGCCCCGCTCAGAACGTACCTGCACCTGATATGGGTACCGGCGAGCGCGAGATGGCCTGGATGGCCGATGAATATAAGCGCTTATTTCCGAATGATTTAAACAGTTGGGGTTGCGTCACTGGCAAGCCGGTTAGCAAGGGGGGAATTCGCGGTCGAGTCGAAGCAACCGGGCGCGGAATCCAATATGCGCTGCGAGAAGCATTCAGACATCCCAAAGACATCGAGTCGGCCGGCTTAAGTGGTGGTCTAGAAGGTAAGCGAGTTATTGTTCAGGGTTTGGGTAATGTGGGATATCACGCTGCGCAGTTTTTAAGCCAGGAAGATGATGCCAAAATTATCGCGGTATTAGAACGTGATGGAGCGGTGGTCAATCCTGAGGGCATTGACATCGATGGATTGCACTTATACATCCATCGCCATGGCGGGGTAGAGGGCTACAAAGGTTTTACCGATAATTCGGCAAATGTGTTAGCGATGGATTGTGATGTGTTTATCCCCGCTGCGATGGAAGGTGTCATTCATAAAGACAACGCCAACGAAATCAAAGCTAATATCATTATCGAGGCCGCAAACGGGCCGGTGACTTATAGCGCCGATAAAATATTGCGTGATCGTGGCTGTCTGATTATTCCTGATCTTTACGCCAATGCCGGTGGTGTGACGGTCTCGTATTTTGAGTGGGTAAAGAACCTAAGTCATATCCGTTTTGGTCGCATGCAGCGTCGCGAGCATGAACGTCAAACTCGCGATATGGTCAGTGCTATTGAAGAGCTGGTCGGCAAGCCTTTCCCGCAAGCCAAGTTAGCACAAATTATAGAAGGCCCAACCGAGCTAGATTTGGTGCGATCGGGGCTCGATGACGTGATGCGTGAGGGTTATCAAATCATGAGTGAGAAATGGCATAGCGACAGCCGCATTCCAGATTTGCGTACCGCCGCTATGATAATCGCGCTAGAGCGAATTAAAGACTCTTACGATTCGCTGGGAATCTAATTAAACGGCGCATTGCCTCAGACCAGGTCGCGCGCTTGCGCGGCCTCTTTATCGATATCGATTTTCTCCATGTGACCGGCATTTGGGTCATTGAAGATGTCGATATCGAGCTTACCTTCGCTTTTGGCGACGATTGATGTTACCACCGTATCTCCAGTGACGTTGACAGCAGTGCGAGTCATATCGATGATTCGATCCACACCAAGAATCAAACCAATGGCCTCAATCGGTAGTCCAACCTGAGAGAACACTAAGGTGAGCATGACTAAACCAACGCCGGGTACGGCCGCGGTTCCAATGGAGGCCAATACCGCAGTTACTACGACCGTCACATATTCGCCAATACCGAAATCGAAGCCATAGAGATTGGCAATGAACACGGTCGCGACTCCTTGCATCATCGCCGTGCCATCCATATTAATCGTTGCGCCGAAAGGCACACTAAAAGAAGAGACTGCACGGTCAACACCTAGGCGCTCTTGGACAGTGCGCAATGTCACAGGAATGGTTGCGCCAGAACTCGAAGTACTAAATGCGAACAATTGCGCGGTGCGAATTTTTTGCATAAAAATTCGTAAATTCAAACCGGTGAACAGTTTCAAAATCGCCATCTGCGTAACAATCGCATGGAATATCAGCGCAAACATAATGACGGCAAAATAACCAGCCAGCTTCCAAACCAGATCAATACCGAGCTCAGCGATGACCTTGGCAACCAGGCAAAACACCGCATAAGGCGCAAATAACATGACCATATCCACCATGCGCATCACTACACGGTTCATTTGCTCAATAAATTCGAGTAGGCCTTTTGAACGCTCGGCTTCAATCAACAGCGCAATACCAAAGAAAATAGAAAAGAAAATAATCGCCAACATATCGCCCGATGCCATGGCATTAACAATATTGCTGGGGACGATGCGAATTAATATGTCAACAAAACTAAGGCCGGCCTGACGACCTTCAAACTCCTGCTCTAATGGGAGGTTTAAACCTTCACCAATTCCAGCTAGTGCTGCAAAGCTAATTGCGGTGGTGATGGCGATTGCGGTGGTCGCTATATAAAGAACTAATGATTTGGATCCGATTTTGCCTAAAAGGCGCACGTCGCCAATTCCGACAATGCCTGGAATAAGCGAAAACACCACCAGCGGAACGACCAACATTTTTAGGGCATTTACGAACCACTGGCCGCCCACGTGTAACACGCCGTTAACAACCACATTGTCGATCCAGGCAAATCTTAATAGATCCAAAGTGTTGATAATTAGCCCGACGACGATGCCGAGGAGCAGGGCGATAGCAACTTTATTGGCTAAATTCATAAATTCGTCAATCTTGTGGTGATGATTAGTTTGGGCATGAGTGTAAGGTAAATCGTCTGACTTGAGAACGAAAGAGCAGTGGTCAATGCAAAAATGCGGGCACAAAAAAAGCCGCGGTGTCGAGCGAACGACCCGCGGCTCTTTTTT
Source organism: uncultured Gammaproteobacteria bacterium (assembly GCA_964455815.1). Classification (GTDB taxonomy): domain Bacteria; phylum Pseudomonadota; class Gammaproteobacteria; order Arenicellales; family Arenicellaceae; genus Arenicella. Next base: position 36,581 of record CAYVYS010000002.1, read on the forward strand.
CGTGTGGCTGCGCTTACTTCAAAAGCTTGCCTGCTAGCCCAGCTAAACCACCGATACCGCCTACTGAATCTAGTAAGCTTCCCCCGGACGAAGACTTGTCAACCACCTGAGGCAGCATTTCTTGCAGACCTCGTAGTAAATCATTTTGGTCGGCCCCTAATTGTTCGGCCGCCTGTTGTACTTTGTCAGATCCTAAAAGGTCTTGAATCTGCGATCTTGAAATATCAGCGTTGTCACCGTCGCCTAACCAAGATTCGGCAATGTCCTTCAAACCGCCACCTTGCAGGTTGCCAACTAAAGAGCCCAAATCGATCCCGCTACCGCCGGAACCACCAAGCAGTCCGCCAATAACATTTTGTAGTAAATCAGAGTTATTTGATGCATTACCCCCGAGTTTAGATGCTAATACTTGCGTCGCTAGCTTCATCAAATCCATAGTCAAACCTCAATATAAGTAGTTAGAGAAATTGGCAGAGTATCCCCCGCGCGGCAGACAGTATGACGTTCGAAGCCAAAAAAGCAACGATTTGCATGTAAGCAATTGTAAATCCTGTAAAAATGGCGGTAATTTCAGCCTAGAAAAGCGTTGAAACCCTTACCACTGTTTGGTATCGTCGCGCACCTAATTTAAAGACGCGTAGCTCAGTTGGTTAGAGCACCACCTTGACATGGTGGGGGTCGTTGGTTCAAATCCAATCGCGTCTACCATTTTTTGGTAGGACGTCAAGTTGTTTAAGTTTAATAGCTGACAGCTGATGCGTATTTTAAGAGCATTGAAAGGTAATTAAAACAATAGCTTAGTGTAATCAGATAAGATTTTTTCTAGGTTATTGAGTTGTTTAACACTTGCTCGTAAAATTGCTTGTACTGAAATACTAGCCCAAGTAAGCCGTGGGCTTGATTAAAAATCTTGTTAGGTAATTTAGAGGTAATCCCATAGCCACAAAGAAAAAACAGCGCGTAAATGAAGATATTACTGCGCCAAGCGTTCGTTTAATTGATGCCGAAGGCGAGCAAGTAGGGGTCGTAGATCGACAAGCCGCTTTGCAAACCGCCTCAGACGCTGAACTCGATTTGGTGGAAATATCGCCAAATGCAGACCCACCAGTTTGTCGAGTTATGGACTATGGCAAATTTTTGTACGAAGACAGCAAGCGTAAAGCGGCTGCTCGAAAAAACCAAAAACAAACTCAGGTCAAAGAAATCAAGTTTCGACCTGGCACTGATATTGGTGATTACAATATCAAGCTCAGTAAGCTTAAAGACTTTTTGAGCAACGGCGACAAGACTAAAGTAACCATTCGGTTTCGTGGGCGCGAAATGGCGCACAAAGAACTAGGTATGAATTTACTTAAACGCGTCGAGGCTGATTTAGAGGAATATGGTTCTGTAGAACAATTTCCCAAACTAGAAGGTCGGCAAATGGTGATGGTGCTAGGGCCACTTCGCAAGAAGTAAGCTTAGATCAACCCCCTAAGCAGCTGAAATTTAAACCATTTATTTATTGAGTAAATGGTCGGGCCGAAGGTTCGCCTTTGTGAGCTCACTAAAGAGAGCCAGCGAGAGTCTCACTTTTAAACTTTCGTTGGTAAATATTAAGGTAAAAGGCGATAACGCCTGGAGAGTAAAATGCCTAAAATTAAAAGTCACAGTGGCGCCGCAAAGCGCTTCAAGAAGACGGGAAGCGGTAAATTCAAGCGCTCTCAGTCGCACCTGCGTCATATTCTGACTAAGAAATCCACCAAGCGTAAACGTCACTTGCGTCACGGCACTACCGCGACTCCACAAGATGCGCGTTTGATTCAACGCATGTTGCCTTATTCATAGGGGAGGATTAGAAAATGCCAAGAGTAAAACGTGGTGTTACCGCCCGAGCAAAGCACAAAAAAGTTATTGCTCAGGCCAAGGGTTATCGCGGTCGCAATAAAAACGTCTTCCGAGTTGCCAAACAAGCCGTAACTCGCGCAGGCCAATATGAGTATCGTGATCGCCGAACTCGCAAACGTGAGTTTCGCCGTTTGTGGATTACGCGTATTTCAGCTGCAGCCAAGCTTAATGGAATTAACTACAGCCGATTTATGAATGGTTTGCTAAAAGCTGAAATCGAATTAGATCGCAAAGTGCTAGCTGACATTGCCGTGCACGATCCTTCTGGCTTTAGTCAGCTAGCTGAAAAAGCGAAAGCTGCACTGGCTGCCTAAACAGTTATCAAATAAACTACAAAAAGGAAGGCCGCAGGCCTTCCTTTTTTGTTATGGCTAAAGAGAAGGTGACCATATTAGAAAGCAGGTCAGCCGACATTAAATTGCTCCGTGCTATGGCGAGCGTCATTAACTAAACTCATAAAACTAACGTGTAAAACCAAATCATCATGACGGATTCTTTAGACGCTAAGTTACAAACAATACTCGCTCAGGCGAGGGCGGCGATTAGCGATGCTGATCAGGCTAAGAGCCTAGAGGCCTTGCGTGTTCAATATCTAGGTAAAAAAGGCGAGTTAACTAGCCAACTCAAACAGATCGGCTCTTTGCCTGCCGATCAACGCCCTCTCTTTGGTGACAAAATAAACCAAATAAAGCAAGAGCTAAGCCAGCTGCTAGCGAATAAAAAATCGGAAGTAGAAGCAAGAGAGCTTGCAAGCGCACTAGCGGCTGAGAAGATTGATGTTAGCTTGCCTGGGCGTGGTCATGGTAGTGGCGGGATTCATCCGGTTTCGCGCACCATGCAGCGTATAGAGGACATTTTTGTGGCAATGGGTTTCGGCATAGCCACCGGCCCCGAAATGGAAGACGACTTCCACAATTTTGAAGCCCTTAACATTCCGCCAGAGCATCCTGCGAGGGCCATGCATGACACGTTCTATATTGATGATACGCATCTACTGCGCACACATACCTCGCCGGTGCAGGCTCGCTATATGCTGGCTAACAAACCGCCGATCAATATTATTGCGCCTGGTCGAGTATATCGTTGTGACTCCGATGTTACGCATACTCCGATGTTCCATCAGGTAGAAGGTTTGATGGTCGATGAAAACATCTCCTTTGCTGATCTGAAGGGAGTGTTGACACATTTTTTACAGCAATTTTTCGAGACAGATCTCAAGATCCGCTTGCGGCCCTCGTACTTTCCTTTCACGGAGCCAAGTGCAGAGGTGGATATTTCCTGTGTGTTTTGCGAGTCGGGCTGTCGTATTTGTAAGCAAACCGGATGGATCGAGGTGCTCGGCAGTGGCATGGTCCATCCCGAAGTATTTCGCCATGTTGGTATCGATGCGCAAAAGTACACCGGTTTTGCCTTTGGTTTGGGAGTAGAGAGGCTTACGATGTTGCGCTATGGCGTCGATGATCTGCGCATGTTTTTTGATAATGATCTGGCATTTTTGGAGCAGTTCAAATGATTATTAGTGAACTGTGGTTGCGAGAGCAGATTGATTTAGATCAGAGCGTCGAGGAAATCGCCGATCTGCTTACTAATGCGGGTCTAGAGGTCGATGCGGTGCAGCCGCTCGCTGGCGAAATAGATAATCTGGTCATCGGACAGGTAACCTCGGTGAGCAAACATCCTGATGCGGATCGATTAAATATTGCCCAGGTAGATATTGGCAGCGATAAACTGGAAATCGTTTGTGGCGCTGCCAATGTCCGTGAATCCTTGCATGTCGCGGTCGCCTTAGTTGGCGCCAAACTCCCAAATGGTTTGAAAATTAAAAGAGCCAAGGTGCGCGGTGTGGAATCCAATGGCATGCTCTGCTCGGCGGCTGAATTAGGTTTGGAAGAAAGCTCTGAGGGATTAATAGAACTGGGCGCTCAAGCTAAAATTGGTGAGCGCGTCGATCAATATCTGCAAATGAAGGATGCTTTGATTGACATTGATCTGACGCCCAATAGAGGTGATTGTTTAAGCGTTCAAGGCATAGCCCGTGAACTCAAAGTGCTCGCCAAGGGCAATTATAAAGCAGTTGATATTCAAGCTGTCGCTGCGCAAAGTGATCAGGCTATTGATATCGAAGTGGTCGACTCTAGCGCCTGCCCGAGTTATTTGGGGCGTGTCGTAAGCGGTATCAATGCAAAGGCTGTGACGCCGATATGGATGCAAGAACGCCTGCGCCGCAGTGGTGTGCGACCAATTAGCCCGGTGGTTGATATCACTAACTATGTGATGTTGGAACTAGGCCAACCCATGCACGCCTTTGATCGAAACAAGCTCAATGACAAGATTATTGTCCGTCAGAGTAAGGCTGGCGAGAAGATTCAATTGCTGGATGAGTCTGATGCGACTCTTGATGGCGATACACTGGTCATAGCAGATAGCAAAGGGCCGATTGCCATTGCTGGTGTCATGGGCGGTTTGCTCAGCGCTATTGACGAGCAAACTACTGAGATTGTTTTTGAAGCTGCACACTTTACGCGTAAATCCGCCGCTGGTAAGGCGCGACGCTATGGTTTGCATACCGAGAGCTCACACCGATTTGAGCGAGGTGTTGACCCGTTATTGCCGAGTAAAGCGATTGAGCGAGCGACTCACTTGTGCTTAGAGATTTGCGGCGGTCAGGCAGGCCAGGTGACGGCAGTTAATGATGAAAATGGTTTGCAATCCAAGCCAGAAGTTGAAATCGAACATCAACGCTTACAACGATTATTAGGGATGCAATTAGCCGCATCAGAGGTTCAAGGTATTCTGTCGCGCATCTCTGATTCGGTAAGTTCATCAGATGAGCGATGGTTAGTTACACCTCCGAGCTATCGTTTTGATATTGAGCGTGAAGCTGACTTAGTAGAGGAGGTCGCTCGCGTAAAAGGTTATGACAGCATTCCAACTGCCATGCCCCGAATTGCTCCTCGCTCAACAAGTGCCAGCGAGGCAAGTATTTCTATTCGGCAAGTACGACAGGCACTAGTTGCCAGAGACTTTCGTGAGGCCATTACCTATAGTTTTATTGATCGTCAGCAGCTGGCGCTATTTGACCAGCAAGAGCCAGTGGCAGTTGCCAACCCCTTGGCCGATAACATGTCAGTTATGCGTGCTAGTTTATTACCGGGGCTGTTGAATGCATTACGTTTCAATGTGAATCGTCAGCGCAGTCGGGTAAGGTTATTCGAGATTGGCGCGAGTTATCATAAAGTGGATGGCCGATTGTTAGAAAAACAAAAATTGGCGGCTGCAGTCTGTGGGTTAACGCATCAAGCGCAATGGGGTATTGATGATAAGAAATCCGTGGATTTCTACGATTTAAAAGCAGATGTGGAGGCGCTACTCGCCTTGACCGGCCAAAAAAACCCTATTATATTTAATGAGTTCGAGCACATAGCTCTGCATCCGGGTCAATGTTCGTCACTAAACCGAAGTAGTAGTTCACTAAATGGTGGTGAGAGCGAGCTAGAATTAATAGGGTGGATGGGTCGTTTGCATCCTAGTCTTGAAAAACAACTGGATCTACCTGAAGTATTTGTATTCGAGCTAGAACTTGATCGAGCTTTGGCCGCGCAGCTGCCCTCATTCGAAACCATATCGCGGTTTCCAAGTGTGAGCAGAGATCTGTCGATTATTGTTAAAGAGACTTTGCCGGTTTCAAAGATTTTAGATTTGGTTCAGTCGTGCCTTGGACATTCCTTGGATCAAATAGATATTGTGGATATTTACCGAGGCCAGGGTGTTGAGTCAGAACACAAAAGCGTTTCGCTTCGACTTGAATTGCGAGATGCAGACAAAACGATGACTGACGCTGATACAGAAGCCTTAATCGAGCGACTGCTTGCCGAGCTTGATCAGCAGTTTGGTGGCAAACTGAGAGCGTGAGTGCATAGTGCTCAAGGCAGTATTGCTTTGATAGCTCCAAATCAGAGACACTAAGCATTCGGTCTTTGTTTGGATTAGACTTTGCTTGAAAAAGATATGCAAGCAGGAAAGTAGTCGAAGTTAGAAAGTAGTCGAAG
>CAYVYS010000002.1:42616-112292 GCA_964455815.1 uncultured Gammaproteobacteria bacterium
GAAAGTAGTCGAAGTTAGAAAGTAGTCGAAGCCAGCAGTGGTATAAAAGTTATAGTACCAAAGCAATTGTGTGAAGGTGTTTTTTAATCAGAGGCAAATGACGGTTGAAGTCGAGTCGTTGCGCTAGTAGCGCAAGGGGTGATTTGCTTGTTAACTTACTTATTTGTTTACTTAATAGTGACGAGTTGACGAGCAAGTTTGGGTTGGAACGTATATTGAGATAGATTTTATGGCGGTAACGAAAGCGGACTTGGCCTTGTCTTTACACGAAGAGTTAGGCTTAAACAAAAGAGAATCAAAAGAGTTTGTCGAGCAATTTTTTGAGACAATCAAAGCATCACTAGAGCAGGGCAGTTCGGTCAAGCTATCAGGGTTTGGTAATTTTGGTCTGCGCGATAAGCCAGCTCGACCAGGAAGGAACCCGAAAACGGGTGAAGAGATCCCAATTTCCGCACGCCGGGTCGTGACATTTAAGGCAAGTCAAAAACTCAAGGAGTCGATTGAAGAGAACGCTGACAAATTAAAATCAGTGTTTAAATCCTGAGTAAAAATTCTTTCTTGTGGCTCACTTGCTATTTGCCTTTTGCACGACAAGTGTCAAATACGATTATAGCCTGAAAAAATAAGTCTTAAATATTAATGAAATAAGCGTAAAACATCAGTTTTTACTGTACCTTTGACTAAGCAAGCTGTTATCCTCTCTGAGCGTAAGCAGCGAAGCCACGAAGCGGTTTGCTAATATAACTAAACCAACGAAACTTATTAGACGATGCTAGACCAAGGGGATAACGCAACCCTTCCGCCGATACCAAGTAAACGCTATTTCACCATCGGTGAGGTTAGCGATTTATGCCTGGTCAAACCTCATGTCCTGCGCTATTGGGAGCAGGAATTTTCTCAGTTAAACCCGGTCAAACGCCGAGGCAATCGACGTTATTATCAACGTCATGAAGTGCAGCTTATTCGCCGTATTCGAAGCCTGCTTTACATTGAAGGATTTACTATTAGTGGCGCTAAAAACCAGATTGAGCTAGAAGCTGGCGGGCAAAACTTACCGACCACACAAGTTGATCGAAAAGTTGTGACGGACTTGATTGCCGAAATCGATGAAGTGGTATCGATATTGTCAGATTAGAGATCAGGAAACTTAGGTCGGATACTAATCGAGCACCGATAGAATTGAGAGTCAATAACAACGTAAGTTAAAAAAGAATCCCAGTCAGTAAGACTGCATACACAAGAATTAAAAAAGCCGCTAAACTGATTAGTCTAGCGGCTTTTTTTGACTCTTTTACTTTAAAGAGGTTTTAAACGGATGTTTAGAACTCTTTAGAGATTGTCAATACGATGCGATCATCAGCTAAGTCTCCGAAAAGATTGTCACCTTCGCTGCTGGTGCCCCAGTAGCTGATGTCCCAACCGATGTCTGATTCACCACCAAAGCTGCCTGACACGCCGGCAGAGTAATAGTCATAGTCATCACTGTCACCACTGATGTCGTAGTTGCCATATGCAACAGCTACTGACACAGCTTCGAAATCGTGACCATAGCTGACTTCGAACTGGTCGCCTAATTCGTCACCAACTGAATAAGTAGCGCTAAAACCTGCGTAGCTAACACCAGCATAGAACTCAGTGAAGTCTAGCGAGCTTGAGTCGGCGCCGCCGTGGTAAGAATAGCGAATGATACCAAAATCTAAACCAACGCCGCCTTCAAGTTCAGTACCCCAGCCGCCATAGAGGTCTAGCTCTAAGCTTTCATCGCCACCGAAGCTCACGTTTGAGCCCCACACGCCTAAGTAGAAGCCTGAATCGTGTGAGTAGTCAAAACCACCTTGCAAAGCAGGGCTTTCGTCGAGGTTTTGTGATACACCGCGCCAAACATAATCTGTAGTAAGCGCAACATTCGCTGATATTTCTGCTTGAGCCGACGGAGCGACCAAAGAAGCCGCAAGAACTGAAGCAGACAAAATCTTTAATGAGTTTTTCATGTGATCCTCTCTTAATTCTAAGATCAATTTTAAATTTTCAATTAATTAAATGCGCTTAGAGAACAAATATTCGCTCGACGCATTACTGAATAAGCAAGCAGCGTGCCAGTTTTTAAGATGGAATTAATTTAAGTCTGAAACCCACTAACACCCCGTCTACCTAGTAATTTCCCATCTTTTATTAAACCAACCACAGTTACCTTCGAGAAATCACAGCGCAAGAATGCACCAAATCAATAGGTGGTGCACTGAAATAGTGCAAATTTTACATTCTTTTGCTCCGATTTAATGAAGTTTGGCAGGAATTTCTTCTAAAGCTTGCTTTTTTCGCCTCTTTCTAGGGCAATCAAAACTTGGCATGGACTTTGCTTTTGTCTCGATTGTCACCATTCGCAATCGAGTTTGCGTGTAGGGCAAGACGAAAAAACAACTATTTATATAAGGTGAACCTGCTATGAAGCTAATCACAGCAATTATTAAACCATTCAAAATCGACGATGTGCGTGATGCTTTGTCAGCCATCGGAATCCAAGGGATGACCGTCACTGAAGTCAAAGGTTTTGGTCGTCAAAAAGGGCATACCGAGCTTTATCGTGGTGCTGAATACAACGTCGATTTCATGCCAAAAATCAAAATTGAAGTGGCTGTTGCCGACAACATGCTCGACCAAACCATTGAGGCGATCTCAAACTCTGCCAATAACGGCAAAGTCGGAGATGGCAAGATTTTTGTGGTAGCCCTCGAACAAGTTATCCGAATTCGCACTGGCGAAACTGGTGAAGAAGCCATTTAGGCACAACCATTAATAAAGAGAGACAACATAATGGAAACCCAAATTTTCGAATTATCGTATGCGCTTGATACCTTTTATTTCCTGGTGTGTGGCGCGCTAGTAATGTGGATGGCCGCTGGCTTCTCAATGTTAGAGGCTGGTTTAGTGCGATCAAAAAACACTACTGAAATTCTAACCAAAAACGTCGCCTTGTATGCGGTTGCCTGTACGATGTACATGCTGGTTGGCTATAGCATCATGTACCCTGAACTTGGCGCGGCTTTACTCAAGGGCATTACTGCAGATGGCGTAGCTGGTGCAGATGAGCCTGCAACATATGCTCCATCGGCTGATTTTTTCTTCCAGGTCGTCTTCGTTGCAACTGCGATGTCGATTGTTTCAGGTGCCGTCGCTGAGCGCATGAAGTTGTGGGCTTTCCTAGCTTTCGCAGTTGTCATGACAGGCCTCATTTACCCGATGGAAGGTCGTTGGACATGGGGTGATGAATCCGTATTTGGTCTATATAAGCTGAGCGACCTGGGTTGGTCGGATTTTGCTGGTTCAGGCATTGTGCATATGGCTGGTGCTGCGGCAGCGCTAGCAGGTGTTTTGTTTCTTGGCCCAAGAGCAGGTAAATATGGTGCCGACGGCAAGCCACGTGCAATCCCAGGTGCAAATCTACCATTAGCAACCCTAGGAACTTTTATTCTATGGATGGGTTGGTTTGGTTTTAATGGTGGCTCTGTTTTAGCAACCGCATCAGTGGAAAGCGCCAATAGTGTTGCTGTGGTTTTTCTAAACACTAATGCCGCAGCAGCGGGTGGCTTGATCGCCGCTTTGTTGGTCGCGCGCGTGTTATTTGGCAAAGCTGATTTAACCATGGCATTGAACGGTGCCTTAGCCGGTCTAGTAGCGATTACTGCTGAGCCATCAACACCGACACCATTACTGGCGACTCTTTTTGGCGCGCTTGGCGGAGCGCTCGTAGTGTTCTCAATTTTGATTCTAGATAAACTCAAAATTGATGATCCAGTTGGTGCTATCTCAGTTCACGGTGTGGTTGGCTTGTTGGGCCTTCTACTAGTTCCGTTTACCAATGATGGATCTTCGTTCTCTGGCCAATTGACTGGCGCACTGACTATCTTCGTTTGGGTCTTTGTGACGAGCTCGATAGCCTGGATCGCAATCAAAGCGGTTATTGGCTTGCGTGTCAGCGAAGAAGAAGAGTTCGAAGGTGTGGATATCTCTGAATGCGGTATGGAAGCCTACCCAGAGTTTACTAACTAAAAGTCATCAGTAACTGCCTTTGCTTTCGAGTAAAGGTAGCTTCTAAAAATAGGGCAGTCAGCGTTAGCTGACTGCCTTTTTTGATTCTTTATCAAGGTGCAAGCATTCATTGCTTGGAGGGTAAATTAATTTACGTTATGATCACTTAGATTTCATTCATTCCGTGAATATCATTGAATTTATCTAATATCGATCTCAATCTTCTGGTGTATTTCAGCGTGTTATTGCGTGAGGGAAATGTCACCAAAGCGGCTGAACATTTAGGCCTAAGCCAACCAGCTATGAGCAATGGTTTGCGGCGGTTACGTAAAGTCTTCAATGACCCTCTTTTGGTCAGAACCAGCAACGGTATGATGCCAACGGATAAGGCTAAGGAGTTGCAACCGTTGGTGCAGAATGTCTTGTCGCAAATAGAATTGTTTGTTCAGCCAACCATCGAATTTGACCCCGGCAGTTCAAAACGATTGTTCCGCGTGATGGCGAGCGACTACGCCGAAACCACTTTATTGCCAAGAGTGCGCACGCGAATGGCCGAAGAAGCACCGCAAACCTCGCTTGATATCCTCACTCCCAGTGACGTGACGTTTCAGGATATTGAACTTGGTAATGTCGATCTGGTAATGAATCGATTTGATTCCTTACCGCAGTCATTACATTTATCCGTCTTGTGGAAAGATAATTTTTCTTGCGTGATGCACAAAAGCAACCCGTTCTTGGAGAATTTTGATTTTGATAAATACCTCGAAGCCAATCATGTTTGGGTAAATAAAACAGGAATGGGGGTCGCTACCGGTGTGAATCCCGACGATATTCAAAAACTTGGCTGGGTAGATATTGCGCTCGACAACTTAGGCAATCGGCGCAAGATAACAGTCTTCACCAGGCATTATATTTCGGCTATCCAGTTGACCCAGCAACAGGATTTAATCGCCACGGTCGCTACTCGTTCAACTCACTTGGTGGACCATTTTGATAATCTGGCAATCGTGCCAGTGCCGTTTGACATTCCAACTATCGAACTGCATATGGTTTGGAGCCCCTTATTGCACCACAATATTGCACATAAATGGTTCCGTAATGTGATTCGCGAAGTCGCGCAAGAGATACAGGCGGAGGAAGCAGCAGCGCAATAACGGTAATCGGATAACTGACTAGGGATTTTTTTGCTAAAGATTTTTAACTACAAAAAACGGCGAAGTAAGATAGTATCTTCGCAAGCGATAAACTCGATTCGCTCGGTAAAGTGCAGTTCGTCAGTAAAGTGTGGTGATAATTTGTCGCACGTTAAATTAAAGAATATTCAGTGACTAAATGGAAATCAAAGGCTACTTAAATACCTTCTTGTTAGTAATCTTTTTAACGGTTGCACTCAATTCATTTTCTACCACTTCGGTGTTTGCTCAGAATGACAATCCGCAAGAGTGTGATGAACAGACAGAAGAAGATTGCCCGGATGATCCTCCAGTGTTTCCTCCTTTGCCTGATAACGATGATCGAATCGCTGGTTCCTCAGATGCATTTGGTACGCCATTTGGCCGGGAAGAAGTAACCAGCATTGAGGAAACTTTTGATATCCAATCTGAATCACTCACTCCTGCGAATCATTTGGGAATAACTGTTGCGAGAGACTTAAAGGTTACATTTAAAGTAAGCCACGGAGAAGAGGCCTCAAACTCCAACAGAACAATAGTTAGCCTAAATGGGAGTGAAATGTTTAGAACACCATTTTTTACTCGTGGTCCCGAACGTAGTTTTGAATTTTTGATAAATCGCAATGATTTGTCGCTCGGGAATAACCAACTTGAGTTCGCACCACAGCGTACTGGTGAAAGTACACCTTGGGGTATACGTGCAATTTCCATCGAATACTTGCCTGTTTTTGAATTTCAGTTTGGTTTGACTAATTCTCAGTCGATTGGCTTAAACCCAGGGAGTACACCTCGCGACACCGGCGCTCGTATCAATGTCATGCTCCCGGAAGCTAATACCAGCTTACTTTTGAGTGTCGATGGATTTGATATTGATGTGGCTGATGAAATGGAAGTGTTTGCTAATGGCTCGTCCATTGGATTTTTGTCTACAGCACCTCAGAATCAATTTAGGCCCAACGAATTTTCTATTCCAGCCGAGTTAGTATCATCTGGATTAAATCAGTTCGAGTTTCGCCAAAGATACCCATCATCAGGCTTCTCTACTGTCAGTGACCTGATATGGGGAACGAGGAATTTTCGTTTAACTCTTTTATTACCTGATTTGGCAATTAGCGAACTAGCAACCGAGCAAGCTTTTTTCAAAGAGAACCAGCCTTTTTCAACAACAATCACAGTTAGTAATTTAAATGAAAGTTTTGCCTCCGATGTGGCAGTAACATTTTTCTTTTCTGATGACGATCTGATTTCTGAGTCAGACCAGTTGTTGAGTCGCTTTGAGATAGACGATATAAACGGGGAGTTTAGTGAAGAATTTTCCTTTGAATTAAGTGCTAGCGAAATAGGCAGTGAGGTGTTTTTAGGTGCTTGTATTACTAGCTCTCAGCTAGATTTTGACGATAACAATAATTGTTCAGAAGCTATTTCTATAAGCAATCAGGCGGTGATTTCTCCGATTTATTTATTGTTAGACGATTAGAGCTAATCGAGATACCTTTGATTAAAAGAAAAACTGGGTTTTTTAAACAAATTTTTATATATTGTATACCCAGATAGCGCGTAGCTTCGAAGGTAAAAATGGCTAACGCAAAATCAAGGAGAATTTTTTAAGGAGATTAAAATGCAGGATGCAGAAATTGATCTAGAAGCTTTATTCGAATCGGAACAGGAATTCGAGTCACCTAATGCACGCTCGCTGGCGGTTATAAAGACTCGCACCATCGTTGGTGTGCAGGCCATACCTGTAATGGTCGAAGTGCATTTGGCCAATGGATTACCTTGTTTTACCACGGTGGGCTTAGCTGAGGCTGCTGTGCGAGAAAGCCGCGAACGGGTACGCGGCGCTATTTTAAACAGCGGCTTCGATTTTCCAGCCAAACGAATTACCGTGAATCTCGCGCCGGCTGATTTACCCAAAAGCGGTGGTCATTTTGATTTGGCGATCGCAGTTGGTATTTTAATAGCGTCAGGGCAAATACCGAGCGCTAATGTTGATCTTACAGAGTTGTTCGGTGAGCTCGCACTAGATGGCAGCCTACGTAAAGTGTCAGGCGTCTTACCTGCGGCGATGGCATGTCAGGAGCAAGGTCATAGGTTAATCCTGCCAAGTCAGAATGCGGGCGAGGCCAGTTTGGTGCGCGATCTTAGTTGTTGGCAAGCCGACCATCTATTGCAAGTTTGTTCTCATTTAGTTGGTAAAGATGAGTTGCGGTCATGTGCCGCTGATGCCTTGGCAACCAGCACAATAGAGCCAGTGCCTGATATGGCCGATGTCAAAGGGCAGCCGCAAGCCAAACGTGCTCTTGAAGTGGCGGCGAGTGGTGGTCATAGTGCTTTACTTATTGGGCCTCCCGGCACGGGTAAAAGTATGCTCGCATCACGGCTACCGGGGATATTGCCTGACTTGAGCCAAAGTGAAGCCCTAGAGAGTGCGGCAATACGGTCGGTGGCTGATGGTTTTGTTGATCAACAACACTGGCAGCAGCGAAGTTATCGCAGTCCGCACCATTCGTGCTCGGCGGTGGCTATGGTCGGTGGCGGCTCTAACCCAAGACCTGGTGAGATTTCCATGGCGCATAATGGGATTTTATTTTTGGATGAACTAACTGAGTTTCAACGAAATGCTCTCGAGCAATTACGCGAACCATTAGAGACTGGGCAAATTCATATCGCGCGAGCTTCTCAATCAGTCACTTATCCGGCTAAATTTCAACTGATCGCTGCATGTAATCCATGCCCTTGCGGCTATTTGGGGGATGGCACCGAGCGTTGTCAATGCAGTCTAAGTAAGATCGAACGCTATCGGCACAAGTTATCAGGGCCAATGCTTGATCGCATCGACATTCATTTGCAGCTTTCGAGAATATCGCCAGCGAAATTGAGAGCAAGGAATCTTAACGAGGAGGGCTCTCAGCAAATCCGTCAGCGAGTAAAGCGCACCCGACAACTCCAACATAGTCGTCAACACAATCTGAACTGTGATCTTAGTGCTGACGAATTTCAGCAACATTGTCGATTAAGCAATGAAGATTACCAATTCCTGGATGCGGTTGCCGACAAACTACATTTATCAGCCAGGGCCTATCATCGAATTTTACGTATCGCGCGAACCATTGCTGATATGGCGCAAGCTGCTGATATAGAGAAGTCTCATCTCGCTGAGGCGATTAGCTATCGCCGATTAGATCGGCATTGAGCACTAAGTTAGCGAAGCTTTTAATAAGCTTGATTCTTTGAAGCTTGGAGTGTACTAAAGTAATAGCATAGTATATTCAAATGCATGCTAATTCTCTTAGCCGTTCCGCAATTGCCTATGCGATTGAGCTAACAACCCAAAAGGGCGCTTAGCAAGCGCCCTCTATTAACTTTGTTGATGTGCTTCACTTAGGCACGATATTCTGCGCTCTTAAGCCTTTAGCATCTTCACTAACTTCGTATTCAACCTCTTGACCATCTGTCAAAGTCTTGAAGCCGTCGCCCTGAATCTCTTTGTAATGTATGAATATATCGGGGCCTCCATCTTGCTCAATAAATCCGAACCCTTTCGTCTCATTAAACCACTTTACATTGCCAACCCGTTTTGTCATTGCTCTTAGCCTTGTTTTTGTCTAGTTATCACCAAAACGGACATAGTGACTTTACTACCCCGCTGCTCGCGCAGTATAAAGTGGCGGATGTCATAAACAGATGATGAGATACGAGCCTACTGGAACCCCGGTTGGCCTAGTTGTTCAACGAGCTGAGGCACCTTAGAAAAGCGTTCTATGTTGTAATCTAAAGTAACAAAAATCTCCATTGCTTGCTGATAATCGCCATCGCTCAGAGTATTGGTTCTCGCCATGACCCAGCCATAATCTCGCGACGGATGTCCAAGCAACATAAAACTATAATCGTCTTCGACATGTACTACGTCAAAAGTGAAATTTAGGATCCAATAAAAAGTGGATTTCCAGCGAGTGTTAGTGTCATTTAGGATTCGCACAGAGCCTTTGAGCGACTTCTCTGGATTAGAAAAATTCTTGTTTCTGGCAACAAAAATATCGTCGTAGAGGCGACCTTTACGTTTTCTGTAGATGGTCTGGCTACCAACTTTATTGCGTTCAGCGAAGTAGGGGATATTTGCTATAACAAACCAACGTCCGGCAAATTTGTCAGGGTCGACATAAGAGGCGGTTTGTAAAGGCGGGTAATTTTTTGCGGTGCAAGCAGCAAGACAACTTAGCAGCGTAATAACAGCTAAATATTTTAAAAGGCAGCGTTTAGAAAAAAGAGTGGCTTTCATAGGCTTCGACTTTAGTCGCTAGCCTATGTGTTATCCGTGAAAGCAGAAAAATGGTAAACAATGTGCTGGCCGCGTGAAACGCTAGAGACAATTTCTTGATTTACCTCGCGCTTCATTAGAAATAATTCTGGTTTTATAATTAGACTTATTCGTGCAGATTAGTGCAGGTTCTTAAGCTTGGCGGTCCAAGGGTTTCCTGCTCGTTCCATAAACAATTCTATTAGGGTTCGGATTGATGCATTCTTGGAAGCGACGTAGATATCGATTAATTGTTCTGCGATATCGGGAGACGCGATCTTCATATTCTGCTGGCTTTCAGTAGGCATTAATCGCTTGATTTGGAAGAATAATTGCACCATGGGGCGGTCAATTGACATGCGGTTGAGTTCCATAATGGCTCCGTGATTGTAGGGTGTACCGGCTAGGGGTTACTACCTTGGTTACTAACTAGGGTATTAATATTGACCGGCGAAGTTACAAATTCTGACAATTTTTTGATGAGGGCTCTTTTACGAAAGTCGATAACTACCTCTGAGTTCGAAAAGCGCATTCAGTTTTATCCATATTTTTCAATAGCTTAGAGTTTGTCTATCAAAATAGGAAAGAAGCCATGGTTTTCGTCGAAAGGCAGGTCTGAATTTTTGCTTTTTCACTTAGACCTATAAAGCAACTTGTTGTATCATCGCGCCCGCAAACGGTGCTGGGCTTTAATGGTCTACAGCGCCTTCATTTTTTTGGGCAGCCGATTAATTCGACTCAGCCTCAATAAAAGTATCTAACAAAGTTATCGCCAGCATGTAGTTGTTGGCTATCGCAGCGAGTAAATGACATGGCTGACCTATCAAAATATAGAAATATTGGTATCTTCGCCCACGTAGACGCCGGCAAGACCACCACCACTGAGCGAATCTTAAGCCTGACTGGTAAGATTCATAAAATCGGTGAAGTTCACGACGGCGAAGCAACCACTGACTTTATGGAGCAGGAACAGGAGCGTGGCATCACAATCCAATCTGCAGCAACCAGTTGTGAGTGGGATGGCCATCGTCTGAATATTATCGATACACCAGGCCACGTTGACTTCACCGTAGAAGTTTATCGTTCATTGAAAGTTCTAGATGGTGGTGTTGGTGTGTTTTGTGGCTCAGGTGGTGTAGAACCGCAGTCAGAAACAAACTGGCGCTATGCGAATGATTCCGAAGTGGCGCGTGTGATCTTTGTTAATAAGCTTGATCGCATGGGAGCTGATTTTTACCGCGTCGTAGATCAGATCGAAAACGTCTTAGCAGCCAATCCTTTGGTGATGGTATTGCCGATCGGCATCGAAGATGATTTTGTCGGTGTCGTAAACTTGCTAGAGCGAAAAGCTTATGTTTGGGATGACTCGGGTGATCCAACTAAGTATTCAGTTGAAGATGTACCTGCCGACATGGTCGATAAGGTTGAGGAATACCGCGAAAAGCTCATTGAAATTGCGGTCGAAGCAGATGACGATGTGATGGAAGCCTACCTAGAAGGCGAAGAACCAACTGAGGAGCAAATTAAAGCGTGTATCCGTAAAGGCACTAATGAGCTCATGTTCTTCCCCACCTACTGTGGTTCTGCCTTCAAAAACAAAGGCGTACAATTGGTTCTTGATGCAGTAGTGGATTATCTGCCAAGCCCAACCGAGGTTAAGCCACAGCCAGTGGTTGACGAAGAAGGTAATGAAACTGATCGCCTTGCGGTGGTCAGTGAAGAAGAATCATTGAAAGCGTTGGCGTTCAAAATTATGGACGATCGTTTTGGAGCCTTAACATTTATTCGAATTTACTCTGGTGTCATGAATAAGGGCGATACCGTGCTGAATTCATTTACCGGCAAGACCGAACGTATCGGTCGCTTGGTAGAAATGCACGCCGACGATCGTATCGAATTAAATAAAGCCGTTGCTGGCGATATTGTTGCGGTGGTTGGCATGAAAAACGTGCAAACCGGCCATACTCTTTGTGATCCTAAAGATCCAATCACTTTGGAGCCAATGGTCTTCCCAGACCCAGTAATCTCGATGGCGATCTTCCCGAAAGACAAAGCCGCGACAGAGAAAATGGGCGTAGCGCTTGGCAAAATGGTGGCCGAAGATCCATCATTTGTAGTTGAGACGGATCAAGAGTCGGGTGAAACCATTCTTAAAGGTATGGGCGAACTGCATCTTGATATTAAGGTCGACATTTTGAAACGTACTCACGGTGTTGAGTGCGCGGTCGGTGCACCACAGGTGGCTTATCGCGAATCTATTACGCAGCGTGTGGAAGACAGTTACACGCACAAAAAACAATCTGGTGGTTCTGGTCAGTTTGGTAAGATCGATTACGTTATCGAACCAAATGAACCTGGTGCTGGTTTTGAGTTTGAGTCAAAAGTTACCGGTGGTAATGTGCCGCGTGAATTTTGGCCAGCGGTTGAAAAAGGTTTTAACCTTTCAATGGAAAAAGGCGTGTTAGCTGGCTTCCCAACCGAGGACGTAAAGGTAACTTTGATGGATGGTGCATTCCATGCCGTTGACTCATCGGCGGTCGCCTTTGAAATTGCTGCACGTGGTGCCTACCGTCAAACGCTTCCTAAAGCAGGCGCGCAAATCATCGAGCCAATCATGAAGGTTGATGTGTTCTCTCCGGAAGACAATGTTGGTGATGTGATCGGTGATTTGAACCGACGGCGCGGCATGATCAAATCGCAGGATTTAACCCCAACGGGTGTTCGCATTAAGGCCGATGTGCCTCTAGCAGAAATGTTTGGGTACATTGGTGACTTGCGTACTATGACTTCAGGCCGTGGCCAGTTCTCAATGGAGTTCTCGCATTATCTTCCTTGCCCGCGCACTGTGGCGGATGAAGTTATTGCGGCACAAAAAGAGAAGGACGCAGCTAAGGCGTAAGTGAATTCCTGCTAAGTTACCGCTTGCTTAAAAGCCCGGTGTAAGCCGGGCTTTTTTGTACCTGTTTTGCTATCGTTTTCTCGACTAATAAATATTTCTTGCTAACTATGAAATTCAGCAACCTAATTTTAGTAAGCGCTTGCAGGCCCTGGTTGGTTCTTCTTGTATCTCTTTGTCTTGCGGCTTGCTCAGATAGTAGTGAGCGGTCAACACCTGTTGAAGAGCCAGTAGACGAGGCCTTTACTCAATCCCTCCAACAGCAATTGGATCAACAAATTCAGGAACTAAGCCAACAGCAAATTGAAACGGCCGAAACCAGTCAATCGGTGGAGCTAGAGAATCTGATCGAAGAAGATCGCCAAACATTGATCGATCAAACCGCCGATGATGGCTCTCAAAAGGTCGCAGACGATGCGGATAAGTTACGTCAAGTATTAGAAGATATTGCGGCAGAGTCGGAGCAGCAATAGTTCAAGAACGCTTCAAAAACCAAACACCAAGTATGGTTAAGGAAATGCCCAGCAAATGAAATAGGGTAAAAACCTCAGACAAGATTAGTACCGCGAATAGCGCCGTGAAACCAGGCCCAACCATCGCCGCAATGCCAGTTTTATCAGCGCCTATTCGCTCCACAGCAGCCGTTGTGAAAAAGGTTGGAATTACGGTGCAAAATATGGCGATGATAAAAATCCAAAACAGCGCCACGTTGTTCACCTCAGGGTTTTGTATTGAGTGAGTAATTGAATAGTGAATGAGGATTGCCACGCTAGCGGATATCAAGGCAATGGAAGTAAATAAGCGGCTACCCATTTCTTTGATCAGTGATTTGCCAAATAACAGATACAAGGCAAAGGAGGCTGCGCTCAGTAAAATTAACCCCGCGCCAGTTTTCACTTCAGAGCCATACTCGTTAAAGTCATGGCCAAAAATAATTAGCACTCCACTATAGGTGATCATCAACGATAGAATCGTTTGCCAGCGTATTCGCTCACCAAAGAACAATACACCTAACAACACCACGATGGTTGGATAGGTATACACTAGCATGCGACCCAATTGACTGGTGACATATTGCAGGCCAAGCAGGTCGAGATAACTTGCAAGATAGTAGCCAAATAAACCAACCACCGAGCTCAGTAAAATATTCTTGCGGTTTAGTCTTTGTCGTTTGCTCGAGTCTCTTACAAGCCATAGCAGCATGGCTGCGTATATGGGTAGCGAGAACAGCATGCGAAAGGCGATTAAAGTGGTTGGGTCAACACCTTGTTGATAGACCAGTTTGACGAAAATAGGGCGAATCGCGAATAAAATCGCGGCGCCCAAAGCAAATAAAAACCCGGAGTTAAGCTGGCTTGATGACACAGACATGGTCTTGAAACAAACGATAATCGTCGGTTGGCGGCGAACTTCAATAATGCAAGAAAGGGTGCTGTGAAGAAAGCAAAATATAAGGTGCAATCTAATTTAGCAGATTGCGGCTCACTGCTATCTAAACAGAAAAAAAAACGCTATTATTCAGCCTCCTCACGGCGCTGAATAACCAGCGCTGTTGCTGTCGGAGACTCGCTCTCCATACTCACTCTCACCAAGAAACAAGGTAAAACAGAATGAATGTTCACGAGTATCAGGGTAAAGAAATCCTGAGGAAATACGGAGTGACGACACCACGTGGAATCCCCGCGTTCAGTGTCGATGAAGCCGTATCGGCTGCCGAACAATTGGGTGGCAATGTCTGGGTTGTAAAAGCACAAATTCACGCTGGTGGTCGCGGTAAAGGCGGTGGCGTTAAAGTTGCTAAAAGCATTGACGAAGTGCGCGAGTACGCTGATGCAATTTTAGGCATGCAGCTGGTTACTCACCAAACTGGCCCAGAGGGTAAAGAAGTAAAACGACTTTATATTGAAGAGGGTGCCAATATTGCGGACGAGCTTTATATCGGTGCTCTGGTCGATCGTGAAACACAAAAAGTGGTCATGATGTGCAGCTCTGAAGGCGGGATGGACATCGAAACCGTTGCTGAAGAAACCCCTGAAAAAATTCTGAAAATTTTTATCGACCCAACGGAAGGCTTAGATCGAGCTGAAGCTGAAGAGGTTTGCGCCAAAATCGGCATTCCTGTCGAAGCGGTAGGCCAAGGCGCTGATTTTCTAGATGGTCTATATAATGCTTTTGTTGGTTCTGATGCTTCTTTAGCTGAGATCAATCCACTAATCGTCACGGCCGACAAACAAGTTATAGCCTTGGACGCTAAGTTCAATATTGATTCCAATGCGTTATTTCGTCAGCCTGAAATTTTGGAATATCGCGATCTTGACGAAGAAGACCCAGATGAAATCGAAGCATCCAAGTGGGGCCTGTCTTACATCTCTCTCGATGGTGATATAGGCTGCTTAGTAAATGGTGCGGGCTTGGCAATGGCCACCATGGACATCATCAAGTTATACGGTGGTGAGCCTGCTAACTTCTTAGATGTTGGCGGCGGCGCAAATAAAGAGCAAGTAACAGAAGCCTTCAAGATCATGCTCAAAAACCCGAATGTGAAGGGGATTTTAGTAAATATTTTTGGCGGTATTATGCAATGCGATGTTATTGCTGCTGGTGTGGTTGCGGCGGCGCAAGAAGTCGGCTTGAGCGTACCTTTGGTGGTACGTCTTGAAGGCACCAATGTAGAGAAGGGTCGTCAAATCCTGGATGACTCAGATGTCAAACTTCAAACGGCCACCACCATGGCCGATGCTGCGGAGAAAATTGTCGCAGCAGTGCAAGCATAGGGAGGGCAAAACATGTCTATTCTGATTAATAAAGACACGCGTATTGTTACTCAAGGTATCACTGGCAACACTGGTGAATTCCATACTACTCAATGCTTGGAATATGCGAACGGTCGCGATTGTTTTGTCGCTGGCGTCACACCGGGCAAAGCCGGTGAAGTGGTTCAAGGTGTGCCGGTGTACAACTCTGTCGCTGAAGCCAAAGAACAGCATGGTGTTAATGCGTCAGTGATTTATGTGCCGCCGCGATTTGCTGCCTCGGCAATCGACGAAGCAATAGATGCTGAGTTGGATTTGGTTATCTGTATTACTGAAGGTATTCCCGTTGCGGATATGATCAAAACTCGTGATCGCATGCGCAAGATGAACAGCAAAACCGTTTTGGTTGGGCCGAATTGCCCAGGCGTGATTACCCCAGATGAAGTTAAGATTGGTATCATGCCTGGCTACATTCATACCAAAGGCAAGGTCGGCGTTGTTTCGCGCTCAGGCACTTTAACCTATGAAGCTGTTCATCAACTAACGCAGCTTGGCCTTGGCCAATCTACTTGTGTCGGTATTGGAGGTGATCCGGTGAACGGTCTCAAACACAAAGATGTTTTGAAGATGTTCAACGATGATCCCGATACCGAAGCAGTTGTTATGTGCGGCGAAATCGGCGGTACTGATGAAGAAGACTGTGCTGCATGGATTAAAGACAATATGACCAAACCGGTAGTTGCCTTTATCGCTGGCGTTACGGCACCACCAGGGAAACGCATGGGTCACGCTGGTGCGATTATTTCCGGCGGGCAGGGCACCGCTCAATCTAAGATTGAAGCCTTAGAAAACGCTGGCGCTCACGTAACACGAAACCCATCAGAGATGGGCTCTTTGTTAAAACAAGCGTTGAATTAAGTTGAGCTAAAAAGTTTCCGTTAGATGTATAAAAAAACCCGTCTGCGATTGTTCGCAGACGGGTTTTTTAGTTTCACAATTTCTTATAAAAGCTCTAAGTTTATTAACGAGCTCTCGCCCAAATAAATATTAGAACATAGTGAGAACTCAGTTAAAACTTATAAGTAAATCTTGCACCAATAGTTTGCGGAGTTAGTACATTGGTTAGAAACGAACGTACGGTTGTGTCGCCGACTATCTGGTTAGACAAGGCAGTGCCCTGTACACCAGTTTCAGCGAACTCATCAAACAAATTGTCGACGTACAAGGTCGCTGACCAGTTGTCTGTACTATACACCGCGCTGGCATTGAAAATTCCATAGCTATCTAGCGTCAAACTATTGCCTCTGGCGCCGGTTCTGGATAGAACTTCATCCTGCCATGCATAAGAAGCAGTAAAGTCGAGCTGATTACCGTTGTTCAAAGGCACATTGTAGTTTGCCAGTATCGAAAACTGGGTTTCTGGTGAACCTGGTAAACGATCTCCAGTTTCACCGTCTTCGAATGCAGTACCAAATCCAGGTGGTGTAATGGTCCTAATTAATGAAGGAACGGGATCAGTTAGCTCTGCCTCGACATAGCTAAAAGATGTGCGAATACGAAGCTGGTCATTCACGAGCCAATCAGTATTGGTTTCAATACCGCTTGTTTCACCGCCGTTGCCATTAATCGTAATTGGAATTGACGCGTTTACCGTAGCAGAAGCCAACTGCAGATCAATCCACTCAACATAGAATAGCGCGCCATTGATGGTTAATCGCCCATCAAGCCATTGAGTCTTGGCACCGATTTCAAAGTTACGCGTTTGGTCTGGTCCAAATGCGCGCTCGTCAAACTGAGCGAAGTCATTAGGCCCCGGACCAAATTGTTGCCCTGGTGCTAAGTTGCAATTGCCTTGACTGGCGTTTGGGTCAAATGGGGGGCAAGGACCTCCACCATTGGAGCCACCGATGCGGATTCCCTCACTGATAGTGGCGTATATATTAATATCGTCATTAACTGCGTAAGAGGTATTGATCTTAAACAATTCACCATCATCTTGTTGACGAAGATCGGGGTTAAAAGGGCGTTGCGCAATAGCGCCCAGGTCTTCAGCAACGAAACCCGGGTCGAATAGTGGGAAGTCAACTGAGCTCTGAGTTTCTACGTCGAAATCGTATAAGCGTGCTCCGACCGTTACTTGCCATCGGTCAGAGATGGCGTATCCAATCTCACCAAACACAGCAGTCTCAGTAATTTCACTTGAACCGGTGGAGAAGAACTCTAAATCGTCTGGCCGATTAAAGCCGGCAAAGGCAGCAAAACCTGGGGTAAATTCTGACGAAGATCCGACCGTTTCAAAGCGGTTGTAAAAGCCGCCCACAATCCAATTGAATTTAGAGTCGCCAGTCGAGACAAGTCGAACTTCCTGGTTGATGATGTCGTCTTCCTGCTCTTCTCTGGTAAACGCAGTAAAGGTTGGAAAAGTCTCATAACCATATTCTAGGCTGAACAACAGATCAGACTGATCGCGCTGGCCAACTTCTTCATAGGAAGCTATTCCTGTCGCTGAAGTCAATTCAGCGAAGCCTAAGTCGGCGATAATTTCTATGGCAAGTAGTTCATTTTCCTCTTCATTTGGCTCTAACACTCGGCTTGAGGAAGCAAAGCGGCCTGCTGGAAAAATATTTCTGGCTGAGGAAACAGTTCGCCCTTCATTATCCTCGTTTTGAAAATAATAAGTGAGCGTTGTATCGAGCCATTCGGTTGGTGTCCAACGAATAGCAATCCTGCCGGAAGTGATTTCCTGGCCATTGGCATCTTCTACTGGCGCCAGATTGGCAGCCACCGCGACAGGGTCATTAGGGTTTACATCGGGTTCAGACACACCAGGCTGCTGAACTACAAACGGATAATCAATAAATCCCTCATCGTCAAGGCGATCTAGCGAGCCACGTATAGCCAGTGTGTCTGATAGGGGAGCATTAAAGGTAACGCCGAAATCGGTACTTAAGCCACTGCCTTCGCTCACCGTATAAGTATCACCACGAACTTCGAAGGAAGTTTCTTCTGTGGTTGGTTTTTTCGGGATGTAACGGATGGCACCGCCAAGAGTTCCGGCGCCGTACAAGGTGCCTTGAGGGCCTAACAATACTTCAACTCGTTCTAAATCATTGAGTCGAAAGTCGACGGTTAGTGGGATTTCACCGATATATTGTGCAACGGTTCCGCCGGTTAAATTAGCATTACCTTGACCTAGTGGATCAGCGTTTAAACCACGCACGATGAGTCGATTTCCATTTCGGCCGCCACGGTCGACGGCATTAATGCCGGGTACAAAAGCGAGTACATCGGCGATTTCCTGGAAACCTTGCTGCTCAATTCGCGAAGAATCAACCGCAGCAATATTAATCGGAATGTCTTGTACAGAACCTTCTCTGCGCGTAGCCGTGACAATCACCTCTTCAATAGATGATTCCTGAGCGTGAACTGCTGTCGGTGTGAATCCAATCGCAACTGGCAGCGCTATTGCCGTTGCGACAGCCTGAGCAGCGAGGCTGGGTTTGAATTTTTTCGCTTGCAGGCAGCCTTTAAGCCGCCCCTCACGAGACGAATTACAATGGGTCATAATTTCATACCTTTCTTCAAATGTTAAACCAGTTGGTTGTCCTAGATTGTTATTGCTTTCCAATTGGCCTTTAAAAAATGACGTAGTGATGGTTTTGAAGCTCTTGCTTTTTTTTACATCATTCTTGATCAATAATGCGCAATGTCCTAAAACCTGTCAAACACTAAGCTAGTGACTAATATCTCAACGAAATTATCTGCTGGTTTAGCCGATCTAGCCGAAGGTCATTTCAAAAAGGTGCATGAAAACGCATTGGCAATGATCAGGCAAAATGTTGCTAACCCGATTCCCTATTGCTTGCTAGGCCAGATAGCAGCCGCTCACGGAAATCATATTAAATCTGTGGAATTATTGGCTAAAGCGTATGAATTAGAAGCTGATAATGTGGTTTACACTGTATTCTATGCCCAGCAGCTTACCGTGATTGGCCGCCATTTGGAGGCTAAGAGCTTGGCTGATACTGCAGCTCAGCAGGATGTTGATGATGCGTTTTTAATGGATACTCTCGGTGTGGTTTATAGTCGAACCGGCTACCATGAAAAGGCAATTCCTTTTTTTGAACAGGCGGTAGAACTTAATTCCAAGCCGGCAAACTTTCACTACAATCTTGGCGCCTCACTGCAATTTTTGGGCCGCTTTGATGATGCTGAGTCAGCTTATAAAAATACGCTTCAGCGCGACCCCAAAGCCTATCGAGCCTGGTCATCGTTGATCGCTTTAAAGAAGCAAAGCTCAAACACCAACTATATCGATCAGTTACAAGCGTTATTTGATCAATTGCAGGATGATGCCGATGCTAGCTTGCATCTGGGGCATGCCTTAGCAAAAAGCTTTGAGGATTTAGGAGACTATATTGAAAGTTTTAATTGGTTAGAGCGCGCTAAAAAGCTCAAAAGTAAAGATAGTCAATCGCATAGGATATCTTATCAGTCTCTTTTTAAGGCTGCGGCTGGTGTGGGCAATTCGCGAGCCGCATCTACAAGCGTGGATTCGGATGCGCCAATTTTTATCGTCGGCTTACCGCGTACCGGCACAACTCTGGTTGATCGGATCATCTCATCTCATTCGCAGGTCAGTAGCGCTGGGGAGTTGAACGTATTCCCAGGTTTGATCAAAGCGGTTACCGGTACCAAGTCTAATATGGTGTTGGATGTTGAAACTATGGTCGCCGCTGCCGAACTCAACTTGTCGG
This sequence comes from uncultured Gammaproteobacteria bacterium, assembly GCA_964455815.1. Lineage (GTDB taxonomy): Bacteria > Pseudomonadota > Gammaproteobacteria > Arenicellales > Arenicellaceae > Arenicella. The sequence continues at coordinate 62,521 of CAYVYS010000002.1, forward strand.
ATGTCGGTCAAGCCTACTTAGACTCAACCTTGGAGTTGGCACGTGGGGCACGTCGTTTTACCGATAAAATGCCACTCAACTTTTTCTATACCGGGCTAATCCATCAAGCCTTACCAAACGCAAGGATTGTGGCGCTAAGACGTAGTTCGATGGATAGCTGTCTGAGTAACTTTCGTCAGTTGCTTACTGTGCAGTTTTCCTACTACGATTACACTTACGATTTAAATTCAACCGCAGCGTTTTATCGTGCTTTTCACGAACTTATGGAGCATTGGCGTAACACACTTCCACCTGATCGATTCATGGAAATTCGATATGAAGATATTGTTCTGGATCAAGAAAACCAAACACGTAAATTGCTCAATTTTTGTGAACTAGAATGGCAAGAAGAGTGCCTGCGATTTCATGAAAATGACGCCCCAGTTTCCACGGCTAGTTCGGTGCAAGTGCGTCAACCTTTGTACTCAGGCTCGATCGGTCGATGGAAACGTTATGGTGATAAACTCGAAGAACTAAAGCAAGCATTGGGCGAACTAGCCGATTAGGTTTGATAACTTCGCTCTATGTGCTCGCGAGTGATAACGCCGTATACGCGGTGCTTGTTCGCACCATGTGCACCGCAAATAAAAAGCGCCTGACATTGCTTACGCTGCATTTGTTCATAGGCTTCTTGCAAGGTGGCAATTATCGTTGTTGAAGCGGTATCTAGACGCTTGGCCGGGATGGCGAGTAAATCAATAGTGACCTCCTCTTGCGGCTCGCCTTGTTCGTCAAGCTCGTTTAGAAAACGTGCTAAGTCTGTGGCGGGGAGCAGAAAGTTTCTTGATTTGTCTTCATCTTTAAGCAGAATCCAGCGTGGTTCTGAGAGAAGCAGTTCACGTGCTTTAGACGAACTGATCAATCTTTGCTGTTGCTGAATACCACGATCCATTACGCTGGCAACACCAACTCGGCGTAGCGCAATGGATAATGCCGTATTGCGATAGTCCAGGCCGCGCCCCAGCATAATATGACGGTAAATGGATGACTTGCCAAACATAGATCGAGTAATCAGCGAGGCGCTGACTACCGCCGCCATGCCAGGCAAAATTATCGCTTGTTCTCCTGATAGCTCTAACAAATAGACGAGGGCAGCCAGTGGCGCCTGAAGGGTAGCAGCCATCATCGCCGCCATGCCCAACATGGCATAAACACCAGGCTCAACTGACTCGCCAATTATCCCGGACGCGAGGATGCCAATAATACCGCCCGCGGCGGCACCAAGAAATAAGGTTGGGCCTATCAAGCCAGCCGGTATTCCTAAGCCGATGGCGGAGGTGGTCGCTAGGAATTTCGCCAGCAAGATCATGATTACTAGCCCAAGGCTTAATTGACCAAGCAAAAATTGATCGATGGTGTCATAGCCGATTCCCATTACTTGCGGGAACTGCAATGCAATCAGCCCGGTGATTAAGCCAGCCAGGGCACAGCGAGCCCAAATACTTTGTTCGCTGGCCATCGAGCTGACCAAAGTAGTCGCTCGAATAAACAGCGCCGCTAATATGCCAATAATTGCGCCCATTAGCGCTACGATAGGGAGTTCAATTGTCGAACTAAGTTGGGCAATAGGAAAGTTGAATAAAGGCTCGTTACCAAAAGTCAGGCGAGTCAAGCTGGTTGATGACACTGCAGCCAGAATTACGGGCGTAAAGCCGACTACCGTATATTCCATCAGCACGACTTCCATGGCAAAAATAACCCCAGCGAGAGGCGTATCAAATGCCGCTGAAATAGCCGCTGCTACGCCACAGGCGACTAATACCCGGGTACTATTATTGGGGATACGTAAGACCCGGCCAAGAAGGCTGCCACTGGCGGCACCAAGATGAACGGAGGGGCCCTCGCGACCAACTGACTGACCGGTGATCAGGCTCAGGCTTGCACCTACAAACTGCACCAAAGCGTTTTTGATCGGCAGATGACCTTGATGATAATCCAGCCGCTCCAGCACATGCACTACCCCCACAATGCGCGCCTTAGGGTTTAAATAGTGTAATAACAAACCCACTATTAGGGCGCCAAAAAAACAAATGAGTAAACGGCTTAGAGCGGTAAGCGATTCAAAATCCTGATAGCTCTGGCTACCAATTATCCATAGCGAACCACTTTCAACACTTAAGCGAAATAGGATGATTAAACCACCAGCTATTGCGCCACTTATACAGCCTAGTAGGGCGAGCAAAGGCAGGCCAGTGATGTCACCAGACATTTTGACCTGTTGTGCTTCAACAAAACGTTGATAGCCGTTTTTAATTATTTGAAATAGTGGTCGATGAATTCGTGGCAACGTTAATTAACCTTTGGCTAAACTAAAAGGGGAGATCTAGCTCGGGGTCGAGTTTAGCTATTTGCATACGAAAAGCATCTTGAATACGTTCTATCGCCGCCTCGCTGTCTCCCTCAAAACGCAGTACCAAAATTGGCGTGGTATTCGATGGGCGTATTAGTCCAAATCCATCGTCGTAATCCACGCGCAGTCCGTCAATAGCACTGACTTTAGCATTTGGGAACTCGGCGACTTCAGTGAGCTTTTCCATAAACTGATAGTGTTTGCCTTCGGCGAATTCAATCCTTAGCTCAGGGGTATTAATACTATTTGGTAAAGCATCAAATATGGCCTGTGGATCTTGGTCGGATTTCGATAATATTTCTAATAAGCGCGCACCGGAATAAACCCCATCATCGAAGCCATACCAGCGCTCCTTAAAGAAAAAGTGGCCACTCATCTCTCCGGCTAATGCTGCACCAGTTTCCTTTAATTTAGCTTTAATAAAAGAATGGCCGGTGCGCCACATAGTGGCTTTGCCACCAGCATTTTGAATTTCAGCAGGCAGCAAACGTGAACACTTTACGTCATAGATTATTTCAGCGCCGGGGCTGAGAGCGAGAATATCTCGGGCGAATAAAATCATTTGTCGATCAGGCCAGACAATTTTGCCAGCAGGTGTAATCACGCCTAAACGATCGCCATCACCATCAAACGCTAGCCCGATATCGGCATTGTGATCTTTTACTGCGGCGATTAAGTCTTGTAGGTTTTCTGCCTGGCTAGGATCAGGGTGATGATTTGGGAAATGCCCATCGACTTCGCTGAATAGTTCAATAACCTCACAGCCCAGGCCTTTGAAAACAGCAGGAGCAGTGGCGCCAGCAACGCCATTACCGCAATCAATCGCGATTTTTAATGGGCGGTTAAGCTGAACGTCCGAGAGTATGCGCTGTGTATACTCTTCAATAATCGATTCCTGTTGGTAGCTGCCCTGACCAGTAGAAAAATTCTTATCTAGAATTCGCTGTTTTAATTTTTGAATGCTTTCAGCGGAAAGCGTGGTGCCATCCACCACCATCTTGAAGCCGTTATAGTCTGGTGGGTTATGGCTGCCAGTAATAGCAATGCAAGAAGGGGTGCTTTTGGCATAACTCGAATAATAGACCACTGGTGAAGGCGCCATACCGATGTCAATGACATTTACGCCAGCAGTTTGCAGACCTTGGGCGAGGTGTTCTGCCAGCACTGGGCCGGATAAACGTCCATCACGACCTATGACGATGCTATCGCCACCAGCAGCAATCACTTCACTGCCCACTGCTTGGCCGATTTGAAATGCCATCTCGTTGGTCAAACTTTGATCAACGATCCCTCGAATATCATAGGCCTTAAAAATTTCGTGCGGAAAGCTCATAAATAAACGTGCGTGAGTTAATTAGGAAACCAACTGGCCGACAAAAGCGGGGAAACTGAATTTCTACGTCTAGCTTCTATCTTTCTTTTGCCTATTTACCCTTTTGCCTTTGTACCATGTTAACGGGTGTAAGGTGTTATTGGTCTACCATCGGCAATGGCAGACCAAATAGGTTTTATATCAATTGACCTTATGCAAAGCGCGGCCACTAACTGATAGCGCGGCTTCGTGCATACCCTCTGACAAGGTAGGATGCGCATGAATAGTGCGAGCGATATCTTCGGTTGAGGCGCTGTATTCCATTGCTAACACCGCTTCGGCGATAAGCTCAGACGCATTTGGGCCAAGGATATGAACACCAAGAATGCGATCAGTTGCGGCATCGGCAACCATTTTAATGCGGCCACCTTTTTCATTCATAGCCAGGGAGCGGCCATTAGCGGCAAATGGGAAAAAGCCACTTTTGACTTCGTATCCCTCGGCTTTAGCCTGATCTTCATTTAAACCAACCCAGGCAATTTCTGGATGGGTATAGATAACCCAGGGAACGACGTCATGATTCAAATGTGGTTTTTGGCCGGCAATCAATTCAGCAACAAACACGCCTTCTTCGGAGCCTTTATGGGCGAGCATTGGACCACGAACTGCATCACCTACAGCATACACACCATCGATATTGGTTCGGCATTGCGCATCAACATCAATGCGGCCGCGCTCATCCAGTTTTAGGTCAGTCTCGTCGGCGGCGATATCCTGAGTGTTCGCTCGGCGTCCAACAGCAACAATCAATTTGTCGAATGTCTCTTTGTGTTCTTCATCTTTGAAAGAGTAGGTAACACTCACCGATTTTTTATTAACCTTAGTACCGGTGACCATGGCACCAAGCTTGATGTCTAAGCCCTGAGTTTTAGTAAAGGTACGCAAAGCTTCTCGAGAAAGCTGTTTGTCCACCGGTGGTAAGAACTGGCTTTCAGCTTCAAATAAAGTGACTTGTGAGCCAAGACGATTCCAAACACTACCAAGTTCTAAACCAATAACACCGGCACCAATCACACCAAGTTTTTTCGGTACGGAATCAATATCTAAGGCGCCGGAATTATCGAGAATTAATTCATTATCGACTACAGCTACCGGAATATTAACTGGCACCGAACCAACCGCCAGAATGATGTGTTCAGCACTATAGATTGCTTTATCTTTGCCGGAACTCACTTCGACTTGTTTGTTAGCCAAAAGCTTGCCGCGGCCATGTAAGGAACTAATGCTATTGGCTTTAAAAAGACCGGCAACGCCCTTGGTTAGGCCTTGTACGATCTCATCTTTGCGCGCCACCATTGTCGGTACATCAACACTGACCTTGCCAGAAGTAATGCCATGGGCGGCAAATTCATGCTGAGCTTGTTCAAACTTCTCTGATGAATCAAGTAACGCTTTGGATGGAATGCATCCTACATTTAAGCAAGTTCCTCCTAAGGAAGGCTTGCCTTGCGCATCAGAGAATTCATCAACACAGGCGGTTTTAAACCCTAACTGTGCGCACCGAATCGCGGCAACATAACCAGCGGGGCCAGCCCCAACAACAATGACATCAAATTTTTCAGACATAGCGAGCTCTATTACAACTCAAGTAGCAAACGGGCAGGGTCTTCCAAACATTCTTTGATTGTTCGCAAGAATAAAACAGATTCTTTACCATCGATAATTCGATGATCATAGGTCAGCGCCAGGTACATCATTGGTCGTATTACAACCTCGCCGTTTTCCGCCACTGGGCGTTCTTCTATTCGATGCATTCCCAGAATGGCGCTCTGTGGAGGGTTGACGATCGGGGTCGATAACATTGAGCCAAACACACCGCCATTTGAGACAGTAAATGTGCCACCCATCAAGTCTTCCATGGTCAACTTGCCTTCTTTGGCTTTTTGACCATAGTCACCAATCGATTGTTCTACCTGAGCAAAACTCATTTGATCGACATCACGCAATACTGGTACCACTAAACCGCGTGGTGATGATGCAGCGATGCCAACGTCATAAAAATCGTGATACACCAAATCAGTACCATCAATCGAGGCGTTGACCGCTGGGAAGCGGCGCAATGCTTCGACCGCGGCTTTAACAAAGAACGACATAAACCCGAGGCGAGTGCCGTGAGTTTTTTCAAAGCTCTCTTTGTATTTTTTGCGTAGTTCAATCACCGCCGCTAAGTTGACATCATTAAAGGTGGTCAACATCGCCTGCGTGTCCTGCGCTTCTTTTAAGCGGCGCGCGATCGTTTGGCGTAAGCGCGACATAGGTACACGGCGTTCAGAGCGCTCGCCAGTCGATGCTGCCGGAGCACTCTTAGCTGCGCGCGGCTCTGGGCTAGATTTTGGCGCTTGTGCTGCACTGCTATTAACAATCTTCATCACATCTTCTTTTAAGATGCGGCCATTCTTGCCGGTACCGGTAATCGTAGTTGGGTCTATATTGTGCTCCGCGGTAAGTTTGCGCACAGCCGGGCTGAGCTTGCCAGCATCATCTGTCGACGCTTCATTTGCTACTGCGGGTGCTGCTGATTCAGAAGCAGGCGACTCGTTGCTAGTTTGTGCTGCCGCGCCTTCTTCGATGATGGCAATAATCTCTTGCTCACCGACTGTGGCACCTTCTTCAGCGCGAATTTCCTTGATGACACCATTTACAGTGCTGGGAACTTCCAACACCACTTTCTCGGTTTCAATGTCGACCAGATTCTCATCGATTGCAATAGCGTCGCCGACTTGTTTGTGCCAGGCAGCCACGGTGGCTTCAGCAACGGACTCCGGGAGAATGGGAACTTTGACTTCAACTGACATAGTTGTGGGCTCCAATAGGGTTGAGCTTGATAGTTTGAGCTAAGAGTTAAGTAATTTTTTCTACCGCATGCGTATCGCTTTCTTCAAGCGGTGACAATGCGGCTGTGACCAGGGTTTCTTGTTGTTCTCGGTGGACCGCCAGGTAACCTGCAGCTGGAGATGCCGAGGCATCTCGCCCGGCGTAGAGCAGAGTATGCTTATCATTAATGCACGCTCTAAAGTGATGCATAATTTGGTACCAGGCGCCTTGATTTTTGGGTTCTTCCTGACACCAAACTACTTCAGTTGCATTGCTATAGCGTTTGATTTCTTTGACCACCTGATCTCGCGGGAACGGGTAGAGCTGTTCAACGCGGCATATTGCGATATCTTTGATGTTTTGCTCGCGACGTTGTTCTAATAAATCAAAATAAACTTTGCCGGTACAGAACACCACACGCTTGACGTTTTTATTGGTCAGCTTATCAATTTCAGAAATAATAGTTTGGAACTGACCATCATAAAGATCTTCCAGGCTAGAGGTCGACAGCTTATGTCGCAACAGGCTTTTTGGTGACATTATCACCAGTGGCTTGCGATATGGTCGCACCATTTGACGTCTTAGTAAATGAAACATCTGCGCTGGTGTTGAAGGGTAGACCACCTGCATGTTGTGTTGAGCGCACAATTGTAAGTAACGTTCTAAACGTGCTGAAGAATGCTCAGGGCCTTGGCCCTCGTAACCATGTGGCAACATCATCACCAGGCTGCTTAAGCGACCCCACTTGGCTTCGCCGCTGGAAATAAACTGATCCATTACAACCTGAGCGCCGTTAGCGAAGTCGCCAAATTGCGCTTCCCAAATCACTAATGATTTGGGATCACTGCAGGAATAACCGTATTCGAATGCAAGCACGGCTTCTTCAGAAAGCAGCGAGTTAATTACCAAAAACTGTGGCTGCTTGTCACTTAAGTTGCGCAGCGGAATATACGTTTCTTTATGAGAATTGTTATGCAAGGCCGCATGGCGATGGAAGAAAGTGCCGCGCCCTGAATCCTGGCCTGAAATACGAACTGCGTAATTCTCATCCAGTAGTGTCGCATAGGCGAGGTTCTCAGCCATTCCCCAATCAAGTGCGAGCTCGCCATCTTTCATCTTGCGGCGATCATCGAGAATTTTTTTAACGCGCGGATGCACATTCACGTCATCGGGAATGTCTAAGATTCGTTCAGCTAAAAAGTCGAGCCGTTTCTTATTGAAGCTGGTATCTGATTTATGCGTCCAATGAATATTGAAATAGGGAGTCCAGTCAACCGTATGATCGCCTTGTTGTACATCCACAAACTCAGGCACAACACGTTCACCGGCAACCATGGAAGCGCGATAGTCATCAACCAGCTTTTGTTCATCATCGGCGGTGATCACACCTTGGTCAATCAAGCGTTGTGCGTAGAGCCGTCGAGTGGTGTCTAAGGCTTTAATGTTTTTGTACATCAGGGGCTGAGTGACTGAGGGCTCATCTGATTCATTGTGACCATGGCGGCGATAACAGACCAGGTCAATTACCACGTCTTTATGAAAAGTGTTACGAAAATCCAGCGCGATTTGAGTAGCAAAAACAACCGCCTCCGGGTTATCGCCATTGACATGAAAAATCGGCGCGCCGACCATCTTGGCTACTTCAGTGCAATACGGTGTCGAGCGCGTATCCATCGGATGACTAGTAGTAAAACCAATCTGATTATTTACCACAATATGCACAGTGCCACCGGTACGATAACCGCGGCAACCCGACATCTGAAAGGTTTCCATCACCACGCCTTGGCCTGCGAAGGCAGCATCACCATGAATGGAAATTGGTAATACAGTGGTTCCTAACCGATCGTCTCGACGCTCCTGACGCGCACGAACTGAGCCTTCGACTACCGGGCTGACAATTTCCAGGTGCGATGGGTTAAACGCCAAAGATAAATGCACCGTACCGCCGGCCGTTTGGATGTCAGAAGAAAAGCCTTGGTGATATTTCACATCACCACTGGCAGCCAGGCCATCAAGTTCGTGTTTGCCTTCGAATTCTGAAAACAGATTTTTTGGCATTTTTCCAAGCGTATTCACTAACACATTGAGGCGGCCTCGATGTGCCATGCCAATCACAACTTCTTTAACACCGCCAGCACCACCTTGTTGGATAATTTGATCAAGCATTGGGATCAAACTTTCACCACCTTCTAATGAAAAGCGTTTTTGCCCAACGTATTTAGTATGTAAATAGCGCTCCATTCCCTCAGCGGCGGTAATGCGATTGAGAATGTGCTTTTTTTGTTTTGCAGTAAAAGGCTGGTGACCAACTGGCTGCTCTAAGCGAGTGCGAATCCATCGGCGCTGCTCAGCGCTGGCGATGTGCCCGTATTCGTAGCCAATTGAGCCACAATAAGAGTGCTCTAAAAATGCCACGATATCGCGTAATGATAGTCGCTCAGGTGCACGCAATGGGCCAGTCGAAAAAATCGTGTCTAAATCAGCATCGCTAAGGCCATGGTAGGAGAGCTCGAGTTCACTAGCATCTTGCTGTTCCATTTCATTAATTGGGTCAATTTTGGCTAGTTTATGACCCATCGCTCGATAGGTGGAGATCAACCTCGAAACCGAACCCTGTTTAGTTGCCATCTGCGCGTCCATATTAGTAGTCGAGATGGTAATCGCATTTTGGCCGGTGTCGGCACTGCCGGCGAGACTAGCAAAGTAGCTTTGCCATTGGGGTGACACTGAGTTCGGGTCTTGTTGGTATTGTTCAAATACGTCTTCTAGAAACGCAATGTTTTGCCCGTTAAGCAGGCTCAGTGGATCAATGTTTGTTGGGTCAATTGATGACATGGGTTTTATCGGGTTGCAAGCTGGCTATGTCACGATGCTGATGATAACCAAATCTTATCAGTCTATGGGAATAAATTAGCGTCTTTTGAGAACTATCTGCCAATAAATGATAGGGCTTGTTGAGTTAATTGCTGGTTTTTGATTGTTAATCGAAGTGCTTGCTGTTTAGACCGGTTAAGCCAGTGTATTTCTTCACTCGTTTTACTAGGCGAGAGCTATGTCTCTAATTCAATGCTAGCAATAAAAACGGCCTCCTAAGAGGCCGTTTTTTGATGTTGATTCTAGCTTCGATAATCATCCGGAACATCGCGTGCACCAGAGCCCTGATAATTTTGTCGCGGACGCGTAATCCGAAACTCAGGATCTTCCATCAATTCCATCCATTGCGACAACCAACCTGCAGTGCGAGGAATCGCAAATAGTACGGTGAATGCTTCCATTGGAAAGCCCATCGCTTCATAGATCAAGCCGGAATAAAAATCGACATTAGGGTAAAGGTTTCGTTTTACAAAGTATTCGTCTTCTAGCGCGATTCGCTCTAGTTCCATCGCTACGTCAATCAGCGGATTTTTGCCCGTGACTTCGAACACTTCATCGGCAACTTGCTTGACGATGCGCGCGCGAGGGTCGTAGTTTTTGTAAACGCGATGACCAAAACCCATAAGGCGTAATTCACCATCTTTGCATTTATCAACATAGGCTGGCACGTTTTTGATGTCGCCGATTTCGCGCAGCATATTTAGCACCGCTTCATTGGCACCACCGTGACTTGGGCCGTAAAGTGCCGCGGCTGCACCAGCAACTGACACATAAGGGTCGGCCTTAGAGCTGGAGATATTGCGCATGGCGCTGGTTGAGCAGTTCTGTTCGTGATCAGCATGCAAAATAAACAACACGTCGAGCGCACGCTCAAGTGCTGGATGCGCCTGATAACGCGGTTCCACCATCCGATACATCATGTTGAGAAAATTGCCAGTATAGCTTAGCTCATTATCAGGGTAGATATAGGGCAGGCCACGGCTGTTTCGATAGGCGTATGAGGCAATGGTTGGGGTCTTGCCGATCAAACGGCAGGCTTGCAGCATGCGAGTTTCCGGATCATCAACATCTTTGGCTTCAGGGTAGAAGGTCGATAATGCGGCTACTGTTGAAATGAATACGCCCATTGGGTGCGCATCGTAGTTAAAGCCAGACATCAGTTTTTTGGTCTTCTCATGCAACATTGTGTGCAGAGTAATTCTCTCAGCCCAGGCTTTAGATTCGTCTTTATTTGGAAGCTCGCCATGAAAGAGTAAATATACGACATCCAAAAAAGTGCTCTTCTCGGCCAACTGTTCAATCGGGTAACCGCGATAGCGCAATATTCCTTGAGAGCCATGTAAATCGGTAATTCGGCTGGTACAACTGGCAGTGTTTAAATAGCCAGGGTCGTAGCTCATCATGCCAAAGTCGCCTTCATTGACTTTGATTTGGCGCAGTTGCATAGCAGAAATATTGCCATCGACAATGTCTATATCATATTCCTTGCCGGTACGATTATCTTTGATGGTAAGCGTGTCTGACATAAAGGTCCTCATCTAAAGGGGGGGGGTTGTTCTGTCATTTAATCGAGATTTGGCGATGGTGAACCAATGCGCTACTCTCACGGCTCGCTAAGGTTGCGGGCTTAGCGCATTCATCGCAGGCCGCGCAGTATAGCAAACACAGATTAAAAAACTAATGCATCGCCATAGACCGGCGCGAAATGTTGATTATTGCGGCCTGAAATATAGCTTAAATTGGCTAATTGACACCGGTGTGACCGAAACCGCCGCTGGCACGCTCAGTGGTCTCAAACTCATCGACAATATCAAACTCGACCTGCACGATTGGCACAATCACTAACTGAGCAATACGATCACCAGCGTGAATGGTGTAACTTTTGTCACTTCGATTCCACATAGAGACCATTAAAGGGCCTTGATAATCGGAGTCGATGAGACCCGTTAAATTGCCCAGTACCATGCCATGCTTATGCCCGAGCCCTGACCGAGGTAATAACACCGCTGCGAGCTTTGGATCAGCCACATAGATCGACATGCCAGTTGGTATTAGCGCTGTTTCGCCAGCCTCAATCGTTAATTCCTGATCAACGCAAGCGCGCACATCCATGCCGGCGGAGCCATCCGTAGCGTATTTGGGTAATTCAAATTCAGTACCGAGTCGGGGGTCGAGAATTTTTACTTGTATAGCCTGTTTCATTGTTTGAGTAAATTTGGGTGTTCGAATCAATTTAAGAATTGCGACTTTGATAGGCGAGGCTGATTTCTTTAATCAAGGTGCGCGCTAAGCTGAACTTGTTTTGTTTTGGTAATTCAATTACCTGATCTTTGCTAATTAAGGTGATGGCATTGTCGGGCACACCAAAACCAGTATCACTGCCGCCTACGTGATTCGCGGCAATTAAGTCGAGATTTTTACGCTCCAGTTTGCCCCGCGCATAATCGACAACTTTGTCGGTTTCAGCCGCAAAGCCGACACAAAACGGGCGATGCTTATGAGCTGCTACTTCAGCGAGAATGTCAGGGTTTTTGACCAAATTGATCACCATCTCGTCTGCATTTTTTTTTATCTTATTCTCCGCCAAGCTAGCCGGCCGATAATCAGCGACCGCAGCGACGCCAATAAAAATATCTTGCTCGTCTATTTTGCTGGTGACTGCGGCATGCATATCCATCGCCGACACCACATCGATGCAGGTGACTCGATCAGGTGCGGTTAAATTGCATGGCCCGCTCACTAGCGTAACCTTTGCTCCAGCTTCGGTGGCAGCCTGCGCCAATGCATAGCCCATGGTGCCAGAACTGTGATTGGTGATCCCTCTAACTGGGTCTAGGGCTTCCCAGGTAGGACCAGCGGTGATCATGATTCGCTGGCCTTCGAGTGCGCCATGCTCAAACTCATTGACCAGTGCTTGCGCTATTTCTACCGGTTGCAACATTCGGCCTGGGCCTACCTCACCGCAAGCTTGCTCGCCCGCATCGGGACCAAAAATCCAAACGCCGCGCTCGATGAGTGTGTTTAGGTTGCTTTGAGTCGCCTGGTTTTGCCACATTTGCTGATTCATAGCTGGAGCAATGGCGATAGGTGCTTCGGTAGCGACGCATATTGTAGTAAGTAGCTCGTCGGCGTTACCCGCCACCAGGCGCGCCATTAGATTAGCGGTGGCTGGAGCAATTAATACTGCGTCTGCCCATCTGGCTAAATCGATATGGCCCATGCCAGACTCGCTTTCAGCTGTCATGGCGAAATCATGAACCGCATGGCCACTGACCGCCTGCAAGGCTAAAGGCGCCACGAATTGGTCAGCATTTTTACTTAATATTACTTGAACTTGCGCACCTAACTCACTGAGTTTTCGTACTAAATCAGGTGCTTTGTAAGCAGCTATGCCAGCGCTGACGCCAAGCAGAACTCGTTTATTGGTTAGCCCTTTGGTGGTCATAAAAAAGATGGTTGATTGTTAAACACCTAGCACAAGACCGCGATTATCTCTGATTGCATTGCCATTTTCACGACAATTATTTTGCTCGCACTTGCTATGTGTGTTGTAATTGTCTTAAGAGATTCCTTTTAATTCTTTAAATTACTGATAAAGAGTTAGAAGAATCTGGCCAAATTAAGGGAGCTTTTTTAACTGCGGAATAAATTAAAAGCAGGTTCGCACAAGCGCTGATTTGTCGGTAATTGCATGCGCGGATGCACAAAAGCTTAGGGATTATTGAAGGAAAATTACAGGGAGTCTAATTATGTTGACCAAGCCAATTAATAAGTTGAAAACCTTACCCATTTGTGAATGGCCCGAATCTGAACAACCCAGAGAAAAACTTTTGCAAAAAGGTGCCGATAGTCTGGGTGATGCGGAGCTATTAGCCATCTTTATTCGAACAGGTATACCGGGTAAAACGGCTTTGGATCTCGCTAGAGATGCCTTATTTGAAGCAGGGGGGTTACGCGCCTTAATGAATTTATCGATGCTTGATTTGTGCGCCCAAAAAGGAATTGGTGAAGCGAAATACGTGCAGTTTCAAGCGGCACTAGAGCTTGGGAGACGATATTTGCTGGAGAGAATGCAAAGAGGCGATGCGATAACCAGCCCGCAGTTGAGCCGGGACTACCTGACTTTGCAACTAAGAGATAAGCCATATGAGGCCTTTTTTGGCATGTTTTTAGATAGTAAGCATCGGGTAATTCATCACCAGGAATTGTTTCGCGGAACTATCGATAATGCTGATGTTCCGGTTAGGGAGGTTGTCAAGGAAGCCCTTAAGCACAATGCAGCTGCGATGATCGTTGCCCACAACCATCCTTCTGGTGTTGCTGAACCCAGTCAAGCCGATAAATCATTAACACGCACACTATTTCTGGCGCTGGGCATGGTTGGTGTTAAATTGTTAGATCATTTTGTCGTGGGCGATGCCGAAGTAGTTTCTTTTGCTGAATTAGGTGAACTGGAAAATATTATCTAAACCACTGATTGTGCTGGATTTTGTATGCTTCAAACGTTGAGCCTATTCAGCGTAAATTTACTTTTATTTAGACAGGGTTTCTGGTATAAATCGCCCCCTAAATCAGCAGCTCTGTACTCAGCTAGTAACTAGTTTTGAAACAGGCTGTTAAATCCGAATTAAATCAGTTGCTTAGCTAAGGGTTAGATACCTATTGATAAGTCATCTTTAAGTAAACTGAGTAAAAAAGTAGTTTAAAAGTTGTGTTAGCTGATTTGAGATTCACATAGCTAAGCAACAAACTTAATAAAGGTTTTAGAGCAATGTCTAGAATATGTCAGGTGACCGGTAAGGGAACCACTTTTGGTAATAATGTTTCACACGCGAAAAATCGTCGTCGTCGCACTTTTATGCCAAACCTTCATTACCGCAAATTTTGGGTAGAGAGCGAGAACCGCTGGGTTCGCTTACGAATTTCCTCAAAAGGTATTCGTATTATCGACAAAAAAGGCATCGATACGGTACTTAAAGACCTACGCGCTGATGGCGTAAAAGTCTAAGAACTCTGATTAAGATAGGAGATTAAAATGCGCGAAAAAATTAAATTAGTATCGACGGCTAAAACCGGTCACTATTACACGACTACTAAGAATAAGCGAACTATGACAGAGAAGATGGTGATCAAAAAGTACGATCCGGTGATTCGCAAGCATGTCGAATATAAAGAGGCAAAAATTAAGTAGCTCTTGATTTTCTGTATTAAAAAGCCAGCTTTTAGAGCTGGCTTTTTTGTGCCTGGCTGGTCAAGTTTTCTGCACTGCGCTTATGTGATTGCTGTTCGGCGAGCGCCCAGTCGATATGTTCATTGACCATTTCACTGGTCTGATCTTTGCGCTCAATCAGAGCACTAATAATTTTCTCAGAATAAGCCGCGTTGCCCAGAGCTACAGCGATATTGCGTTGCCAACATTCAAAACCAATTCGTCGTATAGCTGTACCTTCAGTGTTGCGCAAAAACTCTGCTTCGTCCCAGCTAAATAATTCCAGCAGCTCTCGATCGGTTAAATATTCGCGTGGGCTAAAGTCAGATTCTTTAGAATGCTGAGCAAACTTATTCCATGGGCAAACCAACTGGCAATCATCACAGCCATAGATCCGGTTGCCCATTGCACGGCGAAACTCGACCGGGATTGACTCACGTAGTTCAATAGTTAGATAAGAAATACAACGGCGAGCATCAACCTGGTAGGGCGCAACTATCGCGTTGGTTGGGCATAGATCAATACAGCGTTGACAACTGCCACAATGATTGCTGGCTGCTGCACTTGTTGGCAACGCAAAATCTACATAGATTTCGCCAATAAAAAACCAGGAGCCGGTTTTACTGTCAATCAAATTTGTGTGCTTGCCGATCCAACCTAGTCCGGCTTGTTGAGCAATCGCTTTCTCCAACACTGGAGCACTATCGGTGAATACTCGGTATCCAAACTGGCCAACTTCGTCAGTCATTTTTTGAGCCAGCTGCTGCAATTTTTTCCGCAAGACTTTGTGGTAGTCGCGGCCCAGTGCATAGCGAGAGATATAAGCTAACTGGGTCTGTTCGAGAATTTGCTCAGATTCATTAATGTTGTCGGGGGCATAATCAATCCTAGCCGAGATAACGCTGATTGTGCCTTCGACTAACTCATGCGGTCGGCTACGTTTTGTACCATGACGCCGCATATAATCCATGGTGCCATGAAAGCCTTTTTGCAGCCAGCGTTGAAGGTGCTCTTCATGTTCAGCGAGTTCGGTATTGCTAATTCCAATTGCGTCGAAGCCCAAATCTGTTGCCCAGCGGTGAATGTCAGCGATTAGCTGATCAGGATTAAAGTCACTAATCGGCTTCGTTGCGCTAAGTTGGTTTGAGTTGTGGTCGGTCGCTGTCATAATCGCTAGTTTATCTCAGCTGGTCTCGAAATAATGGCATTGATTGCTCAATACCAATCTGACTCTCCCCAACAGTCTAACGATATTGGTGGCTTAATTGCGCAGCAACTGAATTTTCCTGATTGTGTGTATTTGCAAGGTGAAATGGGCGCTGGCAAAACTTTGTTGTGCAAAAGTATCATCCAAAAACTTGGTTATATCGGAGAAGTAACTAGCCCAACTTATAATCTTATCCACGAGTATCCGGTAACTGGTGGGGTAATTTTTCATATGGATTTGTATCGGCTTAACGACCCTCAAGAACTGGAGTTTTTAGCCATTGCAGATCTTTGGCAGAGCCAATCACTGTTCTTGATCGAGTGGCCGCACAGAGGTGCTGAGCAACTGGTTCCAGCGACTAAAGCGATTAATATTGAAATATCTGAGTCAGACAGTAATCAGCGGAATATCGCTTTGTCTTCAGTGTCGAAAATAGGAAATTAACGATATTTGACAATACGCCTCGTAATTTAGTTTACAATTGTCGAGGTATTGGGCTGGTTTGCTAATCAGCTCCATAGTGATATTCCTTTTTTTTATTACGTGATGGGATGCCGTGTTTACCTGAACACATTGGGACTAGAATTCGAGCCAATCAAGTTTTCTTGCGGCTCGTTTTTATCGGGCGGCTATTTTTGATCGTCTAATTGAATATGGAGCGCCTTGTAACATTGTTTAACAGTTGCTACAGATCGCTAACATTCTTTTACATTCTTCGATCAATTTGGCCTTTACAATGGAATCGTTGATGCTCCGGTGTGGTTAGCGGAACATCAATTTAGCCTGAGAGACACCCCGTTCGCAGGCTTTCGGAGCAACTTAGTTTACTAAGTTGCTCTTTTTATTATCCGTATGGTTTTCTAACGCTCGGTAAAACTCGGTATTGTCTTGCCAGAGTAGTTAGCCAGTGATCATGGAGATGAACGGCTCTTAATTTACTCGCACTACAGGTTAAAAACTGCTGTAATTCGGTCTTGACTGGTGCTTGAGCATAGCTTGGATTTTCTTGGTAACCATAAACGTGGGTCTTCGCACATTAGCGGTGAATGCAATTCGCCAATCCATGGTGTTGATATGTTTGATATCAGCCAGTAATAGCTGGGCGCAAACAACGCAAATTGAATCGTTGAGACTCTGGCATTCGCCTGACAAAACCCGAGTGGTATTTGATGTCAGCGCCGATGTTAAGTACCACATTTTTGACCTCGATAACCCGCAAAGGATTGTTATCGATATCCAAAATGGTGGCCTGCAAACCAATCTACCTAAGTTGCAAGATAATTTTCATATTGCTGGTATGAGGTCGGGTAAGCCTAACAAAAGTGTATTCCGGGTTGTGTTGGATCTAAAACGCAAGCTTAAATCAAATGCATTTGTATTGACTCCAAATGAACTATACGGGCATCGCCTGGTCGTGGATTTGCTCGATGAGAGTGTGCAGCTTAGCGATGCACTTGGATTACCCGACCAAGGTTCGTCGGCGGCTGAACCTTTATCAGATTCAACAAATGGGCAGTCTTTATCAGCTCAGGACTCTTCGGCGGAGCAACTACCCGCAGATCAGCAGGCCGAGCCAGCGCCAGCTTCAACAGTAAGTCAAGCGACTCCACCTCAGCAACCAGTAAGTGTCGCAATACCTGCGAGGCGAGATCGGCGGCAGTTGGTGGTCGCGATCGATGCCGGGCACGGTGGTGAAGACCCAGGTGCGATTGGTCATCGAGGCAGCCGAGAAAAAGTCATTACCTTATCTATTGCAAAAAAACTAAAAAACGTGATCGATAGTGACCCTAAAATGCGAGCGTTTTTAGTTCGCACTGGTGACTACTACATTAAGCTTCATAAGCGTCGGCAAATGGCACGTGCCAAAGGGGCGGATTTATTTATTTCTATTCATGCTGATGCTTTTAAGCATCGTTCCGCTAATGGTTTGTCGGTATTCGCTTTGTCTCAACGCGGCGCAACCAGCGCTATGGCGAGCGCACTGGCAGCCAAAGAGAATGCCTCGGATTTAATCGGTGGAGTTAGCCTGGCTAATAAAGACGAAGTGTTGGCAAAAGTATTGGTCGATCTTTCTATGACAGCAACTATTAGCGATAGCGTGAATCTGGGAGGGCGAGTTCTAAAAGAATTGGGGCAGGTTGGAAGACTTCATAGTAAGCGCGTAGAACAAGCGGGCTTCGCTGTGCTCAAGTCACCAGACATGCCATCTATTCTGGTCGAAACTGGCTTTATTACTAATCCCGAAGAGGAACGAAAGTTAAGAACCTCAAGTTATCAAAATAAAATTGCCAACGCAGTGTATCGGGCAGTTCAGGAATTCTATGCACAAACACCGTATTTAAATAATGGCAATTATGCGACCCCACAGGTCACCGCCAATCGGCAAACTAGCGCGATTAAACAGACCGAGTTAATCAGACACAAGGTGAAACGCGGTGATACCTTATCTGAGTTGGCTGAGCGCTATGGAACAACCATGCGTGCGATTAAGCGCGACAATAATCTTAGGCGTAATACCCTCTGGTTGGGAGAAACTCTCAAGATACAAACCACTAGATCGAAGCTGGCTAAGGTGCAGCAACCGAGTTCAACGCCGCGCTTTCACACGGTCAAAAGGGGCGACTCCTTATCGAAAATATCAGCTAAATATAATGTCACTATTGCGCATCTTAAACGTATTAATGGCTTAAGCAAATCGGTGGTTTACCCTGGACAGAAACTTAAAATTTCAACCGCTGCAGCCAGCAAGCCCAAAGCACCAACAATCCACACCGTTAAACGTGGTGATACCTTATCTGAAATTGCAGAAAGATATGGTGCTTCTATGAGATCGATTATGCGTGTCAATAAGTTGCGTTCCAAAACCGTCTACCTCGGACAACGCTTGGAAATTCCCGGTTAAGCATGAGTGAGCAAACAGCAACTAAACAAGGCCAGCAAATCAAGGCGCTTGATGCTCGCCTGATTAATCAGATCGCGGCTGGCGAAATTATTGAACGGCCAGCCTCAATGCTCAAAGAATTGATTGAGAATGCGCTGGATGCCGGTGCAAATTCAATCGACATAGAAGTCGAAAACGCCGGTATAAAACGTCTTAAAATTACTGACAATGGGCATGGCATATTAAAAGACGATCTCGCCATGGCCTTGTCTCGCCACGCAACCAGTAAGATCAATACACTCAGTGATTTGGAGCAAATAGCTACGCTAGGGTTTCGCGGAGAAGCGCTTCCTTCGATCGCTTCTGTAACGCGTTTAAGCTTGCAGTCGCAAGCTGTTGGTCAAGCGCAAGCCTGGCAAGTACAAAGTGATGGTAATAATGTAACCTCCGAGCCCAGCCCGGTTGCTCATCCTCAAGGTACTACTGTAGAAGCTCGAGATTTGTTTTATAACACGCCGGCACGCCGTAAATTTCTGCGCACCGAAAATACCGAATTTAAACACCTTGATCAAATTGTGCGCCGCATGGCTTTGGCGCGCTTTGATGTGGCATTCAAACTGAAACATAATGGCCGTGTAGTTCTGCATTTGCCGCGCACAAAAGCTGATGATGGTCGCCGCATTAAGATGGTGCTAGGCGATAATATTCCAGCTAACAGTCTGTACTTTGAAGACCGAGCGGGCGGGTTTCGCTTATCCGGTTGGCTTGGCTTACCAAGCTTTTCACGCAGTCAGGCTGATATGCAGTACTTTTATTTAAACGGTCGACTGATTCGCGATAAGACAATCATGCATGCCATGCGCCTGGGTTATCAGGATGTCTTATTTCACGGGCGTCACCCGGTGTATGTGGTGTATCTTGAGATGGATCCTGCTGCGGTTGACGTGAATGTGCATCCAACTAAGCATGAGGTGCGGTTTCGTGAAAGCCGTGCCGTGCATGGTTTTATCTATCGTAGTGTCAAAGGCGTATTAAGTGGCAGCGCATCAGATCATGGCAGTGTTCAATTGAATCCTGAGAGCGGAATGGCCAAACCACAGCCGAAAACGATTTCGGTAAACCAGACACAGGCTCAGTTTGAGTACGCTAATCAACAAAAACCCTTAAATGCACAGCAGGTAAGAGAGGAGCTCCAAGCCTACGGCAAAATCGCCGAAGCTGTTTTTCGGCCGCAAGCCGATAAAGTTAATCTAACTGATGATTTTGCGGATACTGACGAACAACCGGCAGCCATGCCACCTTTGGGCTTTGCCTTAGCGCAGCTAAAGGGGGTATATATCCTGGCAGAAAACCAAGCGGGCTTAGTGTTAGTTGATATGCACGCGGCTCATGAGCGTATTACCTATGAGCGGCTTAAAAAAGCTATGGATCAGCGCCTGGTGCAGCAGCAACCTCTATTAGTGCCTGTGAATGTTCAATTATCTGCGCCTGAAATATTGGCCTGGGAACAGCATCGGAGTTTGTTTGATGATCTGGGTTTAGAGGTCGAACAATTAGATGAACTGGTATTAGTAATTCGCAGCGTGCCCGATATATTGACTAGTGCCGATGTGGCGCAGTTAGTGCGCGATGTGCTGGCAGATCTGAGTCAACATAATCATAGCGATCGAATCGAAGAAACCATCCATGAAGTGTTGTCTTCGATGGCTTGTCATGGATCAGTGCGAGCTAATCGTATTTTATCGATAGCGGAAATGAACGCTTTGTTGCGTGATATGGAAGCGACCGAACGAAGTGGGCAATGTAATCATGGGCGCCCCACTTGGGTACAGATGTCCTTGGCTAAGTTGGACGGTTGGTTTAAACGAGGCCAATAATGACAGGGTCAGCAATGCGCTCCTTTGTCTCGGCCGACGCAATTCCGGCGGTATGTTTAATGGGCACGACTGCCACCGGTAAAACAGACGCTGCAGCCAGCCTCGCCGACGCCATTGATGGTGAGATCATTAGTGTTGATTCATCCTTGGTCTATAAAGATATGAATATCGGCACCGCTAAACCCGATGGTGCATTTCTTGCTCGCTACCCGCATTATTTGGTTGACGTTCGAGAACCCAATGATACCTATTCGGTAGCCGACTTTTATGACGACGCCAGTGAGATAATTAGGCAAGTTACCAATCGTGGGCGAATCCCAATTTTGGTTGGCGGGACACACTTTTACTTTCATGCGCTTGAGCACGGCATGAATGCCTTACCGAAAGCCGATTCAGAGTTGCGTCAACAAATCAGTACCGAAGCCGAGCAAACTGGCTGGCCGACCATGCACGGCCGCTTAGAAGTATTAGACCCGGTAAGCGCAAAGAGAATTGATCCGCATGATGCTCAGCGAATCCAGCGAGCATTGGAAATTGTGATCGCTGGTGGACGGCCTGTTGCAGATTACGATAATCACCGCAAACCGCCGCTCGCTAATCCGATGATAAAAATTGCTTTGGCATTTTCAGACCGCGGTCAGCTTCATGAACGAATAGCGCTGCGCTTCGATGCTATGCTGGCAGCAGGCTTAGAACAAGAAGTTCGTGATTTGCTCAATGAAGGAGTTGACCCTCAGGCAACTTCAATGAAGATGATTGGTTATCGACAAATGTTGTCCTATATCAGTGGACAGATCGATGAGCAGAGCATGCGAGAACAAGGTATCGTTGCGACTCGACGATTAGCCAAGCGCCAGCTCACCTGGTTACGGAATCAGTCGAATTTGATTTGGTGGACTGATTGGGGCTTAAAGCAAAAAAAATTTGATCAACTTATCGATTTTGTTGATATTTATATAAAATAAAAGCTTGTAATTAAAGATTTTGGTCATATAAGTGGCTTATAATTACTCATCCTAGTTAAGCCGGGGGATACGCTGACCAAACCCTACTCGAGCATTAAGGGCTTAATGTTCGATTCCGTTCGCTGGTTGCTGGTGAGCGAAAATGCGTCAGTGTGTGCCTTGCAAGACATACCCAAAAATTAGTAAAAAAGAGAAGAACAAAAATGGCACAGAATAAAGGAACCGCGTTACAAGATCCTTTCCTCAACGCGCTGCGAAAGGAACGAATTCCCGTATCCATCTACCTGGTCAACGGCATCAAATTACAAGGGCAGGTTGAGTCTTTCGATCAATTTGTAATTGTGTTGCGTAACACCGTAAATCAAATGATTTACAAGCATGCCGTATCTACCGTAGTGCCTGCCAAGGCCGTACGAATTGAGTTTGACGACAACGACGCTTAAAAATTATCTTTCGTTGACAGCTCAATCGCTGTCGACACCAGTGCGAGTTAGACGCTTACCCTTGAATGCTTTGATTGGGGTCATTAACTCTGTCTTGGCAAACTCTGCGATTAATCAAATAAGTTGACGGAGCCAAGTCGTGTTTGAAGTTGCTGAGCGTAAACAGGCCAAAAACTTGGCGAGAGCGTTGATCCTTTATCAGCGCGAAGCTGCCCAAGAAGACGCGGAAGTACTCGAAGAGATACAACTTCTGACGCAATCTTCTGGCGCGGTTGTGGTCGACACCATTACCGCATTCAGACGAACGCCAGATGCATCTACTTTTATTGGCAAAGGAAAACTCGAAGAAGTTAAGCAACGTGTCCAAGCTGACGATATCGAACTCGTTGTGCTCAATCACTCGGTTAGTCCGATTCAAGAACGAAACCTCGAGAAAGCGATTAAAGCCAGGGTTATTGATCGTACTGGTTTGATCCTGGATATCTTTGCCTTAAGAGCGAGTTCCCATGAAGGCAAACTGCAAGTCGAACTGGCGCAGTTAAAGCATTTATCAACACGACTTGTGCGTGGCTGGACTCACCTAGAGCGACAAAAAGGCGGGATCGGTTTACGTGGCCCCGGTGAAACTCAGCTCGAAACCGACCGTCGTTTAATAGGTCATCGCATCAAAGCGCTTAATAAACGTCTAGAAACCGTCTCTGCACAGCGTGAACTAAGGCGTAAATCACGTGCCAAAGTTCCTGTACCAACCGCATCGCTGGTCGGTTATACCAATGCTGGTAAATCCTCATTGTTTAATGCAATGACTCAAGCGCAGGTCTACGCCGAGGATCAATTGTTCGCGACCTTGGATACCACCATGCGCCGCATAGAACTCGATGAGTTTGGCACTGCGATTTTGTCTGACACAGTCGGTTTTATAAGAGATCTTCCGCACTCCTTAGTTCAGGCTTTTCACTCCACCTTAGAAGAGGTGAGTAATGCTCACCTACTTTTGCATGTGGTCGATGTGGCCAGTCATTTTCGTGATGAGTGCATTGTTGAAGTGAATAAAGTTTTGCATGAAATCGAAGCGGCAGACATTCCAACCATCATGGTTTTCAACAAGATCGATTTATTCGGTAGTAAAGCCAAAGTAAAGCGCAATGCTGATGGTCTGGTGGAGGCCGTATGGTTGTCGGCAAAAACTGGGGTGGGCATCGAGTTGTTATTGTCTGCCATTGCTGAGCAATTGTCTTTACAGCACGTGCAATGCGCCGTGGTGCTACCCGCTGCAAATGGTCGCCTTCGAGCCTTGTTGTATCAGAAAAATGTAGTCCGCGAAGAGAGAGTAGGTGAACAAGGTGAGTTCAAATTATCGCTTGATCTATCCCCAGCTGATTACGGTTGGCTAAAAAAACAATCTAATATCTCCTCAATTACGCCTTTGTAAGCCTTCTAAGTTCACCGTAATCACGGCTTCTTTGTTACACTACGTTGGTTTTATAATGTTTTCTCAAATGTCTCATAGGAGTGCATGAATGCCTTGGAACGAACCTGGATCAGGCAACTCGGGAAACCGTGACCCCTGGGGTAACGGCAACCGGAATCGAGGTGGTCAAAACCCCGATATTGATCAAATTATTGAAAATGTCCGTCGCCGATTTGGCGGTGGTGGTGGCTCAGGAGGCCGCGGTCGAGGCGGTGCTGTCTCGTCTATTGCGTTAATCATATTTTTGCTGATCGGCGCTTGGATATTTCGATCAGTTTATACTGTGCAAGAGGGCTTTGAGAGCATTGAACTGCGGTTCGGCAAGTATCACGAGACCGTCGGCGCAGGTTTAAATTTCGTGCTTTGGCCGATAGAAGAAAACTTTATCATCAACTCAAAGAATATTCGTACCCTGGAAGTTGGCTTTCGCAAAAACACGGGCAGCCAGCGCGGATCAGTAAGAGAAGAAGCACAAATGCTGACTACCGATGAAAATATTGCCGATGTCAGTCTGGCGGTACAGTACAACATCGCAAATGTCGAAGATCTATTATTCAAAGTCGCTGACGTGGGCGCGAATCGTTTTCAAGACGCGGTGATTGATAGTGTAGTGCGTGGCGCTACCGAAAGTGCCTTGCGTGAAGTCGTTGGCAGTACCACTATGGACGATTTGTTTAACCAGGGTCGTGCCGTGGTTGAAACACGCACTAAAGAGTTATTGCAGAATGTCTTAAATCGCTATGAAACGGGCATCAATGTGATTGCAGTGGAAATGCAGGCTGCTTTGCCTCCGCTTGAGGTTCGTGAAGCCTTCGATAATGTGAACAAGGCGGATCAAAAAGAAGAGCAATTGATTAAAGAAGCGAAGGCCTATGAAGAACGAGTGGTTCTGGAGTCGCAAGGCCAGGCCGCGCGATTGATCGCCGAAGCTGAAGGTTATAAAAAGGCTGTCATTGCTAGAGCGTTTGGTGAGAGTGAGCGATTTTCTCGAGTTTTAATTGAGTATCAAAAAGCACCGGAAGTTACCCGCAAGCGCCTGTTTATTGAAACCATGGAAGAAGTGTTCAGCAATACCAATAAAGTTGTCATCGATCAGGAAGGTGGTAACAATATGATGTATCTGCCATTAGATCAGATTTTGAAAAATTCGCAGCAGGGCAGACCACAATCAAACAGTTTGCCTAGTACTCGTTCGCAGGTGCAAAATTCAACTTCGCAACCATCCTCTAACAATACTCGAGGAGGCCGATAACATGGAAAATCGATTTGGTGCGTTTACTATTATTCTAATCGGTGCTGCAGTGCTTATAGCGATCTCGACTTTATTCACAGTAAAAGAATACGAGAAAGCCGTTAAGTTTAAATTCGGTGAGTTCGATAGCGATGAAATTGGTCCGGGTTTGAACTGGAAAATTCCGGTGCTAAATACCGTGCAAAAATTTGATATGCGAATCCAGACCATGGATTCTGAACCAGAAGGTTTCCTGACTAAGAACAATCAGGAACTCGTTATTGACAGCTTTGTTAAATGGCGTATCCGCGATATTAAACAATACTATGTATCGGTGAGCGGTCGAGCGCAGGTCGCTGAAACACGCTTGGCACAGCAAGTGAATTCAAGTTTAAGAAGCGAAGTAGGTAAGCGCAGTATTTCTGAAGTGGTGGCCGGCGATCGTGCGGTGATTATGGATGTTGTGCAAAAAGCCATTGATGAAGAATCAACTAAGTTTGGTGTTGAGGTCATTGATGTTCGCCTAAAGCGTGTAGACTACGCTGACGAAATTCGCGAATCAGTATTCCGTGATATGGAATCAGAGCGAAATGTTTTGGTTCAGCAAAAAGAGTCGACCGGCCAGAAAGAAGCCGAAGAAATTCGCGCTAAAGCCGATGCAACTCGTGAAGTTACCGTTGCAAATGCCGAACGTGATTCGAATGTTCTGCGCGGTGAAGGTGATGCCGAAGCCACGCGTATTTACGCAGAAGCTTACGGACAGGATACGGAATTTTATTCGTTATATCGAAGCTTGGAGGCGTATAGAAACACCTTTAATAGCAGTGGCGACATACTGGTTATAGAGCCTGATTCGGAATTTTTCGAATACTTTAAGCAAGACGGGCAGTAGTTCGCTATTAACCAGCTTAGCAAGCAAGTATAATCATTGGGTTTGTAATAACGAACCACACTTTTAGCATGATAAAAAACGCGCGCTGGCTGCTTCCAGAAGGCGTTGAAGAAATCTTGCCTGCAGAGGCGCAACAATTAGAGTTGTTGCGTCGTTCGGTATTAGACGAACTCAGTGGGCGCGGGTTTCAATTAGTGATGCCGCCAGTCATGGAATTCGTTGATTCCTTACTGACTGGCACTGGCGAAGAGCTGGATACTCAAACCTATAAGTTCATGGACCAGCATACTCAACGCATGTTGGGAATACGTGCTGATATCACTCCTCAGGTCGCTCGTATAGATGCTCATTACTTGGACGCTGATCAGGTCAATCGATTGTGCTATACCGGTACCGTACTTCGAACCCAACCTGCCCGAATTGGCGAACAACGCGAGTTGTTGCAAATTGGGGCCGAGGTATTCGGAGAAACTCAAGTGACCGCCGATATCGAAGTCATCGATGCCATGTTGGCGGCTCTACATTTATCCAAAGCGCAAAAAATCACCTTAAGCCTTGGCCATGTTGGCCTTTATCGCTCATTACTCAAAGCGCAAAATGTTGACAGTGCCGTTGAACTGCGGCTTCGAGATATATTTTCAAGGAAGTCTCGCCCTGATCTTGAGTTACTCAGTGCCGAGTTAGATATCGAGCCGTTTGTGGCTTTGTTAGGCTTGGCTGGTAATCAAACGCTTATTCAAACTGGGCGTGAGATTTTTGCCAATTTAGATGGCGCTAGTGAATCATTGGATGACATTCAAGCTGTGGTCGATCACCTTAATCAGCATCCGCACATTTCGCTACATATTGATCTGGCCGACATCACCGGTTATCGATATCACACCGGTTTAATGTTCACTGCCTTCGTCAGTGGTCGAGGCCGCAGTATTGCCCAAGGTGGGCGCTATGATCGTATCGGTCAGGAATTCGGACGCGCTCGAGCAGCCACCGGTTTTAGTGCAGATCTAAAAACTTTAGTAAAACTCCAACATCTAGCAGGCTAAAAAATAATCAATGGCTAAGAAAGTAATTGTTGTCGGCACGCAATGGGGCGATGAAGGCAAGGGCAAAATCGTCGATTTACTCACTGAGGCAGCCGAGGTCGTGGTGCGTTTTCAAGGCGGGCATAACGCCGGTCATACCTTGGTTATTGATGGAAAGAAAACAGTCTTACACCTGATTCCATCAGGTATTTTGCGAGATGGTGTTCATTGTCTGATCGGCAATGGCGTGGTGCTAGCTCCTGATGCTTTGTTTGAAGAAGTTGACGAACTTGAAGCCAATGGCGTGCCAGTTAGTGACCGCCTAGGTGTCAGTGAGGCATGCCCGTTGATTCTTCCATATCACATTGCTTTGGATCAGGCGCGAGAGATCAAACGCGGCAAAGATGCAATTGGCACTACTGGTCGCGGTATTGGCCCAGCTTACGAAGATAAAGTAGCGCGGCGAGGCATTCGTGCTGGCGATTTGGTGTTTGATAATTCTTTTGCCGATAAGTTAGCGCAAAACGTCGAGTACCATAATTTTGCTTTAGAGCATTATTTTCAAGCGCCAAAAGTCGACTATCAAGAATCACTAGAGCTATGCCTTAGCTATAAAGATCGCTTAGCTAAGTTGACGGTGGATGTTACTCAGTTACTAGATGATTATGATCGCCAGGGGCGGGCAATGATGTTCGAAGGCGCTCAGGGCATGATGCTCGATGTTGATCACGGTACGTATCCGTTCGTCACCTCGTCGACCACATCGGCCGGCTCGGCGGCAAGTGGTAGTGGTGTTGGGCCAACCAGCTTTGATGAGGTATTAGGTATTGTCAAAGCTTATACAACCAGAGTCGGCGCGGGCCCGTTCCCTACTGAACTTAGTTGTGAGGTAGGCGAGCATTTAGGCACTAAAGGCCATGAGTTTGGCGCGACCACCGGTCGTAGTCGACGCTGTGGTTGGTTCGATGCCGTACTAATGCGCCGTTCTCGACAGGTGAATGGTTTGAGCTCTCTTTGCATTACCAAGTTAGATGTATTGGATGGTCTTGAAGAACTCAAGATTTGCAATGGCTATAAATTCAAAGGCGAACAATGGTCGGTTTCGCCGGTCGGCGCGGACGCGCTAGAACAGTGCGAACCGGTTTACGAGTCCATGCCTGGCTGGCAGGAAGATACTCGCGGCATCAAGCAAAAAGCGGATCTTCCACAAGCTGCACAAAATTACTTAGATCGTCTACAAGAGCTAGTTGGTGTGCCAATCGATATTATTTCAACCGGGCCTGATCGCGAAGAAACCATCGTCTTGAGGGATTTGTATTCCTAATAGGCACCAGCTCGGAATCAATGTAATTAAATTTGTCTAAATCTAAGAAAAATAAGAACAAACAGCCCCGTAAACAAAAAAGGCTGAGCACCGATATTGTCTTGCGATACCTTTCACAACGCAGTGAACCGGCCAATACCAAAGCCATTGCTGAAACTCTGGGGCGAATAGGTAAAGCTGGGCGTCAGGAAACATTCACTATTCTCGAAACCTTGCGCGACCAGGGTAAGGTACAGCAACTGAGTAAACATCGTTGGGCAATGAAGCATGCGATAAAAGAGCATCGTGGCCGGGTTGTCGGGCACGTTGACGGCCATGGTTATGTATTAACTGACGATACTAAAGAAAAGGTTCATCTTCGTTCGCATGAAATGCGCGAAGTACTCCACAACGATATCGTCAGTGTTCGTATCGCTGGTCGAGATCGCCGCCATAAATTGTTTGGCCAAATTATTGAGGTGCTTGAACGTGGCAATGAGGTGATCGTTGGTCGTTATTTTACTGAAAGCCAACTGCATTTTGTGGTGCCAGAGGATCAACGAATCGGCCAGGATATTTTTATTATGGCTGACGACACTTTGGATGCGCAGTCAGGCCAGGTTGTTTGTGTGGAGATTACCAAACATCCGACCAAGCACTTTCAGCCAGTTGGCAAGATTGTTGAAGTTTTAGGTGACTATCTTGCGCCTGGTATGGAAATAGAAATTGCTTTGCGTAAGCATCAATTACCCAATGACTGGCCTGCATCTGTGCAGTCGCAGATAAGGCATTTTGATGAACATATTGATGCCAGCGAACTCGGAGATCGCATCGATTTGCGAGATTTACCCCTGGTTACAATCGACGGCGAAGATGCTCGCGATTTTGATGATGCAGTCTATTGCCAAACTCTAGACCAGGGTCGATTTCGATTAATCGTAGCAATCGCAGATGTCTCTCATTATGTCAAAGAAGGTTCGCCACTCGATCAGGAGGCTTGGCAACGGGGCACCTCAGTCTACTTCCCCAATAATGTCATACCTATGTTGCCTGAGGTGTTATCAAACGGGCTTTGCTCATTAAACCCGAAGGTTGATCGCTATTGTTTTGCCTGCGATATGCAGATAGAGGCAGACGGTGAGATTTTCAGCTACGATTTCTATCCAGCGGTCATGCATTCGCATGCGCGTTTGACCTACACAGAGGTGGCCGCATTTTTAGATGGCGATGCAGGCGAATTAACTCAAGAGCTTAGTGAGGCCATCACGCGCTTGAACGCGGTCGCCAATAGTTTCGGCAAGCGTCGTCGGGTCGCCGGTACGATCGAATTTGAGATCCCAGAGCCAGTCATATTGTTTGATGAGCAAAGAAAAATCGAACGGGTTGTTGCACGCGAGCGAAATCAAGCTCATCGTTTAATCGAAGAATGTATGTTGGCCGCCAATATTTGCGCTTCATTGCTCTTAGATGGCTCCCAGGCGGCAGGTATTTTTCGAGTTCATGAACAACCCGATGTCGACAAAATAGAAGACTTAAGAGGTTTTTTAAGACAATTCAAATTATTGTTACCAGGTGGCGAGCAGCCTAGCGCCAATGATTTCGCTGAAGTAATTAAAAAAGTGGATGAACCTGCGGCTGCTAAAGTAGTGCAAACCGCTATGTTAAGAAGCATGAAGCAGGCGCGCTATGCAGTTGAAAATGAAGGACATTTCGCCCTAAATTTTGATTCTTACACGCATTTCACCTCGCCAATCCGTCGCTATTCAGACTTGCTGGTACATCGCCAGATTCGTCGGCTTCTCGCAGTGCCAGAACTGAATGACGATGCGCAAACAATTCAACGCTTCGAGCAATCAGCTGAACAAGCTTCGATGGCCGAGCGACGAGCCGAATCGGCCACTCGAGAAGTTACTCAATGGTTGAAATGCGAATTTATGAGCCACAAGATTGGTGAAGAATTCAGTGGTATCGTGGCGAGTGTGACGGATTTCGGCCTCTTTGTTGAACTCCAAGAGTTCTTTATCGAAGGATTAGTTCATATCACCGCTCTGGGAGATGATTACTACCGATTTGACGCTCAACGTCGACGCCTGATTGGCGAACACTCGGGTCGCGAATATAAAACCGGAGACCCAATCCAGGTGCAATTAAGCCGAGTTGATATGGAACAAGGGCGGATTGACTTTAATTTAATGCATGCCAACACCGGTAACACCAGCAAGAGCTCACGCAAACGCAAACCAAATCGTAAGCGATCAAAATGAATACACAATGGGTCGTCGGTTTTCACGCCGTGCGGGCGGTATTAAGTCTCAATCCAGACAGAGCGATAAGCCTTTGGGTTGTGCCCAATGAAAAAAGTGCACAACAAGCCGATATATGGGCACTTGCCCAGCAACTCGGTGTATCTATACACACCACTGATAAAACAAAGCTAGCCAATAAGTGCGCTTATGATCGCCACCAGGGTGTTGCCCTAGAGGCCAAGCCACGTCAGCCCGGCAACGAAAAAAAACTGGCCAATCATTTGGCAATCACATCCAATCTGCCTTTGGTGCTGGTGTTAGATCAGGTACAAGACCCCCATAACTTTGGCGCTTGCCTTCGTTGCGCCGATGCCGCCGGCGTTGATGCGGTGGTTGTAGCCAAAGACAATGCCAGCCCGATTACACCGGTGGTACAAAAGGTCGCCAGTGGCGCAGCTGAGACACTGGAGATATATCGCGTTAGCAATCTGGCGCGCGGCATCGATGTGCTAAAAGACTCAGGCCTTTGGGTGTTAGGCACCTCTGATAAGGCGTCGCAATCGCTGTTTGATGAGGATCTTAGCGTGCCTTTAGCGCTGGTTATGGGCGCCGAAGGCAAGGGCTTGCGGCCGCTGACTGAAAAAAAATGCGACGCCTTGATAAGACTACCAATGGCAGGAGCGGTGGTTAGTAGTCTAAATGTATCAGTAGCAAGCGGTATTTGTCTCTTTGAAGCAGTGCGTCAGCGTCGTTAATCACATAGCCAGAAGAAGGTTAATTCGATACTAAGGATAGGAACTCGTTTCTTGTCGACTGATTGCTGCGAAACGTGCCGAGCATGGCAGAGGTTTTCATCAAGGAATTTTGTTTTTGTACACCACGCATCATCATGCACATGTGCTTGGCTTCAATCACCACGCCAACACCTTCAGCGCCGGTAACCGATTCAATGGTTGCGGCAATTTCGGTAGTTAATTGTTCCTGAATTTGAAAACGCCGAGCAAACATATCAACAATACGTGCTACTTTAGACAAACCCAGAACTTTGCCATTAGGGATGTA
The DNA here is from genome assembly GCA_964455815.1 of uncultured Gammaproteobacteria bacterium. Classification (GTDB taxonomy): domain Bacteria; phylum Pseudomonadota; class Gammaproteobacteria; order Arenicellales; family Arenicellaceae; genus Arenicella. Next base: position 93,779 of record CAYVYS010000002.1, read on the forward strand.
GGCGACATGAGCTTTGCCGATAAATGGCAATAGATGGTGCTCACACATTGAGTAGAGTTCGATGTCTTTAACAATCACCATTTCTCTCGAATCAGAGGGGAACAAGGCGTTGTTGATGACGCTATCAAGATCTTGTGTATAGCCCTGAGTTAAGAACTTCATGGCCTTTGCTGCTCGTTTTGGGGTATCTAGTAAGCCCGGCCGATCTAGATCTTCACCGCATTCTTTGATAATGGTTTTGTAAGCGTCTTCCATCAATTTTAACTCGTAGAAATAACTAGCTCGATTATGCAATAAAAAGCACGTCAAAGGGCGCAAAGAAGCATGATTATGTTATTTTCTGTATTACGTTATGTCGGGTGTTTTTTTAAGTAGTGTTAGCTTTAAACGGTGGTAGTTAAGTAGTGGAACAAAAATTAATCGATTTTCTGATTCGTTTTCGCAATCCTTTAGCATTGCTCAGCTTGGTTGTGACTGCAATCATTGCCTGGGGAGCGCAGGGGCTTTATTTTCAAACGGATTATAAGATTTATTTTCAAGCGGATGATCCGCAATTGCTTATGCATGAATTGGTAGAGGATACCTATACTAATTCAGATAATTTGGCGATTATGCTGCGGCCTAAAACGGGCGATGTGTTCAACGAACGAATCATTAACCTCATCTACGATCTTACTGAGCAAGGTTGGCAAGTGCCTTATGCCATGCGCGTAGACTCGATCACCAATTTTCAGCATACCAAGGCCGATGATGATGATTTATTAGTCGAAGACATTTTGCTCGAACCTGGCTCAATCAGCGCGCCGAAGTTGGCTGAAATTCGATCAATTGTCTTGGGTGAGAAGCAATTGTATCGACGCTTGGTTTCTCAAGATGGCACTACATCGCTCATCAATATAAACCTGGAATTACCACCTGAAGTTGATCCGTTAGCTGATCAAGCCACTCAAACCGAGCAACGATTGTTGCGTGACTCTTCTTATGTAGAAGTCACTGAATATGGGCGTGAGCTAATCAAGACCATTCAGGCTGAATACCCGGATATAGAAATGCATCTAAATGGTGTGACGATCATCAATAACGCCTTCAATGAAGTAGGGCAGCAGGACGCCCAAAACTTGTTACCGTTGATGTACATCATTATTCTGGTCGCGCTCACGATTTTTCTTCGATCACTGGGAGGTGTTGTCGCAACTCTGGTGGTGATTGCCTCTGCTAGTGCCGCTGCGGTCGGCAGCGCAGGGTGGATAGGTTATGGACTAAATGCTGTGAATATCACTACCCCGACCATTGTCTTGACCATCGCTGTCTGCGACGCCGTGCATTTGCTAACCATCTATTTACGAGGTTTAGCGCGGGATATGGATCGATTTGAAGCCATGCGCGAAGCCTTACGTTTAAATTTGCAGCCAATTGTACTGACCAGTGTTACTACTGCGGTGGGGTTTTTGACACTAAACTTTTCAGTGTCACCACCTTTTGGCGAACTCGGCAATATGACCGCCTTTGGTGTGCTGTGGGCTATGGTACTCACTTTTACCTTGTTGCCCGCACTTGGCATGTTGCTAATACGAAAACGCAAACCAGCGGGTCACAAAAAGAACGCGCTTATGCGCTATGCAGATTGGGTTATCGAAAATCGTAAGCTGGCGTTTTTTGGCTCCGGTGCTACAGCGATAGCTTTGATGTGCATGATCCCGCTTAACATCATTAACGACGACCCAATTACTTATTTCAAAAAAGGTTTGGAATATCGCGCTTCAATGGATTTTGCTTCTGATCACTTGCCTGGTATCAACGATATCAATATGTCGATTGATTGTGGTGAGCCGTCTTGTGTTAGCCAGCCAGACTTCTTGGCAATGCTCGATGAATTTCAGGCCTGGGCCTTAGCGCAGCCTGAAGTAGTGCAGGTTAGTTCCTATGCTGATGTTATCAAGCGTTTGAACCGCTCAATGAACGCCGATGACCCATCGTTTTATCGAGTCCCTGAAAGCGCTGAAATGGCGGCGCAATACAATTTGATGTACGAGATGTCGCTGCCTTTCGGGCTCGATCTAAATAACCAATTGAACCTCGATAAATCAGCAACTAAAGTCACGATTTTAGTTGAGCGTGTAACCAGTTCAGGCCTGATTGAAGTTTCTGAGCGTGCTCATCAGTGGCTACGTGACAACTTTCAAGCACAAGCCAACCCACCGTCTGGTGTGAATCTAATGTTTTCACATATGGGTGAGAAGAACATACGGTCAATGCTGGTTGGTGCGATATATGCGATTATCGGTGTGACGATTACCATCTTAATTGCGTTACGAAGCTTTCGATATGCTGCTATCAGTATGGTGCCAAACGCTATTCCGGCTTTTATGGCGTTTGGGGTATGGGGGCTATTGGTGGGCACTGTGAATATGGCAGTGGCGGTGGTTTTCAGTATTTCTTTGGGGATATTGGTCGACGATACAGTGCACTTTATTAGTAAATATCGGCGAGCTAGATTAGTTAAAGACCTGACGCCAGAAGACAGCATTCGCTATGCATTTGATCATGTTGGCGCGGCGTTGATTATCACAACGTTGGTTTTATGTATTGGTTTCGGGGTGCTGGCAACCTCAGACTTTGCGGTGAATTCGATGGCCGGTAGCCTGACCGCGATCACTATTTTTATTGCCTTGGTTTTCGATTTTCTGATTCTGCCGCCACTGCTGATGTTTTTCGATTCGCAAGATTCCAGCGCAGCCTAAGAACCAAGCAAATTTTTAGCTTAAGTACTTACCTTATTTATTTGATGCCCCTAATTATAACTTTTCAAAAATGATCAACGACCGAATAGATTTACAAATTAGCAACCACATTGCGCATGTGCGTTTTGCTCGCCCAGAAAAAATGAATGCCTTGGACGACAAGATGTTTGCTGCAATTCATCAATTAGATGAGCATCTGCGCGCTGACCCCTCGATACGGGTAGTGGTGGTGTCGGGTGACGGTGGAAATTTCTGTGCAGGATTAGACAAGTCTAACTTTGCCAATATGTTATCCGCTGATAATTCTCAGCAATCGGTAGTCAGTGATCTCTCTATGCGCACCAAAGGCATAGCGAATGATCCTCAGTTCGCAGTTTGGATGTGGCGAGAACTGCCAATGCCGGTTATCGCGGCGGTTGAAGGAGTGGCATTTGGTGGCGGGCTGCAATTGGCTTTAGGAGCAGATATTCGATTTGCTTCGCCAGATTCACGCTATTCAATAATGGAGCTCAAATGGGGTATTGTGCCCGATATGAGTAGCTCGCAAATCCTTCGCCACCTAGTGCGTGATGATGTAATTCGTGAGCTGACTTATACGGCACGGATTTTCGATGCTAAGCAAGCCCATCAGTGGGGTTTTGTGACTGATGTTTGTGATAGTCCTGTCGAGCATGCATTGGCAGTAGCGCAAAAAATTGTCACTATGAACCCTGAGGCAGTTCGCGCTGCTAAAAAATTAATCGACGAGAGTTATTACGTCGATGCGGCAGAAGGTCTACTCAGAGAATCGCAAGCTCAGGAACGTGTCATGGGAACCAAAAATCAGATCGAAGCCGTTATGTCGGTGATGGAAAAACGCGCTCCAGATTACCAAGATTAACTTAGGCGGCGGCCAGTTTTTTTGATTTGTTGGCGTCGACTTGGCTTAAGAATTTTTCGACTTCACTCCAGGCAGATTCGGCTGAACCATAACCCATATTAAATAGATGCCAGTCGTGCACCTGGTTTTCCCACAATTGCAAGGTGACCGGCGACCCCAGTTCCACCGCTCGATTGGTGTATCTAACGGCTTCGCCTAGCAACATTTCATTGGTGCTGGCATGAATCAAGGTTGGTGGTAGATCGCTTAAATCATCAAACACGGGGGAGAGTGCCGGGTTTGCTGGATTGGCGCGCATGCTAAACAGGCCAACCCAGCCACGGATCACTTTTGGTATTCGTCCTAGCGGCCCCAGTCCTTCGCCCAACATTTTGTCTGTGCGACGGTTTTTCAATATGGTCGGCGACGCCAGGGTCATATCGGTTGAAGGAGAGAAGGCAACAACGGCGTCAGGTCGACGTAAGTTTGCGCTTTTAGAATAGGATGACAACATCAGCGACAAATTGCCTCCGGCCGAATCTCCTGACACTAATAAGAAATCCAACTCGGTTTTGCCATCCGGGCCGTTTTCAAGTAACCACCTATAAGCCGCTCGGCAATCGTGGATGCTCTTCCATCGGCCATTCTCTGGCAGCATTCGATAATCAACTGAGGCGACGGCTGCGCCTAATATTTTTGCCAAACGATCACTGAATTTGCGATGTCCTTTGGGGCTGCCAAATATAAATGCGCCGCCGTGTAAAAATAAAACTCGTCTGCGAGGGTTTGAATTGCTGGCGATTGCCCATTCAATGCTGCAGCCATTGGCACTACTCTCAATAAACTGGGTATCAGTCTCGAGATCATCGGATAATTCGTCAGCAAATTTACGTACCGCCTTTAGTCCTTTTTTGATTGATTTACCGGCGATGATTTCTTTGCGTAATGCTCGCGTGACTTTTAAAAATCGTTCTGTTGCAGCTTCGTCGTCTGCATGCGCCTTAAAAGCAGTGGGCATTGGTCGGTCGTAACGATTTAAATTTGGCCCCGAGAGTATCGTCAACGCAATAACACACGCTGTAACTATAAAAACTAAGACAAACCAGAACATGATGGCATCCGCATAGCAAAAACAATGGTGATATTGTAGCAGTGTTTCGCTTATGTGAGCGTGGCAAGCCGGATGCGCTAGGCAATACTATTGTTTTACTGGATGTGTGTTAAAGACTTAGCGGTTCTGGTGACGATAATTCAAAGGTGTAGTACCAGTCCAGGCTTTAAAGGCGCGAATGAAGGCGCTGGGTTCAGAAAAACCAAGATGATGCGCAATCTGCTCAACGCTTTTATCACTCTCGGCCAATTGATTAATAGCGATATCGCGTCGGGTTTGTTTTTTGATTTCTTTGAAGGATTGTTCTTCAAATTGCAGGCGTCGATGCAAAACTTGCTGACTCATGTCAAAGTAGCTAGCTGCATCAACCAAGGAATTGGCGGTTTCACCACGTTCAATGTTTTTTTCCAACCACTGGCGTACTTGCTCACTAAGCGCGCGATAATTTCTAGGTTGATAAAGTAGTGAAAGGTTTTTGCCTGCTAAATACTCATCCAGAGTGGCTGGCGTTTGTGCTATTTGAAGTTCGGTAGTCGATCGCGCAAAACTGATGTTGTTGCTGGCTTGCTCAAATTCGATCGACGCGCCATAAAATAACGGTGGTAATTGGTCGGCGTAATCGGGTTCAGGGCACTGCATGGTTACCGATTTGATTTGTATAAATTGCCCACCTAGCCAGCAATGAAAGCGATGAGCAGAGGATAAACATGCTTCCACCAAATAATTGTTAATCGCCTGATGCCCGTCTATTGGTAGCAAGGTATATTGAACTTGATCGTCACTCAGGATTACTTGATGACGATAGCTGTGTGCAAATAGATTCCAAAAATTAGCATAACGCTTGAGTGAGCTGCCAAGATCGCGCGCGCTGATACAAGCATGACAAGCCATTGCAAAACTGCCTAGCGGTTGCCGAGCCTGACCTAGGCCCAGAAATTCATCATCCAGTTTGGCCATTGCTCCAACCGCAAAAGCAGCAAATTGATCCAGCTTGATACGTTGTGATGAGCGGCTGATACCAATTGGCGATAAACCATGATTCAGCAACAAAGAATCGCCCGAGTGCCCCTGGCGCTGTAGGCCTTGCAACAGCAAACGTACGAAAACCGCATCGATGGTGATTTCTGACATCTAATAATTAGAGCACATTTGATGACAAATCGTGATGATAAAAGTCTATTTATTAGATAGCTTCTGTCATTGTTCGCTCACCGGCGCACAGTAGACTAAAGCCTGCTTTTTCTGCACCACTTCTATCTTCATGACGCGACTCATTTCGCTTACGAATTGCCTAGTCAGTGAGATCAACCACGGTGCATTCCAATATCAGAGGGTTTGATGAGTAATACCGCTTATATTTTTGATGCGATTCGCACACCACGTAGTAAAGGTAAGAAAGATGGCACGCTGCACGAAGTAAAACCTATTGATTTAGGTGCTGGTTTATTGCGATCTCTACAGTCACGCCAGGAACTTGATACCGCTTATGTCGATGACGTAATCATGGGTTGTGTGTCACCAGTTGGCGAGCAGGGCACTGATATCGCCAAAATGATTGTTCAAAATGCCGATTGGGACGAGTCGATCGCGGGAGTGCAATTAAATCGTTTTTGCGCTTCAGGTCTTGAAGCGATCAATACCGCCGCCGCCAAAGTCGCCTCGGGTTGGGACAATTTAATCGTTGCTGGAGGCATAGAATGCATGTCGCGAGTCCCAATGGGCTCAGATGGCGGTGCGATGGGTATGGACGCCGCATTTGCGATAAAAGAGAGTTTCGTACCACAAGGGATCGGCGCCGACACCATAGCAACCATTGATGGATATTCGCGCCAGGATGTCGATGCCTATGCTCTAGAGTCGCAGCGCCGTGCCGCGAATGCTCGCGATAATGGTTGGTTTGATAATGCCGTGATTCCTGTCCAGGACCAAAACGGCGCCACCATTTTAGAGCGCGATGACTTTATCAAAGCCGACAGCACTATGGATGGCTTAGGAGGCTTGCGAGCTTCCTTTGCTGAGATGGGCAAATATGGCTTTGATGACATCATGATCAAAAAGTACCCCGAGCTTGAGAGAATTAATCATGTCCATACGCCGGGTAATTCCTCCGGCATTGTCGATGGTGCAAGCGCGGTATTAGTCGGTTCTGAACAAGCCAAACAAGATCTGGGTTTGACTCCCAGAGCCAAAGTGGTGGCAACTTCAATTCTGGCCAGCGATCCGATAATCATGCTCACTGGGCCAGGGCCAGCAGCGAAAAAGGCGCTAAACACGGCTGGGATGACCAGCAAAGACATCGATCTATGGGAGATCAATGAAGCCTTTGCGTCGGTCGCATTAAGGTATATGCGTGACCTAGATATCAGCCATGAAGTTACTAATGTGGTCGGTGGTGCGATCGCTATGGGGCATCCACTCGGTGCAACTGGCGGCTGTATTTTAAGCTCAATGCTCAATGAGTTGGAGCGTCGTGATTTGAGTACCGGCATGTTGTCACTCTGTGTCGGTGGCGGCATGGGAATTTCTTGCATAATCGAGCGCGTTTAGGAGTCTAATCATGAGTGTATTTAAGTACCAAAAAGACGCGGATGGCATTGTAGTCGTTACCATGGACATGAGCGGCCCGGTCAACGCAATGAACGCCGAGTATCACGCTGCTATGGGTGAGACCGTTAGCAAACTAGAGCGCGAGGACGGTTTGACTGGCGTGGTTTTTGCCTCCGCTAAAAAAGTATTTTTTGCTGGTGGTGATCTAAACGATCTAGTCAACGTTGACCCCAATACCGTCGAGGAATTTTTCGACGGTGTTGAAGATACCAAATCACAACTTAGACGTTTAGAAAAATTGCCGGTGCCGGTGGTTGCCGCGATTAATGGCGCTGCTCTTGGTGGAGGCTATGAGTTGAGTATGGCCTGTAATCATAGGGTTGCCTTTAATGATAAATCCGTGCAAATTGGTCTTCCTGAATGCTCGCTCGGTTTGTTTCCTGGTGGCGGTGGGGTAGTGCGCTTAACTAAGTTGATTGGTGTTGAGAAAGCTTTACCGTTAATCCTTGAAGGTAAACGCTTACGACCAGATGCTGCATTAAAGATGGGGCTAATCGATCAAGTTGTGGACTCACTTGACGAACTAATTCCAGCAGCTAAAGCGCACATCAAAGCCAACCCGGAGCAGGCCGTTCAGCCTTGGGATGAGAAATCTTATCGCATTCCAGGTGGGCCTATAAATTCACCGAAGAATTTACAGCTAGCGACCATGGCGCCAACCATGTTGCATCAAAAAACACGAGGCTTAATGCCACATATGACTGCAGCAATGGATGTCGCTTTCCAGGCCTCGACGCTCGATTTAGATACTGCTCTGCGAATTGAAGGGCGCAATTTCGCGCGCATCGCTGCTGGGCCAGTGGCCAAGAATATGATCAGCACCTTCTTTTTTGATTTGAACAAAATCAATGGCGGAGCGAGCCGCCCCCAAAACATCGCACCAATGAAAACTCGCAAGGTAGGTATTTTAGGTGCCGGCATGATGGGGCAAGGCATTGCTTATGTATCGGCCATGGCAGGTATTGAAGTGGTGCTCAAAGACATCGATATCGCCGCTGCGGAAAAAGGCAAGGCTTACAGTCAAATGTTGCTCGAAAAACGTATTAAACGAGGCAAGATGACGCAAGAGCGGGCTGCTCAAGTGCTGCAATTAATTCAGCCAAGCGAGAACAATGAAGATCTTGAAGGCTGTGATTTAATTATTGAAGCGGTGTTTGAAAACATTGAATTGAAGAACAAAATCACCACAGAGCTAGAAGGTTATTTAAGTGATGATGGCTTCTGGGGATCGAATACGTCGACCTTGCCGATCAGCCAGTTAGCGCAGGCTAGTGATAAGCCAGAAAATTTTATCGGTATTCATTTCTTCTCACCAGTCGACAAAATGCCATTGGTTGAAATTATTTGTGGTGAACAAACAAGCGATCAAGCGCTAGCTAAAGCCTTTGATTACACCTTGCAGATACGCAAAACCCCAATTGTGGTGAATGATTCACTTGGTTTTTTCACATCACGCACCTTCGGCACTTATTTAGACGAAGGCTGTCAGCTGCTTAGCGAAGGTGTGCATCCAGCTCGTATTGATAACCTTGGCAAGGCGATTGGTATGCCGGTTGGGCCACTGCAGGTTTTTGATGAAACCAGTTTGGAGTTATCACGTAAAGCACAAGAAACCTGGGCGGAAATGGGCGTCACTGACAAATGGAATGATGGCACGGTATTGCGTCGTGTCACCAAAGATATGGTTAGCGAAAACGGTCGAGGAGGGCGTCATCACGGAGGTGGTTTTTATGAGTACCACGAGGATGGCAGTAAGAATATTTGGCCAGGTTTATTTGATTTGTATCATCAGCCTGACTATCAAATCGAAGACGAAGAAATTAAAGATCGGCTGATGTTTCGCCAGGTAATCGAAACTTTAAAGTGTTTAGAAACCGAGGTGTTGCGTTCGGTGGCTGACGGCAATATTGGTTCGATCTTTGGTATTGGCGCGCCGGCTCATACTGGTGGTTTTCTGCAGTTTGTTAATACCTATGGCTTGGACGAATTCGCTCAGCGTTGTGATCAGCTTGAACAAAAATTTGGTTCACGATTCGCCTGCCCACAGATAGTCAGGCAATATAGTAAACAAGGTAAAAGCTTTAACTAAAATTCCGATAATACAGTGAGTCAATTCCAGAGTCTCAATTACCAAGTACACAATCGAGTTGCGAGTATTACTCTAAGCTCACCGGATGCGCTAAACGCAATTCATCGGCAAATGCGTTTAGAGCTTATGCAGGCATTTGCGCTAGCTGAAGCGGATGACGATGTTCGCTTGGTGATTATTAAGGGTGCTGGTCGTGGCTTTTGTGCTGGCGCTGACCTTAGTGAAGGTATGCCGGATTTTGATAGCTTTGTGCAGCAATGCGAAGTTGAATGGAAGCCCTGGCTTATGCAAATCAGAGACTCTTCCAAGCTTTATATTGCCGCTGTACACGGTGCTTGTGCGGGGATCGCGGTGGCCTTGGCATTGAATTGCGATTTTGTGTTGATGGCAGAGGACGCCTACCTCTATCAAGCCTTTGCCGCCATCGGTTTGATTCCTGATGGTGGCGTTAGCAGTTTGCTTTTGCAGAAATTGGGCTACCATCGTGCGTTAGATATGATTGTTAACGCAAAGAAAATTGATGCTCAACAATGTCTGGAATTCGGACTAGCGAATCAAGTCGTAGCGAATGATCAGCTATTTGATGTGGCGCAATCGCTTGCCGAAGAAATGGCCTTAGGTGCACCATTAGCGCAGGCAGCAGCAAAGCGCGTGCTGCGCCAGGCACAAACTCTTAGCTATAGTGATGTTGTAGACCTTGAAGCTCGAGAGCAAGACAAGTTGATTGTTACGCAAGACTCTCGCGATGCATTTAAGGCATTTTTCAATAAGCAAAAGCCTCAGTTTAATGGCCGCTAAAATGATCTCAATCCTTTTGAAGCAAGCCCTGGGAATGTTGTTATCACCAAACAGAGCGCCTGGCAGAGATTGGTCAACAGAGTTGGTTTTCAGAATGATTCGCTCGTCTTTATTAGCGAACGATGGTCAAAGTATCCAAGCCGCGCGACGCCAACTCGAACGCAATCCGATTTCTCATCCAGCGATGAACAAGGTAGAGTCAAGGCAGCAACAGATCAAGGACATTCCATGCACTTTAGTGTCGCCAAAATCAGGAGGCGACAAGCCAGTAGTTTTGGTTTATTTTCATGGCGGTGGTTATGCGGTGGGTTCAACGAAAGTCTATGCGGGCTTGCTCGCTCAGCTAGCGGTGAATTCAGATTGTTTGGTAATCGCACCAGATTACGCCTTGGCACCAGAGCATCCTTTTCCAAAGCCACAGCACGATTGCCTTGAAGTTGCCAAAGCAGTGATTAATGGCTACCCAGATCATCGCATTGTTCTTGCTGGTGATTCGGCTGGTGGTGGGCTGGTGTTAAACGCTGCATTAGGCTTGCGCGGGCTCGATTTACTGGATCAAGTAGATGCCTTAGTGCTGCTATCGCCCTGGATTGATCCGTCGGCAGAAGGTGGCAGCATGCAAAGCAATCTTGCAACGGATACCTTGAATATTGACTTTTTAAACAAATGCGTCGAATCCTTGATGCAGGGCGGTGCAGCCGATGATGCCGGAATTTGTTTCAAAGACGCCGACCTGCATGCTTTGCCCCGGACCTTAATCCAATACGGCGGCAGTGAAATTTTTGCGGATCAAATCGCGCAATTTAGTCAGCATGCCGAGCAGTCAAGTATTGATCTGAAAACTGAGTGCTATCAATCTCAGTTTCACGTTTTTCACGTGGGTTCTTTGCTGGTGAAAGATGCCAAGCAGGCAATGCAAAGTATCGCCCGCTTTGTTGGTTGATTGTTTAAGTCAGGAACTCCACAGACTGAGATAACTCTTCCCGACCCACATCAAATTGATTAATTTGATGCTCTGAGTTGGCATAGCCAAACGACAAACCAAACATGATGGCATGATTTTCAGGGATATTAGCCATCTCCTGGATTTTATCGGTATACATTGCCAGCGCACCTTGTGGACAACTGGCTAGGCCGTATTGAGTCATTAACAACATCAAGCTTTGCAAATAAATTCCCATGTCAACGGCATTAATTTCACTCATGCCTTTTGGCATAGAGAAAAACGCTGCATGCGGAGCGCCAAAGAATTGCCAATTGCGTACCATCAACTCCTGGCGCTTTTGCTTTTCTTCGTACTTGATATCCATGGCGTCATACAAAGCAATCGCACAATCGATTTGACGTTTTCGATATTCGTCTTTTAGTTGATGATCACCAGGCGTGAAGTGCGGGCTGGGAGCTTTGCCAGACATGATTTCAGCAATCATGGCTTGTTCGACTTGATCGCGAGCATCACCGGATACCACCACAACATGCCAGGGCTGAGTGTTGCAATTCGATGGTGATTGCTGGGCTTCGGTAAAGATTTTTGTTATTAAATCGGCGTCGACAGGCTTAGCTTGATAAGCACGTACTGAGCGACGTTTTAAGATTGCTTCATTGACTTGCATTAAGCAGACACTCCGGAAAGTTTTAGTCTGCGTTTATTCTAGTCGAAGTGGTGATTAGCACAATGAAAATATTGCTTGTGAATATGAAACTCAATCATCATGAGCCGTGAATAGCTTGGCTTGTCATAGGTGTCTTACTTTCTGCTTACGGCAGGAAAGGATAAATGCTGTTGTCCTTATTATCGCTTTTGATAATTTCAGTTTGTTCGTCAGCACTATTTCTTTTGTTACGCAGTGAGCGAAGCTGTTGCTGCCACATTTCCAACGTGCTACGTTGTTGGTCGCTTTCACTTTGCGACAGTACTGAAACTAAATGCTTTCGCTTTTTTCGCATTGTTCGATTCCGGTTTGTATCGCTTTAAGGTGCTAAGCTCTTGATCACAGAAAGCTTGGTTAATGGTAGAGGATGTCTTTCATTGATAGCCATTATGAGTTCAACAAGATGTGTTTGCCTCATCCATTCGGGTGATTTTTGGGTACGATTCAGCATAACTGAACAATAGTAAATCGATGGGCTTTCTGTCTATAATATAAAAAGACTATTAATAACTAACCTACATATCAGCAAAGGTACGCGCATGAGCACATTCTCATTCATTAAAAAGATTTTTGGCGGAGAGTCCAGTTTGTCTGGCGAAGAACAAACTCAGTTGTTTGAAGAATTGTTGTTTTTAACTTTGTCGCGCGCCAGTCGCTCCGATTTGGATATTTCATCAGTCGAAGTCTCTAAGATTCAAGAGATTCTAAAAGAGGTCGCTGACATAGAGTCAAGCGAGCAGGAGATTCGTACTGCCGGGATGTCTGAATTGTATGAAGTAGCTCCTTTAGAAAAGTATGTTTCTAAAGCAGCAACTGGTCTGTCGGTAGCTCAACGCGGCCAGGTGGTGCGAGCTCTGTACGCTGTTATCAGTGTGGACGGGCGAGTAAGTCAAAGCGAAGCAGATTTCTTTAATTCTATTGCTGAATCGCTGGATCTAAGCCCAGTAGAGTTACTAGGCGCACAAATTGATGGTGCATGATTTGTCGTAAATAGAGTTAAGCAGTAATCAAAAGCGGGGCAATTGCTCCGCTTTTTATATTGCTGCTGGTATTAACTTCGCGATTACATGACAGCACGCAAACTCTGAGTGGTATTAACCAGGCGTTCGGTGACGATTCTAGCTAGGTAGTGTGTGATGGCGGCAGCCAGCTCAGGCTCTTCGCTCTCCATCCTTTTTAACGATTGTGCGCTTAAGGTATAAAGCTCGCCTGCGCTATCGGCTTTGACGTTGGCGGTTCTTGGCACGCCTAAAAAAAACCCAATTTCTCCGTAAATAGCACCTCGTCCTGCACCGGAAACGCGACGCTCTTGTTGCTCGGAATCAATGATGTAAGCGCTGGCTGTGCAGCTTTCCAGAAAAAAGACTTCATCGGAAGTTTCCCCAATGCGAGTCAATAACTCACCTTGTTTAACACTTCTTTTCTCTAAATAGTGCGTTAATCTATGCAGGCGTTTGGACCGCGGAAGGGCATCAGCCATGCGCTCAAATATCCCGCGACGAGTCATCGCTTGGGTCGCCTGCGACGCTAAGATATCGTTCTCGCACCACTCTAATGCTCGATCAAGCTCCTCATGCTGACTCAAAAAGGTATTGCTGTCTAAGTCCAAACCACCACGTCGCAAAATAGCCAGCAACTCAGGTCGCAGCTTGGCGGTAATCAAGTAAAGTTTGCGCTCAGCCAGGCGTTGCGCCAACTTTTCAAAATTTAGAGTAGCGGAAGAATCAACGCCTATCACTTGAGAAAAATCTAAAACTACATAGCGAACATGCTTGTTCGCTGGATCTTTGATCATTTCTAGCACGCGGCGATACAGGGTTCCTACCGTGCCAAAAAATAAAAACCCCTGTAGTTTGTAGATCCGAGTCTGATCACCAAAGTCGGCGAGTACGTTGTTCTGCTCTAAATCGCGTGCCAGGTTGCTTCGCAAATGTTTGCCCGAGGTTTCATAACGTACAACGCGAGTGCGACTATATTTTATGACAAACAAAATAATGGCTGCGATCACACCAACAACAATGCTGGCTAAAAAGCCTACCGTCACTGAGACAATCAGAATAATAGGAATAACACTGTACTCAAGCGCGCCGAATTTTCGATAGGCAGCAAACAACCATTCAATAACAAAGCCTGAGCCGATGTAAATGAGTAAGGCGCCCAAAACCATTTTTGGCATCATGCTGATAATCTTCATGCCGAAGAAGAAAACTAAGGTCGCTACCACAAGGGCGATCAAGGCGACCAGGCGATTTTGATAGCTGTGCATTTCGTATGATAGTTTTGAAACGCTTAGTGACGGTAGCGCAAGCATCCCCCCGCATACGGCGCTGCTCAGGTTTGCTAAGCCATTGATTCTTAGTTCTTTGTTTGGATCGAGATCCTCTCGAGTAGCAAGGCTTACTGCACTTATGCAGAGAATAATCGACAGTAAAGAGATCAGCGCAATTGTGGCGACCCCGCCAAAATTAACCAGCATTGTACTGGCTTCAAACACAGACCAATTGATCGAGGTAATTGGTGTGATAAAGCCTCGATCTGTTTCATTAAATGGTCCCAGTAGAAAATGCTTTTGGTAAAGATAGTCTATGGAAATTCCTTTAACCCATACAAAAAGATAAAAAGCCGCGGTAAACAGAGCGACCCCGGATGCTAATAGAACGCCTTTATTTAAATGTCTATTAAGTGCTCGCATAGCAATGCCGGCCGTTAAGGCAGGCGCCCAACGGACTAGATTTTCACTAGTGAATAACTGGCTAAGGTTTTGCCATGAACTGAGTTCGATACTGCTCAACATTGAAATTGCACCGCTAAGCAGTAACCAGCCAACCGCTGCAAAATATCCGCCCATGACGGAATAGGGTAAGAACTGTACAAAGCTGCCAAACCGGAAGGTGCCAAAAAGTAGCAACACCAGCGCGGTAAACGCGGTTGCAATAGCGATGGCTGCGAACACATTCGAGAAAAGATCACTTGCACTCAACCCTGCTGGGAAGCTGGCGACCAACAAACTTAACACCAGCGCATAAACTGGTGCAGTATCATCATCGATTTGCGGTAAGAAAAATTTAGAGCCACTAAACAAGGCTAAAAACAAACCAACAATTACCAAACTGCTGATTGCCATGGAAATGCCTTGGCTGAGCATTGCGCTCAGATTGCCAGTAAAGATGAGAGCGGCATAAGTTACTGATAAAACCACGATCATTAGGCCGGTAAACACACCGGTAGCGAGGGCACTTAGCAATGATGCCTCTTTTGTCTGGCTTAACAGACGTTCAACAACAGCGCCTAATTGTGTTGTCATAGAATCCCCGAAGTATCGTTAGTACTAATTATTCTTGCCTGTTGTTACTAACGATGCCGTGTTGTACACATCTCATTTTGCAGTATAGTATGTGAGCGATTTTAATTAGGCAATCACTCCTTAGGGTGATTTTGTTCTGGGTTTGCAGCGAGTTGAGCGAACTTCAAGCGGGGGAACGACGGGGTGTGTCAAACTAATTACTCTAATCCGATAATGAGTGGGGCCGAATGTTAGCTCACCTAATTAAGGGCGCTGAGCCCGGCAGAATTGGGATGTCAATCGCGCTGTTAGCAACGCTTTGCTACTCTTTAAAGCCTATAATCATCAAGCTGATTTATCAGTACGATATTAGCAGTGCCGACATTTTGGCATGGCGCGTAATTATCTCCTTGCCGATCTATCTGATTGTTGGTGGCTGGCTCTGGTACTCATCAAGCCGACGTCAAAAGCAGCTCAATAAAGGTTCAGCTAACAGAGCATTGTCTACCCAAGCCTGGGTAGCTTACACGATTGTGCTTGGTGCGCTTGGTTTCTACGTGGCGGCGCTGTTTGATCTTATCGGCCTGCAATTTATTTCCTCGCAATTGGCGCGCCTGATCTTATTTACTTACCCCACCTTGGTCGCAGTCTTAGGTTGGATGATTTTCAAACAAAAGGTGAGCAAACGCGTAACAATTGCCATAGTGCTCTCCTATGTAGGGGTTGGCCTTATTTTCGCATATGACTTCAGTCATTTAGGGAGTCAGGTGTTATTTGGCTCATTGATGATGTTTCTATCAGTGCTGGCATTCTCACTATATGTGCTGCTGAGTAAAAAAATCATCGACCAGGTTGGCGGAACTTCTTTTACAGTGGTGGCGATGCTATCAAGCGGGGTTTGTATCTTGCTGCACTTTTTAGTTAGTGCGGAAAATTTTGCTGGAGCGAACATTCAATGGATGGCTTTTTTGCTGATAGCAATAATGACAATTATAACGACCGTTATCCCTAGTTTTTTGATTGCTGAAGCGATTGCATTAATCGGGCCTCAGCGCACGGCAATTGCTGGCACCATTGGCCCGGCCATGACCTCGGTAGCTGCGGTTTTTATTTTAGGCGAAGCGTTCGGAATTTCTCAAATTGCTGGGATTATTTTGGTGATTGCGGCCATCTCATATATGCAGCATGAATCAAGTGACATCAAAAATAAATCACAAACAATCGAATAGACGAATGTCTAATAGGGGGCCATATGGCCGGGTTTAGTGATTGCCTTCGCTATAAATAGTCCTTTTGTAGCATTGCGAACCAGGAAGCACGCATTTTATAGTTAATTTATCAGGTTGGAACACGAGAACTAGGTATTAGTGCTCATGTGGCTAGGGTCGATGTCATGATTTAATGACATTCTAGAGCGGGCTGATATAACCACAAAAACTGGGCAACATTTTTTGCTTGAAATGACGCTCAAATCGATTCTAAGGGTTGTCCCGCTTGGGACTTCCAGTTGTAAGGATTAGGGATCGTAATAAATCTGAAAAGCGGTGCATAAGAAGTAATAAACCTCTTTTTGACAACATAGCGGGTTTAACCCGGGGGTAAGTATGTTTGATTGGCAAGGTGTGTGCCATTGCATGTCAATTTGCTTTGAAGCAAAGGAAGCTGTTTCGCGATTGTTCTCTTTAAAATCTTTATCGCTTTTTCTATTCTTTTTGGCATTGCTTGTTAGTAGTAGTGCGAGAGCTAATGACTCCACTATTGCAACGCAGTTTAGGGTTTCTGGATTTCAGATCGTAGGTGACAATCCGCTCTCAAAGAGCGCGACCAATGAAGTGTTAAACGCTTTTTTAGACCGGCCAATTGGTATAGAGCAGCTTCGTGAGGCAGCCACTGAAGTAGATAAACTGCTTGCTCGTAAAGGCTACAATTTTTTGCGCACCAGTTTGCCGCCGCAGGAACTGCGGGACAATGTTGTGCGACTTGAAATTGCCAAAGTCAGCATCTCAGAAGTCAGCGTGATCGGGAATGAATTCTTCTCTGATCAAAATATACAACGTTCCTTACCGCTGGTAAGTCAGGGTAACAGCCCAAACACTCAACGAATTGCGAGTGCCTTACTACTGGCTGAAGATAATCCGGCCAAAGATGTACGAGTTATTTTTGTTAAAGGGGCTGAGCCGCGCACCGTCGATGCCAATATCACCGTTCGAGATCAAAATCCTAACGAGTTCTTTGCCTGGGCTAACAATGCTGGTAGCCGGCAAACCAGTCGTTCGCGTTTCGGTTTGCAATATCACAATCGTAATTTGTGGGGCCGAGATCATCAGCTGGCGCTCAGTTTTTCTACCTCACCAGAAAACCCGGATGAACTACAACAATACGGTTTGAATTATCGCTTGCCATTGTTTCGTCTGCGAGGAATGGCGAACTTTTTCTATTCGCAATCGAATGCCGACACTGGGCGCGTTGCGGATGTGTTTGATATTAGTGGTGCCGGTGAAATCGTTGGGCTTGGTTATCGTCAATATCTAAGCAAGCGCACCAACTACCAGCACCGACTAGGTGTGCAAGTGACTGATAAATTGTTCGATAGTGATATTTTGTTTGCCAGTGAAAATATTGGCGATGACGTTCGAAGCCGACCCTTAGAAATCGACTACACCGCTCGTTACGACAATGGTCGATGGTTAGTTAACGGTGTCATTAGCGCCGCCAGCAATTTGGGTGGTGGCCAGTTTAATGATGATCAAAGCTATCAAAATGCACGTGCCGGCGCTTCCAGCAATTGGACTAAGCAAAACTTAACTTTAAGAACCGATTATCGAATAAATCGAAATTGGCGTGCGCGCTGGTTTTTGTTTGCGCAAAACAGTTCCGATGCCTTAATTCCAGGTGAAAAGTTTGGCTTTGGTGGTTCTTTAGGTAATCCAGGGCCGCGAGGGTTCCTCGAGCGAGAGGTGACGGTCGATAAAGGTTTTAAAACCAGCTTTGAACTAATTCGCAGCTTTGCCGGTAATAAATTCAACGTTGCGGCTTTCACTGATTACGCTGATGGTTCGCAAAATAATCCCCAGGTTGGAGAAGTGGCGGACGAAACTCTGGTAAGTGTTGGAGCTAGTTTTCGCTGGAATATTCGTCGAGACCTGACCTTGGGTGTTGAATACGGCTATATCGTAGATGGAATCGATCAGCGTTTTGGCAACGCGGGCTCGGATGACGGAGACGATCGCTGGCATATTTCGCTGCGCTACTTCCCCAGATGGCCATTTGCCGGATCTCGCATTGACGATTCAGGGCTATAAAAATGCTTAAATCTCTTCAATCTAGCGAGCTGATCCATCCAATCAATTGCACTTGATTAGCGGGAATAATAT
>CAYVYS010000003.1:0-13074 GCA_964455815.1 uncultured Gammaproteobacteria bacterium
CTGTTCTGCATTCACCTCTAGCTTGGGAATAGCAATAGCATCAAGTTCTATCGGCGGTGCATCTCGATTTGATCCAAGCGCTAAAAAACGCTGGACGGTCATTGGCAAAACACTTTTATTAAGGCGACGCGCATCAGTCAGCCAACCCCAACGCTGCTCACCAACAAAGCCGGTTCGTTGTGGAATTTTTGCGAATGCCGGTACCAACGCCGACTTTAAAGAGTTGGGTAATATGATTGCCTGATCATACCTTTCGTGGCGCAATGACTTGCCCAACTGCCAACGCGCTAACAAGCTTAATTTGCCATGTTCGAATGGCGCAAAATGAAGTTTGTTGATCTGCGGCATACGATCTATCAAGGCGGCCGTCCAGGCGGGCGCTAGTACATCGATTAGCACTTCAGAATTGGCTTGTTTAAGTGCAATAAACAAGCTCTGCGCCATCACCATATCGCCAACCCATGACGGGCCAACGACTAAAATTTTATTTGCTGGCTGCAACGCCATGGCTCAGTTAGACGTGGTTTAACCAACTCTGCCGCGTAGCATCGCGCCCAAAGACAACATCGAAATATCGATCCTGAATTTCTTTGGTAAGTGTGCCACGATCACCGTTACCAATCTCGCGATCATCCAAAGACTGGATCGGCGTTACCTCAGCGGCGGTACCAGTGAAAAACGCTTCATCGGCGGTGTAAACCTCGTCCCGAGTAATTTGCTTTTCAATTACTTCTAGACCCATATCTTTGGTCATGATATCAACGACGGTATCGCGCGTGATGCCTTCCAGAGCCGAGGTTAAGCTCGGGGTATAAACTTTACCGCGGCGAATAATAAATATATTCTCACCGCTGCCTTCGGCGACATATCCGTAAGAATCCAGCATTAAGGCTTCATCATACCCAGCTGCATCAACTTCTTGCAGCGCCATCATCGAGTTAGTGTAGTGCCCATTGGTCTTGGCTTTCGCCATATTGCTATTAACATGATGGCGGCTAAAAGAAGATGTTTTCACTCGAATACCATTTTTTAGACCATCTTCGCCAAGATACGCGCCCCACTCCCAGGCAGCGATCATCAAATGTACCTTTAGCCCCTTGGCATGCAAACCCATGGCCTCTGAACCGTAGTACGCCATGGGGCGCAAATAGGCCGACTGCAGATTATTTTTCTTAACAATATCTAGCTGTGCTTGATTTAACTCTTCGGCGCTATAGGGAATCTTCATGCCCATGATCTTAGCCGACTGGAACAAGCGTTCAGTATGGCGCTCAAGCCGAAAAATCGCCGGGCCATCGCTTGTTTCATAGGCGCGCACGCCTTCAAAGACCCCCATTCCATAATGCAGAGTATGGGTTAGCACATGGACTTTAGCATCACGCCAATCGACATAATCACCGTCCATCCAAATGAAACCATCACGGTCAGCAAACGACATTGTATTCTCCGAAGAAGTTCGATGCGGCCAGAATCCGCCGCGCAGTTATTAGGCGAGATTATATCGCCAAGTTAACAACAAAAAGTCATGTTTTTACCTAAGGAACCTCTGAGTTAATCGAGTTTAGCCTGTGTTTGAGTCTCAACATATTGACAATTAAGGCGCCGATGCTTGGCCGCAGTTATTTCTGCGGCCAAGCATCGTAACGCAGAGATTCAGCATTTTGAGGCAATATCGATTCACTCAGAGGTTCCCTAACTAATAGCGATTAAAAGAACTGCATTACCAATGGTTACGCAATTCTCTAAGTTTTAAAAACACCGCCTCGTCACTCGGAGTCTCATCCAAATCAGAAAATTTGGCACGCAACCCAGCGACTACCTCTTCGCTTTGCAGACGAAAAAAGGCGTTGATCATTTTTTCCATGGCAATGTTAGAAATAAAATGCTGATTACCTTGCCATTGCTCTAACGCCACCAACAAACTTTTGGCGGCCTCGTTGCCCGGCTCACGATCCAAAGTGAAATGCAGGTTATTAACAATATAGTCATGGCCTGGGTAAATTCGAGTAGTATCCGGTAGTACAAAAATCTGTTCGGCGAATGTTTGATAAAGCGTTTGTGGGTTACCACCGTTATGGCAATTACCCACTCCCGCATTAAACAGAGTATCACCACAAAATAAAGCCGGGGCTTGATCGTCTTGCTCCATAGTGTACAGACAGGTGTGGCAAAAAGTGTGGCCTGGAGTGTCCAAGGCAATCAATTGCACTGAGGTACCAACTTGCACAATATCACCAGCGTGAAGCCCAACATCGACGTTAGGAATTTTATCCATCGCCGCTTCATGCGCATATAGCATCGCGCCAGTCGCCGCGATCACCTGCTCATTACCACCGATATGATCATGGTGTTCATGAGTGTTGACCACGCCTCGAATAGTCCAGCCTCGTTCTTCTGCACGTGCTAAGGCGCTGGCATGATCCAGCGGGTCAATAGTCACTGCCTCGCGAGTCTCTGGGCAGGCGATCAAATACATATAATTACGTAGACTATTTTCGACTGGAATTTGTTCTACTAACATTGGTTTTACCTCTAAGCTGGCTATATCGAGTTGGCTTTATGCCTCAAACATCGTGCAGCTCTGCTACACTCTGCGCCGATTTATTTAAGCTTTCACAACTCAACTACTGTTAACAACCATATCGCAATGGCATTGATTTCGTTCAAGCAAGTATCAATAGCGTTTGGAGCAGACGCTATTTTAGATCAAGCCAGGCTGATAATCGAACCAGGTGAGAGGTTGGCGTTAATCGGCCGCAATGGCGCTGGTAAGTCAACCTTACTCAAACTGATCGACGGTAGCTTGGCGCCAGATGAGGGCGAGATCATTCGCTCTCAGGAACTGGTTTGTGGCCGCTTAATTCAAGAAGTCCCAGAAACTCTAAACCAAAAAGTAGCAAGCGTGATCGCCGCCGGACATCTGGGTCTTAAAGCAGCGCTGCTTGATTACTATTCACAAGATAGCGGAGCCAGCACGGCTGATCACTCGCATGATGATGATATCTGGCTAGTAGATCGACGGATTCAAACACTTTGCTCTAAATTTGATTTGGAAGCCCAGGCTAGCTTTGATCATCTATCTGGAGGCATGAAGCGCCGAGTCTTATTAGCGCGCGCCTTAGTCACCGAACCCAATCTATTGTTGCTAGACGAGCCTACCAATCATCTGGATATCGATACTATTCTGTGGCTGGAAAAAATTCTTAAAAGCATCAATATCGCCATGGTGATTGTCTCGCACGATCGCGCTTTTATTGACCGACTAGCTACGCAAATAATCGAATTAGATCGCGGCCACTTGGAGTACTTTGCCGGCAACTACCAAAACTATCTTACGGCTAAAGCCAAAGCCCTGGAAGAAGAGGATCGCCACAACGCTAAGTTTGATAAGAAGCTCGCGCAAGAGGAAGTCTGGATACGCAAGGGCATTCAAGCACGGCGAACTCGCAATGAAGGAAGAGTTCGGGCCTTAAAAAAGATGCGCGAGGAACGTCGACAACGCCAAGATCGTCAGTCGAAGGCGAGCATGCAGCTCAATATGGCCGCTAAATCTGGCAAGCTCGTCGTTGAAACTAAAAACTTGCAGATTGGCTTTGAAAATAAGCTTTTAGTGGATGATTTTTCTTGTCGCATTCAGCGCGGCGACAAGGTTTGCATTATTGGCCCAAACGGTTGTGGAAAGACTTCTCTGATAAAAGTGCTGACTGGTGAACACCTACCTGAAAGCGGCGAAGTTCGCATTGGTACCAACCTCGAGCTAGCCTATCTTGATCAACATCGAAGTGCGATTCGCGATGATCTTAGCGTACAGGATAATGTCTCAGGCGAAACCGAAATTACGATTAATGGGCAACGTAAACACATCATGGGCTATTTGCAGGACTTTTTATTTACCCCTGCGCGCGCTCGTGCGCCAGCAGCTAAGCTATCTGGTGGTGAACGCAATCGTTTAATGCTGGCGAAGCTATTTACGCAGCCCTTTAACTTTTTGATTCTTGATGAACCAACTAATGATCTCGACTATGAAACCTTAGAGCTGCTCGAACAAATGTTGATGGATTTTCAAGGCACGCTATTACTGGTAAGCCACGATCGTGCCTTTATCAATAATGTTGTCACTTCAAGCATCGCTTTTGAAGGCAATGGAAAAGTCTATGAATACATCGGTGGTTATGAAGATTGGTTAGCTCAGCGACGCCAACCAGAAGAACAGGCAAAAACAGCAAAGCCCACACCAAAACAAAATAATTCTACCAACTCAAAAAAGAAACTTAGTTATAACTTACAAAGGGAGCTTGATGCCCTACCTCAAAAAATTGATGAACTGGAAAACCAAATTGCCGCCATCAATGAGCAAATGAGCGCTAGCGATTTCTATCAGCAAGATCAGAGCCAGATTAGTGAAGTAAGTCATCAACTAAAACAACTTCAAACAGATTTAGATGCCAGTTTCTTAAGGTGGGAAGAATTAGAAGCCTAGCGCATTGAAATCATATCGACAATCCATTTGAACAACTTTAAGAACGGCTCCGAAATCAGAAAAAAGTATCGATCGCCAGTAAAAAATCCAAATACAAAACCCAACAATATTATCAAGAAGAAAAATTTGTAAATCAGGCTTATACCTTGGCCAGAGGCTGCGAATAGCGACCAAATAGGTAACTTAACAAAGATCAATGCGGGCACCCAAAGCAACAAAATCAAAAAAATGACTAGTATTTTCCGTATAGCATCTTCATTACCTGCTTGAGCAGGTATCAGATTCTAATCAACCGCCGATCGCACTGCTTGGTAAGGTTCGGATTTTTCTCCTTTGGTAAACACAATCTGCCAGAGGTGATTATTGCACGCCATAAAAGTTCCAGCGCAACACATTAAATAGTAGTGCCACATGCGGCGAAATTCTTCATTGTACTGCGGCAGGTCTTCCCATGCCGCACTGACATTATTATTCCAGGCATGTAGCGTTTTGGTGTAATCAGGCCCGAAGTTATGCCAATCCTCGAGTTTCAAATAAGGCCCACTGGCTTTGCCGATTAGCTCAGCAGAGGGCAATATGGAATTTGGAAAAATGTATCGCTCAACCCACGGGTCGACTTTTTCTGAGGTGTACTGGAAACCAATAGTGTGTAGCACGAACAGACCACCATCGATTAAACAACGATCGACCACCTTAAAGTAGTCTTCATAGTTTTTATAACCAACATGCTCGAACATTCCGATAGAGAAAATTCGGTCAAAGCGCTCATTGAGGTCTCGATAGTCAGCGAAACGATAACTGACCTTTAAATCACCCGCTCGTTCGTTGGCTAAGTTAACCTGTTCTTGCGATACACTGACGCCGACCACTTCGACATCATAATTTTCTGCCATATATCGCGCTGCCCCGCCCCAACCACAGCCGATATCAAGAACGCGCATGCCTGGCTCCAATTTGAGCTTACGACAGACAAGCTCTAATTTATGCTCCTGTGCTTGATCAAGGTTCTCAGCATCTTGCCAATAGCCACAGCTATAGATCATGCGTTTATCGAGCATTCGCTCATAAAGATCGTTGCCGGCATCGTAATGCTGGCTGCCGACTTCAAATGCCTTTTTGCCGGTTTGCCGGTTAATTAAATGCGCGTATACGTAGAATAATTTATCGCGCAAGGTAGTGACATGGCTTTGTAATCGGGCGCTAAGAACACGATAGAAAAATTGATCCAGCTGTTCACAATCCCACCATCCTTCCATATAGGATTCACCTAGCCCCAGGGAGCCTTGGCCGATCACTCTTTTAAACAATTCTGGATTATGAACCTGAATATCCCATGGCTGATCGCCATTGGGCGTGATGCTGGCATGTGCCAGTAGTTCACCAACCTTTTTAGTGTAGGAATCCGTATGCACTAACCACCTCGATTACGATTAATTATTGTTTTCCGAGGAGTTTACACTAAGCCAAACTCAGTGGTTGTAAAAATGCTAACTAAAATACTCGCAGTGTCGCGTTGGTAAACAATCTTTTCCAAACTTTTTGCTTTAGACGGCAAGCTGTTCGCAGCTCAGGCTTGGCCAGAGTGGTATCTTCTAACTTAGTAAACAAGTCGATAACACTATTGATATCGGATTCGTCAAAACTACACGGATCAAATCGGTCATAACCGCGCGCGCAAATAAGGCGCCTAACATCCTCACCAACTGGCACATATTTCATCGACCATTCACGAAAACGGCGGCGACGTGCACGTCGAAAATACGAAATCTTGAAGTCATTATGACGTTGATCTTGTTGTAGTCGATCAACCAAATTTAAAACCTGCGACTTTCTGCCTTCTACACATTGAAAGAAATACCCCTCGGCGAAGTACAACACGCCGCCAATATTCGCTTGCCGGTTGTTAAAGCGAGATTGTTGTAGGATGTGGGCTAATTCGGGCTCTATATCGCTACCACTATTCATGTCGGTAGAGAATTCAAATTGTGCTCGGCTGGTATAAATTAAGCGCACTAAATCGAACATAATCGTGCCTCTGATTCTGTTTTGTCATCGCAATTAAATAACTAAAGCAGAGCCTGGGCTCAAAGCAATCAAACTGCAACATTCACATAATTTTCACAATCATTATACATAAACATAAGCATCTGTCGGCATTTTGATTTCAATTCTTATAGCCAGGGTCGTGCTGATCAAGCCAAGACTTTAAATACGTGAAATGTTGATCGGCAGCACCTCTGAATTCAATCCAGCCTGCAGCGGTTTGCTCGGCCAGTTCTGGCGAAAGTATGTGCAAAGGCTGCCCGGTAGAATAGGCTAACATCAGAGTTTTGCAGGCTTTCTCAAAATAATAGAGATCATCAAAGGCTTGCGCGACTGTCTCGCCGAGAATAGTGACGCCATGATTAGCCATCATCAAAACGGATTTCTCCTGGAAGACTTGTGAAATTCGCTCACCTTCTTGTTGTTCAGTCGCTATACCGCCAAAGTTAAGATCATAAGCAACACGATGGTAGTAGCGCGCGGTATTGTTATCGATGGGATAGATGGTGGGATCTTTTAGAGTAGCTAAGGCAGTTGCATAGGTCGGATGCGCGTGCAGAATCACCTTAGCCTGCGGAAGGTGTTTATGTATCTGCCCATGGATCGCCCAAGCGCTAGGATCAGGCGCTTGAGCGGCGTGCATTATGCTGTCATCACTGCTATTGAAAGTCTGTAAGTTACTGGCTGAGACTTCGGCAAAATGCATCCAGCGTCGATTCATTAAAAATGTTTTGCCATCTTCCGATATCGCCGCACTTAAGTGATTGGCAACGGCTTCATGCATATCAAAATGCACAAGCAAGCGAAACGCGGCGGCCAGGTCAACTCTGATTTGCTGTTCGTTCATAAACGGTTTAATGAATCACTGTAAAAGGAAGTTATGGAGGATCATAAACGAGGGTATTTGGCTCGCAGCACACGATACTTGCTGCGCAACTCACCTCGATCAACATAGCAACCCCGCAAATAGCGATCGCCACTGCCCTCATCGAAAGCGGCACGGCCATGCGCGATGCGATGATTATCAAATATCACACACTCCCCGGCGTTGAGACGAAACCGCATTAGATATTTTTCTTGCTGCATCATTTGCCCGAATTTACGAAACGCCGGGTAAAACTCATCCAGCAAGCTTTGTGCAAAATCAAAGGTGTCGGCTAAGTGCTGGCTGAATGAAATACCACTAACTTCTCCGGTTACGGAATCCAGCTCAATAATGTGTTGACGCGAACGCACGTCATGATCACGCGTGGTATAGCGAAACGGTGTTTTGAGCTCGCACAAAAGCCTAAAGTATTCGGGATAGTGCCGTTTTAAATCATTGGCCACCGCTACGGCATCGACAAACAGACTATCACCACCACTGGCATCATTTACTCGGCAATGCAAAAACTGCACACCAGGCGCCAGCTCCTCTGGCGGCAGATCGGTATGTAATTCCAGAGCTTTAGCAGTATAAGCCAGATTCTCGGGGTTCTTTTTAGAAAGCACATCGAAGTTGTAGCCTGAGAACGACGCTCTAACTGTGCCAATTAATTCACACAACGTTTGTAAGCCTTC
The DNA here is from genome assembly GCA_964455815.1 of uncultured Gammaproteobacteria bacterium. GTDB lineage: Bacteria > Pseudomonadota > Gammaproteobacteria > Arenicellales > Arenicellaceae > Arenicella. The sequence goes on from CAYVYS010000003.1 coordinate 8,084, forward strand.
ATCAGAGTTTGGCATGCCACTAACCAGACTGATACCGTCATCAAGTAGCGCTTCGGTCCAATCAGCAACAAGTTCTGCTTGTTTAGTAAGCTCACCAAACTGGAAACGCGCTATGTTTTTGTAGTGATCGTGAAACCACGCTCTTCGCTTACGAATAGCGATGTCGCCATGTGACTCACCACGATGCCAACGGGCCAACCAGGACACGTCATACTCACTTTGATGACCATCAGGCCAAACGACTTTTAGGTGCTTTTGATCAACTTCAGCCTGCTCGGCCTTGAGCTCGTCAGGTTCTTGCAGAATATCGAAACTGCGCTCTTGAGTTGCTGTATCCCAGGCACTCGGGCAGTTATCTCGCAACCAGTAATAGTTAAAGTAGGCTAGTTCACCGTCAATAGAAAACTGCAGGCCTTTTGTCAACAAATCAACCTGTGACATAGACTCACCTCGCTGAAGGCTAGAAAAAATCTCTAGTTAACAGCTTTGAGCAATTCAATGATTAAGGCAAGCCATTAGTAGACCCATTTTGTTGGTTATGCGTCATGCCAGTCCTTTCGCCAGAGTCTAAATTCAATAAAGGCTTACCACTCGGCAATAGTGCCATCTTCGTGTCGCCAAATAGGGCTCTTCCAATCGCAACCTAATTTAGCCATCTCCTTGACTTTGTCTTCGTCAATCTCAACCCCTAAGCCTGGTTTCGATAACGGTTTGATGTAACCATCAGTTATCGCAAAGTCGTCTTTATTCAGCACGTAGTCTAAAAGATCAGCTTCCTGATTGTAGTGAATTCCCATCGACTGTTCTTGGATGATGGCGTTATAAGAAACAAAATCCACCGCCAAACACGCGGCTAGCGCCACTGGCCCAAGCGGGCAATGCGGCGCTAACGACACATCGTAAGCTTCAGCCATCGAGGCTATTTTCAGGCATTCAGTAATACCGCCAGCGTGGGATAAATCCGGTTGGACTATACCTAGCCCACCACCTTCAAACACGCGTTTAAAGTCAAAGCGGGAATACATTCGCTCGCCAGCAGCTAGCACAATACTGGTTTGATCACTTAAGGCTTTATATTGTTCAGCATGTTCTGCCAACACCGGCTCTTCAACAAACAAGGGTCTGAACGGTTCAAGCTCATGTAGCAATACTTTTGCCATTGGTACCGAGACGCGGCCATGGAAGTCCAAACCAAAATCTACCGAGCTGCCAAGCTTTTCTCGAATGGTGGCAACGCGTTCGATAACCTTATCGACAGCAGCGTGACCATCTACCATTTTTAGGCGCCCACAACCATTGAGCTTAAAAGTATCCCAGCCATGTCCCATTAGCTTTTGCATATGCTCAGCTTCAGCGGAAGGATCATCGCCACCAACCCAGGAATAAGTTTTCATCTTGTCACGAACCAAGCCACCTAAGAGTTCGTAAACCGGTTGATTTAAAACCTTGCCTTTGATGTCCCACAATGCCTGATCAATTCCAGCAATGGCTGACATCAAGATCGGCCCACCACGATAAAAGCCGCCCCGGTATAAAGTTTGCCAATGATCGTTGATATTGCGGGGGTCTTTGCCAATTAGATAGCTCGACAGCTCCTTTACCGCAGCGGCAACCGTATCGGCACGCCCTTCAATTACCGGCTCACCCCAGCCAGTGACACCTTCGTCGGTATCCACCGCGAGAAAAAGCCATCTTGGTTTGACAGCGTATAAGCGAAGTTTAGTTATCTTCATTTTGTGTTTGCAAATCTAGAGCTGGCCTTGCGCCAAACTCGATCCTTCGAGGCCTTGCTAGACCTTTAAGACCTTTTCATGTTTCTCGAATTTCGAGGACTACTTATATTTATATGATAAATAGTATAAAAATTGTTCACTAGTGTCAAAGAACAAAACTCTACACCATAATAAAAAGCCAAGTTTTGAAAATCCTCTTTAAATCCCAAAAGTCACCACTATGAATTAACAATAAGCAAGTTAATGGAGAGTTCTATGTCATCACAATACGAAGGTAAAGCCGGCTGGCAACGCGTTTTATTCACTGCAATTTTTTGGGTTATTTTCTATTTGTCGCAATTGGTGGTAGCCGCCGTAGTTGTCGCCCAATGTATTTTCACTTTGATCAGCGGTGCGCCAAATGAACAATTATTGCATTTTGGCGATAGTATGAGTAAGTACATACATGAAATTCTGCGATTTGTGACTTTTAATACTGATCAGCGCCCATTCCCTTTTGCCGATTTCCCTAAATCCGATTTAGTAATTACCGCGGAATAGCGCGCACTAAACGGCAGTCAGTGCCGGGAATAAATCCCGGTACGTGCCAAGTATCCTAAATCACACTCACCTGTCTTATCCTTACCTCTCGCTTGGGGGGTTATCTCCGAGTAAATATCGAGCACCAGTGCCAAACTTTGCAGCGCTATCATCTGGATTGTAGAGCCGGCAACTGCGTAAGGACAAACAACCGCAGCCGATACAACTATCTAATTTACGTTTTAGCAACTCCATTTGCTGGATGCGTCGGTCTAAATCACGAGAAAACTTTCTGCTAAGCCGTGTCCAATCGGTTTTTGTCGGTGTTCTTTGATCTGGCAGACTGGTAAAAACAGTCAGAATTTCTTTTAGGGAGTAGCCCAAGGATTGGGCGACCAATACAAACGAGACTCGACGAATAGTCGCTCGATGAAACAAACGATGGCCACTCGCGGCGCGAGTTGATGGAATCAAATTTTGATCAGCATAAAATCGAATCGCTGACACTTCTGTACCTGTTCTAGTCGCCAGCTCACCAATCGACAATAAATTTTTCTCACTCATCTTATTGACCTCAAGTTAACTTGAGATATTAAACTACTTTCAAACAGTAATAAATCACTATCGAAATCATATATACCGCGATCAATATCGATAAGAAATACATCAAAAATACGAGCAAAGATGACTAACAGAAAATCAAAGTACAGTAGTAATAATGCACAACTAGAACATGTCAATATCACCGTTGGCGATCCCGATCACATTGCTGATTTACTTACGAAATTATTTGATTGGGAAGTGCGTTGGTCAGGTGCATCAATGAACAATGGCTACACAGTTCATGTCGGATCAGATCAAAGCTATATCGCTTTATATACCAATGCCGATGTTTGCGCTACGTCCAGCAGCAGCCAAGATCAAGCAGGGAATCTCAACCATATTGGCGTCGAGGTGAATGACCTTGATAGCCTGCAACGACGCGCAATTGAACTAGGCTATGAGCCGTTTAACTTTGGCGATTATGAACCCGGTCAACGGTTTTATATCAACGCTACTAGTGAACTAGAAATAGAAATTGTTAGCTATATCTAAACGCGGCTTCGCCAATATGAGCGAAGCCCCAATAGGCAAAGCCAGGTTATACCAAAACCGATGACAATAAGCATAAACCTATAGGCGAACCCAAGATCACCAGTATGAATGACATACGATAAATCGAGACCACGAACTTTTAGGCTTTGCTGTCGCGCATCTTTTACTTGAACCGCATTGTCGACGTAATCTGTTGAAAAGCGCAGCGATGTCTTACCGCTATTATCCCAGGCACCGGCCTGGACCAAACCAATAACACGCTCGGCATTTGGCTCCAGCTCTGGTTGTACCCAGCGGATTTGACTACCAGGAAATTGCTTATGGCTAAACGCTATTTGCTCAACCCAGCTTGCAGCAACGACTTGCTGCGAATAAACAACCGGCGGTGGCGACGTAGAAGAAAAACCGTTTTGCAATAACCACCGCGACTCGCTTGGATACACCAAAATAACACCAGTGATAGCCAACAAAATAACCGGGGGCGAAATACTGGCGCCTAAGTTTGAGTGCGCCCGAATAAACTCACCGCGCTGCGCGCGCTTGACCCTAAACCCGAGCACCCAAAAACGACGACGAGGCCACCAAATTCTAAGGCCGATAAAAATCAATGGCAGCAGCAGTAAACCAGCAAAGCCGGCCATATTTAAGCCAATCGTGTTACCTAATAAAAAGCGGTGATGCAAATCCAGCAGCCAGTCTTCCCAGCGTTCATTTCCCTGCCACTGCTGAATAAGTTGACCTTTCTGATCATGCCAGGCGTAGCGTCTATCAGCTAGATAGGCTTTATGTAATGCCAAATTTTGACTATGAACTTTAATAAATCGCAATTCGCCAATATCGTATTGCGCTTGTATGTTTTCGATAGCGCTGGGCAGCATGTCTGGCTTAACTACCGCTCTGGCAGCCGGCAAGCTAAGCCACAAATACTCTCTCTTTAGGAGCAGTAGTGAACCGGTGACACTAATGATAAGAACTAGAACAGACAGCGCGAGGCCCAGAGGGCGATGAAGTCGCTTCAAAACAGAACAAAAAATAAAACGCAGTAAGTCAAGCTTGACAGATTCGAGTGCTCAGCTCAATCGATTCTGCATGCACACAATCAAACAGAACGTTATGAAGAAATTTCTTGGCAATCATCATTACTTTTTCAGTATAAGCCTTATTCTATTGAGCTACCTCGTTAGCTCTTTGGTTTTCGCTCAAAAATCGGATCATGGTCATGGCGCTCTGGCGATATTTGATAACGAAGGCTTCAGCAACAACCCTCTTTGGGTTCAAATTGGGATCGGCATTATGATGCTGAGCTTTGCTTGCTCTTTTTCGTTCGCCGACATGCGATCGCTCGCTGGGTTATTAGTGGTCTCGTATTGGGCGTGATCGCCATGCAAGTCGTGAGTGCTTTATTTTCGATCCCGCTCTATTCCGGCTACTTAGCCACTTTTCATCTACTTTTTTGGTCATCAGCACTATATATGCTGTTGAAACACCGACCATTTTTAGCAGTAAAAACACCGTTTGCGATTTGGTCTGGCGTGATGACAGCGGTGCTGATTTTCAGCTTTGTATTTGATATTCGAGACTCATTTAATTATCTAAAGCATATTTTTCTGGGCTGAAGGCTCTTAATAAGCTGAAGGCTCTTAA
>CAYVYS010000003.1:13174-26410 GCA_964455815.1 uncultured Gammaproteobacteria bacterium
AAGCTGAAGGCTCTTAACACATCAAGAGCCTTCAGGGTTACTTACTTTGTCTGGGTTAGACTACTCTACGGCTCTTTCTATCGCCCGAATAAAGGCTGGGCGTGCTCGACAACGCTCTATGTAAGCTTGCAGGCTGGGGTATGGTTCAAGCTGGCCCAGTCGCTCGGCCATCGACACCATATACGCGATACCAAAATCAGCACCACTTAAGGTGTCACCCAAAATATAGTCTTTGTCACCAAGTTGATGACTAATATGTGAGAAATGTAAAGCTATCTCAGTGTCGGCAAATGGCGTTATCAGTGGATGATCGCTGGAACGCAAGGTCAACATTTTTAACAATAGCGGCGCAAATACCGAGCCTTCAGCGTAGGCTAGCCACTGATGATAATGCGCCCAGTTTGCTAAATTATCGCGTTTAGGGTGCAATTCATTATTGGTATCGAATTTCTCCAATACGTAGGTGGTTATTACTCCCGACTCAGTTAGCATCAGATCTCCATCTTCGATGATCGGGCTCTTGCCTAGCGGATGAACCGCTTTTAAATCCTCTTGCGCGCGCATAGTTTCAGGGTGACGCAAATACTCTTTAAGCTTGTAGTCACAACCGACTTCTTCTAACAGCCACACGGTAAAAATAGATCGCCCAATTCGTAAATGATGAAGCGTTAACATAAATTCTCCTGTTAATATAAATGAAGTTAAATAATGAGAACTTCAAGAGATTCCGAGCAGCTAGTGTAACCAGTTACAGTGCTCAAGCGAATGAAGTAAACTCATAGACTAATATAAGTTTGGTGGGGCAACACTATGACAGCGAAATTTTCAAAAATGTCTGACAGCACTGCGGATGATTGGCAACATATCATTGGCGAACAAATGCAATTTACAGCAGGCTTAGCTGATCGGATTCTCACTCATATGGAGTTACTTAGTGGCGATTACGGCGGCTTCCCAGTTGATCGACTGCAGCATTGCTTACAGACTGCCGAACTGGCTGGTGAGGCCGGTGAAGACACACAATATATTGTTTGCGCGCTCCTGCACGATATTGGCGACACGCTTGGCAGCACTAATCACGCTGATGTGAGCGCCGCAATTTTGCACCCTTTTGTGAGCGAAGAGAATCATTGGATGATTAAAAATCACGCAATAGTTCAAGGCTACAATTTTTTTCATTACATTGGTTTAGATCGTGATTTACGTGACCAATTAAGCGAACATCCTTGTTATGATCGTACCCTGCGTTTTGTGAATCACTACGATGATCTTGCATTCGATGCCAGTAAACCGCGCCTCGAATTAAGCACTTTTGAACCACTGGTGCGCGAAGTATTTGCCAAACCAATTAATAGTTTGTACCAAAAAGCGCTCTAGACCGGTCTTAAAGTCTGTAGCACTATAAATTTAGACGTATGTATAAAGGTGAATTTTACAATAGCATCAGCCATTTAGTTGGCGCTGCGCTGGCAGTCGTCGGTGCCACCGTTATGATCACCGTCGCGTCGATGCAAGGCGATGTGGAAAAAATCTTAAGCGTCACTATTTACGGCATTACACTGGTTTTACTGTATTTAGCCTCGACGCTTTATCACAGTTTTCAAGGCAAGGCCAAAGCCGTTTTTCAACATTTAGACCACCTCGCCATTTACCTATTAATTGCCGGCACTTATACGCCGTTTACGTTACTAGCGATAGATGGCGCCACAGGCTGGTGGTTACTTGCTATCGTTTGGAGTCTGGCGCTGTTGGGCATCGTCATTGAAAACTTGCCGATCAAAGGCCCGCGCATCTTGCCGATCGTTATTTACCTGACCATGGGCTGGGTTTGCGCCTTTGCGATGGACGCTATTATCGCAGGCACGTCCGATACCGTATTTAGTCTGCTAATGGCCGGTGGCATTATTTATACGGTTGGTGTGATTTTCTATGTGCTTGATCATTGGCTGCCCTGGTGCCATGGCGTTTGGCATACCTTTGTAATTGCTGGTAGTGTTTGCCATTACTTTGCGATTTTTATGCTGTAGCCGCCCGCACTAATTTACCTGGACGAGCATTCTGAACCTCATCGTTGGCGATCACTAATTCACCGCTCACTATCACTGCTTCATAACCTGTCACTGGTTGAAGTAAGCGTTGCCCACCGGCAGGAAGATCCTGCACCATACGTGGCACACCTAAGCTCAGATTTTCGTAATCGATAATATTCAAATCGGCCTTTTTGCCTATCTCAACACGCCCGCGATCCGCTAAGCCAAGATAATCAGCACCATCAGCGGTCAGCATTTGAATAGCGCGCTCTAAGGCAATACTGCGGCGATTTTTCTTGGCGCGATCTCGAGTCCAATAGGTTAGCAAGTAGGTAGGGAAACTCGCATCACAAATTGTGCCTACATGCGCGCCGCCATCGGATAAGCCCGGTAGTGCTTTCGGATGAGTGAGCATGGTATAGACATTGTTGTAATTCATCTCGGTATAGTTAAACACGGGAAAGTAAATCAATGCCCGCCCCTCATCTTCCAACATCAAATCATAAACTTTGTCCCATACACTGACGCCATCACGTCGAGCCATACCAGCAATGGAGGTGTCATTGCCTTGTTCGTAATCGACTACGCCATCGATGTCTAATTTGAATAATTTTCCAGCCAGTTGGGGAAAGTCAGAGATCATCACATCAACCATGGGCGGCACGGGCGATCCTTCACCGGCTAAGGTGACAGGCGATTCAGAAAGTAATTGAGCTTTAAATTCTGGCTGACGCATAGCAGCAACGCGCTCGCTTAATGAAAGCGCCGCGATTTGCAAATAACTCGGGTGCGCCATCAAAGGATGAAAGGTACAATTCAAGCCGTTAAACACGCCAATAGCACGAGGGGCAACCTGCAAACTAATATCTAAGCCGCTGGCGTTCATGCGCTCACTGCCTTGAATAATTTTCAGCCAATCATCCGGCGCGTAATCTCGCTGCATTAGAGACATAGAACCTGGCCGACCTCCACCAGCTTCAAAATAGGCTTGCATGATGTCGAATTCAACTTCGAAGTTGTCTTCAGGTCGCATCAGATCGAAATCGTTTACCGCTTGCAGTACACCATAATCTAAACCTTGAAACGCCTTGGCGATGCCGACTAATTCTTCTTTACTGGCTTCGCTTGCTGGTGTCCAATCACCGTCTGCGGTTTTATGCGAATCGCTGCGACCAGTAGAAAACCCAATGGCACCAGCTTCGAGCGCCTCTCTAACTAAGTTCTGCATGGTTTGGATTTCACTTTCATTTGCAGCTTCATCGAACATGGCACGCTCGCCCATGGCGTAAACGCGCAAAGGATCGTGTGGCACCATCACCGCGAAGTCGATGGTATGAGGTTTTTTTTCAATCGCATCCATGTATTCCGGGAACGATTCCCACTGCCACTGAATACCTTCATGCAGCGCCGTACCTGGGATATCTTCTACACCTTCCATAAGCTTAATCAGCTGTTCTCTATCCTCTGCTCGACAAGGTGCAAAGCCGACCCCGCAATTACCGAGCACTGCTGTCGTCACACCATGATTAACTGATGGCTTAAGTTCTTCATCCCAGGAGACTTGACCATCATAATGCGTATGCACATCAATAAAACCTGGGGTAACTAATTTGTGATTAGCATCTAAAGTGTGCTCTGCAGGATCATCGATGTGTGCGTCTATCGCGGCGATCTTGCCGTCTTGTACGGCGATATCAACCCTCTTAGCTGGCGTACCATTGCCATCAATCAATTGAGCATTCTTGATTTTTAAATCGTACATAACACTAAGCGACCTCCGTAAAACGTCGAAACCACAAGACTAACAACAAGCCCGCAATAATATGCCAAGTCCCCCAAAGACCTGCAACTGCAGCAGCGCCACCGAGGCCGCCCAATTGGCTGAGCAGGATGACAATCGCCAAACCAGAATTTTGAATACCAACCTCAAAAGTAAGTGCGCGGCGATCGGCGGGCAATAACTTGAAAAGCCGAGCAACAATATTGCCAGCTAAAAACGCTAGGCCATTATGAATCACCACCAATCCCAAAAGAGCTGCACCGAGGCTAAGAAAAACTCCCCAATAACGAGTCAAAGCGACAACGATAATTGCAATCAGCAAACCACCTCCAATAAGAATCAATGGCTGACGCAAGCGGCGAGCCAAGTCAGGAAATCGATGACTAACTATCAAACCTAAGATCAAGGGCAAGGCCAGGATCAGTGAGGTTTGAACCAAAAACCCAATCGCATCGAAATTAATTTGCTTTAACAAGTCAGCCGTAGGCGGATACAAACTACTCCAAAAAAGAATCGCGAATGGTGTCACCAATGCCGCCATTAAACTCGATGTAGCAGTTAAACTAACCGATAAAGCTAAGTTGCCTCTGGCAAGCAACACCAACATATTCGAAACATTGCCGCCGGGGCAACTGGCGATTAGAAGCATTCCAAGGGCAACTGATGGCGCAGGATTTAAAAGAAAACACAAGCTCAATGTAAGAACCGGCAACACCAGCAGTTGTGAAGTGACGCCTAGCCAAAAAGGTTTGGGGGCTTGTTTTAAAAAGGCAAAGTGGTCAAGCTTTAGATTCAGCGCCACTGCCATCATCATCGTAAACAAGGCTAAGGCCATCGCCCATTCCGATCCTTGGCCTAGCTCTAGACGAAAATCATCAATGGCGGTCACTCGATCACAACTCGTTAGCTGAGACTACTTTTCTCGCACACTGAACTGATCAACGTCATCGTAATTCACACCAAGAACGATCTCACCACGATCGTGATTCATTTTGACCGTTAACACATCATCGTTTACCGCAATCAGTCGCCCTTCTATTCTCTTGCGGCCGTCGGTGCGAGTAATACGTACTCGACGCTTTATAAATTGCTCAGCACTATCTAGATCTGATTCGATAAACTGCCTCTTACGAGGCTGCAAATTATCTAAGCGTTGAATCTCTTCACGCGTAATAACTACTTCCATTTTTTTGGCTTCAGGTAACTCTAAAGCGATCGGAGTATCGTCTAAGGTGATATCAACCTTGCGCCAAACCGATTTAGGCATAGCATCGAAACTCCATTTATCTATTGCACCAAGACCTTTAAAGCGGGCGGTTAACTCGCTGTCACCTCGCAAAAAAGAGGCCAGCGCGAACCGAGCCTGGGTTCCTATCTCCATAGCAAAAGAATTATTTGAATATTGGTTCGACGCCATGACTTTTTGAACATAGTCGTCGCTACTAACACTAAATAAGTCAGCACAATACTGCAGCATCTGCGCAGCCTTTGATGGGTTTAAACGAGCCCTAATATTAGCCTTACTCAAAGTTGGAGTTGTCTCGGCTCGCATTAAAGACTCAAAGTCAGCTTTATCTATTTCTACACGACCGCGATAGTTACCAAGCGGGTCAATAATGTCATAGCGAATAGCCACCTCATCGCTTCCAGTCAAATCCACATTCAGGCGCGTGTTCGCTTTATATGGCACCATATCCATAGCGTGAAAATTAAACATTGAACCGAAACTGCGACACTCTTGATCAGGCTTGGCTTCTTCCAACATAGCACCGGCAACACTAACACCCTTAAAACTTAAATCAAACTGACCATCTATAGTCCCTTGTTCAAGCCGATATATATCCAACAAAGTTCGAAAAACTTGTGGGCTTTGAATTTTTACCTGATCAATAGCAATCGCCAAATCATAGTCGATTGGCCGTGCGCGAACCTGATGCGCTATCAAACTACCGTCCCATTCGAGCGAGACTCGATCGTGGCTTAACGCCACCTGCGAACTTAACAGCAAAAAGTGTTGACTCAATTCGCGACTATATCGATATTCAACATAGAATTTAGTCGCAAATACGATCGCAGCCAGCAACAATAAAATTAATATCAATCGCTTCATAGTGCCGCCATTCTAGCCTAGTAAGGACGGCGTTTACCACCCTAGCCAGGTTATTTGCGTTACCGTAAAGATCGAGCAAGAACTGGTTATTTCGAAACAAATCGCCGATTTGCGACCATGATCCCAATTCCGCCGATCACGCCAGGTAGAAACCACGGCAAGGTGGCCCAATAAGAAGAAAATATTTGTTGCACATAAGTTGAGGCACCAAAAACCAAGAAAGCAGTATGAGCGGCTATGCCACTGATGATCAAACCCGAAAGGTGCTCTTGAAGCCAGTTTACATCTCTGTTTGCCGAGAAACTACGCCAGAGCTCAGGTAGATTGGTAATACCTAATCCACCAAAAATAAGAATTACTATTCCCATTCCCTGCTGACGTAGTGAGTAGCCCAGAATTAACATGGCAAAACCAGCAACCACAATCGCGGCGAGCAGAAACTGATCAATTCTTTGATGATGCGGCGTTATCTCACGTTTGTTTTTTAAAATTGAGATTCCGCTCCATAGAGGCCGCGCGGTGATCAAGGCAAGAAAACCGAGAAATGCGGCGGAGAGGTACTTTCCAACTATGAGGTTGTTGATACTCAATAGTACGGCAGTGACAATCACACTCCACATACAATAGACATACCAATTACCGATACGCCGATGAATTATGCCACCTTTGCGAGAAAATACCGGAACCCAAAAACAAATCAGCGCCAAACTTCCCGCTAGAATGTGCGCATAAAGTGCAAGATCGGCGAATAAAGAAAGTAAAGTATGCATAAAGCTGCCTCCGATTTATCGATAGGCTGAGCCTAAAGCACAAGGAATACTTAACCAGCTTTATGTGACGTAAACTGTCTGAGTGTGACGAATGAACACGCCATCTGGGACGAAGTGTACTTGCTTGGGACGAATAGCAAACTGCTTATCAGCCCTGCAATAAGACTTGTTTGACCGATTGAATATATTTTCGCGAAACAGGAATACTCTCGTCAGCAACATCGATCAAACTAAGCTTCAAACCTTGCGCATTGCCTTCTATCTTTTCGACTTGCGCAAGATTCACCAGATAGGAGCGATGGCATTGCAGAATAAAGCCAGATTTCGCCTGAATTAGGTCATAGATTCCGGCAAAGGTGCTGCGTAGGAGATGACGCTCAACTGATTGGCCGTCTCGATAAACAAGCTCTACATAGTTTTGCATCGCCTTGGCGTAGAAAAAATCATCTGTGCTTACTTCTAACACTTGTTCCTTAGCCGATATCGGGAAACTCAGAAGCGCGGCGCTCTTGGACGTGATATTTAATTCAATTGATTCGGCATGCTGCTGATTCTTTTTTAGTTGACGCAGTTGAATCAGCAAACCTGAAAAAACAACTGGGAACAAGCCAATAGCCATAGTTTGCGGCAAGGCATAGACGACCCAGTTCTTCAAACTGAATTGCGTTCCAGGAGTAGTAAGATCAACAAATACGACATTACCTAAGGCGATCCAACCAATTAATCCAAAACAATACAATAACCACTTCCAGAATACCCAAGACGGAACATCTGTCTCCAAGCCAATAAGCGTGTTAATAATCCAGTCGTAACTAACAATACAAATTATGGTAACAAGACCAAAACCTAGCGAAATCCACAGTAAGCGATCACCAAGATTTTCAGCACCAAAGGGCTTAAAAAAATAGAGAAAGCCCGCAATAAACGCACCAACACCAAGGGTGATCAAAAAGCTTTCACGAATTGAATATAAGTTCGGAAATGGCTCGTTTAAGAATCGGAGTAATGAATTGATCAAATTTTATTCTCACCAACTTTCGATTCGTACCGAAACGGTGAGCCTTTGTTATTGCTTGTGTGTTAAATTGTCTAAATTCTAATGCAATTCACCCTTCGCATGAAACCAATGCACCAAGTAGGATGCAAATGCCTCTTTTTTATCTCGCTATCACTTTATTTTAGTTCGGCTTTCGCATCATCTATAAGCTCCACTGTCAGTTCGATTACTAGTTTCGAGTTTACGCCTTGTCAGGTCAAGCATGAGGCAGTCGCTCTTGACGCCGAATGTGCGACCTTGCAGCGCCCTGAGAACCCAACCAAACCTGATGGCAAACAAATCGAGATTTTCGCAGCTCGCCTGGCTGCAACGACAGCTAATCCAGCCGAAGACGCCTTTACTCTAATCCAGGGCGGCCCAGGCGGCTCATCCATCGACTTAGGGATTCAGTTACGGCAATTTCTCGACATGGTCCGGCGTCATCGAGATGTGATTTTATTAGATCAACGTGGTACCGGGCGATCAAACCTATTGCATTGTGATGCGCCTGAAGATACGCCCAATGAATTTAATGGCGAGTTAATTGCGAAACTTACTCAGCAGTGCATTGAGAAACTAAGTAGTGACGCCGATTTACGCTATTACACGACCTCAGTAGCAGTCCAGGATCTGGAGGCATTGCGCATCGCCGCAGGCTATCCACAGCTCTCGATCTATGGAGCCAGCTATGGCACTAGGGTAGCGCAACATTATCTGCGTCGATTCCCCGAACAAAGTCGCCTAGTTATCTTAGATGGTGTGGTTGATATTGAATTGAATTTAGCTGGCCCTGAAATTGCATTGCGCTCACAAGATGCCTTTGATTTACTCGCCGAGCGTTGTGCAGCAACGACTGAATGCAAGGCGCAATTTGGCGACATCAAAACTAAATTCCAACAATTGCAAACACGCTTATCCTCTGAACCAATTACCGTCACTCACGGCGACCCAACAACTGGTCAATCCGGTGAAATTACATTAGGCGAAGCCGATCTGTTAACAGCCGTGCGTTTAATGCCATACGCAACAGAATCATCAGCACTATTACCGTTGATGATTGCGCAGGCACACGATGGCAACTATCGCCTGCTAGCTGCGCAAAGCAAGTTGATCCAACAAAGCATTGGCGACTCTCTGGCGGTAGGCATGCATAATTCGGTCGCCTGCACTGAAGACGAGGCCTTTTTTGATTACAGTCAGGCTGCTAGCGCGGCGCAAACCTACTTTGGCGATCAAGCACAGGAGTCGATGCGCATAAGTTGCTCATCATGGCCACGTGGTTTGATTGATGACGATTTCCGACAGCCTTTCGACAGCCAGCAACCCGTCCTAATTCTCTCTGGTGAAACTGACCCAATTACGCCGCCGGCCAACGGCGATAGAGCACACAAAATGCTCTCAAATAGCAAGCATCTAGTGGTTCCTGGCCATGGACATGGAGTGGTGATGCGCGGCTGTGTGCCTTTTCTTGTAAACGAGTTTCTTGAATCAACCCTGCTCGGTGAGCTAAACACCCAGTGCATTGAACGAGAACGCGCCACACCATTTTTTGTTAGCGCTTCTGGCCCTAAACCTTAAGGTCTGCTTTATGATCGAAGTTAAGAATTTAAAAAAGCGCTTTGGCAAAGTGAAAGCCATTGATGGTGTTTCATTCACGGCCGAAGATGGTCGCATAACCGGCCTACTCGGCCCCAATGGCGCGGGCAAGTCGACGACCTTGCGAGTGCTGTATACCGCCTACAAGCCCGATTCAGGTTCCGCGCATATTGATCAATGTGACGTTACCACGGAAACTCTGAAGGTACGCAAGTCTATCGGTGTACTGACACATAGAGCCGGCATCTATGAGCGACTCACTGCGCGTGAGAACGTGCGCTATTTTGGCGAATTACATGGCCTAAGTGGGCGTGCATTGGATGAACGAATTGATCATCTAGCCGAAAACCTAGAGATGCAGGATTTTATCGAACGACGCGCCAAAGGTTTTTCGCAAGGCCAACGCACCAAAGTGGCATTAGCCAGAGCACTAGTGCACAACCCCAGAAATGTCTTACTCGATGAACCCACCAATGGTCTTGACGTAATGGCCACACGCGGCTTGCGCGAAGTGATTTTGCGCCTAAAAGAGGCGGGTCATTGCGTCTTGTTCTCCAGCCATGTGATGCAGGAGGTTGCCGCCTTATGCGATGAAATCGTCATCATCGCTCAAGGCCAGATCGCCGCACACGGCACGCCACAGGCAATCCGCCAGCACACCGGTGAAGAGAACCTCGAAGACGCCTTCGTCAAAGCAATAGGCTCTGAGGAGGGCTTGGTCTAATGAATGGTGCAAGTCAGCAAATATCCGCAGTCAAAGGCTGGTGGATTATTCTGTGCAAAGAAGTTAAAGATAATCTGCGTGATCGCCGCACACTGACCACTATGGGCGTGTCGATTATTATTGGCCCACTTTTGATGTTCGGCTTTATCTGGTTTGCTGAGAAGACCGTTAAAGAAGAAACCGACCCGGTTAGTGCTGAGGCGGTAATGTTGCCAGTTGTTGGTAGCGAGTACGCTCCGAACCTGATGCAATGGTTGGCACAGAATAATATCCAAGTCGTCGATCCACCAGCTGATCCTAAAGCGGCCATTGAAAGTGGTCAGGAACGAGTTGTTTTAGTTATTACAGAGGACTTTGGCTCACGCTTTGTCGAAGGCAAGTCAGCACCACTTCAACTATTGCATGACAGTTCTATTTCTGGCCTAGAACAATTAAGCTATCGCACTGTTAGTTCAGCGATTCGAGGCTACTCGCAACAAATAGCGAGCTTACGCCTGATGGCTCGAGGCCTCAATCCCGAGGTCATGAATCCAATCCAAGTCAATGTCTCGGATGTTTCGACGCCAGAAGCGCGTAATGCACAAATCCTGACCATGATGCCCTATTTAATCATTATGTTTATTATGGCTGGTGGGATGTATTTAGCCATCGACACGACCGCTGGTGAGCGAGAAAAAGGCTCCTTGGAGCCGCTATTAACACAACCTTTTCGCCGCCACACGGTGCTCTTAGCAAAATTGGCGGCAACTATTGTGTATTCATCACTGACGTTTTTATTGGTACTTGTTGGTCTTGCACTGGCTTTTAATTACGCCCCAATCGACTCAATCACCATTGATGTTAGTTTCAGTAAAATAGCCATGGTATTCGTCTTCTGCGTTCCTTTTGTCTTTGTAGGTTGCTCAATTATGGTACTGCTTGCCTCGTACACCAAGAGCTACAAAGAGGCACAATCTTATTTGGGCATGGTAATGTTGGTTCCAAGTTTGCCTTTGATCATGTTGGCTTTTTTATCGCCCGAACCCTCGATGTCAAATATGTGGGTACCAAGCTTAAGCCAGGGTTTAATCATTATCGAAACCTTTAAAGGTGAACACATAGCCGCGCCGCTAATTATGCTCTCGATGGTTAGCAGTTTAGCCATTGCAGCGTTAATTAGCTGGGTTGCGGTAAAGCTCTATCAGCGTGAACGAATACTCGGCTAAATACCCGCAAATGCTTAATACAAAAACTTTATTCGCTCACCTGGCTTGGTACGCCGACATTACACAACTCGATGCGGCCAGTTGAGTCTAGAAACCACTCTTCTTTGCGACTGGTACGCTTTTCCACGTGCTCTTTAAACGCGACCGACTCGGTGCGCATGATTTGCTGTTTGAGCCCCGGCTCACCTAGTCGGATCGACTCAATAGGCACTAACTCTTCTGCCTGCTCGTAAAAACCCAGGTTGCCAGTGCCACGCGGCAAAGTTGTTAGCAGAGACATACCATCTAGCACTCGCCCAACCAAGGTTACATTGCGATCTAAGTGCCTAGGCGAGTGACCGGTGACCACATATAAAGAAGAACCGTTACCGCTGTCTGCCTCGTTTGAACGACCTACTCCGACCATACCGTAGCAATGAGCTAACCAGGCTTGTTGACCATCACTGGCAACTGGAAAGCCATCAACAAAACCGACCTGATCAGCGTAGGCATCGCGGCTATTGAGCGGAACATAATTGAGATCTTTGATATCACGAAAGAATTCAACTTCAACATTTTTTCTGGCCTTGCCCAAGCTAACTGCATCTTCGGATTCGTTTTGTGGGTCTCCCCACTGAACCACATAGTTTTCCTGCACTCGCAAGATTGCAGATTGATCAAAATATTTATCAGTCACTAACTGCTTGATATTTGCGACATGCTTAGGTGCGAACTGTGGAGCCAGTTCTATCCAAACACTGCCGGTGGCAAGTTTGAGTTCCAATACATTCTCAGGTTCTGGTGTGCGCCAACTTTTGTCAGCTAGTACAGGAAGACTGATAGCTAGCGTTAGAGAGACGCAAATGATTCGAATTAGTTTCATTGATAATCAGGAGCAATAAACTCTGGCTTGACAGGATAATAGTAACTACTGAAGTTTGACAAGTCTGGCTGCCCTGCTTGCTGCCAAGCCAATTGATAAAGACGCGCCAGGACATCAGCACCTATAGCCAAGCGTTGCACAGTAAATCGCTCAAAACGCTGACTAACTTTAGCGACGTCTTTGCGTACCGCTGGCGTTTCAGCCGTTGACGGTTCAAGCAATGAATGGCGTTGATCAAGTTTAAGTAAAGTATCTAAGTGGCTGTGACTATTAGCCACCAATGCCCATATCAATTTTTGTGGGTTGCTTAGAATCTGCTGGCGCTCTGCTTGCCTATAAACGCCCAGCCATGGTTTTCTAGCTTGTCGCTCGATCTTACTGGCAAGCTTGAGGTTTAGATCAGCCACCACGGTCGATTCGAAATAGGCATGTAGGCCGCTCTGGCTGCTTAGTTGGCCATCGTAGTTAGCAGTAGTATGGTGCGGGTTAGCCAGATCACCAACGAAGTGACTTAATACTCCGGCGATTAATAGTGCATCATTCACACGCCGCTCAAAGTCAGCTTCGTCACTTGCATGGTGAATTGCTTTTAATGCATTAACCAACTCACCATATAATTGGAAGGAACGCCATGGAGCTGTACCAACCTCCTCAGGTGTTTTACCGTGCTCCGCACATAGTGCTCGGAAACCCTGGAAATCACGACTCAGATCATCCCAGCGCTGTACGCCTGAAATCACCTTCTCTAGGTTAATATAGTGGGTTGGCGGGTTTAATTCTTTCACCGTTTCGCTTTGATAAGGTGCGCGCCAAACAATATCGGGAACGTTTGATAAATGCGCCAGCATATGATCGCGCAGGGTAAACGGCCTTACCAGAGATTGCTGATCATCAGACAAATAACGTAGATGTTGGATCGCCACCCGGGTGATTAAATCATGGCCTCGCTCTCCCCAGGCAACAGCAAAGTTTGGCAACAAAGAAAAAATCAGCGTCAAAACAAGCACAGAGAAACGCAACATTAATCACTCCCAATAAAAAGCAATAAAACAACTTAACACGACTGTATGACAAATGGATTTTGTAGACAAATAAGAGCCTTCAGCTAATAAGAGCCTTCAGC
>CAYVYS010000003.1:26510-109467 GCA_964455815.1 uncultured Gammaproteobacteria bacterium
GCAACTTCACCAGTAAGCAAAATCTCAGATAAATGAATGATTCGTTGCGCGGCCACTGATGCAGACCAAAGTTGCTGCATTGCCTGCTGCGCCCTTTGCCCCATCTCTTGAAACTGCGCAATATCGTAACCGGCTAATTGATCAATCAAATTTGCCAACCCTGAATCTTGGTACAAGAATCCCGTCTGGCCATGATCTACCAACCATGCGGCCGAACCAAGTAGATGATTGGCGACAACTGGGCAGCCACGGCTTAAGGCTTCGTTGACAACCAGGCCCCAGCCTTCACCGTGATGACTCGTCATTAGAAATAAGTGTGAATCTTGCATGCGCTCAAACACTTGTTGCTGGCTTTGCCAGCCCAGCAAATCAACATGTTCTTGCAAATTTTCTACCTGAATGAGTTGCTCTATTGATACACGCAATTCTCCATCACCAATCATAGTGAGCTTTGCCGCCACGCCTTGCTTGTGTAGACCCTGAAGTATCTCAATCGCTCGCCATGGTTGCTTTACTTCGCTCATGCGGGCACACCAAAACAATTTTATTTCATTCGTTTGCGGCTTTACCTGCAAGTTGGGCACATCGGTAAAGTAACCAAAACGCCAACTCCGGCCTTTAAAGAAACCTAAGTCGTTAAGATCTTGAGCAGCAAATTGCCCTATCGCCAGAAAATGATAATTTGGTTTATTGACTGACCAGTAATTTTTATAGAGATGCCCGAAACGCGATAGCTTTCGTAACGGGCTTGGTGGTTTTTTCCAAAGTCGTTCCTGGCAAGCAAACGTCAGCTTGCCACTTTTAATACGATCACGCAGCTTACTAATCGGGAAGCGCCCCTGAATCACTACCTCCGCGTCGGCTATCCATTGCTCGACTTCATTTTGTTCCTGCCAATAACGCAGAATATAAGGTTCAACATAGTCATCTCGCCAACCCATCTCAGCACGCGCTTCGCTAGTGGGTTTTTGAAACACAATACGAAACGCCGCTTCGCCTAACTCAGCTACCATGGCTCTTGCAAAGTCCATTTGATGATAAGACGCTTGATTGGTTAAGAAGACAAATCGCAAAGCAATAGACTCGCTAAATGGTTTAATGAATTGTACTTGGCAATGACAAAAAGATCAGCTTAGAGTTACCATCTAACGCTTCATTATTCTGTCTTGCTGAGTTAAGGTGGTTCGATACGCGGAGAATAAATGAAACAAAAACACTTTCTCAATAATGCCTACGAGTTAGAAAGCAAGCAGCAAACCAAAGACCTCTATGCACAATGGGCTGATAGCTATGATTTAGAGCTCAACGAAAATGGCTATGCCTCACCGGCAAGAGCCGCCATCGCACTGGCTGAGGTTGTTAATGATCGGCAACTACCGTTATTGGATATTGGTTGCGGCACTGGGTTTTCTGGAGAGCAACTTAAAGCGCAGGGTTTTAGTCAACTTTTTGGCTCGGATTTTTCACAGGCAATGCTCGATCAAGCCATACAGAAAAATATTTATCAGAAATTATTTTTGGCAGATTTCGAAAAACCATTTGATTATATCGAACAAGCTTACCCTCTCATGACGGCAGTGGGAGTTTTTGCTCCTGGACATGCCGACCCTCATGCAATGGCAGCATTATTGGATTTGATGCCGATCGGTGGTTTTTTTTCGTTTTCTATTAATGATCATGCTCTTGAGGACGTAGGCTACTTACGAGAAATCCAGGATCGAATACAAAGACAATCTCTACGCCTTCGCTGGCAAGATTATGGCGCACATGTGCCGGGCATCGAATTAAAAGCTATGATTATGGTGGTCGAACGCATAAGATGAACTCGAGCTTTTAAAATGTAGCTTCTCGTATATTACGAGTTCTCGTCGATTAAGAGTTCTCGCTGAATTTTGAATTGATCTATCGATCAAAAACTTAGTTCTTCATCCCGCTATCAAAGATGTAGATCAGCTAGACACGGTTGTCTCGGCATCGAAGATTCTCAAGTTTTTCGACTATACGCTTTAATCTTAATCCGTAGAGACACATCAACAGCGCAAAGATTTTCCACAATATGTTTAAACCTTTTGAGAAAGCGGTGCCACCTTTCCCCGATGTTGCACCGATAAAACCACCAGAAAGGCTGTGGTCATTTATTTGGCATTACACCAAGCCATTTAAGTTCTTATTACTTGGCTTACTGATTACCTCAGCCGTTATCGCTGCATTAGAGGTTTACGTCTTTGCGATAGTCGGCCAGCTGGTGGATTGGATGGAAGCCAGCAAAGACCCAACGCTCTTTTTTACCGAGCATGGTGACACTCTGTTGATATTCGGCTGTTTGATTCTGATTGCCTGGCCCTTAATCAGCTTACTTGATTCACTTTTGGAACACCAAGGGCTACTAGGGAACTTTTCGATGCAGATTCGTTGGCGAGCGCATCGTTATTTGTTACGCCAGTCAACTTCCTTTTTTGCCAATGATTTCGCCGGGCGTATTGCCACCAAAGTCATGCAAACTGCATTGAGCGTGCGTGACTCTGTGGTGAGCTTAAATGGCTTGATTGTTTATGTGGTGGTGTATTTTGCAAGTTCGCTTGGCATCTTTTTAAGTAATGACTGGCGGCTTGCGATTCCTCTTTTGGTTTGGCTGTTGTTGTACTCCTGCTTGATGATGTTTTTTCTGCCACGGCTAAAGCAGGTGTCGATGGAGCAGTCGGATGCGCGCTCCATCATGACCGGGCGAGTGGTCGATGCGTACACCAATATTCAAACAGTGAAACTGTTTTCTTCTAGCGAGGCCGAAGAGGATTACGCACGAGAATCCATGCAGCAAATGCTGGGCCCGGTTTATGAACAAATGCGCTTAGTTACCAAGTTGACTGGCTTACTGATTTTTGTGAACGCTCTGCTCATTTGCGGAACGCTTGGCTTTGGCGTCTGGTTGTGGACAGAATCGACCGTATCTACCGGAGCCGTTGCCGTCGCCACCGCACTAACCATGCGCTTGCAAGCGATGAGCCAATGGTTCATTTGGGAACTGGCACGCTTATTCGAAGCCATCGGCACTACCCAAGATGGCCTAAATACTCTGGCGACTCCTATAGCAGTCACCGACAATAAAGAAGCCAAACAATTAACGGTTACTCGTGGCCAAATCGAGTTCGAACAGGTGAGCTTTCACTATGGCAAAAACAGTGGTGTTATTGATGATTTTTCTCTTTCCATTCAACCAGGTGAGCGAATTGGTTTGATAGGCCGTTCGGGTGCGGGCAAATCTACGCTAGTCAATCTTTTACTAAGATTCTATGACCTGGAAAGTGGGCGCATTGCTATAGATGGGCAATCGATCGCTAAGGTTACTCAAGAAAGCTTGCGCCGCCAGATTGCAATGGTCTCACAAGATACTTCTCTATTGCATCGAACCATCCGCGAGAATATCGCCTATGCCAAACCAAACGCTAGCGAAGCGGAAATTCTAGCGGCTGCCAAAGCTGCCAAAGCCGACGAATTCATCCACGATCTAGTCGATAATGAGGGTAACAAAGGCTTAGATGCCAAGGTGGGCGAACGCGGCGTCAAACTTTCTGGTGGGCAACGTCAGCGCATTGCGATCGCTCGTGTGATTCTAAAAGGCGCGCCCATTCTAATCCTTGATGAGGCGACCTCCGCGCTTGATTCTGAAGTGGAAGTCGCCATTCAGGAACAGCTTGAGAATTTAATGATTGATAAAACCGTGGTAGCCATCGCACATCGGCTTTCAACGATTGCCAAACTCGATCGTCTGATCGTGATAGACGACGGCCGAATTATCGAACAAGGCAGCCATGATCAGCTAATCAAGCTTGATGGAATCTACGCCAAGCTATGGGCACACCAAAGCGGTGGCTTTCTGGCAGAATAGCTAATAACTATTTCGCGTTTGCCATCGCCAATGCGGTATCGAGCATGCGATTAGAAAAACCCCACTCGTTGTCATACCAGGCTTGGATTTTAATCAAATCGCCACTAATTCTGCTTTGCTCTATATCGACAATACATGAGGCTGGATTATGATTGTGATCGATTGAGACTAATGGTTTTGAGCTTAGTTCAAATACACCTGCTCGACCTTCGGCGTACTCATTAAAGATGGCTTCGATATCTTCAAGCGAGGCAGATTTATTTGGTACAAAAGTAAAATCTAACAAAGAGACATTGATAACTGGCACACGCACCGCTACGGCATCTAACTTGCCATCGAGTTCTGGAATTACTGCGCCTATGGCTTTGGCTGAACCAGTTGATGTAGGAATCATTGAGACATTAGCGGCTCGGCCTCGTCGCTTGTCTTTATGAAAAGAGTCCAATAGATTTTGGGTATTGGTATAGGCATGCACAGTATTAGCCAACCCTGTTTTGATACCGATCGCATCGTTCATCGCTTTGGCGACATGCGCTAGGCAATTGGTGGTACATGAGGCATTTGAAACGAGAGAATGCTCAGAATTAAGCATCTGGTCATTCGCGCCAAACACAATGGTTGCATCTAATTGCTTTCCAGGAGCGGACACCAATACCTTGTTCGCGCCAGCATGTTGATGCAATGCCGCTTTGTCACGCGAGCGAAAAAAACCGGTGCACTCCATCACGACATCTACACCAAGCTCTTGCCAGGGTAATTGTGCAGGGTCGCGTTGCATAAACGCCGGTATCGGCTCACCATTGATTGATATTGAATCATCACTAAAATCAACTTGTGCATTGAAACGACCATGCGTCGAATCATATTGCAGTAAGTGAGCATTAGACTCAGTTGGAGCCAAATCATTGATCGCTACGATCTGGATCCGATCCTGGTAGTCATTTTCATACAAGGCTCTTAATACATTTCGACCAATGCGGCCGAAGCCATTGATTGCAACTTTCAACATGCTATTTCCTCAAGTGAAGACCTATAGATCAACTTTCGATTAATTGTATTGGTGGATTATAAACCTTTGCGACTCGAAGTTCGTCAAGCACGCTCACAAGTCGCTCAAGCGACGCCTTTGGCGCTATCCTAATTTGAAATTTAGTCTCAGAATCTTGGGCAAGAAGTCGATCAATATGAGATCGGAGTATTGATAGGTTTATCTCTCTGTTAACTAAGACAACACGACTATCCTGCAATATCTTTATTTCAACTGACTGAACTATTGGACTTCTAAGATCACTGATCTCTGGCTTATACAGTCCGATGCCCTCTTGCTTTACGAAGCTCGCTGTTACGACAAAAAATATTAGCAGGATAAAGACCACATCTAAAAGTGGTGTGATATCTATTTCTTCGGCCTGTGCTTGTACTCGGCTGTTCATGATGCAATTCCTCCAGTTAAAGTTTAATTGGAGGGTTCTAAAAGCCTGCTGATCAGGCATTAAAAAGGGCGTGCTAAGTGCACGCCCTTTTTAATCAATCATTTTTAAGCGTGTGGTTACCCTTCCAATAAAGAAATCGTTGGCTGAAGAACCTTGGCGGACTTAATACCATCGATTGTCTGAATAATCGTTTGAGTTTTAGCTTTGGGGTCAACCTTTACAACCACGGCTGCTTCTGGCCGCTCAGCTCTTAAGCGTGTGACGGTAGATTTAACCGCGCGATGATCGACAATGTTTCGATCAATGCGAATCTCATTAATTTTATTAATCTCGATTACAATTGGCTTTGGTGCATCTGGATTGGGCGGATCGTTTGTGGCGGGCGGTTTATTAATATCTAAACCGGACTCTTTAACAAAACTCGCTGTCACAATAAAGAAAATCAACATGATGAACACCACGTCCAGCATGGGCGTGATATCAATATCGGTTTCTTCTTCGTTATGCTGTTTACCTAATCGTTTCATCTGTGTTCCTCATTACGCCCAGCTCCGTTAGCGAGGCGTTTGTATATTTGCTTAGTCGTTCTCGTAGCGTTCGGCGATTAGGCCTGCAGCGTGCTCTTCCATCTTCTCTTCGATGCGTCTAGCTCTGGAAGATGCCATCCAGTGCAAGAACACCGTCGGAATCGCCACGACCAAACCTAAGATGGTGGTAACCAGTGCTTGAGAAATACCGCCTGCCATGGTCTGCGGATCACCAGCACCATACAAAGTGATCGCCTGGAAGGTTTGAATCATGCCGGTTACGGTGCCAAGCAGACCTAACAACGGAGCAACTACCGCGATAATTTTGATAAACATAATTCCGCGATTAAGCTTAGGAGACTCTTTAAGCATCGCCTCGCCTAATTTCAATTCAAGCGATTCCGGGTCACTACTTTGATTGTCCTGGAATACTTTAATAACACGACCAAGCGGATTACCAAGAGACGGACGCTTTAAGTCTTTGGCCTGACGATTAACCTTGCCTTCAACGCCGACTAATATAAGGATTCTAAATACAGCGATGATTAAAGCGATGATACCAAGACTAATAATCACATAGCCGACGATCCCACCTTCATTAACCTTCTCAGCGATCGAAGGCTCTTGGACATAAGCTTGTGACAAGGCGCCTTTGGTTGGATCTAACATGAAGGAAGTAACGCCACCAGAGGCACTTTGCAGATCCTGAGATTTGCCGATAAAACTGGCGCGCGTGCCTCGCATCTGACGATCTAAGGCGATAAATCCATCTGTGTCATTGTATAAAAGAATATCACCATCACTAACCGCACTGAAAACACCAACACGAGTTATTTCTCGATTTTCTTCTTCATAAACTGGAATTTTCTTACCATCAGAATCGAGCACTAATTCGCCTTCATCATCCTCCTTATAGCCGGCTAGAAAACTGACTGGCGCAGTATATTTAACGATCTTACTCTGCTCAGTCATTTCATTTTGCAACTGAAACCAAAGGTCTTCAATTTCATCAATCGAAACCAGGTCAGTCAGGCTAGCCATTTTTTCAACCATTTGACGAAGGCTTTCAGAACGACCTGGGTACTGAGCGCTGATGAAAGAAGTTTTGTAGGCTTCCTGAGCTTCCGAGGCAGAGAGCTGAACCACACCAAATAACTGTTTTAAATCACCAAGCTCTTTCGCGAGTTCGTCTTGTAATTCCTGAATCTTTACTTCATTGGCGTCGAACTGCCGCTCAAGTTCCTGACCTATTCGCTCTTGACGCTGGCGCTCGTTACGCATTGAGCTTAAACGCCCCTGTTCTTTGGTGCGAGTTGATTTAAATCGGTTCTCACGAGCAGCATTAGCACTGCGTTCCTTATTGCGCGCTGATTGGGCAGCACTAAGGACACGATTAATATCGAGCGCTTTTTCTTGAGCGACAGCGATAGAGCCGGTATTTGCACCAGCAACAATGACCAGCGAGGCTAACGCTGTGAAAAGGCTTCTGGAGAAGATGTTTGTTCTAATTAGATTTTTCATTATTACTCTCCACCAGCAACCGCGTTAGATGACACCGTCTCTGGCGCTCTGATCGGTAACGTCATCAAATCCTTGGTTTCTTTACCCAAGGTCATGCGGATTGCGGTTGTGATGCCTTCGTTGTGCGAAGAATCCAACGGCTTCCATGATCGATCACTGATGTCCCAATAACCCGATTCAGAACCATCAACAGTTTGGTAATACAGGCCAGTTCGGCCTACTTGTAAAATATTAACGGTCTTTTGGTTGCCATCGATTTCAAGATCTTCAATAAAAGTATCTACTGTCTGACCATAGTCGCTTTCGATCGCATAGGCTTCTAACACCTGACGAAACCGCTCAGCAGCCGAAATGTTGGCGTTAGTCAGATAGCCTTTGATCCGTGCTAAGCGTTGACGACGCTCCTCAAGTTTAAACGGCATATCTGCCGCGATAAACTTCTCCAGGCCATCAATCATGCTCAACATCAATGGCACGATTTGGCGTTCGATAAGAGAGGCATCTTCAATGGAGCGAGTTAACTTTTGTACGGCTACTTCTTGTGCCGTTAGAGTACGGCGCAAACGCTCATTAAACTTCTTGAGCGTTTCAACGTTCTTGCGCTCTTGATGGTAGTTGGAAACAATCTTTTCAGTTTTTTCCGACAGATCATCGATACGTTTCTGCGAAGCGGCGCCGTCTTTAGTGCGGCTCAAGCCAAGATTAACGATATCGTCGGTTCGATCTGCTAAAGCGACATTAGGAGCCAGACCAATCAAGGCGAGCGTCAGTACCGACTTCGCCGCAAATCTGCCTGTTGTCTTGACCATATTTGAACTCATACTGTTCCTCTTAAGGTAACCCGCTTTGCTAAGCTATTGCGAACTGGCTAAGCGGGGCTATTTCTATTTTTTGACTAATTTCAAATTCAAACGCGATTAAGTAATCGGCTCAACGCTGGTATCAATCTCCTGAATCGGTGCTTCCAACTCTTTGATGCGTTGCACTTCAGATTTGGTGTACTTAATCCAGTTGCTCGCGGTAGACGACACTTTTTCAAATCGCAGTGCACGATTAAAAGTATTAACCGCTGAATCGAATTTCTTTTGCTCAAACTGAGTCAAACCGATACTGATCAACGCCTGACCAGTATCGCGCAGCTTACCTTTGTTGACCGCCTTATTTAGAGCGCTCTCAGCTTCACGCCAACGATTTAGGGAGATCAATGATTGACCCAATTGCAGATAGAGCTTGCCATCTGGTGAACGCTCAGCGGCTTTTTGCAGAGGATCTAGAGCATCTTCGTACTCTCGAGATGCATAAAGAGCATTAGAAAGAATGCGATAGTTCTTCAACTCTTTCTTAATCACGCCGCTGTCCATGCCTTTTTTCATGATCTGCGCCGCATTAAAAGGGTTTTCTTGTGACATGCTTAACGACGCGAGAGTGACTAACTCAGATTCGTTTGACAACAAGCCTTGATCATATAGAGCTTGATACATGGCCGTCATACGCGCCTGATCATCTAGCTCATTATAAATGCCGCCTAGAGTCAACAAGTATCGTTTCTTCGGATACAGCTGCACCAGACTTTTTACCACAGGCAGCATATTGCGATATTCCTTTTTTTGCCGGTAGATACTGCTAAGGAGGTTTAGCCAGCCTTCTTTTGGCTTGGTGCCTAACTCTTCATACAGCGTGATGGCCTTTTGTACGTTCGGTAAGGCCTGATCGTATTGCTTCAACTGATAATGCGCCTGACCGATTAGAATCAAACCATCTGGAGAAGGAACCTCTTGGGTTTTGATCCAATCTTGTGCGTGCTTTAGTGCTTCGCGGTAGTTTTCTTGCGAGAAGTACACCTGCGCAACAACATAAATCATATTGTTGTACATGCCGTCGGGGATGCCATCGCGAGTACGAATCACCTTTTTAAATTCACTCAAGGCGCACTGCAAACGATCCTGGGTAAAACAAATATTGCCTCGGAACTGCGCAATATAGGCCGTTTCAATATTGTTTAGATCTTCTTCTCTTGATAAGCGATCGAGCAAGCGCGTCATTTCTTGAATGTTTTCAGCGTCTTGGGCTTCGGCCACTTTTTCAAAGGTTTTTACGTGTTTTTGTCGAATCGATTCAACACGCTTTACCTTGCGTTTTGGCGGCGCATTTTGCGCTTGCGCCTGTTGCGCTCCTAGCACGGTAGTTTCAATAACAGCCGTTACTGGCAGCATTAGCAAAGCACTAAAGCTGATTGCGATTAAAGACTTACTGGTTTTCTGCATAAACGTCATGACATTACCTAAAATTTGGCCCCATCAATTTGGGTTAGTTAGAACTTACAGTCGACTCCGTCCACTTCGAATTTGATTCGAATTGGCACGTTTGGAACGTCAACAGCCTTACCCCCGACTTGTCTCGGTTTATATTTGTATTTGAGCGCGGCTTTAACAGCATTGCGTTCAAACATTCTTGAAGAACTGGAAGTGACAACAGCATCTCGAGTAGTACCAGCTGACGTCACAGTATAAGTTAGCTCAACCCATCCGCAGGTGCCTCGTTCCAAAGCACGACGAGGAAAGATTGGCGGCGCCCGAAAAATCGGTAAATACTCACCATCATTAGAGTTAAAACCTTTTAAATCGCGATTGATACCAACTTTAACGGCGCCCAGTGCGAGATTAGAATTAACATCAACTCGATCTGGCACTACCTTGGCGTCTGGCACATCAGGTTGTTCGGCCAATAGCTCTGGTCGTGGTGGTTTGGGCGTGATGGTTTGCACGTCTTCATTGCGAGGCGTTGGCTGAAAGTCAGGCAACTTGAATGATTGTTCAGCCTCGAGATCTGGCTCCTTCATCTTAATCAGCGCATACATCCCGCAAATTAAACCGAGAGTCACCATCAGTGACATAATAAATGATAATGGTTTAGCTGCCATAGCTTAACTACTCCGATTTGGTAGCGACAAAAGGAACCGGTATACCGGCTTCTTTCAACTCGTCTACAACTTTTAATACGGTTTCGGCGTTTGAATCAACGTCAGCCTGTACGATCACCTCGCCACTGGGATTTTCGGCACGCAGTCGATTGATATTTGCCTTGATAGCGCGTGGGTCAATGACACGACGATCTAACCAGATTTGATTACTGTCATCAATCGCCAATAACACGGTGGCTTTGGGTTTACTGATTGAATTATCAGCGTCTGGTTTATTGACCTTAGCACCACTTTCTTTGATAAAACTGGCGGTTACAATAAAGAAGATCAACATGATAAACACCACGTCGAGCATCGGCGTGATGTCAATCTTGGTATCTTCTTCTTGTCTTTTTTTACGTCTCATTACGATTTCTCCTGAACGGCATTACCAATACTGATGCAATGCCTTTCAATCTCGTTTTCTGTGCCTGTGATTACTTTATCGTTTAACCTTAGTAATTGGGGTTTACGATTTAGTGATCCAGGGTTAAGTGCTCGTCGAGTAACTCGCGTTCGATTTCAGTTTTGCGTTGCAACCAGAAGCTTAAGAACAGGCCTGACAATGCAGCGACCATTCCAGCCATGGTGGGCACTGTGGCGCGTGATACACCACCGGCCATAGCGCGAGCGTTACTGGTACCAGTAATCGCCATAACCTGAAACACTTCGATCATGCCGGTAACTGTACCGAGCAACCCAAATAAAGGCGCCAGGGCTACGCAGGCTTGGATCATCGACAAATTTTCTTTGAGCTTGCTGCCAACACTTGACACTAATTGCTCGCGCACTTGGTGAGCCGCCCAAGAACTTCGTTCTTTGCGGCCCTCCCACTCTTCAACGGCGGCGCGGACGGCTTGTTTGTGCGGGCCTCGAATATAGAAAATACGTTCAATGATCATGAACCACATGATGATAAGCAACGCGGCGATCAAATAAAGAACCGGGCCACCCAGCTCCATAAAGTCGCGAATGTACTCAAAGATGACGGTGATAAATTCTGGCATCTGTGAATCTCCTGTGTTTAATCGCGCGCTTGCAGCCTAGCTATAAGCGCGCCAAGGTTCATTGCTTATTTCTCTATCTGACGCGCAACCATACCGGCTGATTGCTCTTCGAGAATTTCTTCAACTCGCTTCGCACGAGAAGCGGCGGCGGTGTGTAACAACACAGTTGGAATGGCAACCACCAATCCACAAACTGTGGTTACCAGCGCTTTTGAAATACCACCAGCCATTAATCTTGGGTCGCCAGCACCGAATAATGTGATTGACTGAAAGGTTTCAATCATCCCCCACACAGTACCCAATAGACCGCCCAATGGTGCCACCACCGACACAATCTTCAAGAACATCAGCCAGGCCGTGAGCTTGGGAGTTTCTTTCATGATTGCTTCTGACAGCCTGAGTTCCATCGCCTCGGTGTCGTTCGTTGGGTTATCAGTAACCGCTTTGAGTACGCGACCCAATGGGTTTTTAGAAGATGGGTTATCCGGGTTCTTAGCTTGCTTGTTGACGGCTGAAGCAACCCCGATCAAGGTGATGATACGCCAGACAGCAATCAATACCGCGATACCACCAACCGATAGAATAATCTTACCGATCAAACCACCTTGGTTAATTCGCTCGCCTAAGCTTGGATTCTCTACCGCAGCTTCTAATAATTTGCCTAGAGTTGGGTCTAGCGAGAAAGTCGCACCTTCGCCACTGGCACCGAAGAGTGCGCTTGCGGCACTTTGATAGCGCCCATCCGGCTGACGTGGCAACTCGGCCACACCACCTTTACCAAAGGTTAGGTACTTACCATCACCAATTAAGTTAAATGCACCAACTCGTACCACTTCTTGCTGCTCACTAGCTCCTGAAGAAGTCGCAACATTGGTGGTGAACTTGGCTACCTTACCTTGTTGAACCAACTCTTCAACCATTGACGTCCAAAGTTTTTCAACATCGGCAGCAGATACTAGATCATTAGACTGGCCACCCAATTTTTGCGCCATGCTGGCAAAGCCTGCAGAGCGATCTGGGAGCTGAGCTGAAATCAATGAGGTGTCAAACATAGCCGTGGTTTCACCCACCACTTGTTGCATCGCCCCAAATAGATCCTTTAAATCACCCAGAGACGCTTGGCGTTGAGTACGCAAAGCATCCAGTGCGTCATTATTTTGAGTAAACTGAGCTTCGAACGTGTCGCTGCGTGCTTCTAATCGAGCTCGCTCAGCTTTGAGGTTATTCACAATGCCTGCTTTACCAGCGCCAGCAGAGCGAAAGCGCTTT
The DNA here is from genome assembly GCA_964455815.1 of uncultured Gammaproteobacteria bacterium. Lineage (GTDB taxonomy): Bacteria > Pseudomonadota > Gammaproteobacteria > Arenicellales > Arenicellaceae > Arenicella. Next base: position 39,113 of record CAYVYS010000003.1, read on the forward strand.
TCTAAATCGACTGCTGACTTACTTTTCTGCAAGGCGCCAGATTTTACCTGGTCTAGTAGTTGATCAAGATTTTGCGCATGGCTTGGCGCGGCGACAAGTGCGGCAGCGAATACCGCGGCAGTTAGTAAACGTTTCATGTTACGCGCCCTCCGGAGCCGTTAGCGGCAAGTTCAATAATTCTGGTGCGGTGGTCTTAGCAGCTACTTTGATGGCTTTACGAATGTCTCGGTTAGCACTATCAGGTAGGATCTTCCAAGTTTTATTGGTGTTATCCCACATCGCTGACGTCGCTTGATCAGATGTTTGATAATACAAACCGACCCGACCAATACGCAGCATGTCTACCTCAACTTGGTTCCCACCCACGTCTTGAGTATCTTTATAGGCTTCATAGCTATTCCCATACTCTAGCTCAACGGTGTAAATATCCATGATGCTGCGAAAAATTGCTGAGTTGCTAGCCTCTCCACTATTCAACAAGTTTTTCAGATTATTGACACTGGTAACCCGGTCGTCTAAGTGAAATGGAAGGTCGCCTTTAACAAATCGGTCTAGGGCATCTACCATGGGCTTGAGCATGCCACCAATTTCTTGGCCTAAGCCTTGCGAGCCTTGGATGGAGCGCTGAATTTCTGTCTGCGCTATTCCTTGGGCTTTGATTTGCTCTTGCTTTTGCTGATTGTAGATTTTCAAAGCTTCAATCAACTTAAGCTCGCGTGCAAACTCTTGGTCAACAGACTGTGCAAACACAGTTGTCGTTGTGGCCGCCCCGATAGCAACCACTGCCATCGCTTGAGCCATCCATTTCAACAAAGAATTTTTCATTTTAGACTTAACCTCTTTTAATGAAATCTATTTTAATCTGACATATTTACCGTTTTTTGCCAAACATCGCGCCTTAAAAAAACTAGCAACTTTTAAAGCTCACGACTTTCAAAGCTCATAGAGTGAAGCTCGCGCAATCACAGCAAAACATCTTTATCCAGCTTGCAGCCTATGGAAACTGCAAACCCCGATTCACTGTTGTGCCAGCGTTTACTATCTCGCGGCTCAACATTTGTCACACCTAAGCGCATGGCAACAAAGTAGAAGTCATTGCCTTAAGTGCTACAAATAAGTCCAAAACAAACTCTATTAAATGACCAACCAAAGCAGCCCGGGCGAATGTAGCTCGCCCCTGTCAACTCAGCACATGTTGCTACTGTTGCCACATGGAGCAAACCAAATTACCAACAAAAATTGCCAGCGACGACCGCACAGACTCCCTCAACTAAATCACCCAATCTGTCACGATGACTTAACGGTCAGTTTGTCGCTTCATTTCAGATCGAACGATCTGCACAACGACATCAGCCTCTAAAAGGAGTTAACGAAAATCAGTTAAGCACTGGCTGTTAGAAATTTAATCGACTCTTGTCTGCACCATCTAAACTGTCGAAATTGTCTCGATCATATTCGTCAACTTCTTAATCAACTTGGCCAAAGGTCGGCATTGCTGATAAGTTGAACACAAAATTGGGTCAAAACTATATTGAAGACAATTCTACGCCTCGCACGCATGCAAGCGGAATTTTTCAGATGAGGTGTAGGGCTTTGCAAACTGCGTTGTCTGCGAGAATCGGTTACTAACTAGACCGAGCGCTCTAATCACTTCGGTTTTCGTATCTCCTATGGTTGTATCTCGTAATCATAATTTTTAGGTCGTTTACGAGACCGTTTGTCTTGTTTTTGTACTTCATCTTTAGTGAAGCTTGAGTCTCAAGTCTATAACGGATTGGCTTTGCAAGCCAAGCCTTTTAAGCTTTGAGTTTTACGATTGATTTTTTCAAGTCAAAATCAGCAGACAGTTTGCCAAACTCAGGCCTGAATTTTGATTACGAATAATTCACTCAATGCCAAAAATGCTCTTTGACATCCACTGATTTTTCGGCTTTTATTTTAGTGGCTTAGGGCGATTTCGAGCAGATGAGATTCGCTTTGAACGCCAACGAGCTTCTGTCATCTAGATCTATCTAATTGAAACTATGTCGCTTTTGCCGCAATAACATCGGCAAAAACCGCAGTTGCAGATTTTAGTCGTTCCAGACTGGTCTCACGCCCGAGCAATGCCAAGGTCGCATCAATCGAAGGCGACATGGTTGAACCAGTGACGGCAATTCTTACCGGTTGTGCAACTTTTGCGAAGCCAACTTCATTATCGCTAACGATATCTTGAACCTGCTGGTGAATATTTTCGGCAGTCCATTCTGGCAAAGCGTCGAGCCTACTAGACAACTTGCTTAATAAATCAGCCGCATTGCCTTTGATCCATTTCTTCATCGCGGCCTGGTCGTATTCATCCACCTCACTAAAAAAGAAACGGGTTTGTGCAACCACGTCTAACAGGGTTTTACAACGCTCCTGAATTAGTGAAACCACTTGTTGAACATAGTTGTCATTAGCGGGTAAGGCAATACCAGCTTGATCAAAATACCACCGGCTTGCCTCCAATAATTGCTGGGCTGAGAGGGCTTTGATCTTCTCTTGATTGACCCACAACAACTTTTCTGGATTGAAGGCAGAAGGAGCGCGGCTGACATTTTCGATCTTAAATAGTTCTAACAACTCTTCTTGAGTAAATAGCTCCTGATCACCATGGGACCAGCCAAGCCGCACTAAATAATTCAGTAGCGCCTCCGGCAAGTAGCCCTCATCTCGATACTGCATCACACTGACCGCGCCATGACGTTTTGAAAGCCGAGCGCCATCTTCACCTAATATCATCGGCACATGCCCGTAAAAAGGCGGTATTTTGCCAAGCGCCTTGATAATGTTTATTTGCCGCGGCGTGTTATTAATATGATCATCGCCTCGAATCACATGCGTGATCCCCATATCTAGATCATCTACTACCACAGTCAAATTATAAGTTGGCACATCGTCGGCACGCGCCAGGACCAGATCATCTAACTCTTGATTAGCGATCGTAATGTCACCTTTCACCAGGTCTTCGATCACCACCTCGTCTTCTAGCGGGTTCTTAAATCGCACCACGGTGTTGCCAGCCCTACTGAGATTTTTTTCCCGACAGCGTCCGTCATATTTAGGCTTAAGCCCGGCCTGCTTTTGCTGCTCTCGAACTTCATCGAGCCGTTCTTTAGAGCACTCACAATGATAAGCCTGTCCGTTCTCTAGCAAAGCTTGCACCACCTCTGCGTAGCGATCAAATCGCTGCGTTTGATAGTGAGGGCCCTCATCATAATCAAGACCTAGCCATTGCATGCCATCCAGAATCGCCTGCACCGATTCGGGAGTGGAACGCTCCAGATCAGTATCCTCGATCCGCAACACGAAACGCCCCTTATGCTGGCGCGCGTGTAACCAGGAATACAGCGCAGTGCGTGCGCCGCCAATATGTAGATAACCAGTTGGGCTTGGCGGGAAACGCGTGACGATCATATTGGTTTGTCTTGGAGCTGTAAAATTGGTGGTGCGCAATTGTAGTATACTTCGCCCGCCAAGTTCAGCTATTGCCAGATATGCCTCGCCTTTTTGTTGATCAGTTAACGGTTATCGATTGCTCTATTCTCGACCCCAAGCGTGGTCTGATTGGAGCCAGCTGGATGGTCTCAGTCGAATTGCTTGGCGAGCTCGATGCGCAAAGCATGGTGTTCGATTTTGCCGAAGTTAAACGCGTGATCAAACAATGGATTGATCAACATGTCGATCACAAACTATTGGTGCCGGTTGATTTTGATGGCTGCACTTTGCTCGCAGACCAAGACGCCACCTCGATTGAATTTGCAACAAAAAAAGGCGAGAAAATTATTCACCGATCTCCTCACTCAGCACTTTGCCTGATCAAGCAATCTAAGGTTTCACGTAACAATACTGCAACGTTTATCGCCGATTCACTGCGTCGGGTTTTGCCCGACAATGTCAGCGAAGTGAACATTAAACTAAGCCAGGAAGATCGTCGCGGCGCTTTTTACACTTATAGTCATGGCCTGAAAAAACACGATGGCAATTGTCAACGTATTGCCCATGGGCATCGCTCATGCATTCATATTTGGAAGAATGGTCGACGCAGCCGAAAACTCGAGAGCCAGTTTGCGCAACGTTGGCTCGATATATATCTGGGCAGCTCGGAAGACGTGCGCGATTTTCAGCATGGCCGAATAGACTTCGCCTACACCAGTGCGCAAGGGTTTTTCTCCTTAAATCTCGCGGAGGATCGTGTTCATCTAATGGAGTGCGATTCAACCGTTGAATGCATTGCGGAACATATTGTGCAACTGCTTGAAACAGAGCATCCGAATGCACACTTCAAAGTTCAAGCTTTTGAAGGAATCAATAAAGGTGCAATCGCCGAATCTACTTCGGTCTAAACTGGCCTAGATTTCTCGGGTTTCGCGGAAAATCACGTCGGGCCACCGCTCGATAGTCAGTTGCAAATTGACCATATTCGGCGCCACATAGGTTAACGACTCAGCACCGTCGAGCGCCAAATTAGCCTCGTTCTTGCGGCGGAATTCCTGCTCGGTTTTCGCATCAGGGAATTGCAACCAGCGCGCTGTCGCCACTTGCACGGCCTCAAAACTGCAATCGACCTTATATTCCGCTTTTAAGCGATGGGCAACCACATCAAACTGCAATACACCAACCGCGCCTAAAATCAGATCATTATTAATCAATGGCCGAAACACTTGGGTTGCACCCTCTTCGCTCAATTGAATCAAACCTTTTTGTAGCGCTTTGGCGCGCAAAGGGTCTTGCAAGCGCACACGTCGAAACAACTCCGGCGCAAAATTTGGAATGCCTGTGAATTTAAGCTCTTCACCTTCGGTAAAAGTATCGCCAATTTGAATTGTGCCGTGATTGTGGACACCCAAAATATCACCAGCAAATGCTTCTTCGGTGGCATCGCGCTTTGAGGCCATAAATGAACTGGCGTTATTTATAGCAACCTCACGTTGCAAACGCACATGGCGTAACTTCTGACCTTTATTAAACTGCCCTGAAGTGATGCGCATAAAGGCGATACGGTCATGATGTGCCGGATCCATATTGGCTTGAATTTTAAACACAAAACCAGTGAACTTGTCTTCGCCAGCACTCACTGCACGGCTCTCTGCGGCGCGGCCTTGCGGCGCAGGGGCGTGCTCTGCAAAATTCGCCATTAATTCATCCACGCCCAAACTGGCAATCGCTGAGCCAAAGAACACTGGGGTCAAATCACCACTTAAATAAAGCTCGAGATCAAACTCATTACTGGCTCCACGCACCAGCTCTAGCTCTTCTTTTAAGCCGTCGACACTATCGGCAAGCCAGCTTGATAGTTCCGGGCTATCCAAGCCTTGAATAAAAACATCTTGTTCAGGATCGTTTCCGGGGCGGCCGGCAAACAAATGAACCGTGTCGTCGTAAAGCCGATATACACCACGAAATTGTTTGCCTGAACCAATTGGCCAGGTCATCGGTGCGCAAAGAATATCCAGTACGTCTTCAACTTCATCCATGACTTCAATCGGGTCTCGGCCCTCGCGATCCATCTTATTGATAAAGGTCATGATCGGCGTAGTTCGCAAGCGGCAAACATCCATGAGCTTGATGGTTCGCTCCTCTACCCCCTTGGCGATATCAATCACCATTAGCGCTGAATCAACCGCGGTTAATGTACGGTATGTATCTTCGGAAAAGTCGGCGTGGCCTGGCGTGTCGAGCAGATTGATAACTTTGTCATCGTAGATAAACTGCATGACTGATGACGTCACAGAAATTCCGCGTTGTTTCTCCAGCTCCATCCAATCAGAAGTGGCGTGGCGACCACTTTTGCGTGCCTTAACGTTTCCAGCCAACTGAATCGCACCGCCTGATAACAGCAGGCGCTCAGTTAAGGTGGTTTTACCCGCATCCGGATGCGAGATGATAGCGAAGGTGCGCCGTTTGGCGACCTGTTCCGACAAGCTCATAGCAAGAGACTAATTGGCGTTGGCAAAGCGCGGATTATAGCCGCATGCGGGCAAAGCACTAGTGCAAATATTCGATTAAGGCTTGAGTTCGCTTAACTCACCACGCTGATTGATAACCACAGAATCATTATTAATGTCTTCTACAACTACGCCGGCTCTAAGATAGTCTCCAACGCGATAAAGCTTGCCATTGATCATGGTAAAACGCTGTTCTACCTCAGGCGACCAGGAGATGACCTCAACTTTTACTGCTGCTGGCGCGGTATCAGTGGCGGCGCGTTCTTGACTGCTTTCGCTTTGCTGACTATTTGCGGAATCGGAGTCAGGTAAAAGAGTAAAAAGGTAGATCACCGCCGCGATAATACCTATCAGCGCAAGAGACACTAACAACCATGGCCAGCGGGAACGTTCTGGCGGTGGCGGCTTGTCAGCGAGCGTTGGAACTTTATTTTCTTTGCGTTCCTGCTCTGACTTTTTAAGCGCTTCTAAGATGGTCGACATGCAACTAGCCTCTTCTCACGCGTGCTCGCAATACTGGCGTTTGATCGGCCTGTAATAACTCGTTCATTAGCAGGTAGGTTTCCGGCCCAATCATGCTGTCCGGACTAATGCCAAATAGTGATTGTAAGGCAAACACCTTTTGCGCCATTTCCAAATCAAACAAAGTTCGCGATTCATTATCCAACTGCGGCATATTCGCCGCACTTAGCGTCAGATTAAGTCGTTTACGAATGGACGGCATTGAATCGCGAATGTCAGTGCGTTGTAGCAGTTCAAAACCGATTTCTCCGGGGCGCCAAAAAGTGATGCCATTGCCATTCCAGCGCGCTCGCAATTCCGACTGGCTAACCAGATGTACATTTTCACCGATCAAAACCTGGGCATCATCATCGCCAAGGCTAAACACAATGGCTCGATGCAATTGATCGCCTTGCTGCAACACCAGAATCGAAGGCCGGTTATAGCGCTCTAACTGCTGCCATGAATTTACTCCTAAACAGGCAATACCGCTCTCGAGCAAAACATCACATGCTGGCCGAATGAGCGGTAATGGCAAGGGTACATCCCAGGCTTGCGCCAGATTACGAAAGGCCAGCGAGCGACCAGTTATATCAGCGGAACTTTCCAGCACCTTGCCAAATTCAGAACTAATATCATACAAGGGCACAGATGACTGACTTAGTGAGACAGTGGCCGGAGCTGGCGGCAAATCATCAAGAAACTCATTGGCGATGGTTACTGAGCCTGGCTCGATTTCGGCTGAGCGCACAATGGTCGTCAATTCGTTTTGATTCACCGCCGCTGTTTCATCGATAACGGGCACTGAGTCTATCGGCTGATCCTCTGCGACAACTAACGGCGACTCAGCACTAACTTGTTCTGGGGCTTCACTTGTTGCTGGCGGCGGAAGTATCGCCTGCGACTCAGTCACAACCGGCTCAACTTGAGCCGCTGGAGTTTGCGCAATCTGCTTGACCGATTCAGCGGCTTCATCAGATGGAGAGCTAAGAAACCACCACCAAAGAACACCGTTGATCAACACCAGGCTAGCAGCCAAAGCAAACCACGGTAGTTTTGGCACCGCTTGCTCCGACTGTTTCTTTTTAATTTTGATAAAGACGTCGCGAGCTGCGGCTCGCACGCTATTAGAGTCTACTGAGGTCTGATTATTCGCATAGGCTGCCAACAAACTATGATCGGCAAGCACATTGATCTTGCGCGGAATACCATTACTCAATTGATGTAATTGCTTAAGTGCCTGACGACTAAACAACGGTTGCTTGCAACCAGCAACACCTAATCGATAGTTCACATAGTCTTCGATCTCAGCAGCTTTTATTTCGCTCAGGTGATAACGCGCGGTAACTCGCTGCGCAAGTTGGCGCAAATCATTGCGCGAAAGAACTTCATTTAACTCCGGCTGACCAATCAGAATAATTTGCAACAACTTATCCTTGGTGGTCTCTAGATTGGTAAGCAAACGAATCTGTTCTAGAACTTTCGGGCTCAGCAATTGTGCTTCGTCGATAATCAATACTGTTCGGTGATTTTTAGCAAACATCGAGAGCAGATGGCGATTGATCGCGTCGAGCAGCTGCTTTTGAGAAAAGCTTTGCGAATAATTGATCTTTAGTTCATCGCAGATGGTTTGCAATAATTCGTCTTCACCAACATTAGCATTGAGAATCAATGCGACATCCATATTCTCGGGCAGATCTTTAAGAAGATTACGGCACAGAGTAGTTTTACCGGTACCAACTTCCCCGGTGAGCACAATAAAGCACCCGCCCTGCGCGAGGCCGTAGCTCAGATGCGCCATTGCTTCTTTGTGCCGGGCACTCATGTAGAGATAGGCCGGATCGGGGGCAATGGAAAACGGTTTTTCAGTTAAGCCAAAATAGTCGAGGTACACTCGCACACCCAATTAACGCTGTATTGGGCAGCACTATCACAAATGTTCGCTCGTGGTGCAAGCCAGATTAAGGATTTGGCAATGTCTCTTTTAGGTCGCAAGAGCGCGCGAAGACACAAGCAAGCGCTCAAAAAGACCTTCTCCGCGCCCTCCCATAATTTGTCCCAGCTCTTGCAATCGAGCGCGTTCGGCGGAGCGTCGTTGCACAAGCTCTGCCGACACCTTAACAGGCGCATCATAGGCTACCGTCGCCAGCAATTTAGAGAGCCGGGCCTGCTCGGCATGTTCTGCCAGTTTTTTAGGTAAGGTTTTCGCCCCCCTTATCGCCAGACTCGGAACTTGATCCAGTGAATCCAACAACGTTTCCAGAGAACCGAATTTCTCCAACAAGGCTTGAGCCGTTTTAGGGCCAACACCCGGCACACCCGGAATATTATCAACTGCATCACCGCACAAACCAAGGTAATCCTGAATGGCCTCAGGTGGCACCCCGAATTTCTCGATAACCTTGCTGCTATCTAGCTGGCGATCACGGGCGAAGTCCCACCAAAAGTCTTGCCCCCTTATTACCTGAGACAAGTCTTTGTCGCCACTGACAATCACACAATGAAAATCATCGCGTCGTAACTGCGCGGCGATGGTCGCGATCAAATCATCGGCCTCATACCGCTCGCTCGCAACGCAGTAAAAGCCAGCGGCTTCGGCCAATCGTCGGCACAATTCGAATTGTTGCTTTAGTTCCGCGGGCGGTAGTTCACGGTTAGTTTTATAGGCCGGGTAAATATCGTTGCGAAAGCTCTGCGTCAGACTTTCATCAAACGCTATTGCCACGTATTGCGCTTTGCTGCGTTCGGCGAATTCGGTAAGGAAACGACAAAAGCCATAAACGGCATTGACCGGCGCACCATTTTCACCACGCATGGCATTAGGCACTGAAAACCAGGCGCGAAAGATATAAATACTGGCGTCTATCAGAAAGACAGTTTTAGAAGAACTAGCGTGCAACATAGCAATGACTTAGTTAGCCTGGCGCACCACGCGCATTAGATGCACGCGACGAGAATCCGCATGCACGATTTCAAATTCAAAAGGTTTGAGTTCAATTTTTTCGCCTGCTTGCGGTATGTGCCCGACCGTTTGCGAAATCAGGCCGCCAATGGTGTCGCTATCAGTTTCGCTTAAACCGCTAGCGAAATGCTCATTGAACTCATCCATAGGTAAGAGCGCTTTAACAATGATTTCGCCACCGTCGAGCTCTCGTATCAGCATTTCTTCATCTTCCTGATCATGCTCATCTTCGATTTCGCCAACGATTTGCTCGAGTACGTCTTCAATCGTTACCAGACCAGCAGTAGCGCCGAACTCATCCACCACAATCGCCATATGATTCCGATTCTCTCGAAACTCACCGAGTAGAATATTGAGCCGTTTACTCTCAGGCACAAACACCACAGGCCGCACTAAATCGTGAATATTGAAGCGTTGTTTATTGTCATCATCAAAGAAGCGCAACAAATCTTTGGCAAATAAAATACCAATGATTTGATCTTTCTCATTGTCAACCACCGGGAAGCGTGAATGCGCGCTCTCGAGCATGATGTCTAGGCAATGATCTAAATCGTGCTCACGCTCGACAAAGATCATATTGCTGCGCGGCACCATTACGTCGCGCACTTTCAGGTCTGAAACAAACATTACGCGCTGCATCATGGCGTAAGCATCTCGCGCGACGATGCCGTCTTCTTCCGCGAGTCGCAGGCTTTCAAGCACATCGGCGCGGCTGGTTGCACGCGGTGATGGCAACCATTCAGAGAACTTTTGTTTTAGTTGGTTAAATAATGATGACGGAGGTTTTTCGTTAGCGTTCATTGACTACGGATTTTATTGATATGGGTTCGCAATGTGGCTTAATGCGAGCACTGAGGCTTCCAGTGCTTCCATGCGATTCGCTGCTTGTTCTTCTAGATGATCAAAACCACATAAATGCAAGATACCATGAGTGACCATATGCGCATAATGATCGAGAATGTTTTTACCTTGCTGTTCAGCCTCTGACGCAACTACATCATGGCAAATTACCACATCACCTAAAGGCTGATGCGTAAGCAGCTCAGAAAAAGCGTGGTCATCTATGTCCACCGCAAAAGACAAAACATTGGTGCTGCCCTCTTTGCCTCGATACTGCTGATTTAACTGCTGCATTTCAGAGGTATGCACCAAACGTATCGTCACTTCGCTGGGCTGGTTAATTTGCTGCTGACAGGCGTATTGCACCCATTGAATTATCTGCTGATCACTTGGAACAACGTCAGTATCAAAGTCTTTGCGCAAGGCTGACTGGATCTCTACCAGCAAGTCAGGGCTAGTCATTACTCATTGCGATCATGCTTTTCATAAGCTTCAACAATTCGCTGCACCAATGGATGCCTCACAATGTCTTTACCGGTGAACTTCTTAATTTCAATACCCTTTACGCGACGCAAAATCGTTAAGGCATGTTTTAAACCCGAATAGGTTCCTTTGGGTAAATCCACCTGACTGAGATCACCAGTCAACACAACCTTAGAACCGAAACCGGTCCGCGTCAGCAACATTTTCATTTGCGCCACGGTGGTGTTCTGCGCCTCATCCATGATCACAAAGGCATCCGACAGTGTACGCCCGCGCATATAAGCGAGTGGCGCCAGCTCGATTACTTTTTGATCAATGAGCTTTTCAACTCGCTCGACACCTAGCAATTCGTATAGGGCGTCATATAACGGTCGTAAATACGGGTCGATTTTCTGACCAATATCACCAGGCAGGAAACCCAAACTCTCCCCAGCTTCAACCACCGGGCGTACTAGCACAATGCGCTTAACATTTTCTTCCAACAAAGCCTGCACAGCTTTGGCTACTGCTAAATAAGTTTTACCGGTGCCGGCCGGACCAATTCCAAATACCACATCGTATTTGTCGATTGCCTGCATGTAGTGGCTCTGCGCTTTGCTTTTGGCGACCACTTGTTTGAATGGAGCGTGCACACTTTCAAACTCGCTGTCGTGGTCAGCGCGCGAGGCATTATTGATGACCTGATAGACCTTGGAATCGTCCAAAGTTTGCTCCTGCTCGGTGAGCGAATAAAGTTTACGAATTACTCGTTTGGCAAGCGTCAAACTCTCGGGTTTACCTTGCAAAACAAAATCTGAACCTTGTTGATAACACTTAATCAAAAGTTCTTCTTCGATTATGCGGATATTGCGATGACGTTCACCGCACAGCAGTGAAAGCCGTGCATTATCAATCGGTGCCTCTTGGCTGCCAAGTGACAAAGTGGTTGCGGGTAAAGCTTGATTCAAGGGCAAATTCCTATATTTGATGAACTAAAAAAGGGCAACATTGCTGTAGCACGGCGCATTGAATTTATTAACCAAGTAAGGCGCTGAGCGCGTAGCTGAAATCGTAAAGCGGGGCTATTAGAATATAGCTTGATAATAAAGACCAAACCAAAAAAGAACTGATTACTTCGGCGCAGCAAGCTCTACCTCCTTAGGCCGAGAGCCGAGTAGTGCTGCGGTTGCACTAGGCAAATGAACCACCTACTACGAAATCACTTAAATGCAAACAAACCATGTAAGGTATTTAAGCAATATTTATGGTTTTACTATCATTAGCATGCTTATGTTATAGAACAAGCGCGGAACGAAAACAAGGTGTAAAAAGCGCAATTAGCTACAAAAAATGTAAACTTTATGCTCGCCGATTTCCGCCTAGTTAAACCATTTTACCGCGCAGAGAATTGGGCAATGCTTCAGTGATTTCAACAGCAACAAATTCACCGATCAAATCGTGATCACCATCAAAATTAACCACTCGATTATTTTCAGTACGCCCTGAAATTTGAGTCGGATCTTTGCGCGCAGGTCGATCAACTAAGACGGTTTGTACGGTTCCTACCATGTTCTGGCTAATCGACTGAGCCATTTCATTGATGCGCTTTTGCAACCGCTGCAAACGAGCTTGCTTTACATCCATCGGCACGTCATCGGCTAAATCTGACGCTGGTGTGCCTGGCCTCGCACTGTAAATAAAACTAAAACTTTGGTCATAGCCAATCGTTTCAATCAACGCCATAGTGTCTTCAAAATCCTGATCGGACTCACCAGGAAAGCCAATAATAAAATCAGACGACATACTGATATTGGGCCGAATCTTGCGGATCTTTTCAATGATCCGGACGTAGTCCTGAGCTTTATAACGACGCTTCATTGCCGCTAAAATACGGTCTGAACCCGACTGCACCGGCAAATGCAAATGATCTACCAGCTTGGGCACATCGGCATATACCTGAATCAAGCTGTCAGAAAACTCCAGGGGATGCGAAGTGGTATAGCGAATTCGGTCGATACCTTCTATTTCGGCTACATAGCGAATCAATAACGCAAAATCCGCCATGGAACCATCGTGCATTTCGCCCCAATAAGCATTCACGTTTTGCCCTAGTAAAGTTACCTCACGCACACCCTGTTGCGCCAGCGCAAAAACCTCGGCAATCACATCATCGAAAGGTCGAGAAAATTCTTCACCACGCGTATAGGGAACAACACAGAAAGAACAATACTTGCTGCAACCTTCCATAATCGACACAAAAGCCGTCACTCCCACGACCTTAGGTGCAGGCAGTGCGTCGAACTTTTCGATTTCAGGGAAGCTGATATCGACCGTGTTGCTTTGCTCTTGCTGAGCATCATCTACTAACTTAGGCAGCCGATGTAGAGTTTGAGGGCCAAACACTAAATCCACATAAGGCGCGCGCTTCATGATGCTGTCGCCTTCCTGACTGGCGACACAACCACCAACGCCAATGACTAAATTAGGATTGTCGTCTTTGAGGTGCTTCCAGCGACCAAGCTGCGAGAACACTTTTTCTTGCGCTTTCTCACGCACCGAACAAGTGTTAAGCAAAATAATATCGGCCTCCGCTTCATTTTGGGTAGGCACAGCACCGTGCGACTCATGCAAGGCATCAGCCATGCGGTTAGAGTCGTATTCATTCATCTGACAGCCAAAGGTCTTGATAAACACCTTTTTGCCGGACTGATCCCGACTGGGCTTGGTCGGCTGTTGCGCAAATTTTGTAGCGCCAGGCTCAGCCGCCTGCTCCGCAGCGGCATTGGCGACGGCTGGATTGATATGAACGTGTTTCGACATGTTGAATTAACCTCGCTTGGGGCGCGTATTTTACCGACCCAGCGTAAAATTGAAACACGCTTTTGCTTAAAAAATGTGCGCTCTAGCTGCCACAATTCTGAGCCTTTAAGCCGACTTGAGAAACGACATAGCAGCTTAGCCTTGGCTTATTGAAGTAAAACAGCGTTTTTACTTAAGATCATCACTTTGCTAGGATTGCTGAAAACATTTTCCAAGGCTTTAGGGATGAAGATAACTAAATCTATATCAATTTTAATAATACCGATTTTATTTCTCACTGCCTGTGGCACATCAGGCTATCGTTACCCAGAATATCGTGAAACCGTGAAGGTTAACAACGAGGTCTCAATAGTTATTGATACCACTATACTGCGAGCAATTGACGGCCCTCACCTTGGTTTCAATGCGGAACTAAATGCTGAGAAGCTCGTCGAGATAGAAAATCAGCTTATCGCAATATTTACAGAGAGAGGGTTTAAACCAACGATAGTAGAGTCTCATCATAGCTTGAGTATTGACCCCAAAAGTATACTCGGCAAAGAACGCGAGCTGTTTTTATCCAAGGAATGGAAGTCGCTAGAAATCCCCTACGTGGTTCATCAGCCTGAAAGTATTGATGAAACCGATGATCAAGCCTTGTTTATTAAAACTTTGATGGAGGTTGCCCGAAAAATCAATTACGGCAGAAAGCGCACCACCAAGAAGGTAGAAGAATCTTTAAAGAAGCAGAAAGAGGAAGACGGCGAGGAGCACTACTATCTACACGAGTTAGTTTCTAATCAATCTTTCATGTCGAAAATCAAGACTGACCAAGTGATTGTGATAACCATTAATGGGCTTCATTTGAGAACAAATGAAATTGTCGGGAGATCCATCTTGTCTGCGTTAGCGAGTGGCTTATTGACTGGCGGCCTGCTTATTATCACTCCAACAGGCACGATCAATCTCGGGGAAATGGCCGTATACGATCATAAATTGAATAAAGTTTCATGGTATTCGCGCAGCAGCTCCGCGCAAACATTTAAAACAGAATCAGTAGTCAATCGCTTATTTAAAGCTTACCCATATAGCGATGGCAAGAACCCAAGAAGAAAGAAACAGGAGCGTCTCAAAGATCGCTTATAGTTTTATTCAGGGAACGTTACTTAGCTGTGAGCAAGCATCTAACAAGCAATCGCAGCTATACGTTTCTTTTTATGCAGTTTAGGTCTGCGAAGGATTCTTCTAAGCGAGTCACGAAATAATCTTCAGCCTGGCGGAGCACTTTGCGAGGGTCGTAGTATTTCTTGTTAGGTAGATCGTCGCCATCGGGGTTGCCGATCTGAGTTTGCAAATAATCTGCATTATCCTTGTAGTAATCCCGCACTCCGGCACTGAAGGCCCACTGCATATCGGTATCGAGATTCATTTTGATAACGCCGTAGTCGATGGACTTGCGAATATCTTCTTGCGACGACCCAGAGCCTCCGTGAAAAACAAAACTAACCGGCTTGGTGCCGCTGGCAGCGATTTCATCTGCCACAAAGTTTTGAGAATTCTTCAGAATTTCTACCGAGAGTTTGACGTTACCCGGTTTGTAAACGCCGTGCACATTACCAAAGGCAGCGGCAACCGTGAAATTTGGGCTGATCTTAGATAAACGCTCGTAAGCAAAATATACTTCTGAGGGATGTGTATAAAGTTTGCTGCTATCGACTTCGGAATTGTCGACCCCATCCTCTTCACCACCGGTGATACCCAATTCAATTTCTAAACCGACTTCGATTGCATTTAAACGCTTGAAGTAGCGCTCGCAAATCTCGACATTTTCTTCCAGTGTTTCTTCAGAAAGATCCAGCATGTGCGAGCTGAACAACGGCCGACCGAACTTTTCATAATAATCTTCTTGATAGTCGATCAACTGATCAACCCAGGCAATGTTCTTTAAAGAGCAATGGTCGGTGTGCATAATCACCGGCACACCATAGCTTTCTGCCATCATATGAACGTGATGCGCAGCTGACAAACAACCTTGCGCTGAGGCTTGCAAATTATCATTTGGCAAACTTTTACCAGCAAAGAATTGCCCGCCACCAAACGACAATTGCACGATAACCGGCGATTGCACACGTGCTGCGGTTTCAAGAATAGCGTTAACGGTGTTCGTGCCTACTGCATTAACACCGGGCAAGGCATAGCCCACCGCTTTAGCGTCTTCGTACACGTCTAAAAGTTCCTGACCGAAAAGCACGCCAGCGCGAAATTTACTCATACAAAACTCCAGATGGGACGACCACTCTATAAAAAATCAGTGGTGTTAATTGCGCAACGCTCGTGGACAGCCCGCGCAGTTCGTATTGGTGGGATAATTTTAAACTAAAACTCGAATGCCGCGAAAAAAATCTGGCAATAAACAGAATTAGAACGGCGCAGAGCCCGGTGTGCGGGGGAAAGGAATCGCATCGCGAATATTTTCCATGCCAGTCACGTAGTTAATTAGCCTTTCAAAACCCAGACCAAACCCCGCGTGCGGCACGGTGCCGTAACGGCGCAAATCTCGATACCACCATAAATGTTGTTTGGTGAGCTCATCAGGAAAGCGTGAATCAAGAACGTCGAGCCGCTCCTCGCGCTGACTGCCGCCGATGATCTCGCCAATCCCAGGTACTAATACATCCATAGCCGCTACGGTTTTCTCATCATCATTCATGCGCATATAGAACGCCTTGATGTCTTTGGGATAATTTTTCAGAACTACCGGTGCTTTAAAATGGGTTTCGGCCAGAAAGCGCTCATGCTCACTGGCTAAGTCCATGCCCCACTCGACAGGGAATTCAAACGACTGCCCACTCTTTTGCAGAATGTCGATGGCGTCTGTGTAATCAAGTTGCACAAACTCGGCATCGACCACGGCTTGCAAGCGTTGCAAACAAGTCTTATCGACACGCAAGTTAAAAAACGCCATATCGTCCTCGCGTTCTTCGAGCAGTTGCCGAATACAGTGTTTTAAAAAGTCTTCAGCGAGTGCTGCATCATCGTTTAGATCGGCAAAGGCAATCTCTGGCTCCACCATCCAGAATTCTGCAAGGTGGCGGCTGGTATTGGAATTCTCAGCTCGAAAAGTTGGCCCAAAGGTGTAAACCTTCGACATAGCCAGGCAATATGACTCAACATTTAACTGACCAGATACGGTTAAAAAAGCCTCATCGGCAAAGAAATCTTGCTTGTAATCGACGCTACCCGAATCGCTGCGAGGTAAATTATTCATATCGAGGGTTGAGACACGGAACAACTCACCAGCGCCTTCGCAATCACTAGCGGTAATGATCGGCGTATTTACCCAGTGAAATCCGTTTTGATAAAAATAGTTGTGTATCGCGTTCGCCAAGGTGTTTCTAACTCGCGTGATTGCACCAATAGCATTGGTGCGTGGGCGTAAATGTGCCTGGGTTCTCAAGTGTTCAAAAGTATGGCGTTTTTTGGCAATCGGATAAGTCTCTGGCTCGTCGACCCAACCAACCACCTCAATAGCGGAGGCTTGCACCTCGAGCGCCTGCCCCTGGCCTTCTGAGGCGACTAATTCGCCTTGGGCAATGATTGCGCAACCGGCGCCTAGTCGCATAATGTCCTGCTCGTAATTTGCCAGCGAGTCCGGCACCACAATTTGTATCGCATCAAAACAGGAGCCATCATGCAGAGCGACAAAAGAGATCCCGGCTTTTGAAGTTCGTCGGCTGCGAACCCAGCCCTTAATCGTAACGATTGAATTTTCTGCTACTTCTGCATTGAGTAATTGACTAATCGAATATTGATTCATTGATATCTACTGGCACACTTAAATTATGCAAAGCTGGGCGATAGCTAGCCTTGGTTAGATCACAATGACAAGTATACCGCCCTTGTTGGAGAATTCGATTCTCAAGAAGGGCTAAATTTTAGAATGATATTAGGCCTACCCAAGTCTTCCTTAGCCGTAAAGATGTCGAGCCAACGATTCAGCCTTATTCGGCGAGCTGACCTTTTATCTCTTTGGAGCACTGAGGAGTGCGGTCGCCAGGCAATAGCAAGCTTGCATGAAGATCACAGATGATCCGGCTGCCAGTCTTTGTGCAAAACAAGATATCGCGCACGAATTTGGCTTGACCAACAAGCCCTGCTGGCGGCGTATCAAACGCCTGGAAGATTCGGGAGTGATTGCGCGCAGAGTTGCGCTGGTCGATGCTAAAAAGCTCGACATTAAGAGCGCTGCATTTGTCACTATTGGCATTAATTCTCATAACAAAGATTGGCTGGATACGTTCAGCCAGTGCGTCAAAGACATTCCTGAAATCATTGAATGCCATCACATGACTGGCGATGTCGACTATCTTCTGAAAATCGCTATTCGCGATCTGGCACATTACGATTAGGTCAACCAACAATTGATCAGCGTAGCACCAGGCTTGACTGACGTTTCATCGACCTTCTCTATGGAAACTCTAAAATCTCAAGCAGGCATCGATGTCTCATCGATTTAGCCAACAGTAAAAAGCGAGCACTTTGCAAAATCGCAGCAGCTTGAATAAAATATACCTATCAGAAGGTAGAATTGGGTTCAAATAATGTCTGACAAACGAAATCAAATTCAAAACATAGCCACCGAGTCGGTGCAACGCAGCGGCCTCAGCAACCTAAGCTTTAGAACGCTGGCTGACGACGTTGGCATAAAATCAGCAAGTGTTCACTATCACTTCCCAAGCAAGTCAGATTTAGCGGCTTCGATCATTGAAACTTATTCCCAGGCTTTTGCTGAAGAACTCGACACGATTTCTGATAGCCGACGCAACCTGAAAGGCAAGCTAGATGACTTCGTCCAAATCTTCGAGACCGTGCTGGAAAACGACAAACTGTGTTTATGCGGCATGATGGCCGCTGAAGTTACCGCCCTTGATGAAAGCAGCCGCACATTGCTCAAACAGTATTTTGAAATGAGTGAACAATGGTTATTGGATTTACTCAGTGAAAACAAAGAGTCTCTAAGCACTGCCCTTTCGACCAAAAAGCTTGCACGCATCATTATGTCTGGTCTTGAAGGCGCCATCCTGCTCGATCGCGTTGATCAAGGCAGAGATCGCATCAGTGCCCAACGTGATCTTGTACGAAGCTTTGTCAGTTAGCGCTCTACTTAGTTAGATGAGCGCTCTTCTATTGGCTCAGCCGACAATCCTGGCGAGTCTTTAACATCTATTTGTAAAAAAGCGTTTCTTTAGTTTGACAGCTAAAACACTTTCTTTTAATCTATCTAGTGATAGGTAGTTAAAAATATTGAGTCAAAAAAAGCCCAAATCATGTTTGATATCGACAACTTAAAAAAGATTGCAACTTGCAAAGAAACAGCGCCAGATACCATGGCGGGGTTTCTTGAATTCGATAAAGCGGCCATGGCAGAAGGCGCTATTTCCAAAAAGAATAAAGAGCTAATCGCTACTGCCGTAGCATTGACCATTCACTGTGGTTATTGCCTCGAAGTACATCGCAAAGCAGTAGTTGCCGCCGGCGCGAGCGAAGAAGAATTAGCTGAAGTGACTTTTATCGCGGCCGCACTGCGAGCCGGAGCTGCGCTGACACATGGCACTCACCTAGTTGAGTAGACTGTTGAATAGATAGCGGAATAAAGCCTTTGTTAAGATAAAGTCAATAAAAAGTATTGCTGTTGAATAAGCAACATAACTAACGAACTGAGCATTACCATGAAAATTAACGCCGATTTTAACGAACGAGTAGTCGTCCACAGCGCTAGCCTGGATTGGATCGATTCACCGATGACGGGCGTATCGCGCCGACCGTTGGATCGAATAGGTGGCGAGGTGGCACGGGCTACCACGATTGTTAAATATGAACCGGGTAGCAAATTCTCTCCTCATGTCCATACGGGCGGCGAGGAGTTTGTGGTGCTTGAAGGTGTGTTCCAAGATGAACATGGCGATTTTCCGGTAGGCTCATACATTCGTAACCCCCCTCAATCGAGACACACACCTGGCTCTGAGTCAGGCTGTGTGATCTTTGTTAAACTATGGCAGTTCGACATGCAAGATCGAACCCATGTCCGATTAAATTCGAATTTCATGAAACCAGTTACCAGCCCTGACCAGCAAGGCGTGCAAACTTCTCCTTTATATTTCGATGAAAATGAAGAGGTTTTTTTGCAACACTGGGCACCAGACACAGAAGTTGAGGTCGCTGCCGAACATGGCCTAGAGGCTTTGGTGATTAACGGTAGTTTCACTAACCAACAAGATGAGCTTGTTAAAGAAAGCTGGTTAAGGCTGCCAAGCGGTCAGCCTCTAAAAGCGGTCGCTGGCGCCAATGGTGCCAAGGTTTGGATCAAGCGCAATCATCTATCAAGTGTTGAGCAACAAATCGAGCGCATAGAATCATTGGCATAGATTGAGAATGATTCGGAGCCCAATAAATTCTTATTAGCTCAGGGCTGCAAGCGCTCGATCAACCAAGAGTCACTGCCGAACGAGTACTTAAATCGATCGTGCAGTCGATGCTCACCGCCTTGCCAAAATTCGAAGGCGTTTGGCTCAACACGATAGCCGCCCCATCGCTCAGGTAATTCAACATCGCTAACTAATGCGGCTTGGTTGACTTGATAACGCCGCTCTAGCTCTGCTCGCGATTCGATCGGCTGGCTCTGTTGCGAAGTGTATGCCGCCAACTGTGAACCTAGCGGCCTCGATCTAAAATAAGCGTCAACCTCGTCTCTAGGCAATGGATGAGCCTGGCCAGCAATTCGCACCTGCCGCTCAAAAGCATGCCAGGGGAATAGTAAACTTAAGCTGGGGTTTTGCGCTAACTCATGCCCTTTTTGACTCTGTGTGTCGGTAAAAAACACCAGGCCGTCTCTACTCACTCCCTTAAGCAACACATAACGCTGACTGACTTGCCCAGACTGATCAACCGTTGCGACAATCATGGCATTCGGTTCCGCCAAATCTGACGCCAGCATTTGACTTAACCACTTTTCAAACTGATCAATCGGGTGAGACTCAAGATCACGGCGACGCAAGTGGCCCAATTGATAACTTTGTCGAAACTCCTGCAGGTTCATTTCACTATTGTGACTCAATCATCAGCCGAGGCAAGCAAAATTTGCAGACAGGCATCGCTCGCCACCAGAGCTCCTTCAATATAGCCATTAGTTTGCCCTTTTGCGGCTTCGCTGCCACTCCAGATGAGGCGATCGGAGTACAACTCTTCGGTTTTGATCGGCCAATGGTTAAGTGGATGATGATTTTGAATTCGTTGATCGGATTCGCTTGCCGTAAACTTTTCTCGCGACCAATCCTGATAATAAATTTTGCTGGGCATAGCAGCTTCTTCTCCGAATAAACAACTTAGCTGGGCAATACACATTTGCTCCAATTGATTCGCAAAGTCAAGCCGTTGTGCGGGTTGCACAGCGAAAAAACCAAAAAGTGCATAGCGATCAAGATGATCCTGGCTGGCATCGTGAATTTCTCTAAGCGGCCCTATCTCACTAATCACATCGCCGGATAAACCTTGCTCTCGCCAAAAAGGGCGCGCGTATTCGATAATCATTTTGGCGTGACCTGCCATCCAGGTTTCCACCAGACTCAGCTCTTTAATTCGCTCACTTTGCAACGCCGGATTAAAGTCCATCGTGGCTAGAGCCACACGAGGTGGCAAAGCTAAGACAAGCTGATCAGAGTGAAAAGTTTGACTTGCAGCGGTTAGCTTAAATTTTTCAGATTGCTGATCAAATTCAAGGCCGGTTACGGCATGTTCTAGTTTCAGCCATTCGGATGAAACTAACTTGGATGTCTCACTCACTAGCGCGTCAATTAAGGCCGACAAGCCACCTTTTAGACGATAAGAACCGCCCATTGAGAAGCCGCCTACCCCGCGCATCACTGATTGATCACCTCGCTGATATAAACCTTCGCCGCTGGTGAACTGAGTCACTACCTGATCACTCAAGCCCAGCTCTTCAACTATAGATTGAATATGCGTTTGGCCTGGCCAAAACCAGGATGGGCCAATATCAAAACCCTGCGGTGAGTGAATGCGGCCGCCGGCTCGTTGACGTGCTTCTAACACAAAAAATTGTTGCCCGCGCTGAGCGAGTTTGTATGCCGTATGAAGGCCGCTAATACCGGCGCCGACGATCAAAGTGGTGGTGTTCATTTAATCACTAATTTGTGTTTCGGACCTTTCAGGCTGTTTATCTAGCTCAAGGCTGTTTATCTACCTCAAGGCTGTTTATCTAGTTTTAACTGCGATTTAAAAATCGCAATCAAGGCATCAATGTTCTTTAAGTTGGTGTAATTCGGTCGTACGATAAAAGCCAGGCGTCGATGCGGCCCCGGTTCAGCCAAACGTTTCACACTAAGACTAGGGTTAGCTTTAACCAATTGCGTTAGTGCCAACTCCGGAATCAAGGTCGAGCCAAAGCGGCCTAATACTAATTGAATTAAGGTTGTTAAGCTTGTGGCATTCAGGCTTTTAGCCTGCTCACTATTTAACTGACAGGCACTTAAAGCATGATCTTTCAAACAATGGCCGTCACGCAGCAATATCAGTTTGGCGTTCTCTAATTCCTTGGTGGTAACCACTTCATTAGTGCTGGTAATGTCATCCTTATGCGATATCCAAAACAAATCTTCCTGGCAAAATTCGAAACTCAACAAACCATCAATCGGGTATGGCAAAGCCAAGATAGCAGTATCAATTTCGCCAGTGCGAACTTTCTCAACAAGCGGCGCCGATTGCTCTTCATAAACTTGCATCTCAAAGTTGGGATATTGCTCAGTCAGCTTAGGTAACACCAGAGGCAATAAATAGGGGCAGATCGTCGGGATCATGCCAATCTTCATTGGAAAACTGAGTTCACCTCGTTGCGCGTCGGCCAGACTCATCAAGTCATCAACCTGTAATTGCAAACCGCGTGCTTTTTCCAAAAATTGCGCACCAACCGGGGTTACCAATACCTTTTTGTTGTCGCGCTCAAAAACCGCAAAGCCAAGGAGCTTTTCCATTTCGGAAAGCGCCGTACTTAAAGCCGATTGCGAAATCGAACATTCTTCTGCCGCTTTACGAAAATGAAGGTGTTTGGCAACTGCCAGCGCATAGCGTATTTGTTTAAGTGAAATCATCGAATTAATCAGTTTGAAATCTTATAGCGAATAAAAATACCGCGAACGAGGGAAAAGTAACGTTCTGAAATACTGATCATTATATTCAAAACAATCAACTTTATGAATCATAACGACAGCCC
This sequence comes from uncultured Gammaproteobacteria bacterium, assembly GCA_964455815.1. GTDB lineage: Bacteria > Pseudomonadota > Gammaproteobacteria > Arenicellales > Arenicellaceae > Arenicella. The sequence goes on from CAYVYS010000003.1 coordinate 61,929, forward strand.
TATTCTCCACTTATGCCCGAACGGGACAACTTACTTTTTACTTTATTTTTTTGGAGAAGCATCATGGCTCTTATCAACACAGCAATTCAACCTTTCACGGCGCAAGCGTTCCGTGGCGGTGAATTCATTGAAGTTTGCGAAAAAGATATCGAAGGCAAATGGGCCATCTTTTTCTTTTACCCTGCCGACTTTACCTTCGTTTGCCCAACTGAACTGGGCGACTTGCAAGATCAATACGCCGAGTTGCAACAAATGGGCGTTGAGGTCTTCTCAGTTTCGACTGACACGCACTTCGTACACAAAGCGTGGCACGACGCCTCAGACACCATCGGCAAAATTGAATACACCATGTTGGGCGATCCCAACGGCGTTATTACCAATAACTTTGACGTAATGCGTCCGGGCGTTGGCCTGGCAGATCGCGCTACGTTTATTGTCGATCCGGACGGCATCATCCAGGCGATGGAAATCACTGCTGAAGGCATTGGTCGCGACGCAACAGATTTACTACGCAAGGTAAAAGCTGCGCAATACGTGCGCAATAACCCAGGTGAAGTGTGCCCAGCTAAATGGAAAGAAGGTGAAGAAACCTTAGCACCATCTTTAGACCTAGTAGGCCGAATTTAAATTGAGTGAATAGTCAGGCTGTGCCTGCAAAAAGCGCAGCCTGACTCGCCCAACAACCATTGGACAATCAACGGAGAATAAACCATGTTAAGCAATGACATTTTGACCGCGCTCAAGAATTACACCGCCAATATGAACAACCAAGTGACGTTCGTATTACAGACCGGCGAGCACTCAAAACGTGCTGAGCTGGTTGAATTCTTAGAGGGCATCGCCTCAGTTTCTGAGAACATCACACTAGAAGAGCGCGACGCAGGCTTTCGCAGCCCACTGACTTTCGAGCTCTTTACTGACATAGCCACCGGCATTCAGTTTTCTGGCATACCTAGTGGCCACGAATTTAATTCCATCGTTTTAGCCATTTTGTGGGCATCAGGCACTGAGATGAAACTCGATGATGCACTAAGCAATATGCTCAAACGAGTCGACCAGTCAGCGAATTTTGAAGTATTCGTCAGCCTCGACTGCCATAACTGCCCAGATGTTGTGCAGGCCATTAATCAGTTTGCCTTGAGTAACGACCATATTCGCACCGAAATGATTGACGGTGGGCTCTTCCAAGAAGAAATCCAGAACCGCGATATTCAAGGTGTACCAGTAGTGTTTTTAAATGGCGAACGGTTCGCAAATGGCAAAATCAGTATCAGCGAACTGGTCAGTAAAATGGCCGAGCAGTTTCCAGCTATGACGCAAGCGAGCACCGAGCCAACGTTGCCACTGCAAGACGTGACGGTTGTCGGCGGCGGGCCAGCCGGTGTTGCATCGGCGATTTACTCGGCACGCAAAGGCTTAAAGGTGACACTCGTTGCCGAACGCCTGGGCGGCCAGGTTAAAGATACTATGGGAATCGAAAATTTCATCTCAGTGTCATCGACCACCGGCCCGGAACTGACCGGCAACTTGCAAGCGCATTTGAAAGACTATGACGTCACAGTCAAAGAACACGTTCGCGTTAACGAGATAGAAAAAGGTCACGTTAAAACACTCACACTGTCATCCGGTGAAATCATCGAAACCAAGAGTTTAATTCTTGCTACTGGTGCCAACTGGAGAGAGCTTGGTGTACCCGGCGAGAAAGAAAACATCGGCAATGGTGTCGCTTACTGCCCACACTGCGATGGACCTTTCTTCAAAGGCAAAGACGTCGCTGTTATCGGTGGTGGTAACTCTGGCATCGAAGCCGCGCTAGATTTAGCAGGCATCGTAAAATCAGTCACAGTGTTTGAATTTTTACCTACGCTCAAAGCCGATCAAGTTTTGGTTGATCAGGCAGAGAATCGCGACAACATCACGATTCTCAAGAACGTAGCGACTAAGCAAATTCTTGCAGAGAACGGCAAGGTCAATGCCATCGAGTACGAAGAGCGCGACAACGGCAATGTCGCAACGCGTGATCTTAGCGGCGTATTCGTGCAAATTGGCTTAATACCAAACAGTCAGTTTGCCGAAGGCTTGGTCGAACGAACTCAGTACGGCGAGATCATCGTCAATGAGCGCTGCCAAACTTCCGAAAAAGGCATCTTCGCCTGCGGCGACGTCACCACAGTACCGTATAAGCAAATCGTCATCGCCATGGGCGAAGGTTCCAAAGCCTCACTTGCCGCGTTTGAGTATTTGTTGACTTACAACAATGAAGAGGAGGCCACAAATCAGGAACTAGCTGCCTAAGCCTAAATTCAAGTTAAATATATCAATAAAGAGCCGCGAAATATCGCGGCTTTTTTTGTACTTCCAGCGCTTGTCTAAATTTGACGATCATGGATCTTTCTAAGTAATGTGCAAAATGCAGATATAAGGTAGGCTAATGCATATAGTTACTCTATTTAGGGGAAAGGAGAATGTTAGATTTTAAGGAATATTGTAGATCGATTTTTTAATTTCTTAATTGATTTTTACTCTGACTATCGGCTTCCTAGTTGCGCCAACTGCTACCTCTGCAAAATTTATCCAAGCCAAGCCTATTAAACGTGCCCCCCTTTCTATCCACGTAAAGAGTTGATACAGGCAAATGACGGATTGGTAGAAATCATCTTCATGGTTGATTACAACGGGGAAATTTTTGAGCCAGTGGTGATAAATTCAACCAGCAGATTCCTAGAGAAGCCGGCATTAGCCGCTGTTAGAAAATATAAGTATCAACCGACCAGCTTCAATGACAAGCCGGTATCAAGTCAACAATCAATCTTGATTAGATTTGAAATTGCCAATAGGCCTGATGCTGTATCTCCGCTATTTGGTAAAGCGTATAAGGCAGCCGTAAAAGAGCTAGGTAAGGCCAACCCTAATTTAAAGAAAAATAGAACAAATGAGTAGATCGTCAGGCTTGACGTTCTACGCACAGGCACGACTCAGTTTCGTTGAACTACAATTGGCAATAAAAGAACAAGATGCTGATAGCATATTAGATGCTTCAAGAAAAATACTGTTATTTGATAAAAGTGTAACGGATGACGAAGCTCGGCTATTTGATCCAGAAATGATTCTCTCAACTGAGGAAACTGTTTTTAAAAGTTTAATTATTAGTAGCCGTTACTCCGAAGCACTTACTCTCTTTGATGAATGGTCGGATACGTATCCGAAATTGGTATCCGCCCATGGTGAGGTTGCGAATAAAATAAGTAGTATTCTTAACAGCGAAAGCCCAGTGATTGTAGACATCAATTTTCGTAATAGAGATTACGCTGTAGAACATTTATCAAAACAAGCAGTAAGCTTGATAGAAATACCCGGCGAAGTAAAGGAACTCAAATTTCGCTAAATTTGATTTTATGGTTGATCAGGAATACCGCATCCCCGAATCCTGGAGGTAATGCACGATTGAAATTCGTGGCGAGCAAGGCATTACTGCCAAGTTAGTGCAGTACTAGTTAACTAAGGAAGTTCTAAATCAATCTCAATCTTTAAGCTCACGCCATCGTCTTGTGGATAGTGGCGGACGATGCGTGCGGCGTCGGTCGCCCATTTTTGATCGAGATGATCTTCTAAGGATTTTAAGAACTTCGACTGCTTATCAGTGATCCCGGGCGTGGAGCTGTGCGTGGTGAACCAGAGATGCATTGCTTCGGTACCACCGACTAAGGCCAGATGATGTTCGATTAAACCGTCAACGGAGATTTTCTCTGGGTTGGTGTGCGCGCCGTTTCCGCAAAAAACATAGTGAGTTGCGGTGACCTTTTCACAAAACTCCTTGGTGACATTCGCCGCCGCACCATGATGTTGAACCTTTAATACATCAACGTGCAATATGCCAGCATCCAAGAGACCTCGCTGTGCCAATCCATCGAGAATTTCTCGGCTGCCCGCATCGCCAGTGAGTAGAATAGATTTACCTTGATGCTCAACAAGCAAGCATAGCGAGGCTAGATTGGGTTCAGAAATCCCGTCTTCACCTTCGCCTAATTCAGATGCCTCTTTTAAAAGCAAGTTGAGTGTGGCCTGCTCGAGGCTAACGCCTGCGTCTTCGGCCTCTTGCTCTGCTTTGCGACGCAGCTCAGGTACGTCCAAATTGTTTTTGTCCAGCCAGTCATTCCAGTAATCTCGCAACTCTCTGAGCATCTTGGTGGTCGGGCCCAGCACTTGGATGCTTAAATCACCAAGACTAAGGTCAGCGGTAGAGCTATCAGCCACCAGCAAGTTGTCACTGCGCACAGAGGGGTTATTTAAACGATCAGTAAAGCCGCAAAGATCAATTCGGTAGTTGTATTCCAGTGTGCTGCGCACACCCGTAGTAAGATTCTCATACAACTCAAATAAGTTTTCCTGACTAGCGCCCAGCCCGCTGCTAAGCCCAAGTGTTCGAGTCGCGGAATTCAAGGCGCCTTCTACTTTGCCGGTATCATCATCAATCAACTCATTAAAACCATTGTGCCAAATTGCTTTTATATCCGGCGTACGCGGTAATCGTGGTTCGCGGCCAATAAAATCAGGGTCCTGACTTTGAAAATCAAAGGCTTTCCAGGCAATTTGCGATTCAATGAGTTCTAAGGCACCCGAAATATGGTCGTCGTCGATATGCGAAATATAGTGCAAGTCAAGATCACGCTGATCTTGCTCGAGTTGCGCTAAACGAGGCATGACATTGTCTTTAAAGGCCGAACCACGGCCTCCATCGACCAGCATTGTGGTGCTGTCGCTTGTGATCAGTAAACAGTCGCCATCTTTGACGTGAAAGGCTTCGATCTTCATTATGTTTTATCCTTAAGAAGGTGAATTTTTTGCGCCTCGCGCACACTGCTTGCTGCATCCACCACGCCAAAACCAGCGTCATTTTGCCAGCGATAGTTGGCACTGGGCAAAGGCTGCGCATTGCGTTTTAAAATACCCGATATTTGTGCCGAGGTTAATTGCCGGTCGGCACTTAGCATCAAGCCAGCCACACCAGCCACATAAGGCGACGCCATGCTGGTGCCGGTCATTTTTACCCAGGCCTGATCACGAGGTGAAAAACCATTGGCGGCCAGCACCTCGCTTCCGGGCGCGGCAATCTCAGGTTTGTCGCGGCCATCGCGCGTTGGCCCTTGACTACTGGTGATGTGAATCGATTCTTGATGCGGGTTGTAGTTAGCGACCGAAATAATCCTATGACCTGCCGCCAGTGAATTAACGGTGGAGTTATCAACCGCTGTTTTGCGTGAGAAAAACGAAGGGTAAGCCCAGCCTAAATCCGAATCTAAGCGCCTGATTCGGCGTGGGTCATCGCGTTCAATCCAGGCATTAAAACGGCCATCGCGAATATCGCGGCCATGCAAACGCACCGTCCAGGTTCCCCGTTTGATACCCATCGGTTGTGTCTCACTCATAAACGGGCTAAGAAACAACGCTATATGATTGTCGCCGTTTGAGGGCGCATACAAATTGTTATAAACACTTAAAAAGCCCGTATTTTTTATCCATTTATTCTCCAGAAATTCACCAGGCTCAATCGGCCCCAGCCACTTATTGCTGCCGGGCGGACGCACTTCGATCGCCATTCGATCCTGCGGGCCATACCAAATTTCAAGCTCGTTCTCAGAGAGGTCTCCCTGGCCGTCTCCAACTACTACCCATTCTAAATCGCTGCTCAATCCGCTAGCGGTGATTTGACCACTGGAGTGGATTCGCCCAAGCATAAAGCCTAAATCATCTGGGCCGGTAGGCGCTTCTTGACCGGCATTACCTGCGGCAACGCAGATTGCTCGGCCCGGCACATCGAGTGCTCGCTCTAACCAACGGTTCACAATGCTGCTGCCATCGTGGGCGTGACCATTAGTCCCTAGACTAATATTCACCACTACCGGCAAGGGCGTCGGCAACTGGCTACCCAATTTGAAAAGGTAATCAACCGCATGCGCTAGCCGCGTTGAATCATATAAAGATGAACGACGATCTAACTCATCGCTGGGTAAAGCAAGTGACACACCAGCAAGTTTTGCCTGCGGGCAGACTCCATATTTGCCTGCCGCGATACTAGCCACATGCGTTGCATGCGAAGAGCGCATTTGCAGACTCTGTGGTTCAAGTTCGTAGGCTGGCAATCCACCAGTGTGACGGCTGGCATCGATTGCACGATTCATGTGTTGTTGTTCGATTAACGCCCCATAAGCAAACGATTCTGGCGGCTTGCGAGTGCTGGCGGCCTGATCCCAGATTTCTACAAATCGAGTTTGACCATTTTCATCCAGAAAGTCAGGATGTGAAAAATCAAAACCACCAATGTCAATAATGCCGATTAGTACATTTTTGCCGCCATCGTTCTTGAACCGGCTGCTTATTCGCCGAGCCGGTGGCCGTTTACTCAATTGGCTTTGTCGGGCGAGAATCGGTGGCGATACTTTAAGCTCTTGACCAAGCTCGATTGAGACAACTTTGTCGCAAGACTGAAGCATGTCGAGCATCGACAAAGTCACTTCAGCAGTGAGATATCGCCCGGCGGCTTTGGTGATCTTCAGTTCAAGCTCAGGCGGATCATCATTGAAATCCTTAGGATTTGGTAAACACAGACTGGTATATAAATCCACAAACTCATCTTGTAGCTCAATGAATACATCGACAATGATATCGCTTGCCCCAGCGTCAACCGACTCCCACTGGGGCTGTCTGTTACTCTTCGCCTGTTCTTTAGTTTTCTTAGTACGTTGAGCAACCGCCGCGCAGCGCTTGGCTCGCACTGCGTTCACCGTGCTCCCGCCGTTACGAATCATACGTAGTTTAGACTGTACCCGCTGTTTGCCAACACCATCCAAATGGTCCTCTGATGCCATGTATCCTCCTCAAAGTGTTCCAAACCTTGGACACAATTAAGCATTACATAATTTGGTACTATTAAGTAGGCCGTAAAAAGTAAAACTAGGCTTTATTAGGCCAAATCGATCAGATTTTCGAGTTGGTTAAGCATCTCAGATTGGTGCTCCGCTAACGACAAACGGTGATCTCCACCTTGGAGCACACGTAGGCTAACATCTGAAGAGCTAAGCGCATTCAACACAGATTGAGAGCGTTGCCAAGGCACCACATCGTCTTTATCGCCATGGAGTAATCGCACTGGCATATCAAGGTTGATCAGCGAATCCAGCAGAAAATGTTTTGCCCCACTGTCAATTAGCTGCTGATAAATTAGATAATCGGCCTCGTCATCATATTGATTTGGCACGTTGAAAAACTGCCTTCCTTGCTGATCAGTTTCGGATTCCAAGCCTTCTAGTCGCGCGGGATAATAGCGGGTCATATCTGCCGCGCAAGCAATGAGCAGCAAACCTTTGATTCTTTGCGGGCGTTGCAGAGCTGCCAGTAATGCTAACCAGCCGCCCATGGAACTACCAACCAAGATAAGCTCGCCCTGGCATAGTTGATCTATCACCGCTAACACATCGGCGAGCCAATCATCGATGCAGCAATCGGCGAAATCACCACTGGAATCGCCATGCGCGCGATAGTCAAAGCGTAAAAAGGCATGCGATTTATCCACGCAATAATCATTCAAAGCCTGAGCTTTATTGCCCTGCCGGTTTGAGTTAAATCCGGGTAGAAAAACTACCGTTGGGGAATTACCTACCAATGAATCGTAGGCTATCGATATGCCCTGATGTTCAAAGTACACGCTAGTATTTAAAGAAAATTCGCAGGCTTAGGCTCCGTTCGCATCCGCTTCTAATAGCACAACCTTTGAGGCAAACGGTTCTGGCTGCTGGTTCACGGTCCAATCGTAAGACAGAAACTTAACCTTGAAATTCTGTGGTATCGCTTGCTCACGATATTGGTTTACGTAGCCAATTAAATCCCGCTTCTTACCTGAGCTCACATAGTCTTCAGTATAGAATTTCAACAAGCGAGACAACCAAACCTCTTGCTTGGCATCATTGATTTGCACGTATTTTTCGTTATTAAAGAACGCCAGCGTAGCCGATTGCAGATCGGCTTCTAAGGTTGCTGGCTTATAGACTTTTTTCAACAGTGGCGGACAATCAACCACCATACAATTCAAAACAAAATGCATGCGCGCCTCTCCTAAGGGGCGAATCACTTTGTTTTCATAGTCATACAAATTGGTTTTCTTCCCACCAATCACGACACTGCGAAACTTAAAGAAAGACGCACGTTTGAGCAGGCTACTAAAGTTGTCGGGTATATCACGCTCAATAACACCGCGCATTGCTAGCGCGTTATAAGCGTTTATGTGATAGCTCAACACTTCTTCAGAGGTAGAAAACAAGTCTGGATTGCTGCGGGGGCTTACTTTCGCAACCGCGTCGACAAACACATCAAGAGAACTTGTGTCTTTTGACAAGGCGTGGAAATCTATTCGACCTTGATCATCGACAAAGTCATTTAAGGTTTGCTGCCAGGCCGGAAGCGCATCAGCATAAGGGTTTGCCATGCCATTTGAGGCAAAGCCAAGGCTAGCAAAGAGCAGCATCATCAAAGCAAATAATCGCATAATAATTTCACAACAGAAAACGAATACCGTTTTGTAAGTAAATAGAACGTTTAGAGCGCCAAAGTATTACCAATTCAAGTTGAACCGAAGCTGAACCAGCCTCCTTGCTGAGGTATTTATTTTGTTGGCGTATTTGCCTAGACTTTGGCTGCGCCGACCCAGTAAAAGCCTCAGATCACCGACCTGAGAAAATAGCTGGCTGAAAATTGAGCCGCGCTAAAAACGTCAGAAGCTTATTATAATCAGCATCAATAAAGAACACTACTCGCGCTAGAGATAGAATGCTAAAAAACTCACAAATCACCAACCTGAGAATGACTACACTTCGCGCATGAAATACTTCGGCCAAGCCAACGACATACAAAAGCAGAATACCCAAATCGGGGTAATACTAGCTAACTTAGGCACGCCAGACCGGCCAGTATGCCCCGGTCTTAGAAAATATCTTGCTGAATTTTTGATGGACCCGAGAGTCATCGAATTGCCAAGCTTGTTTCGGGCACTATTAGTTCGAGGCATTATCGTCAATGTGCGCTCACACAAAAGCGCAGCTACCTATCGCGAAATCTGGACAGAACAAGGCTCTCCGCTGCTGCTGAACACGGAGCAGCTTGCAGCCAAAACACAACAGCTACTAGGCGATGATTTTCGCGTCGAGATAGGAATGCGTTATGGAAAACCGAGCATTGAGGGCGCGGTAAGAAATCTGCATGAGGCCGGCATCCGTGAGCTGGTGGTTGTACCCTTATACCCGCAGTATAGCGGTAGTACCAACGGTTCGACTTTTGACGGCTTAAGTAAAGCGCTCAACAAACAACGCTGGGTTCCTAAGCTTCAATTTATTAGTGATTACTATCAAAACCCAGCGTATACCAAAGCGATCGGCGAATCGATAAAGTCGTATTGGCAAGCACATGGCCGCAAGCAAAAATTATTGATGTCTTTCCACGGCATTCCCAAAAAATATGTCGCAAAAGGCGACCCTTACCAGCATCAATGCGAAGTAAGCGCCCAGACAATCGCTAACTATTTAGGCTTAAGCGACGATGAATGGATGTTGGTATTTCAGTCCAGGCTTGGTGCTCAGGAATGGCTCAAACCCTATTGCGACAAAACGCTTGAAGCTCTGCCAAACCAGGGAGTGAAATCGGTTGATATCATTTGCCCGGGCTTCAGCGTCGATTGCCTGGAAACGCTTGAAGAAATCGAAGGTGAAAACCAAGAAATATTTCTCGCCGCAGGCGGAGAAAGTTATTCTTATATTCCATGCCTTAATGATCAAGATGACCACGCTCGTTTAATGAGGGATATAGTTTTGCAACAAGGCTAGACAGTGAGCAAGCTATTTTCCGACCGAAATAATTTGATCTACGCATGGGTTTTTAAGCTCCTGGCGACTGCCGTCTCGCCAGCGAACCACGACCGAATCAACCCGAGTGCTTTGACCTAGCCCAAAATGCACTGTGTTTAATAGGCATTGCGCATGCGTTGTACCTGCCGAGCCCCAAATAACAACTACAGCCCATATAACAACTACAGATAGATCAACCAAAAAATTAACGCACTTTCTGTTTACCTTACCGCCAACAAATTTACTAACCACCAACAACTTTGTTCATCTCTAATTAAATGTTCACACAATTTTAAACTTAAGCGAGCCTTAGCAAGATATAGGTAATTGAAAACAAATATAATGACGAGAAAGAAGTTTGTAGAATTTTAAAATGCTTAAGTCGTTATTGAAGTTGATCGTCGAGAAAGACGGTTCAGATTTGTATATTTCCTCAAATGTCCAACCGTCAATGAAGGTAAATGGCGTCCTTTACAAGATCGGTAAACAACATCTAACGGGGCAAGATATTGAAAAGATTGGCTCTGAGATTATGTCAGCCGATCAGCTCAAAGCCTTTGAACAAAGACCTGAAATGAACCTCGCGATTGACGAGCCCGACATTGGTCGATTTCGCGTCAATATTTTTCGCCAAAGAAATGATATGGCAATGGTGATCAGGGTAATTAAAACTGAACTCCCTAACTATCAAGATCTCGGTTTACCTGAGGTGTTAACAAGCCTGGTAATGGAAAAGAGAGGTTTGGTAATTTTTGTCGGTGGAACCGGTTCAGGCAAATCGACCTCTTTAGCGGCGCTAATTGACTATCGAAACTCGACTGATGCCGGACACATTATTACTATTGAGGATCCAATTGAATTTGTGCATCCGCACAAGAAAAGCATTGTCAACCAACGCGAAGTTGGCGTTGATACCGATAGTTATTCTGACGCCCTAGAAAATACTCTTAGGCAGGCGCCAGACGTAATCCTAATTGGTGAAATCAGAAATAGCGAAACCATGGAACATGCCCTCGCGTTTGCTGAGACAGGCCATCTTTGTTTGTCTACCCTGCACGCTAACAATGCTGACCAAGCACTTGATCGGATTATCAATTTTTTCCCAGAGGACAGACATCAACAGCTCTACCTGGATCTATCTTTAAATATGCGAGGCCTAGTCTCTCAGCGCCTGGTGAAAACTAAAGGCGGTGGCAGAACAGCTGCGATCGAAATTTTGACCGGCTCACCGAGAATCAAGGACTTGATTAAAGATGGCAAGATCGATGAAATAAAAGAAGCTATGGAGGCATCAGAACAATACGGCATGCAAACTTTCGATGCCGCTTTACTTGAGCTCTTCCATGCGGGCACTATTACACGCGAAGAAGCACTTAAGAATTCTGATTCGCCAAATAATCTTCGCCTTAAAATGGATCAAAACAAGAAGTTTGAAAGCACCGCCACATTTGAGATCGTCGAAGAAGCACCGGAAGATTCCGAAGACAATGATCTCGAAGAAGATTCTAACGACATAGGAACCTTCTTCGACGGAAGGCCTAGCAGCCCAGAGCGTCACACTGAATCTGGTTAGCGCTGGCTATTGCTTCTTAGTAAATTGAGTCTAGCAATTATTGATTAACCTACTCAGTATCTTCTGGTTGACAGCTCGACTTTTTACTCACATTAGATTCAATCTTCGCAATTATCGAACGAATTTTTTGCGTATTTGCATAAGAGCCGGTAATCACAATGGATCTTGATTTAAATTCTGGGCCGAAATGCGACGTTGGAGAAAGTAAAGGCCGCAGCACAGGCACTAGATCTTGCGGACAAAGTTTACTAAGGTGAATTACGTCGCTTACCTGTTCCGCAGCCGAATATGTCTCTCCTTTCTGCACTGTTCTAATTGCCATATTCCTGGTGATATTGCCTGGCACGACAACCCAATAGTCGCCCACTCGAACTGCTGCAAAATTATGTACCTCTAAAATAATATTCAGATCATCCAGCGACAGGCTCGATAGTTCCTGGCCTAACAATCGAACCTTCCCCTTCACCCGAGGGTCGATGACAAACTTCTCATTACTCGATTCTGCGTAGCTCAGAATCACCTTTTCAATTGGCACATCGATATTTATCTTATTTTGAGCAAAAACCGAATAGGAAAAAGTGGTTAACAATAAAACCAACAACAATCGTATATAGCTGAATCGCATAGCATCTCCACATATAAAGAACTAATCGAAAATTCTACACGTTTTCAGGAACGTGATGACACATCCTGTTTTTTCGTAATCAAAAAATCAGTTGCTATAGCCAGCACTGACATTCTCGCTTCACCGCGATATCATTCACTCTCGGTATTCGTTCACAAATTTATCTGTGGCACCTAATTTTTACTCAGAGCCGGAGACCGGCGAGCAACTGTATGGCAAATATAAGCATCGACAACGTTCCATTTATCGCATTGAATCGTTTTGAATCGGGATTTAAAGCGCGCTTTTTAGAGGGCGTGAAGGAACTTGTCGACAACACTCAGTTCGTTGGGGGGTCGCAAGTTAGCTCGCTAGAAAAAACGCTCGCTAGTAAGTCACAAGCTAAGTACGTTATAGGATGCGCAAATGGCACAGATGCCATACAGGTTGCATTGCGAACAGTCGGGGTCGGCCAGGGCCAGAAAGTGCTGATACCTGACATGACTTTTTGGGCCACCTTTGAAGCTGTCATCAACGCTGGTGCGGAGCCGATTACTGTTGATGTCAACAGAGAATCATGTCACTGGGATATTGCAACCTTCCAAGAAGCCGTCGACAAGTTTAAGCCTGAAGCAGCCGTATTAGTTCATTTATACGGTTGGGCCTGCCCAGATACGGAAGCGATTCGAAACTACGCAAAAAAGAAAGGGGTTCTGCTGGTAGAAGATTGTGCGCAATGCTTCGGCACTCTCTACGACCAACGTTCAGTTTTTGAAAACGCCTTAATTGCTACGACAAGCTTCTACCCAGCAAAAGTCCTGGGAGCGTCTGGAGATGCTGGTGCAATATTTACCAATGATGAAAAGCTGGCAGACACGGCTAGAGCCCTTTGTAATCACGGAAGAATCGATCACTATTCACACGGCTTAGTTGGCTGGAATTCAAGAATCGGTTCGTATGAATCTTTATTCTTAAATCTATCATTAGCTCACTTGGAATCTCGACTCGAAAGCCGTCGTGCGGCTATTCAATATTACCAAGAACATCTCGAAGGCCTACCAATTACCGTTGTAACATCAGTAGATAGAGTGCAGGAAAATGGATATTGCGCTGTATCGATGCTACCACCTGATTTACGCGGCAACCTTATCGACACCCTAAAAAACGCCAGCATTGGTTTCGGTACAATTTACCCTGGCGCGATGAGTCGTCAACCAGGCGCGTCAACTTATTTAAAAAACAAGATAGATCTCAATAATGCTGACTATATCTCGAATTCGGTATTAAACCTTCCATGCTTTGCCTACATCACTGAATCCGAACTTGACTATGTGGTTCGCACAATCAAAAAGCACTTTGAAAATTGAAAGCTCTATTTAAGCTGGAACCTCGAATAAAACCGAATAGTGATATGAAATAGCGATACATATTAGTGGGTAGCAATTCTATTTTTCGTAACATCACGCATTCCAATGTTACTAACAGTTCCAAACTATTCTCAGTATAGAGTCTGGCATTGCATAAAAGGGCTTATGGCTTCTTAAGAAGCCTAACTTTTAGAAACCAGTCAGCCCACCAGCTAATAGCAACATTGCTTAATGAGGTCGTAGGCGAACTCATTAGGAGTTGCCTTTTAGAATTTTCTCTACTTTGCGGCGTTGCTTTTTTGAAATTTCGAGATCAAAGTCACTTTTATAATGGCCGCTCGGAAAATTCCTCAAACGCCTTTCGTAACTGGCGAAAATTACTCGCTCCACGAATTCGAGTATCACCGAAGGCAGTACAAGAAATATCGATATTAAGTTGTTTAGCATCACCAGCCTTTTCATCAGATAAACTAACACTAGCACTCATCTTCGCCATCATATAGCGTGCCGCTAGCTCAGTTTTAATATCGCGTGACTTGCCTTTAAATGATGAGCTTTTAGCTAAATTGCCAACGCCCCTATATTCGCGCGCTTTTTAAAAACCTAGCACTACCGCATCTCCACAACGGCGTTCGAAGGCACCAAACTTACCTTGCCTGAATGCAACAAAAGCCTCTTTGCCCACTTTATTCAGCTCAAGTTTTTATTTGGGCTAACAAATAGCGGTGCAGCCAAGTCAGTAAATCGCGCATAGGCAGCCTTAGACTCTACTTTTTCTCGAACCTGCTCTTCAATACTCGTGTCCACTGATGCTTTTACCGAAGCCACCAGTCCGCTTGCTTAAATACTCGCGGCGATATCCATGCCGCGATCTCGCGTCATTTCCTCCATTGAGCTGATCATCTTAAACACACTTTGCGCGTCTGGACTTTGCTCCTTTGTACGCTCAGCAATCTGTTTAATACATTGCTTTTTATATTGGCCAGTGCGAGTGCCATAGCCAATAAACATTTTAATTGGCGTGTCTGTGGCGGCGGCGATTTTACGTAATTCTGATTGTTGATAAGCCTGCGATTGAGAAAAGTAAAGCAGGCTAATAATTCCGCACAGGAATCGACTGAATAAACTGAAATAGCTTGATAACCACATGTTGCCTCTCTGCTAGATGTGGTTAGTTTTGATCATTTCCTTGTCAGTATCGTTGGCAAACTATCACTGGTCTGTCCCGCGGCTTGGGGGATGTCTTTTGACTATGGTAAATATTCCAATGGAATCTATAATGGCTGAACCCAGGTTTTATTAGAGAACACCTTTGGTAAACGAAAAATACGAAATTCAGACCTTCAAGATTTTGCAATATTTGCGTGAACAACCAGGTTTGGTCGTTTCGCTTTCCTATGTGCTATTAACAATTTGTGGAATCTTCTATAGCTGGAGCTTTTATAAGGAATTTGATATTGCGATATTAAAGCTGGCGAATATCTCGGATTTGTTGACAGCAGGAATAAGTGAGCCCGCGGCAATTTTAGCCTTTTTCGGCGGCTTGCTCGTCGCTCTATTTATTGAACTCATCGGATATTACACTCATGATTTTTATTATAAGTGGAAAGCAAAACCAAAAAGTTTTCGCCGCACGCTTATCCTCACCTTCTTCTACGCTGATATCAGGAACAACTATATGTTGATCATGTTGATCGGATTTTGTTTAATCTACGCGCAAATTTTTGTCTCTTCGTATGCCAAATGGCAGAGCAATCACATCAAACAAGGGGAAGGCAACAAAGTCATCGTTTTTAGTGATGCGCTTGAAGACAGCAATAAAGAACGAACACTTCTCGGTTCAACTAGTAATTTCGTATTCACTCATAGTCACGCGACTAATCAAACTAACGTCATTCCAATTGAGAACATTAGTAAGATCGAGATCCCTGTACAAAAATCAAAACCAGGTCATGCCGAGAACGCTGAGCAATAGAACAGCGAGAATTGAAAAGCTATTAACTTGTAGTTGGCTTAAAAATAAAGGTTTGATAGAAGGAGCAGCGACAAACCAAACCTAAACCCAAACTTTAGTCAATGTGAAAAATCACATAAACCTGAGAGCTTATATGGTGAACACCAAAATGCTCCTGCGGCAAACTTGCTCCAGCCGAACGTCTATAGCCTGACACAACGACTTCTTGAACATTATTATAGCTTGTCGCAGGTTGATTTCTCTCGACAATACTAGTGGCTGTTACTATTCTTCTGTCAAATTGATCGGCAAGAAACCGAGCCTTTTCCTTAGCATCATCAATAGCCGCTTTAAGTGCCTTACGCTCAAGACTACTTCGGTCTTCAAAGCCCGTTTGCACACTATCAATGGATGACACACCACTTTCAATCAGTGCTTGCAATAATCTGGCTACATTTTCTAAATCGCGCACAATGATTGTAATCGCGCGATTCACTCGGGTGCCCTTTAAGGTTCGTGTACGGTTGTCCCAATCATATTCAGGGTTTAAAGAAATCGCTGCTATTTTGATATCAGCCTTAGCAATGCTCTCTTCTTTAATCGCCGCTAGAGTTGCCTGGTACTTCTCATCAGCCTCTGCTTTGGCGGCATTCGCGTCGATATCAATGGCAGATACTGAAATAGAGATGATCGCCAAATCGGGTTCGGCTGTAACCTCACCAAAGCCTGTTACCGTTATGCTGTCCTGGTCTTGAACAGACGCAAGATTAAGCTGAGCATAAGCGGCACCAGAAGTGCCAAACGTGATTAATATACCAACAAATAATATTTCTCTGATTTTCATAAAATTTAAGCAAGCTAAACTACAAACAAACAACCGAAATACTGGAGTTCCGCGCTCTAATCGGAAAACAAAATTCTTCATCGTCCGGCTCGGGGGCTGTAGTTGGCTCAGCTGTATCCAATCGATTAAACCGACATTCGGTGGTTTCGTTTTCGAACGTTTTAAGGTTATTAAAACAAGTCAATTCAATGGTATTTAAGCCAGGAGTTAATGACACATCAACACTATATTGTTGCGTCCCAGTAGTCGGTGCGGCGCCGCCATTACCATCACCTGTGATTGTGTCGAATACCGTTAGCTGACCATTAACTCGCAGGCCAATTTGACTGAATTCGTTGGCTTCATATTCCGGGCTTTGCATTAGAGAGGCCTGAACGGTAAACCGCAGCTCACCACCACTATCACTCAAACACTGGCGTGACCACACACCTTCGATATCAGCAATATCATTTCCATCGACACCACCGAGTAAGGTATTAATTCCAGAGCCGAACGTCGCACCAGAGGAATACAGCGGCGCCTGCGGATCATCAACAAACTCAAAGTCATTCGCCCCATCGGCAAAGTTGATCGACAAATCACAATCCGCCGCTGGTTCAGGTGGATCGGTATCTACCGGTATCAAACATTGCGCTCCGACAAGGGTGTTAGCTATTTGCATCAGACTGCATTGCGAAAATTGATCACTGCCATTAAGAGATGGATTCATTAGAAACGTACCTGGCGAAGTTGCACAAGCCGAACCCGTTTGGTTATCGTGCGGTGCACCGAAATTGTGCCCATATTCATGTGCCGCTGTTAAAGCGCCGAAGGTGCCATTACCACCTGCCTGAGTTAAACCAACACCAAAAGCGCGACAAATTCCTCGCAAACTGGCTATACCAATTGTGCTGCCATCGAGATTCTTACCAGTAAATAAATGCGCCAGACCAGGGTTGTTATTACCAACAAAAGTGCGAAATTGATTTAACAGCGTACTTGCATTGGTTGAAGTCAAATTCCCGTTATTTGTTAAAACCTGAATCTCTGTAATCCCAAACTGAACACCAACTTGTTCAGAGAAAATTCCGTCGACGATATTCATCTGTGACATCACCTGCGCTTCAGCATCCAAGGTGCTGCTCTGCGCATATTGCGTATCGGCAACAATTCGAACATTCACCTGCTGGGTAGCATTCGCTTGCGCAACTTCAAACTCGGGCTCAAGCGAATTGGAGTTAAATTGTTGACGCGCCGAATCAGACAGCAGGTTTTGATAGGCAAAATTTGACGCGTGCTGATCATGCAAACCACAGGCTAAATTGGTTGATAAATCTGACGATTTGTAAATGACTGTTTTAGCCTTTTCTATCTTAGCTTTACTAGTAACAGCTGGAGCGACATTGCTACCAAGATCGAGCAAGAAAAGTTCAGTGCCATCAAAAATAGCACCTGTGTATTTATCACCAACAACGGTAACGCGCGCCCAGGACTGATCATTCCCTTGAATCGTTCCCGCGTACAACTTGATGTCTGAACGAGTTTCGGAGAAGCCGTTGAGTAACTCTTTATTCTCAAACAGAGTCAAATCAAACTTTTTGCCGAAAGAATAAAAAGAAAGCAATTTGGCCGCATCAGTACTTTTAAAGGAGCGTAGTGTGTTGAGTGAAAACTTGACTTCTTCAACATTAGAAATGGAAAAGCCTCGATGCTCTGAGGCAACCACATTAGCGCCGAGCATCAAAACCAGCACCAACGCACAACTAAACCCTTTTTTGATTATTTTCATGGAAACGCCTTAAAAACCTATAAAAAAAACCCAACCATCCCGATAAAGCCAAATAACATCCGAGACTATTATAGGCTTTTAACTCTATTGCAGAAGAAAAATACAAGAAATTCCGTGACTTTCGAGCCATAAAGCAGTCAAGACTCTATATAGACCAATCAAATATAGTAGCTAAAGCACGTCGTAACATTTTGGATTTTTATCCTGTAGTGCAAATTTTTAAAAGGGAGATATTGTTAGCTTAAAAGCATGAACTAGAACTTAGCCCTAAACACTTTATATGAGAAAGTACTTAGTCATCTTCATTTATCAACCACGAATTGTTTCATCGACAGGTCGACTATTGGCGAAAGGTTTACGCACACCTATACAGCCTTAATTGAACATGAATAACAAACCGCTTAAGCAAACTGTACTAACTAAATTTTCTGTCACTACCACCCATCCAATAGTTTTAGAAAATGGCCAACGTTGCGAAAAATTGATCTTCGATTCCTTTGCAAAGCGGATTTTAGGCAGCCATAAATATGCTGCCGGATTCATTTTTTGAAAAAATAGATGCGAAAGCAACTATTTTGTTTTACATATGTTGAGAAAAGAATTATCCTCACCGCAAGTGAAGATAAGCTTCGAGCTAATTGAAGATTATCGAATAAACGCCTGTTGTAGTTTTAGATCTTGTTACCAGAAAAACGTAAGAATTAGACAAGGCTTAAGCTCTGCAAGCTTTTTTAGGTAGGGGTTATACGTGCTTAATATGCATGATCGTCTATGATCGTGTGCAAGCTCGGTAACGCCTTCGTTCCTTCCGGCAACCGCGTATAACCTCCTTATCAGCGGTAAACCTTTGCTTCATTCAGTTGTCACTGATTTTGAACGATGGGTCAGACTGTCTATTTTAAAAACTAGATTTGACGCAACCTGTTCATCATTTTGGTTATCGCAATTCACTCCATAAAAATTGGTGAGTTAATTACTCACCCTACCCTACTGTTTTAATTGGTCTGAATAGGAGGCCCGAATGAGACAAACTAGATTTGTATATTCTTTGTTGTTGTTTTTACTGAGCATATTCTTTAGTGCCCAGCTCCATGCTCAATTCGTTGACGAACCGCTTAGCGAAGTTCGCGACGATATTGTTTTCCCAGATTTAAGTGATGAAGAAAAACGCACCGTGGCCGAGCAGGCTCAATTGTTGCTCAGCGGCGTTTATGTACATCGATTCCAGAAGCAGGATTTTTATCCTGGTGTCACTGACCCGGTACCGGCTGTGCAAGCGGTAGTGGACAATTTGGACGACCTTAGCGTTGCAGAGATGGAAGCTGAGCTTTATCGCATCTTCTCATCACAGCGTGACTTGCATCTCAACTATATTTTTCCACAACCATACGCTAACTTTCAGTCGTTCCTTCCGTTGACCTTCAAACGAATTCAAGGGCGTAGAAACTTCTTTGAAGTCTACGTAGATTCAGTCGCTGCCGAAGATTTCGCGGAGTTTGCCCCTGATCAACGCGTCCCAGCAGTGGGAGATCGGGTTATTGCGTATAACCGAGTGCCAATTAGAAGAGCCGTTAACAACAATTTAGAGGTTGGTCAAGGCGCGAATAGATTTGGCGGCTTTAGCCGAGCACTAGCAAGGTTAACGTTCAAACCGCATTTACTAACTTTAGTTCCGGAAGATGATCAAGTAAGCATCACTTTTCGAACCAGAAAAGCAGGTCGATTCGGTCGTTTTGAGCGCTACACCATAACAGTCCCATGGATCACAAGAGGTCCAGCGCCAGAAGAAGCCGCAACAAGCACTAATCAAGCCTTACAAGAATCAGGCGCCATCACGTCGAGAAACGCTATCTCATCAAGAGGTTCAACGGCTACTCCTCGCAAGTTGACACTTAAAGATATGAATATCAAAGAAGACATGTTCCAAAAGCTCTTCAATGACTTTCGTGCACAAAAGGGTTTAGTCGCTAATAACGTTTTTCCTGACAACCCTAGTAATGAACCTGAAATCACCTGGGGCGTAATTGAAAATAACCTAGGCAAATTTGGCTATATTCGATTAGCCAGCTTTGTACCCGAGAACGGCGTAGATTTCGCCGTGCAGGAAGTTAGGCGGATTATCTTTGATGAGTTCGACGGCACCAGAGGCATGATCTTTGACGTTCGAGACAACGGTGGTGGCTTTGGTCAATTGTCTGACGAGCTACCACAGCTATTTGGCCGAAACGATGCGGTGACTGCTGAAGACAGATTAATTAATACCGAGGTAATGGCTCGTATTTTTAATGAATCGGCTTTTGGGCCGGCCTTTCCTGAAGGCCAAGAAGCAATCAATGAAGTTGCTGGCACTGATGCAACTCATACACGCGTATTTAGCCTGTTTGATGCCCCAGGAGTGAATCTATTTGGCCAGGTCTACAATGGCCCGGTAGCTGTGCTTGCCAATTCAAATAGCTTCTCAGCTTCTGATTATTTCTCATGCCACATGCAAGATTCAGGTATCGGCTTTGTATTTGGTGAAGAACCAAGAACCGGAGCTGGCGGCGCTAACGTGTTTGAACACTCACTATTTGCGCAGTTTGTACCGACTGTTTTCGCTCCGCTACCTGGCACTCATCGAGCTCGAGTATCTTTCGGCCAAGCAGTTCGCCAAGGTTTAAATGAAGGTGAGTTCATCGAAGACTTTGGCTGTAAGGCTGATTTACTGGTTAGCCCACGATTATCTGATCTAATGGACGGTGGCGAAAATCAAATCAACCGTATTACTCGCGCACTTAATTACCTTTCTTTCTTTCCACGCTTTCGACCCGCTGTGCGAGCTCCATCAAATGATTTTGTCTTGACTCGCAGCGCAGGCGATTTTGATTTCCCATTAAGGCTTACCAATACGCCGAAAGTCAGAGTCTCGGTAAATGGTGAGGTAGTTGATGAGGTTTACTCTCCGCAATTCTACGGCACCAGCACTCTTGATTTTAGTTTTCCAGACACACTCGCAGTTGGAGAAATTAACTCGATACTCATTGAAGGCGTAAGCTTTTCTGGCAAACGCCTCTGGAATTTGAGACGGCAAGTAATTGTACTTGAACCGCCAGTCGTAGTTGATGCTGAAGGCATAGAAGTTGATTTTGCTACCGCGACGACTGTTGCGCCATTCTCTATCATCAATGCGAACCCCGCCGAAAACGGTTGGAATTTGGTTAGTCCTGCATTGCAGATAGGATTCAACCCAACCTATGCACCGGATGTGAATTCAGATGCCATATTGTCATTAGATTTGACTGCTTTACCAAGCGCTCAACTAAGCTTCGATATGGAGTATGACACTGAGGTTGACTTCGATTTTATTGAAGTATTTGTAACCGATTCTGAAGGAGCGAACGAGCTGCTGCTTCGTGATAGTGGCGCGCAAGCGTTACAAACATACGATTTTGATATTTCGCAATTTGCTGGCAGAGCTGATGTTCAAATTCACTTCCGCTTTACCAGTGACGCAGCAGTTGAAGCACCAGGTGTGCGCCTGCAACGAGTGTCAATTCGTTAATACTTAGTGCAAACATCTAAAACAAACGCTTTAATGAAAAGCACTAGTAAAAGGTCGCGGTCGATAGCCGCGGCCTTTTGCGCCTAGCTAGCTTTGTTGCGCGCAAGCATATGCCTAGTGGCATCTCTGATTCAGCATCAATAACCGGCTGCTGAGTGCTTTCTTAAATTGAGTATTTTTTAAAAAGGTGAGTGAAATGAAAACCCTATTGACTGTTTTTATTGGCCTCAGCCTGCTTGGTATCACGCCACTAACTGTGGGCGAAGAAGCGGATATTTCAAGCTTTACCAAGCTCTCACAATTTGATGGCTTAGATAAGCTCTGTGCAACCGATTCTGATTGTCAGATAGTAGAAACTAAGTACCGACTCTGCGGGCAATATGACTCTATGGTTTACTCAAAAAAAACCATCTCTGGTGCTGGCGAACAAAAATTGCATGAGATAGCGGAACAAGCTCGCAAAAGTAGTTTTAAATTAGCCGTTTCAGAAAACTGCGCACTCGAAGCGCAACCCCTGCAAAAAGCCGTATGCGAGCAAAGTTTGTGCCAGATTGAACAGTTCTCACTTAAAGCGCGCAATTAGAATTTCAATAAAGAACATTCCTAACCTAGGGGCCATCAGCTCAATCACTGAGTTGGCTCAGAGCACATTGTCAGACAGGTGTGTAAAGACAAAACTTTCTAGCGAATTCTTGGAATACCAATTCGGCGGCAGCTATTAAACTTCTAAAATTACTGAAGCCCATCTACCGCCTTAATTTTATCGCAGCCTATGAACATAGCACTCCCTGAGAATAGTCGGCCACTTCGAAATACCTCGAATCAGACCAAAAAATAGGTAACAACGATCAAATTTCCTGAAGCACTACTAAATCCTTAAAACAAACTTGAGTCTGAAGCGCTTGATTTTTCACTTAGCAATGGATGCGTGTATTTGTATTGCAGTCAGTCATATATTCCCGTTAGCGGCTGACTGAAAATCAAGCTTGTTTGTATAGCAAAATTAATATGTTCTAATCCCCTTATGTAACGATAACTTGTAAGCAACATCCAAATGTCGCCCGTTCGTGCTTCTGAAACCAAAAAAATCACGCCATTAGAATCATTGCGTGGCATTGCCGCGTTTATTGTGTTTATAGGTCATTTTGTCTTAGGTTTTCTGCCTCAATATCATGGTTTAGCGCCTGCTGGTATTCCTGGCAAGCAATTGCAAGAGTCTCCACTATTTTTCTTTATCAATGGCAGCGGTTGGGTCACCTTCTTTTTTGTGTTGTCTGGCTTTGTTTTGTCGTATCGTTTTTATACTCAACGAACTAACGACCATCTTGCGGCTGCTGTGATTAAGCGATGGCCACGATTGTTTCCGTTAGCACTAATTTCAACAATCTTCTCATTTCTGATGATTGAGTTTGGCTTATATAGCTATTTTCAAGCTAGCCAAATTACGCAATCGGATTGGATGGCGAAGCTGGCTTGGGGCAGCAAAGGAGGGGCATTTGAAGTCACCTTTTGGGAAGCGTTCACGCAGGGCTTTTTCACCACTTTTTTTCGCGGAGATCTGTTTTTAAATAGCAGCCTTTGGACCATGCATTACGAGTTTATTGGCTCGTTAATAGTGTTTGGAATGATCCCGATATTTAATCAACAGAAGCTACTGAATGGATTTCTGATGTATTTAATTGCCATAGCGGTGATCTTATTGTCACCTATAAGCAACGGCTTTTTACCCTTGTTTATGATTGCTTTTGTCTCAGGCTGTTTTTTCAGCTTCTATCTTGCCCAACATCGAAACTCGCGCGGCAATAATCAGCCAAATTTAATTCTATTTATTTTAGGCATAACATTTTCATTTCTCGCACTAGGTTTTTTAAGCCCCGCTAAAGGTTTCTATAGCTTCTTGAATGTTATACCTAATGAATATTTGAAATTGTTTCAAATCTGCGCACACACGCTTGCGTCGATTATATTGATTTACTACGCCCTAAATCACGACACGATATATCGAATGCTCGATGGCAGATTAGGCCGCTTTTTAGGGCGCATATCGTTTGCTTTATATGTTATTCATATACCAATCATGTTTTCGGTTTCGACGGCTGTATTTTTGAAGTTGTTACCAAGCTTGGGCTACGGCTGGAGTGTTACTGTGGCGTTCTTAGCTACCTTACCAATACTTTTGTTGGTTTCCTGGCTAATGTCTTTACTTGATGAAGTATGGTGTAAAAAGGTCAATCAAACTGTCAGAAAGCTATGATCTAAAGCGATGGGCGTCACACTATGCTTGTCTGTGGCCACCATAGTCAGATATATGTCTGTAATCGCCACTCTCCGTTACATTATTTATCACGAAAAGTGTTGGGTAAACTCAAACCTTACCAGCTCCTGTACGGCTAACGCACGGCAAAATTCTCATACAGATGGCTTGATTTGCCTGCCATAAAAGTGGATGTCCTTGTTAGACAGTTTTCCATATATGTCCTAAATGACCAAGTGCGCTCTCTTTTTGCGAGATCCTCGTTTCTGTTTAGTACTAAACCTTTATTTGGCAGCACCTCGTCGTATGTAGATCAGTAACGCTGCCGCTAACATCTGTAAGGCGCCGTAAAGAAGAATGGTGAATAACATCATGTCTCCAATATCATTGGCAGCACTGGCTGGGAATATCGACGCTGTTATCAGTACACCTAAGTTTACGTTGCGCACAATGACTTCCATTTCGATAGCTGTATAATCGGCTTGGCGCAGACGCAATACACGACCGGCGAGCCAACTAATCAGCGCCAATAGAACAATAAAAAATAACACTAACAGTAAATTGTTTGAGCCAAACGCTTGCAGATCAAATCTACCAGCGCTGCTAGAGCCGACAACGATGGCTAGCAAACCCAACAATGACAAGCGAATACTCCACCTAGAAATGGTTGATGCCTGATTAGGTAAATAGCGAAGCACCGCCATCCCAACCATTAGTGGTAGAAGTAATGTCAGTGCAATTTCCTGAATGATTTGGGCAGTTGGCATGGAAAAGTCAGCAGGCAAATACTGAGTGGCCATTAAGCTTAATACTAAAGGCGTAGTAATGAGACAGCCAAGCGTAGTAATCGCTGTGATAGAAATCGAAAGAGGAACATTACCCTTAGCAAAGAAAGTGAATATGTTGGAGGTGGTGCCGCCAGGGATTGCCGCAACCAAGACCAAACCGATCGCGATACCACCCGTTACGCCAGTTGTGCCGATAAACACGTAAGCCACCAGAGGTATCAGAGCAAGTTGAATCAGAGTGCCAAAGGCGACCGCTCTTGGGGTTTTAACAACGTTTTCAAAATCCTTGATGGTGAGTGTTGCACCCATTCCAAACATAGCGAAAATCAGTTGAAAAGCCGCGAACCAATATTCGTAGGTAAGGTATATGTTGCTCATGTTTTCGTTCCAAACAGGTGAGTTCTAGCGGTCATGCACAAATATAACTCGTGTAAACTTCGGAGGGATGATTGTCTCTCATTTAAAGTATCCGTCAAGCGATGACTAGGGTTAAACCGGAGGGTTAAACGGGACACCCATAAATATAACTTGAAATAACCACTCAAACATAAGAACTTGTTTCTCGTTCATGGATCGAACGCAGAAACGGATGACTCTTCCTCGTAAATCACTTATTTCATTGGGCGAGCCAAAACACCGCGCAATAACACAAACCCGACAAAAGGTAACTCCTTTCTACCCATGAGTGTCCATATTTACTTCTAAATTTTCATACAGTTAGATAAATTCACCACACAGCTCATTCTACAAGCTAAGTTTCAGTTAGCGCAGGCAATTTAGTTTCAAAATCGAGTTGAGAAAGCTTGATTTACCGGCTTTAAAAATGGATTGGAAATTGAAAATTTGTACATACTATTTTTTCTTTCTATCTCTTGAATCTTACTCAAGATAGTTAAAATACTTTGAAGATCATCTAATCCCAGAAAATCTGGTCACAAATACTTAGAAATTTGTTCAGTTTGCTCAGATTTAATTTTGTCGACATCAACGTTGGCGACCCAACTAGCAAATAGAGAATAGATTTCTGACGACCATATACAACTATTGTCTCCATAACTCCGTAATGGCAACAGGAGCAAAACAAACATCACACCTTTTTGCCCAAGCTTCATTCACTACCAACTGAGAACAAAAGAGTTGCTTGGTATCTATTTGCGATACCTATTCCTTAGAAACAATCGCCGCATCGGCTTACTTCAACACTCTCTTTCCTTCAATCCAATGAATAATTGGCTCCCATTCTTTCATATCGATTTTGACATCTGACATGGATGCTTCGAATATTCCAATACCAGAGTCAGCGGCTTTGACGTAATTTTGTGAGTTACGAAGTGCGCCTACTAGTGGAATGTCGAGCTTTCTCAAAAAGCTTATTAAGGCGCCATAAGAATGGTAGTTTTTTTGCACGCGATTAGCTACTACGCCCATGATGGCGTTAGCATTATTGGCCCGGACTTTGCCAACGATGTCGGCTATAAAGCTTGCGGCAACACGCATATCAATCGCGCTCGGCATCACAGGGATTATCACCACATCGACAAGCTTGATTAGCCTGGCTACTTTTTTGGTGTCGGTTCTGGCTGGGCAATCGTAAACTACACGCTCAGTGCCCGCATCAGGGTAGATCTTCCCTTTTAAACCATTAAAACCCTGAATTGGGTTTTCAGATTTTGGTCGAGTTCGCAACCAGTCCATGGATGACTGCTGAGGGTCTAAATCGACTAATGCGGTCGACATGTCCCATACAGCATAATAAGTCGCTAAATTGGTGGCGATTGTGGTTTTACCGCAACCACCTTTGGGGTTAACTACCAATATAGAGCGCATAGGCTAAGCCCTCGGAGCGTTGAGTTTGTTGTGTTTATCGAACTGAGCATACTATTTTTTGAAAATCTTGCCAAACCAAGAGAAAATGACGTAATTCCAGCGTTTTGCCAGCTTCGCAATGACAACGC
The DNA here is from genome assembly GCA_964455815.1 of uncultured Gammaproteobacteria bacterium. Lineage (GTDB taxonomy): Bacteria > Pseudomonadota > Gammaproteobacteria > Arenicellales > Arenicellaceae > Arenicella. The sequence goes on from CAYVYS010000003.1 coordinate 88,467, forward strand.
CAAATAAAACTCAAATTTTAATCGTTGAAGACGAAAAAGAGATTGCAGACACCTTGGTCTACGCACTCTCAAGTGAGGGCTTTGAGCCACATTGGCTCAGCCGTGCACAGCAAGCTTTAGAGTTAATAAAGCAACAGTCATTTGATTTCGCCATCTTTGATATTGGCTTACCTGACGGCAATGGTTTTGAGTTACTCAAACAAGTTCGTCAAGCTGGTTTTGAGTTACCGGTTTTATTTTTAACGGCGCGCAATGAAGAGATTGATCGCATTATTGGTCTTGAGATTGGCGCTGATGATTATGTTGTTAAACCATTTAGCCCGCGTGAAGTGGTCGCTCGAGTTAAAGTTATTTTAAAACGTGCGAGCAATAACGTAGCAATAGAAGCATCACCTACTGTGTTCGAGCATAAACCTGAACAACGCAGCATTAGTTACCAACAACAGGCCATAGATTTAACGCGAGCCGAATACACCTTAATGGCAACTTTATTAGATCAACCTGGTCGCGTGTTTTCTCGTCGCCAGCTAATTGAACATATATGGTCTAGCAATCACCCTTCTGACGATCGCGCCATTGATACACACATAAAAACTTTACGCGCCAAACTGAAATCACTTAATCCTCATAAAGACTTCATTATTACCCACCGCGGATTTGGCTACAGTCTGGAATTATGAAAGTTAGTTACGGCTTACGCGCTTTTATTCTTTACTTTTTAATTCTTGGCGCACTCATCTGGTTTACTCTAGACAACGCTATCGAACGACTCAATGATGGCATGCGCCAATCTGCTGAAAGTGTTTTGGTCGATAGCGTCAACATTCTTGCCGGCTTTATCGAAGATGAAGCGCAACAGAATAACGCGTTCAGCACCTCACAACTTAAGCGTGTATTTAATGAAGTACAACAACGACGCTTTGAAGCTAAGATTTATCAGGTTCTTAAAGAGTCGGTTGATTCACACGTTTATGTTACTGATGATAAAGGCATCATTATTTATGACTCCAGCGGCTTAGATGTCGGCAAAGATTATTCACGCTGGCGGGATGTCAAACTCACCTTAGAGGGCAGCTATGGAGCGCGCACTTCGTTTCTGGATGATCTAAGACGCAAGCCCGACGACCCAAAAGGGATGATAGTCGCCGCACCAATAAACCTTAAAGGCGAAACCATCGGCGTGGTGAGTCTAGTCAAACCGATTAATAGTTTAGAGGGCCACTTACTTACAGAGACTAAGCAATTACAACGCTATGTATTTGCCCTGCTCGCTATAGCGCTGTTAATTGGCTACTTACTCTCGCTTTGGTTTACCCGTTCGATCAAACGCATTGCTGACTATGCGAATGACATGGCCGAAGGCAAGCGCGTCACTCCCCCAGACTCTAAAGATGATCGGCTTGCAAATCTAACCACCTCGATCTCAAATCTTCGCCGGCAACTTGATGGCAAAGACTATGTTGAGAATTATATTCATGGCTTAACACACGAGTTAAAGACACCGCTCACTAGCATACGAGGCGCGGTAGAATTGATTAACGATGACATGCCAGTTGAAGATCGAAATCGTTTTTTGGAAAACATTCAGCGTTCGAACCAACGTATGTCACGCCTTGTTGATCGTATGTTGTCATTAGCCAAACTTGAAGGTGCTGAAAATATATCGACAGAGCAATTTGAGATTATGCCAATGCTAGAGCGATTAATCGAAGAGCGACACACCACCATCAACAGCAAGTCGCTTGAAGTCTCTACTAATATTGAAGACAACGTACATTGCTCTGGTGACCGCGTGTTGATAAGTCAGGCTATTGCTAATTTGCTGGATAATGCGATTCGTTTTTGTCGCAAGCAAAGCGAAGTGGCCATCGACTACGGGCTCGTCGATGGTCAACACACTTTAAAGGTTTTCAATCAGGGCGAGGCTATTCCTGACTTTGCACTTGATAAACTATTTGATCGTTTTTTCTCCCTGGCCAACGAGGGTCAAGGTGAAAGCAAAAGCACAGGCTTAGGTTTAAGTTTCGTAAAACAGATAATGCATTTGCACAAAGGAGAAGTCACCGTTCAAAACACGGCCAATGGTGTTGTGGCAAAGTTAGCCTGGCCAGATTAGAGAAGCTACTCGACTTTGTAACTTGGGCAGCACCAATTCGCTAAACCACTGATTATTTTTAAGCCAACGATTATTTCTCGGGCTGGGATGCGGTAAAACAATTTCTCCCGGGAACATTGTCTCCCATGCCTGCACCGCTTGCGTTACCGAGCGCCCTTTTAATTGTGGGCAATGCCAATCGATTGCATAGCGACCTAAAATAATCGTCAACTCAATATTGTTTAACTGGCTTAATAAAGTTTGGCGCCATTGCTGCGCACAAATGTCAGGCGGTGGCAAATCACCGCTCTTGCCTGAACCCGGAAAACAAAAAGCCATCGGTAAAATGGCAAAGTTCTCTACCTTGTAAAACTGCTCTGGTGTTACGCCCAGCCATTGGCGTAAGCGATCACCAGACGCATCATCGAATGGGACGCGTTTTTGATGAGTAATTCGGCCTGGTGCTTGCCCGGCAATCAAAATTTTTGCTGCTGCCGAAAACTGTAATATCGGTCTCGGGCCTAACGGCAATTTCTCGCACAAGGAGCAAGCTCGAACCTCAGCCAACAATTGGGTAGCATATTCATTCATTAAAGAGTCTCTGATTATGCGTGAGAATACGTAATCTATTGATCTAGCTCAAACACAAATTTGTAGAACTGACCATCGGTTGCAACAGGCTTGCCAGCGAGTTTGCGAGGGATATATTTAAACTTTTTAATCGCTGTTAATGCGGCGCGATTGAAACCATTGCTCGGCTCAGCCTCAACAATATAGGGGTCAAAAACTGCACCTGCGGCAGAAACGCTAAAACCGACCACGACATAACCCTCAACACCTCTTCTTTCCATTGTCGATGGATAAGCCGGCTCAATGGCAAAAGCCAGGCTCATCTGACCGTCACCAACACTCGATATATCGACAATGGGCGGAGCAATTGGTGGTTCAGCAATATCGCCGATTATTAATCCGGAGTCTTTGTCGGCAGCTGGCTTTTCAACTTTTGGCCGATCATCAATAAGAGTTGGTGGCTTCGGTTTAGTGGCAATCACTTCTACCTCACTGTCTTTAGGGATAGGCGCCAAACTAATGTTGGTGATTTTTTTAAACTCTAGCCCTGGACTTTCGGTAGAAACCAAACTATGCATTAGCAATAGCAAACCAGCCGTTATAAACAGTGCATTAACAAAAGACAAACAAAGCCTTGAGAGGGTCATAACATCCTCCGAAAAAAGAGTTAGGTTTGAGTTTGAACCCTGAGTTTTACCTAGGGCCGAGAACGCGCTTACATCGCTAGGTAGGAAAAGCCAGGCTAAATACCAGCTCGGTTTCGATCAACAAGGCCTCCAGTGATTTGGGTAAACCACAATCATGGCATGCTTGTACAAGCTGTTGATATCGGCCCCGCGCAACGTCTAACTCCCCTTGTTCGATAAAATTCTCTATGTCGATAAAAGCCAGAGCCATATTCTCTTCAGCTTGCGCAACCAGCTCAGTGTGCTCGCTACTTAACTGAGCGACAAGTGTATTCGGGTCTGGCAAGCCAAGCTCTTTTAAAATCATATCGCGCTCAGCCTGTGATGGCGGCAGCACAGTGATTGCTTCACGAATAGGTTTACGAATTGAGTACTGACTCAAAATCGTGTTGATTGACGAAGCATCATCAACTACGAAATGAATGTCTTCAACCTTGCTTTGATCGACATATTTACTGTAAAGCGCCGCATCGGGCTGCACGGCGAATTGCATTAACACCAACAAGCCCAGGGTAATCGATATAGCCACGCTCACCGCACCAAATTGATTAGCCGCCCACCAAAGCTTTTTGCTTTTCTCAACCCGCGCTTGTTGGTTATTAGCTTGCTGTGCTTGCGCAACTTGCTCACTGGCTTCAAGAATCAACGAATCTAATTCACGACTTGGTCGCGCTGGAGAAGATGAGTTCACGTGTTTACGTAAAAACTGAATATCCTGTTTTTTCATAACACCACCTCCATCGAGGCTCTGAGGTGTTTGTTGGCATAGCGCAAACGGCTTTTGACTGTTTCCTTTTTGGCTTGCGTGATCTCAGCAATTTCGGCATAAGAAAACCCCTGCACTTTCAATAAAACCGTAGCAAGTTGTTCGGCCGACAATGATTCAAGTTGTTGTGCCAGCTCCTGTAGGCGAATCGCTTCATCGAGATCATCGCTTACAGCGGCTAGCTGATCTAACTCATCAACCACTTTGACTTTGCTGCGATGCTGCTGACGACGCCAGTAATCGACAACTTTATTGTGCGCAATACGAAATAGCCAGGTTCTGAATTTAGCCGTGTTCTGGTAAGAATTGGCCTGCCGAATAACAGCCATCCATGTCTCTTGCGAGATCTCTTCACACAGTTCTCGACGCGAAAGCTGCCGATATAAAAAGTGATACAAACCTTGCTTATGACGATCGTACAAACGAGCAAAGGCTTTTGCGTCACCAGCTGCGTAAGCTTGTATTAGTCGCTCATCACTATGTTTATTTAATCTATTCAGCATGTAGTTTGCCAGGTTATTTCACTTACTACTTTAATCGATCTTGGGTAGTAAATGGGGTTAACACCATGAATTTACCCTTTCTCGCTCACATAAACCCCACATAACTTCATAGACCGCTCATTGCCCTCCCATATAACTGCGCGATAGTAACGGCATGGGAGGTTGATCCGACAAGGACGTCTCTTTTTAACAATCTGGAGACTACGATGAGAACCTTAATCTGTTTTTTTACCCTGCTTTTAATCCACAGCGTTACCTATGCCGAGACCAGCACCGGAGAATTGGAGCTGCGCACTGCCGAGGGGCGACCCTTTCCGAGCTTGCTATTGAACACCCATATCGATGGCGAAGTCAGTGGTCTGATCGCTCGCATCCGAGTTGAGCAAAATTTTAAGAACGACAGTGACCAATGGGTTAATGGCAAATATCACTTCCCACTACCTGAGGGCGCCGCAATCGACAGCCTGGTGGTCAAGATAGGCGAACGAACCATTCGCGGAGTCGTCAAAGAAAAACAAGAAGCTAAGCGCACTTTCGAGCAAGCCAAAAAGCAAGGCAAGAAAGCCGGCTTACTGCAACAACATCGACCAAATATGTTTAGCATCGAGGTTGCTAATATTGCACCATATGAAGAGGTCAGCGCACACCTAACTTTTGTTGATACGGTACTTTATCAAAACAAGGAGTTCAGTCTGCGCCTACCGACAACATTCACGCCACGCTATGTTCCAAATGGCGTCGACATAAATCCGCAACTACAAAGAGAGCTTGAAAAACAACTGCAAGCCAAGGAAACGATCAGTGTGCAAGGCGGTCAGGGATGGGCACGTGCCGTTCGGCCTGAAGATGCTGACGAAGTCACTCCGCCACAACGTTACGCGGAGCCTGAAGAGGTAAGTAACCGCTTTAGTATCGATTTGCGTATACGCGCTGGTATCAACATTGAGCGCTTTATCGCCAGCCATGCTATTAACGAGGCTAGCTCAGGAGATCTAAATCAAATTAGCTTGGCACAGGGCAGTGAATTGATGAATTCAGACTTTATCCTGCGCTGGATTCCCGCCGCTGGCACAGCGCCACAAGCGGCATTTTTTGAACAGCGCTTCACAACTAGTGCCGGCGAAGAACAATATTATTCTTTGATGATGCTCTCGCCGCCAACCATCAGCACGCAGCTCAGCATCCCTAGAGACGTCACTTTTATTATTGATTCTTCGGGCTCTATGGCTGGCACATCTATTAACCAAGCCAAGCTGGCACTAATGCAAGGCCTTGATTCACTCACGCCCAACGACCGATTTAATTTAGTCGACTTTGATAGCTCTTTTCGCACACTTTATCAGCAAAGCCAATATGCGAGTGCCGATCATCTTGCTCAGGCTAAGAAAATGGTCGACCGGCTCGATGCCAGTGGTGGCACTGAAATGCTTGGTGCAATGCAATTTGCTATGCAATCTCAAAGTGACCCAACTTTCCTGAAACAAATCGTCTTCATTACCGATGGCGCCGTTGGTTACGAGCACGACGCATTTAAAGCTATTGCTGAGCAACTTGGTGATGCGCGCTTGTTTACTGTTGGCATTGGCAGCGCCCCCAACACTTACTTTATGAGTAAAGCGGCTGGTTTTGGTCGCGGCACTTACACCTATATTAAAAAACTTGATGAAGTCAGTGAAAAAATGAGTGAGTTGTTTGCCAAATTAACGCAGCCTGTCATGCGCGATATTCAAATCGATTGGGGTCAAGAGGTAGAGCAATTCCCGCAAAAGCTACCTGATCTTTATAGCGGTGAGCCAATCATAGTAGTCGCAAAGTCTAAGCAACCAATCGGCCAACTTGTTGCTAAAGGCGCCATGCTAAATACACCATGGCAACAACCATTATCGAACAATTCGCAATCGCAGAGCCAGAGCTTAGACACGGTCTGGGCACGACAGAAAATTTCCGATCTGATGGATAAGCTTATCATAGGCGAATGGACCAAGAGCCAGGCCAAGGCAGAGATACTTCCACTAAGCCTTGAACATCAAATACTCAGTAAGTTCGCTGCCTTTGTTGCTGTCGAAGAAAGAATCAGCCGCCCACAAGATCAGCAAAGCCGTAGTAAAAATGCGCCAAATCTAATGCCCAAAGGCAGCACCATGCCAATACCGCAAACGGCGACACCGGCGACCTTGTTTACACTACTGGGTTTGCTCTTATTGTTAGTCAGCCGCCTATTCGGTCGCCGAGTTGCGGCATGAACGGCTCAGCAAAGACAATCAGCCGACTCTGCCTGATTGCTGGTTTGGCAATGCTATTAAAAGCAAGCTATATGAATGGCAAGGCATTGTTAGCACAAATTTTGATTTCCTCCTCCTGGGAAATTGGCTTAGCGGCAGGGACGCCGCAAAAGCCATGGTGGTGGGCTGACACTCAAGCTATCGCTGAGTTAAAGATTCCCTCTGCTAAAAAGAAACTTTATGTGATGCAAGATGATTCAGGCGAGTCGTTAGCCTTTGGCCCTGGGCATTTAAGTGCTAGCGCGAAGGTTTCGACAGACGGACATGTGATGATCTCGGGCCACCGCGATACGCACTTCAGCTTTCTACGCGAATTAAGCGCAGGCGATGAAATTGAAACCCAGGATTTGCTCGGTGCTAAGGCTCATTACCAAGTTATTGGTTTTCGAATACTGGATATCAATAAAGACAGCTTGTTAAAACACGATGATAATTTACTAAGCCTGATTACCTGTTACCCCTTTGATGATTTTGTTCCCGGTGGGCCATTACGGTTTATTGTTGACGCGCAACGTATAGATCAAAAAGCAGATAACAAACCAAACCAAAGCACAGCACCAACCCAGGCATTATTGACAAAGGCTTGAAAGCACGGCCCTCGCTCACGATCCTTGATTAGAGACCATTGCCAAACAAACAAGCCGACCACAATCAGAATCGCCAAATGAAAGCTGCTATGCAATTCAAGACGATGTTTGATCACTAACCAAAGACCAACAAAAGCCAGCTGTAAAAACGCGATAATAAACACATCAAAACGACCAAAAAAAATCGCTGATGACTTAACGCCAATCTTCAAATCGTCTTCACGATCTGACATCGCATAGGCAGTATCAAAAGCCAGAACCCATAAAAGATTGGCTACAAACAACATCCAAAACACCGCATCAAATGGTTGTGCGGCGGTGACATACACCATTGGAATACCAAACGAGAAAGCTAAACTAAGCACTAATTGTGGTGCTTGTATAAAGCGCTTCATAAAGGGGTAAATAATCGTCAGGCCAGCGGCTGGGATCGCCCATGGCCAGACTCGCATCGGCAGCTGCAAGAGCAAAACAATCGCAATCAAACCAAGTATCACAAAAAGCCCCAAAGCTTGGTTCGCCGTCAAAGCGCCACTCGCTAGTGGGCGCGCCTGAGTGCGTTCTACATGAGGGTCAATATCGCGATCAGCGTAATCATTTATCACACAACCAGCTGAGCGCATCACGATCACAGCAACCGTAAAAATCCACACATATTCCGACGGCGGATTACCCTGGTAGCAAATCCACAGAGCCCACAAGGTTGGCCACAACAGTAAAAACCAACCAACCGGTTTTTCAAATCGCATAAGCGCGAGGTAGTGTGGAATCGCATTCATAGTTCGCTTGGTCACATTCGCAAATGGTGCTAGCTTATTTTAAGTGACTGGAATTCGCTAGCAAGCGTTTAGTGCCATTGGATGGCTCAAAACCATATGGCAATTGCTGCATACAAAGTAAGAATAACAATGACAGCACTAAAGCTTTTTTGCCAAATCGGGTTTGATAAACAAGTTCGGATAGCGGTCCCTAATAACGTCCAGACCGTAATACATGGCAAATTGATAAGGCAAAAAATCAGGCACAGAATGACTATCGCAAGACTCAACGGCTGAAATGAAGGTAAAAAAACCGACGCGCCAGTTATTGCCATGACCCAGGCCTTGGGATTAGCAAACTGGAACAAAGCAGCATTGATAAACGTCATAGGCTTGCCTTTGGCATTCTTACTATCACTACTAGTGACATTCTCGCGCAGTGTCCAGGCCAGATACAAAAGATAACTGCTACCAAAAATCTTTAGCGCCATATTTGCGGCAGGCACCTGCATAAGAAACGCCCCTAAGCCATAGGCACACAAGGCCAATTGCACAGCAAAGCCAAAGGGAATGCCGAGCATATGTGGGATGGTACGCTTAAAGCCAAAGCTAACACCCGATGCGGCCAGCATAATATTATTCGGCCCCGGCGTAATCGAAGACACAAGGGCATAACTGGCTAACGCCAACAGTTCTTGCATTGGAAACTCGCCTTAGGCATTAACATAATCTTCTTTCGAACCGACCCATCGATCGATAAGCGGCTCTATTGTGTTGGGGTATTGTTGCGCCAGCTTATTAGCCGTTGGAGCGACATGAGTAAGCACATTTTGATCGCGCATCAGATCAGCGACCTTAAAGCTGATACTACCAGTTTGGCGCGTACCTAAGAGTTCACCGGCACCTCGAATTTCTAAATCTTTTTCGGCAATTAAAAAACCGTCGTTAGTGTCGCGTAAAATGTGCAAACGTTGTTTGGCAATAGCGCCAAGCGGTGCGTTATAAAGCAAAATACAAAACGACTGCTCACTACCGCGCCCTACTCGACCTCGAAGTTGATGCAATTGTGCTAAGCCCATGCGTTCAGCGTTCTCGATTACCATTAAACTCGCGTTAGGCACATCGACGCCCACTTCAATCACCGTCGTGGCAACTAACATGTTGATTTCGCCCGATCGAAATTGACTCATTACCTGTTCTTTTTCCTTAGCTTTTAATCGACCGTGCACCAGGCCTATTTGCAAATCGCTTAAGGCTTCAACGAGCTCGGCATGAACCTCGGTAGCGGCCTGTGCTTCGACTGCTTCTGATTCATCGATCAAGGGGCAAACCCAATAGACTTGTCGCCCCTGCTGGCAAGCGGTTTGTACGCGTTGAATGACTTCAGCGCGCCTTGATTCGGCGGGCATCACAACGGTATCTACCGTTTTACGGCCTGGTGGTAGCTCATCGATACTCGATACATCTAAATCAGCGTATAAGCTCATCGCCAGCGTTCGCGGAATCGGTGTGGCCGTCATCACTAACTGATGCGGAGCCACTCCCGGTGGGGTTTTAGCTCGTAAAGCCAATCGTTGCTCGACACCAAAACGATGCTGCTCATCGATAATGACTAAAGCCAATTTGTGATATTCCACCGCTTCCTGAATGAGGGCATGAGTGCCTACGGCAACCAGCAACTCACCAGACTCTAAGGCCGCAAGGGTTGATGTCTTTTGCTTGGCCGGTGTTTTACTTGCCAGCCAACCAACTGCGACTCCCATCGGCTTTAGCCATGCTCCGATAGTGTGAAAGTGCTGTTCAGCCAGCAGTTCAGTTGGCGCCATTAACACCGCCTGCATCTGATTGCTCACCGCATGCAAAATAGCCATTGCAGCAACTACGGTTTTGCCTGAGCCAACATCGCCCTGGATCAAGCGCATACTCGGCGACTGATCACTTAAATCCTGAGCGACTTCTTTGGCTACGCGTTGCTGCGCGCCGGTTAAAGTAAATGGCAAGCTTTGTGTGAATACATCTATTAATTCGGCTTTAGCTGGTAAGCTTGGCGCCTGGTCTTGCTCACGTGCCGCTCGAGACTTACGCAAGCTAAAGTGATGTGCGACCAACTCTTCGATGATCAATCGCTGATGGGCTGCTCCAGTGGCCGCTTGTAATTGAGCTAGCGAACTGGTGCTATCTGGGCGATGCAAAATACGCAATGCCTGCTGCAAACTACTGGCTTGATACGCTTGCTGAAAATGATCAGGTAAACAGTCGGGCTGTAATAACTCTGTTACTTGCGCAAGGCCGCGTGCCAACACCTGGTCAGTAAGCTTGCGCCACAAAATTTGGCTGATGCCTTCAGTAGTTGGATAAACTGGCGTTAGCACCTCATCAAAACCGCCACTCGGTTCGCTTGAGCTAATTCGGTATTCCGGATGAATCATTTCATAAGAACTTGGCCCCTGACGCACCTCACCATAAACCTTCAGCCATAAACCACGACGAAACCCTTGCTCTTGTGAGCGGTTGAAATAGAATAATCGAATAGTTAAAAAACCAGTGCCATCACTGACTTTAACCAGCAGGCTTCGTCGTCGACCGTAGACAACTTGCGCGGCCTCGATTTGAGCAATAATCACGGTGGCTATTCCTGGCAATAACGCACCTAAATCGGTCACTTTGGTTCGATCTTCATAACGGTTAGGCAAATGGAATAAAACGTCTTTTACTCGATGCACATGCACGCGCGCTAGCTTGATCGCCATTTGGGGGCCAACACCACTTAGTACGGTTACTGGATCACTTAGCTTGATGGACATTCGGCAAACTCCTTTTGCTTGTTTAGTCTGTTAGGGAACCTCTGCTTTAATCGATTTTGCCTGTGACAGTGTTTTTGCGCTTTCCAATCAAGACATTCAAGATGGTAATTTGCTTGTTCCAAATAACTGAGTGATAACGCAGAGCAGGAAGCGCAAAAGCCCTTCACATAAGGGTTTGGTTCAAAATGCTGACACTCTTCGTTACGATACTTGGCCGTAGAATAACTGCGGAGCAACGCACCGACGCCTTGATTGTCAACATGTTGAGACTCAAACACAGGCTAAACTCGATTAAATTAGAGGTTCCTTAGGCCAAACACAATATCGCGTCGATCTCAATTTGCACACCCTTTGGTAGATCAGCGACCTCAACGGCAGCTCGTGCTGGGAAAGGCTCACGGCAATAGTCAGCCATAACCTCATTGAGTGTTGCAAAATTATCTAAATCCGTTAAATAAACCGTGAGCTTCAGTGCTTGATCGAGCGAACTATTTGCAGCATGAGCAACTGCTTGTAGATTTTCAAATACACGCAATGCTTGCTCACGAAAATCCTCGCTAACGACCTCCATCGTATTAGGATCTAATGGTATCTGACCAGAAATATAGACTGTATCTGCGTGCACAATCGCCTGAGAATAGGCTCCAATTGCTGATGGAGCAAGCTCAGTGCGAATCGCTATTCGTTTGGTTTTGATATTCATGCATCTATTGTTACACCCGATGCGGAGACTGGCAATGACCTGATGTCGGCTAGCCCTTTTGGCGAGAGACTTTCTCGACTGACGACAGACGGCGAACTGCTTTAAGAATCTTGGCTAAGTGAATCCGGTCTGTCACTTCCACTAAAAAATCAATTTGCTTCACATTGTCGGAGCTTTCGTGCAAGTCGACATGGTTGATATTCGAATCATTCTCCGCAATAGCACTGGCCACCTCAGCAAAAGCACCAGTAATATTCTCTAAGCGCACGGTGAGTTTGACACTGAATTCGCGATTAAGATCTTCATCCCAGTCGACTAGCAAACAATTCTCTGGCTGCTTACTAAGCTCAGCAAAATTAGGGCAATCACTGGTGTGTACCGACAACCCATGCCCGGCCGTGAAAGTGCCGACAATGGAATCACCCGGAATCGGGCAACAACACTTAGAGTAGTTCACCAGTAAGCCTTCAGACCCTTTGATTACCAAAGCTTCGGCTTGCAAACCTTCGCCTTCTTCATTGTCATCACGCAGAAGCGCTACCTGCCTGGCGACTAAATCAGGCAGTCTTTTCCCCAGGCCAATATCGATCAAAAGTTCTGACCAGTTCTGCAAACCAAACTCTTTTAATAAGCGACTCTGCACCGCTGCGGGTATTTTACGTCGCCCAAATAGGCGTTGTTTGGTGGCACCAGCCAACAAACGCTTGCCGAGTTTGAGGGCATCTTCCTGAGTTTGTTGTTTCAGATAGTTACGGATCTGCGTTCGCGCTTTGGCAGTAACGGTGTAGTTCAACCAGGCGGTCGTTGGCCAGGCGGTTTTAGAAGTGATGATTTCAACGCTATCTCCATTGTTCAAAACAGTCGGCAGAGAAGCCAATGCCATATTGATTCTCGCGCCATTACAATGCTTGCCAACGTCAGTGTGTACGGCGAAGGCAAAATCCAGGGCGGTGGCTCCACGAGGCAACTTTTTAATATCACCTTTGGGCGTGAATACATACACTTCATCAGGGTAGAGATCAGTTTTTAAATGCTCTAAAAATTCTACCGCGTTCTCGGTTTGATGCGCCGGGTCAAGCAAGTCGAGCAACCACTGGCGAGCTAAATGATTTGAGTTATCGGTTTGCTGATCGTCGGCCTTGTAAATCCAGTGAGCAGCAACGCCTGCTTCGGCAATATGATCCATCTCGCGCGTGCGAATTTGCACTTCAATATTGTTACCTAATGGCCCGAACACCACTGTGTGCAAACTCTGGTAACCATTGGCTTTGGGAATCGCGATATAGTCTGAGAAACGCCCTGGTATTGGTTTATAAGTATTATGGATAATGCCTAGTACGCGATAGCACTCATCTACCTCCCTGACGATAATGCGAAAACCGTAGATATCATGTAGCTCTTCAAAAGAACGTTTTTTCTTTTGCATCTTTTTGTAGATGCTGAATACGGTTTTGCGGCGACCTTTGACGGCAAAATCACCCAGGCCGGCACCATCGAGGGTACTGGTAATGGATTTTCTGAGTTTCTCAACGACCAGCTTACGATTGCCCTGACGTGCTTGAATTGCTTTGAGTAACACCGAATGACGCTTAGGATAAAGGTGCTGAAAACACAAATCCTGGAGTTCGCGTGCCCAGTGATACAAACCAAGCCGCTCGGCAATCGGCGCATAAATTTCTAAGGTTTGTTTAGAAATTCGCTTGCGTTTATCCTGGCGCAAATTTCCTAGGGTTCGCATATTATGCAAGCGATCTGCCAGCTTGATGATCATTACGCGTACGTCTTTCGACATCGCCATGATCATCTTGCGAAAGTTTTCGGCCTCAGCTTGCTCGCGCGTGTCAAAAGGGATTTGCCCTATCTTTGATACACCATCAACTAACAAACTGACATCGTCGCCAAATTCCTGTTTGATTTCCTCAATGGTCGCACGGGTATCTTCAACGACATCGTGTAGCAAGGCTGCCATTAAAGTGCGCGAATCCATTTGGAGCTCGGCCAATGTTTGTGCAACCTCTAATGGATGAAAAATATAGTGCTCACCGGAGGCGCGAGACTGCCCGCGATGACAGCGCTCGGCAAATACGAATGCACGGTTGACGTCAGTTGTAGCTTCGTCGGATAAATAGGTAAGTTGTTTTTTTGCGAACACACGAAACGCCCGTTCAGGCGAACCGGTGAAAAAACGACGTTTTGGGGTAAGTGCAGCGCTGGCCATAATCCGCGCTAATTTAACATGAGTGCTTGAACGAAATGATCAAGCACTTTTTCTAGACACTGACCAAAGACTGAATAGACTTTGATGGCAGTCGCAAGATTTGGTGGAATTACTCGCCTGCGCTTCCGGAGAGCTCAGCTTGCAGGGCCGCTGTTAAGGCGTCCAGCTCGTCAGGTTGATCCTTAGCCTGCTCTTCTTCGGTTTCAATGAACTCTAGAACCTCTTGTTCTTCTTCATTGAGAATATCGCGCGTAACCAAACCTTCAGCAATTTCGCGTAGCGCGATTACAGTTGGCTTGTCATTTTCTTCATCAACAAAAGGTTCAGAACCCAAAGAAATTTGACGTGCGCGTTTAGTCGCAACAAGCACTAATTGAAATCGATTATCAACATTGGTCAAGCAATCTTCAACGGTAACTCGAGCCATATTTCACCTATAGTCATCAATATTGTTTTGCGCATACGCCAACAAAGGCCGAGCAAAACAGTCGCTTAAAAAAGTAGAATTAGAGCAGAATCTATATGTAGCTGATCAAGGCTTCGCTAGCTTGCCTTAGCAATTGCGCTTAACAGCGCTTCGATTTCTGCGTTTAGGGGGCGGAGTCTAGCACTTTCGCCACTAAGTATCAGCGATAAATCGCCCAAAGCTTCATTAAAATTGTCGTTCAAAACAATGAAATTTGCCTCCTCACAATGGCTGATTTCCGCCTTGGCTTGTTGCATCCGGCTGGCAATAACACCTTCGGAATCACTGCCGCGGCTGCGCAAGCGACGTTCTAACTCTTGAATCGACGGTGGCACAATGGCGATACTCACCGCTTCGGGCATTTGTTCGCGAACCAGGCGAGCTCCCTGCCAATCAATATCGAGTAACACATTGGTGCCTTGGGCAAGCATTTCTTCAACGGCTACACGAGAGGTGCCGTAATAGTTGCCATAGACTTCGGCGTATTCAAGAAACACTCCTTCGTCAGCCATTTGTAAAAAGGCTTTTTCGGATACAAAGAAATAATCAACGCCCTCTTCTTCACCGGCACGCCGCTGGCGAGTGGTGTGCGAGATAGACATCTTGCAACTGCCAGAATTAGCAATCA
Organism: uncultured Gammaproteobacteria bacterium; assembly: GCA_964455815.1. Lineage (GTDB taxonomy): Bacteria > Pseudomonadota > Gammaproteobacteria > Arenicellales > Arenicellaceae > Arenicella. The sequence goes on from CAYVYS010000003.1 coordinate 103,533, forward strand.
GCGCACGCGCCAGACTGGTTTTACCCGTACCAGAAGGTGCAGAAATAATAAAGAGTTTGCCCGCCACGGAAATGCTTGATAGCCATCGCCTTGATTATTGTTTGGAGTATTTTACTCGAAGAATGAGGGCTATTAAATAGCGGAAGGCTTTGCTTGGGCGGATTGCCCAAGCAAGCTTATTTGACTTAGAAGTTAAGCTGTAGACCTACTTCGATGCGTCGACCCGGCAATGGAGCAAAGTCTTTAACAAAAGACGTATGTTCGCGTTGCTCTTCGTCGGTTAGGTTTTTACCGTGCAAGAACACGCTCAGCTCAGACCCTTGTAGATCAAAGTTGGTGCTTAAACGTAGCGACACATCATCAAAGCTATCTGTAGGTAACTCAAAGCTCGCATTGTCGGTTTGTGAATCTTGGCGAGCGTAGGTGAGTTTTGCTTGCCAGACGTCACTATGCCAATCAAGGCCAATCGAGGCGCGATCAGATGGAATACGTGGCAAGTTATCACCACCAGTCAGATCGACTGACACCATATCGTAAGCCAATAGAACATCTAAATCGCCGCCGCCAAACTCAGCCAAGTGAAGGCCAGCTTCAATATCGATTCCAGTGAATTCAGCATCAGCTTGTTGGTAAACAAAGACAGGCAATCCATCTTCTTCTAAGCCAGTAGCATTCTGAAAAATAAAGTCGGAGAAATCGTTGTAGTAAAAGGTGATTTTTGAATCAAAAGCCTCAGACTCGTATTGCCACGCCACACTTAGGCCAATCACACTCTCCTCTTCTAGATCGGCGTTACCGATGTCAAAAGTTTGCGTTGCTAAATGCGGGCCATTTGAAAAAAGCTCTTCAGGCACGGGCGCACGCTCTGTGAAATCAAGTAGCGCCGATAAGGTGTTCTCCTCGCTTGCGCTGAAGACTAAACCAGCCGAGCTACTAAGGCTAGTGAAAGAAATCGGTGCGCCAGCTTCAGCAATCGGAGTATGTTCAACACGATCTATACGTGAACCTAACTCGAGGCTCAAATTATCACCAAATTGTCGCTCACCTACCCAAAATGCACCCATTGATTCGGTATTCACGGGCGGCACAAATGCCTCTTCACCCAAGGCGCTAAAATCTCGATCCCCAAGCTGCACACCGTAAGTTCCCGTAAAACCAAAAACCGGCGTATGTTCAAGATGCAATCGCGCCTCCCAGGCGTCATTATCAAACAATGTTCCCGCTTCACCAGGCGCTTCAAATTCGATGTGCTCGTAGTCGTTAATGCCGATTCGAAAATTCACCTTAGTGATAAACGCATTATCAAAACGCTGCTCGGCTTCGATGTCTATTCGAGTCTGTTCAAGATCGATAAAAGGGTTTTCTTCCTCTTCTTCACCCTCGCCTTCGAATTCGCCCTCTTCGCCCTCTTCGCCTTCTTCACCTTCTTCATGGCCACCAACTAAGCCGTAAACCGACTCAGTCGTGCTGATTGAAGCACCGATAAAACCGTTCTCACCAACCCAACTAAACCCGATGGCGCCGCCTTGCGAGTCAAAAAAACTGTTTTCAAGAATGCCAGCACCAGGCTCTGGCTCTTCACCATCCGCTGCCAGTTGCGCTGCCGACTCCGCACCCACAGGAATATCGTATGCGTCACCATCTTTAGAAAAGACATCAACATGCCAAGCAAACTGCTCGCCGGCCGCACCATCTAAACGAAGCGCACCAACCTGTGCATCTGCATTGTCGGTAAATCGCACTTCGGCGCGGCCCGAGACCGCCTGTTCCGGAACCTCTTTGGGAATACGCCCGGTTTGGGTATCAACAACGCCACCAATCGAACCGGCTCCATAAACCAGCACGCTGGCGCCTTTTAATATAGTTATCTGATCAGCTAGAAATGGCTCCACAGTAACCGCGTGATCGGTACTGGTGACCGACACATCCAACGTGTCGATGCGATCTTGTGTGGTTTTAACTCTCGGCCCACTTAAGCCATGGATCACTGGTTGACCCGCCGCCACACCAAAGCTGGCAGAACGCACACCAGGTAAGCGAGCTAAAGTTTCGCCAAGCGAGACACCAACATTTTCGCTAAGCTCATCGCCAGAAAGAACTTTAACCGACTGGCTAAAGCCCGAATCAGCTAATGGATGGGCATTGATGACCACCTCTTCCAGCTCTTGAGCCATCGCCGGCGCACTTAATGCCGCCAGCAAAAAAATAGATTTTCTTTTCATTGTAAAATTCGGGACTTAAACCCCGCTAAACTAAAATATAAAGGGCGGAAAGTGAGCTTAAGCTAGCTTTCCGCCAAGAGATAAAAAATGAATAAGGAGAGTTACGACGCCAAAGGCGGCGCACGTGCAAACTGCCCATTGAGTCCAGTTAAACAAACTAACTGAGTACTTGAATTGACCTTTTTGCCCAGAGGAGTGAGGAAGGGAATAGCCAATAGTGTGGTCGGTAAAGCACAAAGGTGCTCCACCTGATGAAAAACTTCACAAGCCTCAATCGACTCATGCGCGCCATGCTCACAAACATGTTGCGCAGCCGCGACCTGGTTCCACAAAAGCAGAACCAACAGCGCTGATAGCGTGATTTTAGTGAAACAGCATCGCATAATAGTTATATTATAACATAATCGATGTGAACTCCGATACGGATAGTTAAGTGCTCTTATAAGGAACGGGGATTCATGCCAGACCCTCGTGTATAGGTTAAAAACTGACTATTAGCGCTAAGCTAACTAAGGTAGACCTAGGGATCTTTGCTCCGTTCGTCCGATTTTGAACGCCGGCCTTCCGCCTGAGAAAACTCAAGTGCACTAGAGCCCGCCATGTCACCAAGTTGGCTTTCTTGCGGCTTTTGCGTCAACAACAAAAGCACACCAACCAGAATCGCCAATACCAATACTTCCATCATCGATTTATCACTCATATGCAAACCCGTTTACTTGTTATATAAAAGCTCATCCGTGAGCAACACTCCCTACCCAGCTGACTCAAGGCTGGGGTTACTAAAGCAAAATTGTCCTAAACCCCCTAAGGTATATTTAACGTCTCGGGATTTCAGTCAGCTTTGGGGCAGAGCTAGTGCAATATCAATAGCTTTAGCTACATTAAGTCGTCCGTAACCGAAATAATCATTTCTTCCGCGGACATACGGATGACCACCTACTTTGTCTGCTGACTGCCGAATTACTTTGCGAACCGCAGACTCGGACAAATCTGGTCGCGCCGATATGATCAAGGCACAAGCGCCTGCGACTAATGGAGCAGAAGATGAGGTGCCATTAAAAAAGTGGTAATAGTCACCGTTGTTGTAGCCGCCCACACCGCTTATATCGCAGGTGAAATTTTGAACGCCCGGCGCCGCTACATCCACCTCCGGTCCAAAACATGTTCCCCAATCCGTTTCGCCGTCACTGCTGTAGTAGGTTTTTACTTCGTCATATTGATTGCTGGCAGAAACTGTCAATACACCAGAAACATTTCCTGGATAGAGCACATCTGCTGATGAATTCCCCGCCGAAACAACTACAACACATCCTTTGCCATTACGGCCCTTTGTTTTGGCGCTCTCTATCGCATCATTTATCGCGTTGGAAGCCAAGCCGCCGCCCCAGCTATTGTTCAATACTGCGGCACCAGATTGCCAGCTCCAGTTTAGCCCTTTCGCGATCAGGTTTGAGTTGGTCATCCACGCCACACCGTTTACCGGTGAATAAGCTATTCTAACCGCAAGCAGCGAGCAACCGATACCAACACCGCGCATGCCTCCGCCACTACTAGCCGCACCGACAGCAAGCCCAGCACATGCGGTGCCATGCCCATCCCAACTATTTGGTTCTTGATACGAATCACCATCAGTTGCGTCGAAGGTTCCAACGATAATTGGCGATAGATCTTTATGAGCAGTATCAATGCCTTCGTCTAGAATCGCCACGACGACATTTGGATCACCGGTTTGAATGTTCCAAGCCTCTATGGACTCGGTTAGTTTAAGCGCGTACTGTTTATCCAAGCTAGCTAAATGTTGGACCCCATTTTTTTGAAAAGAGTCTTTCGCAATATGCCGCCCGACGGTCACAAAGTCAGGCTCGACATACTTGACGATAGTTAGCTTGTCTAATTCTCGACAAAGCTCAAAGATACTCATGTTTTTTGGTGCTTCACAAACCAGATAAGACTCGTTTTCTTCAAGAACGGTGATGTTACGTTCATTAAGCAATTTTCTTAACTCTTGTTCGTTGCCCTTAGTGAAACCAACTAAAATTCGATTCGGAGCGATAACTGAATTACCGGCAACCTTAAAAACCGGAAACGATTGCTCAACACTTTCCTGCACCGACAGAACATCGATTGCGTCACTAGCCGCCATCTTTCCAAAACCATGATTCACTGTTGAGATTAGGCTAATATTCTCGGATGGTACGTCGATACGATGTTTGAACACACCAACACTAATTTGGTCGACAGCCTGTGACCGCATACTTTTAGGTGCGTGTTCATTGAACTCAACTGCCACCAAGGTTGGATCGACCTTCAACTCAACCTCAACACCATCTACTTTGTATGAATATTTCATTCAACACTCAAAAAATTGTTGTTACTAAAAACAGCTAATAACGGTTTTAATAGTCGTTCAATCCAGATTAATCTTCCTTGTCACCCGCCTAGGCCTCGGATTTTATTCGGGTCAACTGACAAAAACATCGCCACTGCACCAAGGGCAATTCCTAGCCAAACCTTTCCGTATTCGTACATCTCGGTTAAAACTGGTTGCCCTTTTTCCATCCATAAAGTCGTCTCTAACAAACACCAGCCACCGAAAATGGCCCACACAACGACATACAAGGAAGATACCCAATTCACAGCGCGACTTAGCCTGTTTGGCTGACCAGTATTTGCCACCATCTTACCGAATACGCCCGCATCTTTGGCAGGCACTACCGTTAAGGCAGCGGTAATAACAGATGAAACCAGCCCAGCAATCATCATAAATAAAAAGCCACTTTGCTCACTGATAATATGGTCAGCTTTCTCTTGGCAAGCATCGGTGTTAGCAACAGCAACCGTGCAGCTAAGATCGTTGTAAGCTGACAAGGAGGTATAGATCACCAGCGCGTAAATCACTAACAAAAAAATCGCTAAACCGCTGATCACAACATTTCTTATATTCATTTTCTTACCCCTACATTAATTTTGACCTGCAAGCCAAGTCGGCTTACAAATAGAATATCGATATTATTAGCTAACAGTCTTCGGGAAATTAGTGCACAAGATAAGCAAGTTCTCTCAGTTAAACGGGTCATTTTTCAGGATTTAAAGTAAGAAACTTTTTGATTCAGATAAATCAGCTCGATGTTAAGAAAGAAAGAAACGACCCAAGAGGTGTATAACAAGATAGTTGCTAGTTGAATCCTTTTACGACAATGAAACTCCAGACTAGCTGTAGCACAAACCTCAATCCCTGGTCTGCGCTACTAGTTAAGACATGTTTATTTTTGGCAACATTGGCCTCCACCTGCTCCACTTCCACCAGACAAAGGCCTTAGAGACGCCAAAAGAGGCTTGGCCTCAAAGTCAAAGACAAACTTCAAGTTATTTTGATTAAACTCAGACAAAGTGAGTGTCAGAATCACGAAATTCGAGAAATCACCACTCGCACTATATAACATCACGATGGACAACTTATCGTTTTGGTACGTTACTTCAGTTATCAGAACCTTGCTTAAAAGTTCAACATCATCATTCTTATCAAATATTTCTATTTCTGGGCCGTCTGTTTTTAAATTAAACCTAATCAAACATTCTTTTGTCAGCTTCACCGAAGCTAAATACTCCTTACCACGATCAATTCTATTAACAACAAGTTTCTCACTTCCCACCACGTCAATAAAGTCTTGAAAATTTTTCATTTATAGTTCTCCAGATATGTTTTAGTTTTC
>CAYVYS010000004.1:0-105899 GCA_964455815.1 uncultured Gammaproteobacteria bacterium
CCGTTTTTCAAAGCAGGGAAAAGAATGGATATGCTTATCAATCAACCATACAAGCAACAAAACTGCAGCAAGCTGCATCGGACGCGCTAAGCGCGCCCGTTTGTAGGGCGTTAGGCTTCTTGGAATATGGTCACGGGTCTCTTACTATCGCTATTTTCTCTGGCACTAGTTGTGTTTTCTGTAGCTGGTGTATTTATGCCTGCTAGTTTAATTGGGATGGTCGACAATGTTGCCTCTCAAAAGCAAGGGCTTTGGAGTGCAGTTTTCGTTCGTTTAATATTCGCCGCATTGCTGTGGTTAAATTCCCAAGTTTCCCATGCTCCAATTCTGTTTAAAGCAATTTCAGTGGTGCTAATATTATCCGCCTTTGCACATATTATTGTTGGGCGAGCCCGATTGAAGAAATTTCGTATAATATTGGCATCCTGGCCAGTGTGGACTATTCGGCTTCCATGTCTTGTTGGGGCAGCAATGGGAATATTTATTCTATGGGCATTATCACCAATGTTAGGGCTAGCCTAACAAGGTGAGCCAGCGGGTTCACCACTGCTTGGCTCTCCGCTGCTCACGGCGTTAAGCACGCAGGAGATATAGTTGCCAGCAAATGCAGCAATGAAAATGTTGACACGCTTTGCTAACTTTTTAAGGAACCTACTCACTATTGTTGGCGTTCTAAGTATTCCTTATTGGTTGCTACTTTCGCTGTCGTGTCATCACAATTGTCATTTTAACCCTGAAAGAGCAGCATAGGCTGATCTCGCAACATTGGGTGATCAAGTCTCGCTTTTTCAGGATGATCATCAACGATATCCGTCGAACCTGGATGAGTTAATTGGGGATTATGTAGAACGCTTGAGTTCTGATCCTTGGGGCAATGAGTACCAAATTGAGCATGATGGAAACAAAGCTACGATATTCACTTACCGCATGGATAGGGCAAATGGTAAGTACTTAGTTAGGTTTGAATATGATCCGTGACGTTTTACCTGTGGTGTACGCTGGGCGTGGATGGCTTTTAAATACCGACTTTGGTCTTATTAAATCGCGACTATCGGTATCTTTGTTTTCTGTTACCTTTAAATCCAGCAATAGTGAGGTGATGGCATGAAAATACGTCTACGGGAAATTAGAGTTGTCGATTTGAATTCGAAGACTGTAATCTTGTTGACCCAATTCGTGCGTATGGCGCGGGTGAAAAACGGTGTTGATATTAAAATGCAATACCCGGATGTGGTGCGCCAGGTTTTCTATTACGGGGCTGTGACTCAGAGCCCCGAATTGATTGTCCTCTTAAAGAAAATTCGGCGAGAGTTAATTCGGCATGTTCGTGCGACTAACCTTGAAAAGCCGTCTTTCAATGTCTATGCGGAGAATGCCTACGCATAGGCAGTCTAATCTTTCGGTCTGCGTTAGTTTATAATCGCGTTTCTAATTTTCAAGAGTACTTCGCGGTACTTTTCATACTCTCTCAAATGCGGCCAGTGCGCCGACCCTCCAAACTCTAAGTATTCTTTAGTCGGTGATTGCAAGGCGTCATAGTAGTCTTTTGCAACTTCGGTTACCGTGTGCTGATCATACTTGCCTTGAATAAAATAGACTGGGATTTCCAGCTTTGGATGGCTTTCAATGAGATTAGCGTTGATGGCTTCCATCCATAATTTTTGCATCGACATTTCAAAGCCATTCAGCGAGGCCAGTTTGTCTCTTATTGAGTAACCGCGATAGAACACAAAGATCTTATAGGTTTCTACCATACTGAATAGTGGTTCTTGGTCAGGCAATTCATATGGCGTCATCAATCCGCGTTGCACCATCACCGTATCGATCCAGGTTTGATCATCTTGATAGGGTGGTTTGCCGATCTCCTTTAGTTTGTTGATTGTTTCTTGATCGCCAGCCTTGTCCGCTGCCGCAAGGGCGAAGTCGTAGGAAAGTTGTTCGGCTCGTTTGGAAGCGGCGACCTGGCCGATACTTATAAAAGCATGAAAAAGCTCAGGCGCCTTCGCGGCCATGTGAACCCCGACCAATGTACCCCATGAGTGCCCGTGTAGAAAAATCTTCTCTTTAGCGAATTCCTGGCGTAGTTTTTTTGCCAAGGCAATTCCATCGCTAGCTATTTGATCAAGCGATAAATTCTTAGGTTTGGTTGCAGAAGAAAATGACGCGCCCGCGCCGCGCTGATCCCAATAGACTACCGTGAATAAATCTTCAATCGTTTTACCTGTAGATTGTAGCAATGCCTGATCAGAACCACCTGGGCCGCCGTGCAGATGCAGAAGAACAGGGTTGCTTATATCACGACCTCGAATGAGCAAGCGCTGCTTTACTCCATTGATCTCGATATCTCGAATCTCTGCGATACTATTTTCAATTGTCTGGCCATTAGCATCTACAAAAGCTGGTGTTTTTTGTGGGCTGACAATCACTAGGGTGGCGCACACTAGAAGCGTCAGAACTAACGCTCCAATGGCTACTCGAGTTAACAGCTTTCGCATAGTTCCTTCCCGATAGAATTGCTTTGTGAACCTTATCGTATCATGCGACTTTGACGACCAAGGTCGCTTTTATGGTGTTAAAAGATGAGCATAGTTTAAGCGTTGATGAACTCCGCCAATATTGCCAGAACAAGCTAGCCAAATTTATGGTGCCGAACCAAATCGAATTTATAGTAACTATGCCGCTTACTCCAACTGGCAAGCCGGCAAAACTGGCGACGGCATCATCGTCGTATACAAGCAGTCGTACTGGGCGTGTCTGAGAGTGGTAGGTTTACCGCGGTGCCCTCTAAAGCGGATACCTCTTTTGAGCAATGCGTGAAAGCCACATTGCCATTTTTGGTGCCCTTGATAGTTGTGTTGGCTTTATTAGTTGCTTTTCCTAAGCTGGTGCTTTGTCTGCCTTCAATATTAGGGAACTTCTGATTTAATCGATATTGGCTGTGACGGTGTTATTGCGCTTTCCAATCAAGGCATTCGGGAATGGTGGTTTGGTTATTCCAAAATAAATGAGTGATCACACAGGTTAAACTTGATTAAACCTGAGGTTCTTTAATTAAATTCGGTGAGTTTTGTTCCGACTCGGCCTTGGAAGCGTGGATGTTCCAGGCTGCTGTAATAATAATATTCCAATGCCGGATGAAAATTCACCAAACTATTTACCGGGCGTAATAAAGGCTCATTAACAGCGTATTTTTGCACCGCATCAGGCAATTTTTCTATTGGATACGCGATTCTGTTTTCCATTCGCGAGCCGCGATAAAAGCTTGGGTCATAATAATGAACCCCGCGGTTGTACCAGAGTTGAATAAATTCGTTTTCAGCTAAAGCTAAGGCTTGAACATGCTGTATTGCCAGCAAAAACTCCTGTAGCTGCGGGTCTGGTTGATAACGGTTTTGTGTTAAGTGAGAAAGATTGCGATCTTTGGCCACCGCGGTGCTGGTAAATCCAAAGAAGGAAATAAGCATTAGAACCAGCGCTTTTTGTGGGCTATTAAGAGCGATTAGCAAGCGATCAAGGCAAAGCAACAAAAACAATATCCAACAAAACTGAGAGACGACCGTGTGGAAAGACAGCAGTTTGCCCTCGTAGATGTGCAATTTGCTGCTAATAAAAAACGTTAGCAAAGAAGAACAACAGCAAGCTAGCAGCGGTAGCGAGAATTTGATAAAAATTCGGTCGCGTCTGGCTAGGATAAGTAACAGTATGATGCTGACTATTACGCCAACTCCGTATTGCGGTTTTATACTTCCAAAGGCATCGAGGAACAAAACTTTTTCTGTTAATGCGGTAAAAAATGCACTGAGGATAGGTGCTTGCATTAGATTCGAAAACTGCATTAAACCAGCTTGCGTGGTCAACAAATAACAACTAAGCGATGCGATTGCAAAGATGAGTATGGCTGCTTTTCGACGATCGCTGATGACACAGAGCAAAACCAAGGCAAATGGGATTAACTGGGGGCCATAGGGGCCAGAAAACGAGAGAACTGCGATAACACAAAGTGTTGCAAACATTCCTGTTCTCGATTTCGGCGCAGGGCAAATCAGTATTGCCATTAATAAGAAGCTAGACGAATACAGAGTACTGGTAAGCGTGGCATAAAGAACATTGTCGGTTAGCGCAGTAAAAAATAGTAGTGAGGGTGCGAATAACAATATAAACCTGGAGGTAAACAGCCCCGAACTCACGGTTGCGACGACCGCCAGAACCGACATTACTGAACCGGCAAGCAAATATAAGTTAGGTTGCCATGTGATAGGGAATTGGGCTGCCAATGATGCAATTAACTCACTGAGCAGTACGAAGTATCCTCGGTAGTAATAAAAAGTATTGATGTCCCAAATTGGCGACTGGCCGCTATTAGTATCAGAGAACTCCATAGTGTCTTCTATAAAAAGTGCCGGTGCTTGCCAATATGGAATCAACTTAATGCACACCAGAATGACCAGTGCAAATGCCCCCAAGACAGATACATAAGGAAAGTCTTTTATGCGAGCCGATCGTAGTTGACTAAAACGCTGATAGTCTTTGTTTCGGGATGTGCACAATTGAATAAAGTAAGACAGAATCGCGCTGCTGAAAAGTAACCACAAACCTCCTGCCAGCATTAAGATGCTTATGGCCTGAGCGACCAACCACTGCCAGGCGAAGCTGGCTGAATCGTCGTCTAAATTTATTTGGATTTTCGGTTGACTTTTTGTGGAGCTAATTTTGAGTTCTTGCCCGACGGTGAGTTGCGTGTCTGAGCGATGTTTAGGAATTTTGATGAGCTCGGCGAGCGCGTTTGGTGACCAATACTGCGTCTCAAAATCAAAATTAAATACTCTTTTTGCATAGCCAATACGATGAATTGTCCATTGAGCAGGCTCACTACCTAAATCAGCAAACATTCCGCTGGCCGTAAAGTGGTGCGGTAAGCTGAAGGCAAATCGCGCAGGGTCTTGCTGATTCATACGGATCCCATGCGCGGGCATTTCCGGCGCTTTACCTGTGCGGAAATAATACAAATCGACTTTTTGTGGACCACCAGAATTACTTTGTAATTCGATATACAGATAGGATGGCCGCGGCGGATTTAACGAGAGCACGATGATTGTGACGAGCACACAGCAGCACCATGCCCAGGTAGCTGGCAACATTTTCATTACTATTTTGGTCGTAGCGCGTTTTTGAGAGGTGGCGCCGCGAGATTTTTATCGAGTCAAAATTTTATTGTTATTAGTTTTCATTAGTCGCTTTGCCTCGTCGCACAGAAGTGATGGCAGACGATTGCAAATAAAATAGAAGGAGTAGCATGAGGGACCAACCCGAGATTGCTACGAATACGACTAAGGCGTAATCAGAAATAGAGCAGTTACTTTTATTTTTCTAGCTATATGTTTTTAGTTAGTTATTAATGTTCTTTTTATTAATTTCTATTGTTTTTAATTATTTAAACTAGTTATTTTTTTAACATGCTTGTCTATTCCAGACTCTTGCAGTGTAACTGTTCTCGGTTGATAAGATTGTCATTTTGCGACTATTTTCTGATCTTTTTTTGCATAGCGAACAACTTGTCTAAAAAAAATCTCGAATGACATATAATTGATCAATCCCACGCCATGCGTTAACACTACTAATGGAAATCTTCGAGAAATATCAAGCCTATTTTGACTGGGCGGTCGCTAATGGTGGCAGCTTTTTGCTTAAGTTAGTTTTTGCTCTAATAATATTTTTTATTGGTAAGCGCGTGGTTAGGTGGATTACTGCGCTGTTTGATAAGGCTTTAGAAAGCAAGGGTGTAGACCAGGAGTTGGTCGGCTTTTTACATAGCTTGGTCTATTGGGGTCTGCTGGCTCTGGTGATTGTTGCTGCCTTAGCGCAACTCGGTGTACAGACCGCATCACTGGTCGCCGTTTTAGGGGCGGCGGGGCTGGCAATTGGCTTGGCATTACAAGGTTCTTTGTCGAACTTTGCTGCCGGTGTGCTGATTATTTTGTTGCGGCCTTTTCGCGTGGATGACTGGATAGACGCTGCGGGCGAATCTGGCAAAGTGCGAAGTATTAAAGTGTTTACCACTGAACTGCGCACCGGTGACAACAAGTGCGTAATTATCCCAAATGCTCGAATTTTAGATAGTAATATCGTCAACCACTCTTCTACCGGCCGTCGGCGTGTAGATTGTGTATTCGGCATCGGTTACGAAGATGATTTAGACGCTGCTAAAAGTATTATCAAAGGCTTGCTGGAGGCCGACCAACGCATTTTAAGTCAGCCTGAGCCGACGGTAGCAGTACTTGCCTTAGCCGAAAGCAGCGTTAATATCGCGGTGCGCCCCTGGACGCGCACCGACGACTATTGGGATGTTTACTTCGATTTAAACGAGAATATTAAAAAGGCCTTTGATGCTAAGGGCATCACCATTCCTTACCCGCAACGAACAGTACGTTCTATTTAGTAGTTAAAATAGTACTTAAAAGCCAGTGTCTTCGGCGTCAGGCTCAAGTTTGTCCTGAGTCCGCAAATCAAAATCACTGGCGTCATGGCGCTCACGAAGCTGTGCCTCGAGCGGCCCCCAGGCTCGGTTAACCATTGCGCCTCGTTGCACCGCAGGGCGCTCTCCGATTTGCTCAGTCCAACGCATAAGGTGTTGGTATTCATGTGCTTGTAAAAATTCTGCCGCTTCGTAGACGCGATCAGCCATTACGCCGCCATACCAAGGCCAGATTGCCATGTCGGCTATTGAGTAGTCGTCGCCAGCTATGAACTCGTGTTTGGCGAGTTGCTTATCAAGCACATCCAATTGGCGTTTGGTTTCCATCGTAAAGCGATCGATGCAGTATTCGATCTTTATGGGAGCATAGCGATAAAAGTGCCCGAAACCACCGCCTAAATAAGGTGCTGAGCCCATTTGCCAAAACAGCCAATTCACGGTTTCGGTACGTTTGGCTGGCTCGCTAGGTAGGTACTTCCCGAATTTTTCGGCTAAGTGCAATAAGATCGAGCCCGATTCAAACACTCGCACTTCCTGATTGCCACTGCGATCCAGCAGCGCTGGAATTTTTGAATTAGGATTAAGCTCGACAAATCCACTGCCAAATTGATCGCCTTCACCAATATTGATAAACCAGGCGTCGTATTCGGCATCGCTGATTCCGAGTGCCAATAGTTCCTCAAGCATCACCGTGATCTTTACACCGTTGGGAGTTGCGAGCGAATAAAGCTGAAAAGGATGATTGCCTTGAGGTAGTTGTTTATCGTGGGTCGAACCTGAAATCGGTCGGTTGATTTTGGCGAAGCGGCCGCCACTTTCGGAATCCCACTTCCATATTTTGGGTGGTTCGTATTGTTGTTGAGTGCTCATGAGTCAATGATTGTTGGATAGCTAAGGGTTGACCAATCGAACCGGGCAGCATGCCCAATGATTGCTTGTGATGGGGCTTGATGTTTGCCCCAGTTCGACGATATCACAATATAAGTCAATAAAATTTATCTGCTTGCTGACATCTCGTTTGTTTTGATCATCGACTTGCGATTTTGATTGAAACTGATAGACAGCGACCCTAAAATCACCGGTACAAATTTGTGTATTGCTTGCGCTTGCTAGAGGCTCTTTTTTGTTCGACCAACTAAATTCTCAACAGCGCGAGGCCGTGCATGAGTGTGAGCAACCGATGCTAGTGCTCGCCGGTGCTGGTAGTGGTAAGACCAGAGTCATCACCTATAAAATTGCCTGGCTACTGACCCGCCAAGGCGTAAACCCTAAACATATTTATGCGGTGACGTTCACCAATAAAGCCGCGCGCGAGATGAAACAACGCGTCACCGAGCTGCTGGATGCTGAGCGCACTAAGGGGTTAACAATTTCGACTTTCCATAGTCTTGGCATGGCGTTTTTGCGAGAGGAAGCCGAGGCCGCTGGCTTGAAATCAGGCTTTAGTATTTTCGACCCGGCTGATTCTCTTTATGTGGTGCGCGAGCTTTTAAAAGCTGATCTTGAAGACAATCAATTGGTTGAGCGAGTGCGCAATCAGATCTCAGCCTGGAAGAATGCCATGCTCAGCCCAAATCAAGCGGAGCATTTAGCGGCCACGCAGACTAGCACCGCGGCGGCAGTGCGTGTTTACCGAGATTATCAACGCTATCTGCAAGCTTGTAACGCTGTCGATCTGGATGATCTTCTATATTTACCCAATGAAATTCTGCGAAAGTTCGACACCATTCGCAGCAAGTGGCAGCAACGTGTGCAGTATTTATTGGTCGACGAATATCAGGACACTAATGCCGCGCAATACGCTTTGGTAAAGACCTTGTTGGGCAACTCAGATGGCGCCGGACTGACAGCAGTGGGCGACGATGATCAGTCCATTTATGCCTGGCGCGGCGCGCAGCCTGAGAATCTGGTTAACTTGCAAACCGATTTCCCTAATTTGAATTTGGTCAAGCTAGAACAAAATTATCGTTCGATGGGCCGGATTCTGGCGTTGGCTAATCACCTTATTCAAAATAATCCACGCCCATTCGACAAGAATCTTTGGAGTGAACTAGGGCTTGGCGATCGCATCACCGTTATTGCGGCTGAGAACGAAGAGCGCGAAGCTGAAAAAGTGGTTGCTGCACTAATGCAGCACCGATTTCAGTACCAAACGCCGTATCGTGACCATGCGATTTTATACCGCAGTAATCATCAATCACGAATGCTAGAGCAAAAGCTGCGGGAGATGCGAATCCCTTATTTTCTAAGCGGCGGTCTATCCTTCTTTGAGCGCAGCGAAGTCAAAGATGTGATGGCCTACTTGAGATTGGTAGCGAATCCCTTAGACGACAATGCTTTTGTGCGGGCCATCAATACGCCACGACGAGGCGTTGGCGCTAGTTCGCTCGAAGCTCTGGCCAAAACCGCTCGCAACAGCGAATGCAGTTTGGCCGCGGCCATTGATAGCCCCGAGCTTCATCAGCACTTGTCTCCAAGTCGCCAGGGCGCACTAAAGCAATTCAGTTATTGGTTGGGGGAGATGCACGAGCGTGCTCAAACTGAGGCGCCGCTAGCACTGATTGAGTCGATGCTCGAAGACATTAACTATCAGGACTGGATCACCAAGCAAAGCGCCAGCCCGGAGCAAGCCGAGTCACGGTGGAAGAACGTTAAAGATTTACTGGCTTGGATTAAATCCATTGCAGAAAACAAAGAAGAGCGACTATTAGTCGATGTGGTCAACACCATTAGCCTGATGGGGATGTTGGATAAAGAAGAGGAGCAAGACGACAATGTTGTTTCTTTGATGACCTTGCATGCTTCTAAAGGTCTGGAGTTCCCTTATGTGTCAATTGTCGGTATGGAAGAAGATATTTTGCCTCACCGCAGTAGTATTGAAGATGATATGGTGGAAGAAGAGCGGCGACTTTTCTATGTAGGCATCACTCGCGCGCAACGTCAGTTGACCTTAAGTTATGCCAATCAGAGGCAGCGTTACGGTGAAAAATTGGATTGTTCACCAAGTCGATTCTTAGATGAACTTGATCCTCAGCACATCGTATGGGAAGAAAAACTTGCCAAAGACCCTGAGTACACACAAGAGGTGGGCGCTGCTCATCTGGCTGCCATGCGAGCCTTGCTGGGTTAGTGTTGGTGTTGAACTGCCAATGCATCGATCAATAAGCCAGAGTTTTAGTCGACTCACACCGCAAAAGCCTTGACACATCTGGTACAATCGCGAGCCAAATTAAAACGAGATGCGGTAAATTCTGATCTTCGCCGCCATCTTAAAAAAACAATCCTTATTGCAATGAGCTTTCGGCTAAAGCTGAGAGAGATGGGAGCATCAATATGGCTGAGATGAACATGGCCGAAGGTCATAATGTCGACGAAGTCGAGAATCAGAAGCGTCGCCGTTTTTTAACCGGTTGCACAGTAGGCCTTGGCGCGATTGGCGCCGCCGCCGCTGTTACACCTTTTGTATTGAGTATGAGCCCCAGCGAGCGAGCAAAGAACGCTGGCGCGCCGGTGCAATACGATTTTTCTAAAATCCAAGTCGGACAAATGGTCAAGGTAGAGTGGCGTGGAAAGCCTGTTGTGCTTTTGAACCGCACTGCCGAAATGATGGCTGGCCTGGATAAGATTACTGACAATCTGGCTGACCCGGATTCTATAGAGAGTATTCAGCCTGGTTACGCTCAAAACCTCGAGAGAGCCGACCTATCTAGACCTGAATTGCTAGTAATGGAAGGCATCTGCACGCACTTAGGTTGCTCTCCCGTGGAAAAACTAGCTATCGGGCCTGATCCACAGATGGGTGATGACTCACAGGGTGGCTTCTTTTGCCCATGTCATGGTTCAAAATTTGATTTAGCGGGTCGAGTCTATAAAGACGTACCAGCGACAACCAATATGCCGGTGCCGCCGTTTAAATTTATCGGTAATGTCATTGTTATTGGTGAAGATGATGGGAGGACTGCGTAATGGCCATTCATCGTCACGACAATCATAAAAGCGCCAACGGGTTCATGGAGTGGGTCGACCGCCGTTTACCGGTAACCAAGGTTTGGAATGAACACCTTGCCGATTACATGGCGCCGAAGAACTTTAATTTTTGGTACTACTTCGGCTCTTTGGCTATTGTGGTCTTAGTCATTCAGTTGCTCACTGGTATCTTTCTGACCATGCATTACAAGCCGGATGCGGCTTTAGCATTCGCGTCGGTGGAATACATTATGCGCGATGTGCCATTCGGCTGGCTGATTCGATACATGCATTCAACGGGCGCATCGGCCTTCTTTGTGATCGTGTATCTGCATATGTTTCGCGGCATCATCTACGGCTCACATCGAGAGCCGAGGGAATTGGTGTGGCTGATCGGCTGCGTTATTTTCGTCGCATTGATGGCGGAAGCGTTTATGGGTTACCTGCTGCCTTGGGGCAATATGTCCTATTGGGGTGCGCAGGTGATCATCTCTTTGTTCGATGTGATCCCGTATTTTGGGCCCATGCTCACAGAGTGGATTCGCGGTGACTTTGTGGTTTCAGATGCAACCCTAAATCGATTCTTCGCCTTCCACGTCATTTTATTGCCATTGATTCTGGTTGCCTTGGTGTTCTTACACATTGTGGCTTTGCACCAAGTTGGCTCAAACAACCCCGATGGCATCGATATTTATGATCACGTTGATGAAGACGGCAAACCACTAGACGGCATTGCCTTTCACCCTTATTACACGGTGAAGGATTTAATCGGTGTGGGTGTGTTTTTAATGATTTACTTCGGGGTGATTTTCTTCGCACCGGATATGGGCGGTATCTTTTTGGAAAAAGATAATTTTGCGCCAGCCAACCCATTGCAGACACCACCAGATATTGTGCCGCTATGGTACTTCACACCATTTTACTCAATCTTAAGAGCAAGCACCGACAGCTTATTAACTTTCTTTGCTTACGGTAGCGTGGCACTAGGGTTGTTAGCTGCCATATTTGTCAAAACTAATGTGATGTTACGTGCTGGCTTTTTGATTGCTGGTGCGGTCATGTGTTTCATTTTTCTTAATACCACCGGTAAAGCCTGGGGCGTGATCTTAATGGGCTTAGCCATTGTGTGCTTTTTCCTTCTGCCTTGGTTAGATCGTTCGCCGGTTAAATCCATACGTTATCGAAGCATGCCATTCAAGATTGCCTTAGCGATCTTTGTGGTTGCGTTTTTCATTCTAGGATATCTCGGTATGAATTCGCCGACACCGATTAAAACCCTGCTAGCGCAGGTGTGTACGGTGATTTATTTTGCGTTCTTCTTTTTGATGCCTTGGTTTACATCTATTGGTAAAACCAAACCATTGCCAGAACGCGTCACAATGGCAGAGCACTAGGAGAAGACCATGAAACGATTTGTTATTTTTCTCGCGGCCTTTTTGATGACCTTCAATGTGTCCGTATTTGCTGCGGGCGGCTCTGACCTTGCTCTTGATAAGGTTCATATGAATATGTCAGACAAGGCTTCGTTGCAACGTGGCGCACAATTGTTCGTGAACTATTGTTTGTCTTGTCATAGCGCTAAATACGCACGCTATAACCGTGTGGCAGAAGATTTAGACATCCCTTTGTGGCAGCTCAAAGAAAATCTGATGTTTACCACCGACAAGGAGGGTGATCTGATGAAAACCACTATGCCAGCCGAAGATGCCAAAGCCTGGTTCGGTGTTGCGCCACCAGATTTAACTTTAGTATCTCGTGTTCGCAAATCAGATTGGTTGTACACCTATTTAAGAGCCTTCTATCAAGATGATAGTAGCCCAAGTGGCTGGAACAACTCTTTGTTTGAGAATGTAGCCATGCCGCATGCGATGTATGAACTGCAAGGTGTGCAACGCTTGGTGAGGAAAGTCGACGCAAGCAAGACAGCGGCTGGTGATGCACATGCTGCATCAGCCCCAGCGGTTGAAGTGGGTGAAAATCAGAAAGTAGTTGGCGATGCCATATTTGAATTGGTTCATCCCGGCAAAATGTCTTCCGCTGAATTTGATCAGGCAATGACGGATCTCACGGCGTTCTTAAGCTATCTTGCCGAACCGGTACAGTTGGAACGTAAAAAAATTGGCGTTTACACACTGATTTTTCTGATACTTCTTACCTTGTTGTGCTACCTACTCAAAAAAGAGTATTGGCGCGACGTTCACTAACCACCGAACAACGCTCGACGCGGCGGTACTTTTGCTAGCGAGTTCGTTAGATACGTACCCGCCGCGTTTTATTTTTGCAGAAACTAATTTAAGGAATCCATTATGAATACTTTGGCTACACGACGTTCAATTATGACGCTGTATTCAGGGACCGATTGTGTATTGAGTCATTCTTGTCGTATCGTTTTACAAGAGAAGGATATCGAGTGTGAGGTGGTGTATACCGATCCTACAGACACTTGCCAGGAGCTGGCCGAGTTTAATCCTTATTATGAGACACCAACCTTGGTCGATCGTGATTTGATTTTGTACGACCCGTTTATTATCAATGAGTATCTGGATGAACGCTTGCCTCATCCACCATTGATGCCAGTTGACCCTGTGTCACGTGCCAAACAGCGTTTAATGATTATGCGATTGAATCGCGATTGGTTTGATTCGATTAAAGCTCTGCAAGCTGACAAAAAGGACAAAGACGCACATAAGGTAATTCGAGATGGTTTGATTGCGATATCGCCATTGTTTGCCGAGCAAGAGTACGCCATGGGAGAAGAATATTCTTTGGTAGACGTGATTTTGGCACCACTAATGTGGCGTCTGCCGGTATTGAATATCACCTTGCCTAAACAAGCTCAGGCAGTAGAAGAGTACGGCGAGCGTTTATTTGAAAGACAAGCTTTCCAGGACAGTTTGAGTGATATCGAGCGCGATTTGCGCGGATTCTAAGCACTTCTTTATGACTTCAACCAAGCCCTATTTGCTGCGTGCCATTTTCGAGTGGGCGGAAGACAATGGGTTTACGCCTCAGGTGCTGGTCAATGCCGATTTGCCTGGCGTTGAGGTGCCGCAGGCGCATGTGGTCGATGGGCAAATTGTATTGAATATTAGCTCTGCCGCTGTGCGCTTGCACAATATGGATAATGAATGTCTCAAATTCTCAGCCCGATTCTCGGGCGTAGAAGAGCATATCTATTTACCGATAGATTCGATTTTAGCGATCTTTGCCAGAGAAAACTCCCAGGGTATCTTTTTTGAGGACGTCGACGACGATCCAGAACCTGATCCTGATCAATCCAAAAAAGACACTCAACCAACTCCTCTGAAAACCAAAACCAAGCCCAAACGTGATGCTTCACATTTAAAAATCATTAAATGACGAACAACGCAAACTAACCAAAATCGAGCTTAGTGCAACGGGCAAATTTTTACGGAAAAAGGACGATTTTTCACTAACTGTCTAGAATAATGGCGGAGTTTATTGATTTTTGTAGACATTATTCTGACAAGCTTAAAGTAAATTAGACAAGCCCGAAAAAAAACGATATAAACACTAGTAGGGTTGTCGTAGTAGCGGTGAAACCGCTTGAAACCTAGGTTTTGGTTGCAATTTGCCGCATGGGGGTGTGGTTGATTAGCAGCAAAACAATACACTGTCTAAAATCAGACACGGGGGAAGAATGTACGCTGTTCAGAAAAATACGTTAATCATGGGGGGATGCCATGGTTCCACATAAGTACCTGGAAGTATTTGTTGATGGATTATCACAATACTTTGCTCATTTAGATATATCAGACTCATCTTCAAAGACTCGATCTTTTGAGATTGGAACACCATACCTACTAAGTAAATCAGAGGCCTCCGGTCTTGACTACACTGGCGCGATCGCTGTTTCCGGTGAGAATTATGGCCAGGTATTTTTCTCTGCTTCGAGCTCTTTGTTAAAGTTGATCTTGCTAGTTTACGGCGCGACGTCGCTGACTGAAGACAAGCACAAAGACATCGTCGGTGAGGTTGCCAATACAATTGCCGGCAATGCCAGAAGAGTCTTGGGAAGTAATTTCAATATCTCTACTCCAACCGTCGTTAAAGGATCTATTCTTGAGGATCGATACGATTTCAGTCAGCTTTGTTTCGTGTTGCCGGTGCGCTGGAAAAGCAATCAGGCTCAGTTGATTGTAAATTTAGAGAAACGACCAGTTCTGCACTAAGAGTTGGTTTCGGGTCTGCATCGACGCAGGCAAAATCTCTGATATAAAATTGCTAGAAAGGCGCGTCATTATCGCGCCTTTTTTAGCAATCTTTCGCCTAGCCGTGTTCTTGCTGTGATTTTGTGGTAAACAACATCTATCACTAATCTTTCGCTTGGTTGCTGAATGTCAGAAGCTGTATCTCTTAGCCGAAATTTTTCTAGATGGGGCCTGTTTGTTGGGCCGCTTGCTGCCTTAACAGCTTTATTGATTGGTTCACCAGAAGCATTGCAAGTCGATGGTGAACTATTTCCCAATGCCTGGATTGTATTCGCGCTTTTACTTTTGATGGCGATTTGGTGGGTGACTGAAGCTGTTCCAATCCCGGTGACTTCCTTGTTGCCGATTGTGATTTTACCTCTATTCGGAGTTCGCTCGATCAGCGAAGTGTCCGCACCCTATATGCATCCGGTTGTGGTGTTACTTATGGGTGGTTTCATATTCGCCAAGGCAATAGAGCGCTGGGGTTTGCACGAGCGAATTGCCTTACATGTGGTGAGTCGAGCAGGGAATAGCCCCAGTGCCATGATTGGCGGATTTATGGTAGCTGGTGCGATCTTGTCAATGTGGATCTCGAACTCAGCCACAACCATCATGATGATGCCGATTGCCTTATCAGTAGCATTAGTAATTGAAGGTAATAGCCAATCAGACAAAAACAATCGTCAGTTTACTTTTGCCTTGTTGCTCGGTATTGCTTACGCCTGTTCAATCGGTGGGCTGGGCACGCCGATTGGTACCCCAACTAATTTAATCGTGATGGGGTATCTAAACGAGCAGAATGGCTACGATATAAGTTTTATGCAGTGGATGAGTTTCGGCTTGCCTGCTGTTATTTTAATGCTGCCATGTGCCTGGTTAGTGCTGACTAAATGGGTGTTTCGAGTGGCAAACCAAAGCCCTGATGCGACGGCTCTGGCTAAGCAAACGGTGACTGATCGATTAACGATTTTAGGCCGAATGACTCAGGCCGAAAGCCGAACCCTGGCAGTGTTCCTGGTGATTGCCTGCCTTTGGATGTTTCGACGCCCGCTTAACGAACTGAGCTTTGAGTTTGAGGGCATGGTATTTTCACCGCTAGGCGGTTTGACTGATCACATCATCGCCGTGATTGCTGTGTTGCTGTGCTTTTTAGTACCAGCTGGTAATCGAGATGGTGAAAAGCAGAGCCTTCTTAGTTGGAAAACAGCTGAACAAATTCCCTGGGGAGTATTGCTTTTATTTGGTGGTGGTTTGTCATTGGCGCAGGCTATTTCTAGCACTGGCTTAAGCGCCTATTTCGGCAGCACACTGGCGGTTTTTGCTGTTTATCCCCAGATTGTGATCATTGTATTGATTGCAGTGGTGGTGTTGGCCTTGACTGAGATCACCAGCAATGTCGCGACCGCTTCGGCGTTAATGCCGGTGCTCGGAGCCATTGCAATAGAAACCGGTTTGCCCATCGAGTTAATGGCAGCACCACTGGCGCTGGCGGCCAGTTGTGCATTTATGTTGCCTATGGCGACCGGTCCAAATGCGGTGGTCTTTGCTACTGATCAAGTTAGGCTTTCGACTATGGCTAAAGCCGGTTTTCGTCTTAATATTCTGGCGCTGCTTGTTATCGCGTTAGTCTCTTATTTCGTCGCACCGCTGGCATTAAATTAGCGTTATTTAAGACGGCTTGTCCTTCGCCTCACAGAACCACGACTTTATTTTTTCACCGCGCTTATGTTCGCCAACAGGTTGCCATAAATATCCCTGGCTTAATTCAAACACGGTTTCATCAACTTTATCGTGTTGAAACTCAACGATGCTATCCGGGTCGCACTCCTTTTTGCGGTAGACCTTACAATGCTCGTAACCAAAGTGAGACACTTTAAAAACGCGCGATCGCAGTAATAGGTTATGGCAACCGGGGCGCTTAGATTTACGGCTGGTAAATCGAAGTCGCTGCGTAATACCATCTTTGTTGACTTTATAGAGCCGAATTTCCTGACGCTTTTTCGCTTGACTGTCGGCGATTGGTAGCACCGTCAAGGCCAAAACACTGGCGATTAAAACCAGAAGAATGTGCCTCACTGAATTTACCAACGACCTAATCTCCATTTAGGGATATTAGGCTCAGAGTCGAGATCATTGTCGCTGGGTTCAATTTTGCCGTCTGAATCATTTTCTTCCAAAATCATTTTTGAACCGGCAGAGTGTTCCATTTCAATCAAATAAACTTGACCATTCTCTCGCCGAGATTCAGTGATCGTAGCTTGGCCTAAAATACCGCCGCCTTCGATTGATTCAGATTCCTCTTCACTTGACGCTTCAGCGGCGTCACTTGCTACAGTCTCAGTTTCGGTTTCCGCGCTTTCTTCAATCGCGGGCTCGCCCTTGGTTTGTTCACCAAGTGTAGGTGGTGGTGCGGTTTGGGAGAGCGCCAGGTTGCTCAACAAAAGGCTGAAGATCGCAAGCAATACTTGGTAAGTTAATCGACGCATAAAACACCTGCCTTTGATAATTGACCGAATTAGCATCATGTTATCATAACCAAAGTACAGCATTTGATGGCTTAAGAATTCTCAATCTGAATCATCGATGCCCTAAAAGTCCACTACCTTAGGCGCAAAGCAACCCATTCCAAATTCTATGTCGCAAACTCAAACTATTTTGATTGACGGCTCGTCATTCTTGTTTCGTGCCTTTTATGTGCCTCAGCTCAAACGCATGGCCACCGCGGATGGTCAGCCAACCGGGGCAATTTTTGGCATTGTAAACATGATTAAAAGTTTGCAAAGCGATTACCAGAATGCGCAGCTGGTCGCTATTTTCGATGCCAAGGGTAAGAATTTTAGACACGAGCTTTATGACCAATATAAAGCCAATAGACCGCCTATGCCGGACGAGCTGCGCAGTCAAATTGACTTTGTGCATCGTACGATACAAGCGCTTGGTATTCCATTGGTGATTGAGTCAGGGGTAGAAGCCGACGATGTTATTGGTACTTACGCCAAGTTAGCGAGTGCGGCTGGGCATTCAGTATTGATAGCTAGTAGCGATAAAGATTTAGCACAAGTGGTTAGCGATCAGGTTCACATGGTAGACACCATGAAAAAAACGGTGCTAGACGTGACCGGAGTTACCGAGAAATTTGGCGTTCGCCCTGATCAGATTATCGATTATTTGGCGCTCATGGGGGATAGCTCAGACAATGTTCCGGGAGTACCCAAAGTTGGGCCGAAAACCGCCGTTAAATGGCTAACTGAATACGGCACACTAGACAATATCGTTAGCAATGCTGATCAAATTGGTGGCAAAGTAGGCGAAAATTTACGTGAGTTCATTCCGCAACTACCACTATCCAGAGACTTAGTCACGATTCGCTGTGATTTAAAACTGGCGAAAGCACTAGACGAGCTAAAGCAGTCGCCGGAAGATCGCGACACTCTGATCGAGATTTATCAACAACTGCAGTTTAAGAAGTGGCTGGCAGAACTAGGTGAGGAGCTGGATGTAAAGAGCTCGGCGCCTACTCCAACTTATGAGGCTGGCAATTATTCCGTCATCCATGATCAAGTTGAATTTGATCTTTGGTGTGAGCGCTTAACGAACAGTGAAGCCTTTTGTTTTGATACCGAAACTACCTCTCTGGATGCACAGCAAGCCGAACTGGTTGGAATATCTTTTGCAACGCAAAGCGGTGAAGCTGCCTATGTGCCAGTCGCGCATAATTACGAGGGCGCGCCAACACAATTAGCCAGAGAGGAGGTGCTTAACAAATTAAAGCCAATCTTAGAGAACCCGCGAATTGCCAAGATTGGTCAGAATCTAAAATACGACATCAATGTCTTAGCGAATTACGATGTTAAGGTTCAGGGCACCTTATTTGACACCATGTTGCAATCTTATGTGCTCAATAGCGTTGCCAATCGGCACGATATGGATACTTTAGCTGAGGTGCATTTGGGGCATACGCCGGTTGCATTCAGCGATATTGCCGGTAAGGGCAAAGCACAGCTGAGCTTTAATCAAATTGAGCTAGAGAAGGCTGGGCATTATGCCGCTGAAGACGCCGATGTCACCTTGCGGTTGCATCACACTTTAATGCCGAGTCTCATCTCTCAACCACAAATGCATCAGGTCTATAACGAATTGGAGATGCCCTTAGTCCCGGTATTGGCAAGAATAGAATCCAATGGTGTGTTGATAGATGATGCCAAGTTGCTATTGCAAAGCCAGGAGTTGGCGGCGCAAATGCAAGAGCTTGAAAGTAAGGCTTATGAACTGGTTGATGGTGAATTTAATTTGGCCTCACCGAAACAAATTCAAGAGATTCTCTATGACAAGATGAGCTTGCCAGTATTGCGCAAAACCCCAAAGGGCGCGCCATCAACTGCGGAAGATGTGCTTCAGGAACTTGCTATAGAACATGAGTTGCCAAGGCTGATACTCTCACATCGCGGACTGGGTAAGTTAAAGTCGACATACACCGACAAATTACCGACCATGATCAACCCAGCGACTGGTCGAGTGCATACCTCCTACCATCAAGCAGTTGCTGCCACCGGGCGTTTGTCATCGAGTGACCCGAATTTACAAAACATCCCAATTCGTACTGCCGAAGGGAGACGGATTCGAGAAGCGTTTATTGCGGCTCCGGGTAAGGTACTGCTGGCGGCTGACTACTCACAAGTAGAGTTGCGAATCATGGCGCATTTATCAGGTGACGAGGCCTTATTGCACGCCTTTAAAAATGATTTGGATATTCATCGGGCTACTGCGGCAGAGATCTTTAATATCGCGCCGGATGAAGTAAGTAGCGAAAAACGCCGACATTCGAAGGCCGTTAACTTTGGTTTAATCTATGGAATGTCGGCCTTTGGTCTAGCTAAACAATTACAAATCGAACGCAAACAGGCACAGTTGTACATCGATCAGTATTTTTCGCAATATCCTGGCGTCAAAGCGTATATGGACAATACTCGCGAGCAGGCGCGCGAACTTGGCTATGTTGAAACTGTATTTGGCCGCCGCTTATATCTGCCTGATATTAAGTCTAAGAATCACAATATGCGCCAATATGCAGAGCGCACCGCGATCAATGCCCCTATGCAAGGTACCGCCGCTGACATCATCAAGCGGGCTATGATCGCTGTTGACAAGCATCTGGGGCATGCTAATTCTGACGTTAATATGATCATGCAAGTCCACGATGAATTGGTGTTTGAGGTCGCGGCGGAGCAAGTCGATGATTTTGCCCAACAATTCACTCAAATCATGCAGGAAGTAGCGGATTTGTCAGTGCCCTTAGTGGTCGATAGCGGTTCTGGTGAAAACTGGGCTCTTGCGCACTAAAAACGACGTTATTTTAACTATTGCTTAACAGTTACAAGCCTGACACTGCGTGAGCTTTCGAGTAAAATACCGCGTTTGACGGGTGTGGTTTACAGTGGTTGGAAAAAACTGAAATGCTAGAGCGATTACTCACAACAAAAGCTTTGCTTGCCATCACAGGCCTTGTATTGCTGTGGCTATTGGTGTTGTGGATGGGCAATAACGATCCTAGCGGCACGGAAGGCGCCGATCAAAGTCGTTTGGAACAAAATCGAGATAACACCATGGTCTCGTCTATTCAACCAATCGCCAACGCTGCCACTGCGACACCAGATCGGAGTGATCAATCTGATGGTAGTTCAAATGCGCTGAGCATTGCGCCAATACCAGCGGCGGATCTAAATGAAGAACAAAATCGTCGTCTGCATGAAGAGTTTAAACAAGCCGTTGCTGAACAACAGGCTGGTAATGCGCAGACAGCCATCGATCAGTATAAAAGCTTGATCAATGAGTTTCCTGGTATCCCAGAGAACTATGTGAATTTGGCGAATTTACTCGGCGCTCAAGGTGAGTTGCAACAAGCCCGTGATGTTTTGAGCCAGGGTGTCGCAGCCAATCGCAAGGCCTCAATCCTAATGCAAGGCTTACAAAGTGTGCATGGCGCATTAGCTGCGCAGGCTTATCGCCGCGCCCTAGATGTTAATACCCCGGAGCAAAAATCGGCTTCGGTGGCATTGCCAGTGGTATTCGAATTGCAAACCGGGCTTGATGCTCAGGATCAAATCAAGCGCCTTGAAGACACTTTATCAGAGCAGCTTGAAACCGTTGAAGGTAGCAGTCAACTGGCGTCGGAGTATCAGCAAAAAATCCAATCGCTTGAACAACAATTGGCGGCGCAGGAGCAAAACTCAGTGAATACGGCTACGGCTCAGACCGATCAGATCTCGGCTTTGCAACAGCAACTGAGCCAGGCCAACGAGTTATTAACGCAAAGCCAAACGGCTGAACGCGAGGCTTTGGCCCGCGTAGTTCGTGCCGAGCAAGATGCAAAATCTCAAGTAGAAGCCGCACAGCAAGAATTGAGTTCAGTAAAAACGCAGTTAAGCGATCAGGAATCAAGCTACACCGCGCAACTGAGCGAACAAGAGGCGCGTTTTAAAACTCAAATCGATCAACAACAAGTTGCGCTGGGAAATGCGGAAAAAGAAAAACAAGAGTTATTGGCTGCAATCAATCAGCGTGATCAGCGAATAGCCGCGACTACGACCAGTGTACCGGTGGCGGTGGTGACCGAGCCAGATACTGCCTCAGTTGCTCAGCAAGCCGATTCCCAAGAACAACAAGCCATCGAACGTGTCCAAAGCTGGGCGAAAGCCTGGTCGGAACAAAACGTGTCAGCCTATGTCTCTCATTACGCTGATGAGTATTCATCCAGCCCGGCCATTAGCCGTGAACAATGGTTGCAACAGCGACGAGTTCGGCTCACCAACAAACAGTTTATTAACGTTAAAGTCAGTTTATTTAAAGTTGAAGATATGGGCGCGCGATTCGCAGTCACTTTTCGGCAACACTATAAGTCTGATGTTATCGATGATGTGATCTTCAAACGGCTGGTTTTTGAAAAACTCGGATCAAACTGGGCGATGGGTAAAATTATCAGTGAGCGAGTGGTCTCGCCAAGTTAGTCATGAAGCAGATGTTAAGGTCGGTGATGCTTATTGCGTCATTGTTTCTCGCAGCAATAGTATCAGCGCAAACGATCCCGGAGTCGGAGCTTCACGCTCATGAATCAAATGGAGATTATGAGGCGGCGGTATTAGAAATTATTGAGCAAATCAAACAAGGCCGTCTCGAATCAGCGCTCGCCAAGGCTGAAGCGCATATCTCTAAGTTCCCTAGAAGCCAGATCGGCCATTTACTCAAAGCCGATATATTGCAAAGCATGTCTGCCGGCCTTGCGGACATCGGCGCTCAGTCACCATTACCACAAGCGAATTTGGCTGGTTTTAAACACCAGCTGCGCAATCGCTGGAGTCATAAGGCTCAACAGCGTGACAATGTTCATAGCAAAGTGCCAGCGAGTTTGGTAGCACTCGGCGATAACCCTTTTGTGCTTGTCGCCGACATGCCATTGGGTCGTTTATACGTCTATAAAAATGATGGTGGCGTACCTAAGCTGGTTCGCGATTACTATCTGACCGTCGGTTCACAAGGATATGGCAAAGAAGTCGAGGGCGATAACAAAACCCCGGTAGGCGTCTATGAAATCAATGATTATATCGAAGGGAAGAAGTTGCCTGATTTATATGGCAAAGGTGCCTTCCCGGTAAACTACCCCAATCGCTATGACCGCTATCGAAAGCGCACAGGTTATGGAATTTGGTTGCATGGAACACCTTCTGACACCTATGCACGCTCACCGTGGGCCAGTGAAGGCTGCTTTGTTTTGAGTAATGACGATTTGCTTGATATAGGTCAATATCTAAACCCTGAAGCGCGCACACCTGTGGTGCTCAGTGATGGAATTGAATGGCTTAGTCTAGAAGAGCATCAGCGTCGCCGTGCTGAGTTCTTAGAGGTGCTCGATCAGTGGCGCAAAGATTGGGAAAGTCTGGATGTTGATGCTTTATCTGCACATTACGTCAAAGACGAATTTAACTTTGGCAAAGGTCGCTTTAGCGAATGGCTGCAAGGCAAGAATAAAGCCGCGGCGGCTAAAACATTTGTGCAGTTACAGCTTAAGGTAGACAGCCTGTTTGCCTATCCAGGTGAGCGCGATATGTTTGTGGTGAAGTTTCGCCAGCAATATCTGAGTAACAACTTTTCTAATGAAGTTGCCAAACAACAATACTGGCGTCGAGATGAAAACGGGCGCTGGCAGATTTTGTACGAAGGCTAAAGATAATTTTATTCGCCTGTCTCATAAGCTAGCTCAGGGCCGACATTGCGTCTTAACCAGCTGACAATGTCTTCCCAAATCTGAGTCGATTCAGCTTCTGACATCATGATCCACGAGTGCGGTAATTCGAGTGTGATGACTGGAATATTTCGGTCGATACCTGCGTAATTACCCAGCGATCCAGGGTAGGTTCCGAGTAAATTTAAATGCAGCTTGCCTAAGCTTTTGGGCGCGGTATTTAAAATCTGCGAATCGAAGTCGACAATGCCGTATGGCGCATGTACCGCAATGATGGCGTCCGGTTTAAAAGTTTCAATTTCATCAATCAACCATTGCACTTCTGGTTCGCTGGCGGGCTCCTGGCCGGGATACTTGCGTTCGCTCTTTTTGCCTTTTTTCTCCCAATATTCGAGCGCCAGTTGCCGCCAATCGTCAGTGGGTAGATTACGATTCAGGTCGACGCCATTATGATTGGTTCTCGTCGCGCCTTTCTTTAATACACCATCTGGATTCATCATCGGTGCCATATGCCAATGATACAAACCACTATGAAAACGGTTTAGCTTTTCAATCCATCGAAACATGATGCTTACCGAAGTCAATTCATCACCATGTGTTCCACCGACGACAAGAATTCGGCCTCTTGGAATCTTGGTTTCTATCGGTGGAAACTCACGTACCAAAATAGGAAATCCTTCAACTGAAAGGCAACCACTTTGTTGTAACTCAGCGCTGGCGCAATTCTCATAGGAAATACTGGATAAGCGATTCGAGATACGCTCGCACGCCATTTCAACGCTGATCTGTGATTCGGTGCCGCTGTTGAGGCAATACAAGCTGACTTCTCTTTGTGTATCAGCCACTTGTTGTTCAAAATCGTCGTCTACGCCTGAGAAACCAAGGTCTTCAATCAACTCCTTGGTGTTCTCTGGTGTGATGGGAGCAGCCTCTTCAATCGTTGAGACTATTTCATCATCAACGACATTGGCTTTACTATCAGCAGTGTTTCCTGCATCAAGATTGACTTCAGTTGTCTCAACCTGAACTTGACTGGTATTGCTATCGTCGAGTGGTTGCTGATCGGCCTGTTCCTGTTCAAATGAACAACTAGCGAGTGCAAGTAAGGATACCAATGGCAACCAGTGGAGCCTGGTTGAAAACATCGTTCGCGATGTTAGAGACCGAATCAAAATGGTTGTACTGCGTGGTTAGGATTCATTCTTAAGATTATAAGCTATCTGTGTTAACAAAAGTATCCAAGCCAACTTTTGCTAATACTTGGTAATAAGCTTTCAAAAAAATAAAAACAGTCAATCAAACACACTGGTAGTGGTCGAATACTGCTTGCAAAGAGAAATAAGCTTTTTAGAGCGATAAGCCAATTAAAGATGATTGCTAGAAGAATTTCCAGAGGAGTAGAAAGCGAGGCCTAAAAACTAAAAAGGCATCTTCTCGATAAATGAGAAGATGCCCAAGACAGGCCAAAATACCGTAAGTGAGGTATTCCAAGGGGATGTCGTTTGGGGGGACTGCCTGCCTCGGGCAATTCTTTCGCCGACACTGATTAGCATCGAACCACTGCCACATCTGCAGGATACCTAAGGCTTAGTGAGAGTATCCCCCTGCCAGCCCCTTACTTATTTGACCAACCTGTAAGAGTGCGGCTTTGATATAATGAGCAGTGAATATGTGTAACATTCCCACGCAAGCGTACCTTAGTGCAAAATAATGTTAATTTCAACAAATATTGTCATATATATGTGATTACCTTTGGCTAAGCCATTCAGCCATTTGCTGGCGAATTAAGCTAACTGCTTGATTATCTTGAACAGAAAAAGGTTCCACACCAAACTGCCCCGGCAAGTCACTTATTCGGCGTTCTACCTGCGCACAAATTTGCCTGATTCGTCCGCGCTTATATTTGTCGGATTTGGTCAACAGAATTTGTGTTGGCAGGTTAGATTTACTCGTCCATTGCAGCATTTGCCAGTCGAGCTCAGTCAACGGGTGTCTGATGTCCATTAGTAGTACCAGAATAAGCAAATTGCTACGTTTGGCGAGATAGTTATGAATGTTCTTCTGCCATTTTTCTTTGACAGCCAACGGCACCTGGGCAAATCCGTAGCCTGGTAAATCAACTAACCGTGCGCGATCGTTTAAAGAGAAAAAATTAATCTCCTGGGTTCGACCAGGCACTTTCGAGGTACGCGCAAGTTTGCGACGACGACAAAGTGCGTTAATAGCGCTGGATTTACCGACATTTGACCGTCCGGCAAAGGCAATTTCGGGTAGCTCATCGTTTGGAAATTGCTCGGCCCCCGCCGCTCCCAGAACGAAATAAACGTCCTGAAAGATATCTGGCAATTTTGCGTTATTGGATACGATCTTAGTCATCCGCGAAGTGTATCAAAGATTTAGCTTTCATCTTGCTCTAACCAGTCTAACAACAAGTCGTCATATTTTGTCGCAAAACCGCTCGTCAACCTTGAGGGGCAGCCGCTTGCATGATATAAATCGGCGCACGTTAAAGAGCACCTGAGTTGCTCTATTTGGGAGATCTCCAAATCATGTCGATTAAGTTTACAAATCGTTTTTTAGTCATCGCCGCTTGGCTAGCCGCTGGGTTAATTGGCGCTACTATGAATTCGCTAGCATTCGCGGCTGGTGATGCTGAGGCAGGTAAAGCTAAGTCAGCTGTCTGCGCTGCATGCCACGGCGCTGAGGGTATTAGTCTGATTCCGGCTAATCCTAATCTTGCTGGTCAGGTTCCGGGTTATATCGCTGCGCAATTAGCGGCCTATAAATCTGGTGAGCGTAATAACGCCATTATGGCCGGCCAGGTTGCGGCCTTATCAGAACAAGATATGGCCGACCTGGATGCATTTTTCTCTTCAATGACGCCAAATGTAGAAGTAAAGCTCACTGACGAAGACGTCAAGCTCGCTGAAGCTGGAGCTAGTTTGTATCGCGGTGGTTTTGCTGAGCGCGGTATTGCTGCCTGCATGAGTTGTCACGGCCCGAGTGGACACGGCATTCCGAAAAATTACCCACGGGTATCGGCTCAACACAAAGAGTATTTAGAGCAGCAGTTACTTCTTTATAAAAAGGGTGAGCGCAAAGGCTATAACGAGATTATGTACAACATCGCCTTTGGTTTGTCAGAACAACAAATCAAGGAACTTGCCGCTTATATGGCGGGTTTAAACTAGCCTCGAAAGTAATTTGATAGAAAGCGGCTCTTTAGCCGCTTTTTTTTCGTCTTTCATTTTAGCTAGCAAGTGTTTTTAAAAGACTAACCAAAGTTTATGTTTGACAGAGTCTGGCATCCGCTACAATTCGTCTATGCAAGATGCCTGGCTGCACAATCTCGACTCCCGCTCTGCTGTGATTGTGCCAACTCGCACATTGGCAACGCACCTAAGTAATCTATATGCCAGTGCTCAAATAGCGCAGGGGCTAAGCGTCTGGCGAAGCCCATCGATTTTTGTTTGGAAGGATTTTGTTAAGTCGCTCTGGCAGCACAATTTGCAGCCTAACAGCCGGCGTAGTCTCATTAACGCCACGCAATCGCAAGCTTTGTGGCGGCAGCTTATTGAAGCTTCAGTGCGTAATGATACGAACTTAATGCTACTTAATGTGCCGCAAACCGTGCGTGCCGTTAGAATCAGCTGGCAACTCGTACATGATTGGCAGATTGATGAACAGCAAATACGCGCTGATCTTGGGCCTGATAGCAAGCAATTGCTGATCTGGTTTGAGGAGTATCGAAGCCTATTGGCTAAGCGCTTCTTAATTGACCCCGCGCAACTATCATCACACTTGGTCAAGCTTGAATTACGCAATCCCTATCCAACCATTTTTTGGTATGCCTATGATTTGATTACACCGGTTCAGCGTGCACTGAATCAGCGATTACTCGATCAAGGCGCAACGGTGATAGAGCATCAGGCCGCGGCTAAAGATAAAACCGCAAATGGTTCAAACGTCAAAGCGAAGACGTTTGATACTGAGCACCAAGAGCTCGATGCGGCTTTGCGTGCAGCACGAGCAATGTTAGAAGAAAATTCTGAAGCTCGTATTGCGATCGTAGTGCCAGATTTAGAACGTCGCTATCGGCAAGTGCAGGATTTAGCTCGTGATGTTTTTTATCCATCCCTATCACCGGCTCAGTTATCTCAAACAGACGCAGCGTATCGTTTTAGTCTAGGTCAGCCGCTGGCTAAGCTGCCTGCTATCCAAGCGGCATTGAGTTTGATTGAGTTCCTTACTAAGCCTTTATTATTACCGGAGTTAAAGCTCCTATTGCGAAGTCGCTTTATTGCCCAAGGTGCTAATAGCCAGGTCTTACTGAACTGCCTCGTTGGTCAGCGGCTTAACCGAGTCAGCTTAGCTCAACTTGCGCAACTGGTGGCGGAATCTGAGCCCACTTCAGGCGTGCAAAACTTTGTGGATCAAGTGCTTGAGTTTCAAAGCAATTTGGATGAACGCTTAAATCTCGCACAACAGCGGGCGGGTTATAGAGCACTAGAGATTAGCGAGTGGTTGCAACTACTTCAGCAATGGTTGCAACTATGGGGCTGGCGAACCGCATCCAGCGAGGCTTCGCTGAATAGTGAAGAGTATCAGCTTAATGATCGCTGGAACGCTTTGATTGAAGAGCTTGCCAGCCTTAACTTAGTTCACCAACGAATCGGAGCTAAGCGACTGTTTGAGCAAATTCAGCAAGCCGCGCGTGAAACAATTTTCTTGGCGAGATCCGAGCCGGCGCCCATCGTGATCTCAGGTTTACTAGAAGCCGGCGGGCGGATAGTAGACCAGCTGTACTTAACTGGCATGCATCAAGACTACCCGGTGCCACATAATGCCGACGCCTTTGTTGCCAAGCGCTTATTGCAACAGGCTGGGCATCCGATGGCTGACCCGGTATCAGAGTTTGAGCATTATCAACAGCTCCTTGGGCAGATTCTTGCGGCGGCGGCAACAACGACGATCTCGTATGCGCGAATTGCTAGTGATCAGGCTGATCTTATTCGCGGTTCGTCTTCGCTATTTACTCAGCAGGTGTGGCAAACGCAACCGCAAGCATCAGCAATAGTTGATAGTCCAAGATTAGTCAGTTATCAGGATAATTACGGCCCGCCGGTGAATAACCCTAAAGTGCAAAAAGGTGGTGCGCGCATTTTTGAGAATCAGTCACAATGCGCCTTCAAAGCTTTTGCAGAACATCGGCTTAAATTGTCGGCCGAACAAGAAACCGAGTTTGGCCTTGATGCCTTAGATCGGGGCAATGTGGTGCATCGGCTTTTGGAAACGCTTTGGCGGGAACTCAAAACGCAAGAGTCTTTACAAAGCATGGATGAGCAAGCATTAGCGAAGGTAGTAGAGCGGCACATCGATGCTCTTTTGGCTGACAACAAGCTTAACTTTAGTGCAGAAAAACGCCAGCTTATTAGCCATGAAAACCAGCGACTTAAAGACCTGTTGCTGGAATGGCTGGCGGTTGATCGAGCTCGAAACCTTAGCTTTACTGTACGGCATCGTGAGTTGCAAGGCCGTGGTGAAATCGGCGGCATCGCTTATCGTTACGTCATTGATCGTATTGATGAACTAGAAGATGGCCGACGGCTGGTGATTGATTACAAGACTGGTAGTGTGAGTCGCGCACAGTGGTTGGATGACCGCCTGCAAAGCCCGCAGTTACCGCTTTATGCCTTAAGCATTGATGATCAAGCTATACCCATCGCGGGTATTGCTTTTGGTCAAACCAAGCGTTGGCATAGCCAATATCAGGAACTAGCAGAGGACGAAATATTTCACTTATCAACAAGCTATACCAGATCTCGTGCCGAGCTTTGGCGGCAGCGTCGATTGGCCTGGCCAAAAATTTTTGAACAACTGGCGAAAGATTTTATTGAGGGTCGCGCACAAGTCGATCCAATTGATGAAAACGTTTGCCGCTATTGTGATTTTTCTCGCTTGTGTCGAATCCAGCAATTAGGAGCGCCAGAGCATGGTTAATGATCTTGCTGAACGTCAGCGTGCGCTTGACCCCAGTCAATCATTTATTGTGCAAGCACCAGCCGGCTCCGGTAAGACCGGCTTGCTGGTCTATCGCTTTTTAACGCTGTTGGCGCTGGTTGAATCACCTCAGGCCGTGTTGGCTATTACCTTTACGCGCAAAGCCACTGCTGAAATGCGAGAGCGTGTCCAGGAGCTCTTGATCAAAGCGCACAATATGGAATCTGGTAAGGACGCCTTTGAACAAGAGGGTATCGATATAGCCCGAGGAGTACTGGCTAATGATGCTCGGCGTGGCTGGCAGCTATTACAGACACCGCAACAACTATCGATAATGACGATAGACGCCTTTTGTGCACGACTAAGTGGCAGTATGCCGTGGCTTAGTCGGCTTGGTGATCGGCCTCGCCCCACCGATGATGCTAGCGCACACTATGACATCGCGGTCGAAAACGTTTTGCGTGATCTATTAAAGGAACACACCAAGGATAAAAGCCCCGTTGCGCAAGCTCTAAACACCGTGCTGGCCGAACTTGATTTTGATTACCATAAGGCTCGAACCCTGTTTAGTAAAATGCTGGCCAAGCGAGAACAATGGCTGCGGCATTTGTTTCGTGCTGATCTTGCCTCAATGCGAAGTGATCTTGAAGCGGCCTGGCAATCGCTGTTTCAGCAATATGCAGAGAGTGCTCGTAACGCCATCGGCGAAACACATTTACATAGCTTATGTGAACTCGTGCAGTTTGCAGCAAACAATCAAGGCGAGGAACTGGCTTCGCTCACATCGCTCGAAAGTGTTCCTGACAGCGTTGAGCAATGGCAAGCGCTAGTGGGTCTTTGTTTAACCAAGTCTGGAGCCTGGCGACGACAAGTAACTAAAAAACAAGGGTTCCCGGCAGGCGCTGATCAAACTAAGGCATTTAAACAGCTACTAGCCGATTTTGCTGACAACCATGAGTTATTAGAGGCGTTTTTAAGTCTGCAAAAATTACCGAGCCCAGCCTATTCAAGTAGCGACTGGCAGCAGCTGCTAGCGCTTGAGGTTGTCCTAAAAACCCTGGCCGGTGAATTACAGCTTCGTTTTGGTGCGAGTGGTGAATGTGATCATAGTGAGGTTACTCAGCGCGCCAACTTTGCCTTAAGTGAACTCGGCGGTGGCTCAGATTTAAGTGTGAACATGAGCGCTGAAATCAAACATATTTTAGTGGACGAATTTCAGGATACCTCTTATGGGCAAATCGAGTTGCTTAAAAAGCTGACCCAAAGTTGGAACGAGCAGCAGAGTTTGTTTTTAGTTGGCGACCCCATGCAGTCGATCTATCGATTTCGCGAGGCGCAAGTCAGTTTGTTTTTGCAGGTGGTTAACAATCATAAAACCCGAATCTTGCCGCAGGTCAATATTGAGTATCTCTCGCTGGAACATAATTTTCGATCTTCCGCGCAATTAGTCGATTGGTTTAACGCGACTTTCAGCCAGACCTTTCCGAGCCAAAATAATGTGATGCATGGTGCTATTCGTTACCGTGCTGCCAGCGCCAACAAGCCCGGTATCGATAGTCCGGTGCAGGCGTATTTGAGCGAAACCAGAGCCAGTGAAGCGCAACTGATTTGCGAGCTGGTTCAGCAATCATTGTTGAGTGTGCCTGAAAACAGCAAACTCGCGGTGCTAGTTCGTAGTCGCCGTCAATTGGCTGAATTAGTGCCGGCGTTAAAGGCAAGGCATATAGAATTCACCGGCATCGATATTCAGGCTTTAAATGAGCTGCCCGCGGTGTTGGATTTGGTCAGCCTATGTTTGGCGATTGCTCGCCAGGATGATCGTATTGCCTGGATGTCATTATTGCGCAGCCCCTGGTTGGGTTTGAACTTAGCTGAACTGACGGCGTTGAGCGACTCGACAGAGCCAACAATCTGGCTTGCATTGCAGCGTCACGGCGAAGCGATTGTGCGCACTGAACTTCATGCTCGCTTGAGCCATTTCATAATGGTGATGACACAGGCTTTGTCAGAATTTCAGGTCAGTAGCTTGGCTCAACTATGCCGTTGGGCGTGGCAACAACTCGGTGGGCCGGCTACTTTACTGGGCGCCAGTCTGGCTGATATTGAAACGGTTCTGGGCGTTATCGCTGAACTCGAACGCGGTGGTGATTTGCCATCCGCTAACGCCTTGGAGCAGAGCCTAGAGCATCGCTATGCGAATACTGCCGAGCAAGCGCAAAGCGCACGTGTGGTGGTTTCTACTATGCATAAAGCCAAGGGGCTGCAATACCATACGGTGATTTTGCCGAGTTTAGCCAACCCGCCAAAATCAGAAGACAAAGACCTGTTGATGTGGGCCGAAGCGCAAGCTGAGAACGGTGATACCCAGTTGTTTCTCGCACCCTTATTAGGGCATCCTGATAAGGGCGCGCACTTTGATTTCTTGCGTTCGTTGGAAGCCAAGCGCAGCCAGTATGAAGCTGCACGATTGCTCTATGTCGCTGCTACTCGCGCCGAGCAACAGCTTATTCTTACCGCTAATCTTGCCCGCGACTCTAAAAACCAGGAGCTCGCGAAAGCACCAACCAAACGATCTTTGTTGGCGAGTATATGGCCTGGTTGTGAGGCACAGTTTAGTTACAATCAACTTAGCTCCCAAGAGGTCGAAGCTGTCGAGCCGCGAAAGCAAGCAATGGATTTGTTGCGCCTGCCAAAAGATTATCAAGCCAAATTCGATTCATCGATAAACTGGCGACGCAATACTCCAAGCAGTCAGAGTGAGGTGCAAGCGAAAGAGGTCATTGAGTTTGAATGGGCAACTGAAGTCGCAACCGCAGTCGGCGTGGTGTTACATAATTTTTTGCAACACCATTCGCATGAAATTTTAAGTCTCAAAGTTAATAGTGAGCTGCGAGCGCGCTGGCGCGATGAGCTACGAGCCTTGAGAGTGCCGTTCGAACGCTTGAGCGATGCTGAGAGACGCTTAGTGCAAGCGGTTAGTAATATACAGTCGGATGCGAACGCCGCCTTTGTTTTTGCGAGCTATTCAGACGCGCAGAATGAGGTCTCACTCGCCGCACACGAGCAGGGTCAGGTAAAGTACTATCGCCTTGACCGCACCTTCAGTGATCAGCAAGGCCAGCGTTGGATTGTCGATTATAAATCCACCTTTACACGGCAGGCCGATGTTGCATCCTTTGCCAAACAACAAGTTGCTGAGCGGCATAAAGATCAACTTGAGCATTATGGGCGGCTGTATCATCAATTGAATCATCATCAAGGAGTCACACAGCCCATTCAGCTCGCTGTATACTTCCCGCTTCTGCAACAACTGGTGAGCTGGCCTTTTGCCGCTGACCCTCAATAGTTTTCTTCCAGTATGAAAAAAGTAAAACTTGGCAGCAGCTCGCTTATGGTCAGCGAAGTCTGCCTGGGCTCGATGACCTGGGGTATTCAAAATACTCAGGCTGATGCCAATCAGCAAATCGATTACGCACTAGCTCAGGGCATCAACTTCATTGACACCGCTGAGATGTATCCCGTGCCACCGAATAAAGAAACTCAGGGAGACACGGAACGCATTATCGGTAATTGGTTAGCGGAGAATAAAACCAAGCGCGAAGACTTGGTGATTGCCACTAAGATTGCCGGTAGTGGCGTGCCTTGGATGCGCAATGGCGGCGACGTAACTGGCGAAGCGATTATCGCGTCGGTCGATAAGTCGCTGGCAAGATTGCAAACCGATTACATCGACTTATACCAGCTGCACTGGCCTAACCGAAAGACACCGCATTTTGCTCGCCATTGGCCAGGGGTGATCGACCCTACGCAAACTGACATCACCAAAGAAAGAGCGACCATTGTAGAAACTTTGCAAGCGCTCGATGAGTGCATCAAGGCTGGTAAAATTCGCTATTGTGGTTTGTCGGACGACACGCCCTGGGGAATTAGTGAGCACATTGCGATAGCTCAGGAACATAACTTGCCGCGAATTGTTTCAGTGCAAAACGAGTTCAGTTTGCTGCATCTTAAAGACTGGCCTTACATGATAGAAAGTTGTGTTTTTAACGACGTGGCTTATTTGCCTTGGTCGCCACTGGCGGGCGGCGCTTTATCAGGTAAATACGCTAATGGCGCTAAACCTGAAGGTTGTCGCTGGACTATGAATCAGCGCAATGGCATCTTCCGCGACACCACGCTCTCGCATGAAGCTATTGCGGCTTACAAAGAAGTGGCCGACAAGCATAAAGTCAGCCTAGTTGAACTATGCCTGGCTTGGGTATATCAATTGCCGGGTATTAGCTCCACCATTATTGGCGCCACATCAATGGATCAATTGACCGAAGACATCGGTGCTTACACGATGTCGCTAAGCAAAGAAGTTCTAGCTGATATTGATTCGGTTATTCGGCGCTTCCCTCAGCCTTTTTAGCGTTGCGTTATTTCTTCCACCAATAAAAAAGGGGCAGCTTAGAAAGCGCCCCTTTTTGATTTGGCTTCGTTTAGATCTGCTCTTAAAAATCAGAGTTGGAACGAAGTTAGATCGGAATTTAATTAGAGTTGCGACAAAACTGTTTCGGCATCACTGACTTCGTAGCCGCCGCCATCTTCAAGATTTAAGTGCGTGACTTTGCCGTCGTCCACAATCATTGAATAGCGACGTGATCTTACGCCACCAAAATCGCCAGTATCGAGCACTAAGTCCATCGCTTGAGTTAGAGCCGCACCGCCATCGGCAATCATCACAAGATGTTCAGCATTTTGCGCGTCTTGCCAGGCTTTCATAACGAAAGAATCGTTCACAGATAAGCATGCAACCGTATCAACTCCCTTGTCTTTAATGGCGTCAAACTGCATCACAAAGCCCGGCAAATGTGCTTCAGAGCAGGTTGGGGTAAACGCGCCTGGTAAGGCAAAAAGTACGGCCTTTTTGCCAGCAAAATACTCGCCCGCAGAAACGTTTTCTTGCCCGTCGTTAGTAATAACCGTAATAGTAGCGTCAGGAATTGAATCGCCAACTTGAATCATGGTGATCTCCAGTAGGTTGGTGTTGTTTTTGACTAAAGGGCAGATAGTATAGTTGACGCAGCGGATGATTCAAAAGCTCGGTGCTCAATTAGGCAAAAATGCGATCAATAAAAGCAAGCACAAAAAAAGGCTCGAGCAATTGCCCGAGCCTTTGGCTAAAAAAAGTTAGCTTAGCCTTGTGGCTCTATCGCCTGTTCGGCTTCTTCAACGGCTTTGTCTATTTCATTAGTTGCTTCGTCGATAGCGTCTTGCGCAGCCCGTTCAACTTGGTCGCGCGGATCTTCACTTAGTTGCTCAGCATCCAGATCAGTTGGTGTCATGTCTTTTAAATCCATGATTTTTTCTTCAGCATCACCAGGTTCGCCAGCTAGGGCGACATTGGCGCCCATTGCAAAGGCCGCGATTAGCAAGGTTTTAGCAAAGTTGGGTAGTACAGATTTTTTGTTAGAAACCATAGTATGTTCCTCATTCAAACTTGGGTAGATTGTAGGTTGATGTGCGATCTTTGGGTTGAAGTCAACGCACAACCTCGAGTCTAGGCAGAGCTTTTGAGTGGCTCAATCAGCCTTAACCGTCGTTAATCTGAACAAGTCTTTTATGACATTTCGTTTAGGCGAGCTAAGTTTCCAAGCAATCGCTGTGACTGAGGTAAACTAAGCACTACTGGTTTTGTAAACCAATGAACTGTTTTGACAACGGTCATTTCCAGTTACTTTTTCTTAACTAATTAGACACGTTTAAAGTGTGTAACTATAGCGCTTATGTCATCGCCAACACCGACCAAACCAACTACCTCCGAATCGAGTCGAGCTGTTAACTTGCACGACTCCTGGTTACAGCATTTGCAGCCGGAGTTTGATCAAGCCTATATGCAAAGCTTGAGTCGGTTTTTAATTAGCGAGAAACATGCTGGCAAGCGCATATTTCCTAGCGGTGAATTGATTTTTAATGCCTTGAACACTACGCCATTAGATAAGGTAAAAGTGGTGATACTCGGGCAGGACCCCTATCACGGCCCAAACCAGGCTCACGGTTTGAGTTTCAGCGTGCCGCCGGGTATTGCGATTCCGCCTTCTTTGCGAAATATCTATCAGGAGTTACATACCGATCTTGGTGTTATTGCTCCACAAAGTGGGCATTTGCAAGCCTGGGCTGAACAAGGCGTGTTGCTACTCAATGCCGTACTTACCGTTGAGGCCGGGCAGGCAGCTAGTCACCAGGGCAAAGGTTGGGAGCAGTTTACTGATGCAATTGTTGCCCTACTCAATCAACAATCACAAACCAAGGTATTTATGCTGTGGGGTAGTTATGCGCAAAAGAAAGGCGCAGTCATAGATCGTCAAAAGCATCTGGTGCTCAAGGCGCCCCATCCATCGCCGTTGTCTGCGCATCGAGGTTTTTTTGGTTGCAAACATTTTTCAAAAGCGAATGAGTGCTTGCAGCAATGGGGGCAGCAGCCGATTAACTGGCAACTGTAGATTCGGGCACTTCAATGGCGGAATCAGCGATTCGTAAAATCCTGCATATTGATATGGACGCTTTTTATGCCTCGGTCGAGCAGCGTGACTTCCCTGAACTACGCGGCAAGCCGGTAATAGTCGGTGGCCGCCCAGAAAGTCGAGGTGTTGTTGCAGCGTGCAGCTACGAAGCGCGCAAATTTGGTGTTCATTCAGCCATGCCAAGTTCCAGAGCAGTAAGTCTGTGCAAGCAGGCTATTTTTAAACGCCCTCGTTTCGATGCCTATCGCGAAGCCTCGCAACAGATTCACAGGGTGTTTAAGCGCTACACCACATTGATAGAACCACTCTCGCTCGACGAAGCCTATCTCGACGTTACTCAAGCCGCGCAAAAAATTGGCTCAGCCACCGAAGTCGCACAGCGCATCAAACAAGAGATCAAAGCTGAGGTAAATTTAACGGCCTCGGCAGGAGTCTCTTTTAATAAATTCCTCGCTAAAATCGCATCTGATATGGACAAACCCGATGGCCTATACGTGATTCGCCCAGAAGACGCTGAGCGCTTTGTCGAGCAATTAGAGATACGCAAGTTCTTTGGTGTCGGCAAAGTCACTGAGAAAAAAATGCAAGCACTAGGGATTTATACCGGTGCGGATTTAAAACGTCTTAGTGAGGTGCAATTACAAACCGAGTTTGGTTCATCCGGCAGTTACTATTATCGGGTCGCACGTGGCATTGATCACCGCCCGGTTAAAGCGCATCGAGAACGCAAATCTTTAGGCAATGAAACTACGTTTGAAAACAATGTAGTCGATAAAGCGTTGATATGGACAACCTTAAAAGATATTACGGGCAAACTAGAGAGTTATCTTGCCGACAAGCAATTAGGCGCGCGCACCATTACCCTAAAGTTGCGTTACTCTGATTTTACATTGATTACTCGCAGCCAAACCCATAAGCAAGCGATTCTCACTGCGCAAGAAATGTGCGAGGTGCTACCTGAACTATTAAAAAAGACTGAGGTTGGCAAACGTCCAATTCGACTGCTTGGTGTGACGCTCGCTAAACTTGAGTCGACCCAAGCACAACAAGAGCCGGTGACTGATTCAGAACTACAAAGTTCGCAATTGGGTTTGTTTTAAGGAACCTCTATAATCAAGTCAGAGCTTCCCTAATAATAAAACGGTTTTGCGCAAACGAATCTGCCAGTTCATTTTGTTTAAAATGCTAGGATGGCGCCTCATTGGTGAGGTGCCTGACGCTAAGCAATTTTTATTCGTGGCGGTGCCGCATACCAGTAATTGGGATTTCATTTATGGCTGGCTGGCAATCCATGCGCTCGATTTGCGGGTAAAGATCTTCGCTAAAGACTCCTTTTTTATCTTCCCCATTAATCTGATTTGTAAAATGCTCGGAGTGCTGCCGGTAAACCGACGCAAGCGCACCAATTTCGTAGATAGCGTGGCACAACTATTTAATGACTACGAAGAGCTCCAGTTGTTAATTACGCCCGAAGGCACGCGTAGCTATAAATCTACTTTAAAAAGCGGTTATTACTATATCGCCCAAAAAGCTAATATACCGATTGTTGTAGCCGGGCCAAATTTCAAGCAAAAAACCTTTACTATTCAAGCTCCGCGCGCTCCTCTGGCAAGTTTTGCCGAGGATGAAGCGCAGGTTGTTGAATTCGCCAAAACCCAATACGCACGAATCCCCGAAAATAGTTTTTAATTGCTAATTTCGCTCATTTTTCTTCCCTAAATACTTTGTTAGCTTTATTTGACAAATCAGATTTATTGGTAAACTTCGCCTCCGGGGTGTAAATACAGAAGAGAGTTAGTGAGTAATACAGCTAGCAAATTAGTAATTGCCATCTCCTCACGGGCGCTATTTGATTTAGAGGAGAGCCATCGTATTTTCGAGCGTGAAGGCATCGAAGCCTATTGCCGTTACCAACGCGAACGCGAAAACGAAATCCTCCAGCCAGGGGCAGCCTTCCCACTGGTTACCAAGCTACTCAACCTAAATAAGCTCGGTGAAGCTCGCGATCGGGTTGAAGTGATTTTACTTTCGCGTAACAGCGCCGATACCGGCTTGCGAATCTTCAACTCTATTCAAGAACATGAATTGCCAATAACGCGTGCGGCGTTTACTAATGGCGCAAGCCCGTTTAAATATATCGAACCTTTCGGCGCTGATGTGTTTTTATCCAGCCTGGCGGAAGACGTTGCAAATACTCTAGAAGCCGGTTTTGCCGCAGCGACTATGCTGCCATCGAATACACAACGCAGCGCCAGCCAAGATAAACTCAGTATTGCCTTTGATGGTGATGCAGTAGTTTTTTCCGATGAAGCCGAGCAGGTATATAAAGAAAAAGGCTTGCTTGAGTTTTCACGGCATGAAGTCAATTCAGCCAGACGTCCACTGCCGGGTGGGCCGTTTCGAAACATGCTGGCTGCATTGCATCAAATTCAGTCGGAATTCCCGGCGGACGAATCCCCGATCCGCACGGCAATTGTGACCGCGAGAGCGGCTCCGGCGCATGAGAGAGTTATTCGCACTTTGCGAGCCTGGGATATCCGAATTGACGAAGCTGTCTTTCTCGGAGGCTTACCAAAAGGCGAATTTTTACGCACCTTTGGTGCAGATATATTCTTCGATGACCAACAGGGGCATTGTGAGTCGGCACGCCAACATGTGCCAACTGGCCATGTGCCGCATGGTGTTGCGAATTCGAAATAAATCAG
Organism: uncultured Gammaproteobacteria bacterium; assembly: GCA_964455815.1. Classification (GTDB taxonomy): domain Bacteria; phylum Pseudomonadota; class Gammaproteobacteria; order Arenicellales; family Arenicellaceae; genus Arenicella. The sequence continues at coordinate 38,100 of CAYVYS010000004.1, forward strand.
TTTTTTAATTTAGATATTGTGATGAGCGTAGTACGAACTTTTGGGTTAGTCGGCCTTGCTTTGATCGGGTTGGTTCTAAGTAATGTTAACGGTGTGCCTCGCGCGCATGCCGCTTTACCCGCCGAAGTAGATGGTCAAGCGTTGCCGTCATTGGCACCTCTAGTAGAAAGAGTCCATGACTCTATGGTGCGGATGGCGGTGCAGTCTCGCGTGCAGGTTCGCCGAGACCCATTTGATGATCCATTTTTCCGACGTTTTTTTGATTCGCGGCGTAGCGCCACTCGAAATCGTCAACACTTCACCAGTGGCGTGGTGATTGATGCCTTGGATGGTTTAATTTTGACTAACGAAAACGCTGTACGCGGCGCTACCAATATCAAAGTTCATTTGCATGATGGTCGTGAGGTTGAAGGCACAGTGATCGGTGCTGATCCGGCAACCAATGTGGCCGTTGTTAAAGTTAATGCAGTAGGCCTTACGGCGATTGCGCTAGGCAATTCTGATGCGTTACGAATCGGCGATTTTGTAGTCTCGATCGGAGATCCTTTGGGTGAAGAGAATACCTTACTCACCGGTGTGGTAAGTGCGCTGGCGCAAAAAAACAGCTTACAAGCGCATCAAAATTTTATTCGTTCTGATGCGGCCGTTGGTGCTGGCGTGTTAGTTGATTTGAATGGTGCACTTGTCGGTTTAAATACATCTAAGGCCGCAACCACAGCAGGTAGCTCGCGTATTGGCTTTTCAACTCCGATCAACATGGCCTTGCGGGTCAAAGACCAAATTGTGCAATACGGTACTCCTCAGCGCGGATTCCTGGCGGTGCAAATTCAGGATTTAACTCCCTCTCTGGCACAAGCATTTGCGATTGAAGATGAAGGCGGTGCAGTGGTCACCAATGTGATCCCTGAATCAACTGCGTCCGAAGCCGGCTTGCAAGTTGGTGATGTGGTGTTGTCGGTTGGTTCTCAAGCGATCAATCGAGGCAATGATTTGCGCCATGTAATTGGTCAGCACTTCGCTGGCGATATCCTCGACATATCAGTCGCTCGTCAAGGCGAAGTAATGAATTTAAGGCCAGTGCTTGAATCATCAACCCGGCCTTCAGCAAAGGGGCAGATGATTCATTATCAACTTGAAGGAGCGACCTTTAATGGATCAGATACACGCCAGATCAGTGCAAGTTCTGAAGAAGGTGTGCGCGTTGGCGAAGTAGAAGAAGGCAGCGTTGCCTGGCGTCATGGAGTGCGTGAGAATGACCTAATCGTCTCAGCTAATCGACGCCCGGTAAACGACCTCGATAGTCTGCGTGAAGCAATCGCCGGTAAAGATGTGCTTATGCTCAATATTGTGCGAGGCACCGGCGCTTTGTTTTTATTGCTGCAATAGGCGCTAAAAATTTATACCAGCTATTTGCTGTATCCATACCAAAAGTGTGACTATTTGGTTCATACTTACAGCCCTGTATTGTGAAGAATCAGATGCTTTATCGTCAATGATTAAAAAGATATTGATCAGTTTACTGGTGCTGATAATTGTTCTGGGCTTAAGTGGTTTTGCTTATTTTCAGCTGAATAAGTCTCCTCAAATTTTTGAAAAGAGTATTGCTGGGATTTATCACACTGAGCCTCGTTTGGTTGATGAGCGCACGCGCGTAACCATCGACACCGGAGAGCTGATTGGCTTTGCGGATAATTATGATACTTTTGCCTGGCTAGGTATTCCCTACGTCGAGCCGCCAGTCGGTGATTTGAGGTGGCGAGCACCACAGCCCGCTAAATCATGGCGAGGGTTACGAGAAGCTACTGAGTACGGATCGCAATGCATCCAATATTGGGGCCGCTTAGCCGGGCAAGATGGTGATTGGGGTGACCTTTTGGGTTCAGAAGATTGCCTAAGTTTGAATATTTGGGCGCCGCAGAATGCCAAGCCAAATCGTCCAGTCATGTTGTGGATCCATGGAGGCGGGAATGACTCCGGCACCGCCATGACCTATCAAGGTCATCATTTGGCTGGTCGCCACGATGTGGTTGTGGTTGGCATTAATTATCGTCTCGGTTTTTTAGGTTGGTTTAATCATTCTGCCGTGCGCAAAACAGCAGACAACTTAGCTGATGCATCTGGCAACTATGGCACGCTGGACATCATTGCTGCCTTACGCTGGGTGCAAAATAATATCGAGGCCTTTAATGGCGACCCGAATAGTGTCACCATTTTTGGTGAGTCAGCCGGTGGCCGCAATGTGTTCTCTTTAATGGCATCTCCGCTCGCCAAAGGGCTTTTTCATCGAGCGATTTCGCAAAGTGGCACAGTTGAAACCACACCGCAAAGCCAGGCTGAGCCGTATCCCGATGAGCCACCTAAGCGGGCTATTTCTGGCCTGCGCAATAGCTCATCGACCTTAATAGAACTCGTGGCCAGGGAACAAAACCCCGAGCTTGATCAAGCCGCACTAAGAGCTAAGCTCGATAAAATGCCTGCCAGCGACATCATGGTGATGATGCGCACCGCTGACGCTTATGACATGATGAAATTGGCGACCGAGAACAGTGGTATCGAAGGGAATATTCAAATTGCCAATGTCGTGCAAGATGGCTATGTCGTGCTAACTAAGTCTACGCTCGCGCTCATGAACTCACCGCAAAGTTATAACGACGTGCCCTTAATTACTGGAACCACGCGCGATGAACAAAAGGTGTTTTTGTCAGCCAACCCGGAGTACGTCGATTTTCGTTTGGGTGTATTGCCCAAGGTAAAAGATCAGCAGTGGTATGACTTAGTGTCGGACTATGTCTCGCAAATGTGGAAGGCGGGCGCGGTTGATGAGCCAGCCAAACGAATCACCAAAGCAGGCGGGCAACCAGTCTTCGCTTATCGTTTTGATTGGGACGAGTCGCCATCCAACTTCCTGATTGATGTTAAGGGCTTGCTTGGTGCAGCTCATGGCATGGAGCTGAACTATGTGTTTGGTGATTTTGTTGGCGGCCCGCCATATCATCCAACTTACAACAAAGCGAATGCCGAAGGGCGTAAGTTGGTGTCACTGGCGATGATGGATTACTGGGCGGGTTTCGCTCATGCCGGTTCGCCGGGTAAGGGCTATAGCGGCAAGCAGCCGGAGTGGGCTGCCTGGAGCGATACGGGCAACAACATCATGTTATTTGACGAGCCAAATGACGGCGGAGTGCGGATGGATGAAGTTCGCACTAATGTCGCAGATATCAAACAGCGAATCATTCACGACACGCTTATGACAGAGCAAAAAGATAAATGCCGCGCTTACGCCAATTTGTTTTTGCATGGCTATCAAACCGATGATTTCTGGAGCCCAAGAGAATACGCCGAATTGGGTTGTGAAGATTTTCCAGCAGGTGAATTTCGTGAACGATAAGGCTCGCTCTTGTGCCTATCAGCGGGTTAGCTATACTCTCAATTCGCTTTAAGAACACCGATTAAAAACTCATGAGCGATTTTCTAATAGCCCCATCAATTCTGTCTGCCAATTTTGCTAAATTAGGTGAAGAAGTCGACGCAGTGCTCGCCGCCGGCGCAGATTGGGTGCACTTTGATGTGATGGACAATCACTATGTGCCCAACCTCACAATTGGCCCGATGGTTTGTCAGGCCTTACGCGATCACGGTGTGACCGCACCGATTGATGTGCATCTTATGGTAGAGCCAGTTGATCGACTCATTCCGGATTTCGCCAAAGCTGGCGCATCGATGATCACTTTTCATCCTGAAGCCAGCAAGCATATTGATCGCAGTTTGCAACTGATTAACGAACAGGGTTGTCAGGCAGGTTTGGTGTTTAATCCGGCTACACCACTTAACTTGCTGGATTGGGCGATTGATAAAGTCGATATGATTTTACTCATGTCAGTGAATCCAGGTTTTGGTGGACAGTCGTTTATCCCTTATGTAAAAGACAAAATCGTCGAGGCACGTGAGCGAATTTCCGCCAGTGGTCGAGATATTCGACTTGAAGTGGACGGTGGCGTAAAGGTAAATAATATTGGTGAGCTTGCGGCTCTGGGCGCGGATACTTTTGTGGCCGGTTCAGCGATTTTCAATGAGCCCGACTATAAAAGCGTCATAGATGCTATGCGTGCCGATATCGCCAAGCATACTTGACCTGAATACGCTTAAGCGAGATGATAAGCCTCTAGGCGATTTGCCCTTTCTTAACAATGAACAATTACTTAACAACATTATCAAATTGGCGTTGGCGCTGGTCAGCGTGGCAAAGCTGGCGAAACTAAAGCTGCTTTTGGGCTTGGTGCCCACCGTTTTGATGTTGTTACAAGTGGTATTGCTGCTCAATTAAGTCGTACCACTTTTTGATTAGAGTAATCGTTTATGTCTTTTTTATCTTCTTCTGAATTTGATCAACTCGCTGGTGACTTGTGTTCCCAGGGTTACACTCACTTACCAATTGTGCGCGAAACGCTGGCTGATCTTGATACGCCTGTTAGCACCTATCTCAAATTAGCCGCCAAACCTTACACTTACTTATTTGAGTCAGTGCAAGGCGGGGATAAGTGGGGGCGCTATTCAATTATTGGTTTACCTTGCAAAAAAGTTATTCGATTTAGCGATTTCGAAATGCAAATCGAAGTCAATGGCGAATTAAATTCGACTGAGAAAGTTGATAATCCACTGGATTCAATTCGCGATCTACAAGCTCAGTATCGGGTTGCTTCGGTAGATGGGCTACCCGACATGATTGGCGGCTTGGTCGGTTACTTCGGCTATGAGATTGTACGCTATATCGAACCTCGACTTGATCTTGAAAGCCGACGCGATGACCTGGGAACGCCAGATATTTTATTGATGGTCTCAAGCGATGTGCTGGTGTTCGATAATCTCTCGGGCCGAGTTTTTATGGTCACCTTGGCGGATTTAAACGACAACGATGCCTATGGCAAGGCACAAAGTCGATTAGATGGTTTTGTTGAGCAGTTAGCTGCCAGTTTTGCGCCACCTCAAACCACAAAGCAAACTCAAATCCGCGGCGAATACGACTATGACCTTCATTTTCAGCAACAAGATTTTGAAGCTGCGGTAGAGCGTTGCCGAGACTATATTCGTGATGGCGACATTATGCAGGTAGTTCTATCGCAACGCTTATCAACTCCGTTTGAGGCGCTGCCAATTGATTTGTATCGTGCTTTGCGAACCATCAATCCTTCGCCTTATATGTATTTTCTCGATCTTGGTGACTTTCAGATTGTGGGTTCATCGCCCGAGATTTTAGTGCGTGTTCAAGATCGCACTGTTACAGTGAGGCCGATTGCCGGTACCCGTAAGCGCGGTAATACCGCGGAGCGTGATGTCGAACTTGAAGCCGAGTTATTAGGTGATGAAAAAGAAATCGCCGAGCATTTAATGTTGATTGATCTTGGGCGTAACGACGTAGGGCGGATAGCTGAGATTGGCTCGGTTGATCTCACTGAACGGATGATTGTTGAGCGTTATTCGCATGTCATGCATATCGTCTCCAATGTCGACGCGCAGCTCAAGCCAGAATTTGATGCGATTGATGTTCTAAAGGCGACCTTCCCAGCAGGAACCGTTAGCGGCGCACCAAAAATTCGAGCCATGGAAATCATCCATGAATTAGAACCAATCAAACGCGGTGTTTATTCTGGAGCAGTTGGGTATCTTGGCTGGTATGGGAATATGGATACCGCAATTGCGATTCGCACCGCAGTAATTAAAGATGGGGTACTTAATATCCAAGCTGGTGCCGGAATCGTTGCTGATTCTGTGCCAGAATATGAATGGAAAGAAACCCGTAACAAAGCCAGAGTTATGATCAAAGCCGTAGAACTAGCTAGTTCCGGTTTTGGGTTTTCATCAACTGAGTCCACGCAAGCCTAGGAGGATTTATGTTAGTAATGATCGACAACTATGACTCCTTTACCTACAACCTGGTGCAATATCTGGGCGAGTTGGGCGAGGAGGTAAAGACCTTTCGAAATGATCAAATCAGTATTCCAGAGATCAGTCGTTTAAAGCCCGACCGCATTATGATTTCACCAGGGCCAGGTAACCCGGATACGGCTGGGATATCTTTAGATGTGATAGAGGCATTCAAAGGGAAGCTGCCAATTTTGGGAGTCTGTTTGGGGCATCAGAGCATAGGCCAGGCCTTTGGAGGCAAAATCATTCACGCCAAAACAATTATGCACGGGAAAACCTCGCGCATTCAGCATACCGCGCAAGGTGTATTTCGTGGTTTGCCTAACAAATTCACGGTCACGCGTTATCACTCTTTAGTGGTTGAGCGAAAATCTCTGCCGCCATCACTCGAAGTGACCGCCTGGACAGACGACAATCAAATAATGGGCTTGCGCCACCATGAATTTAAATTAGAGGGAGTGCAGTTTCATCCCGAATCAATTTTGACTGAACATGGCCACGCACTATTAAAGAACTTCCTGGAGACTCGTTGATGCAGTTTCATAAGGCACTCAATCATGTATTAGCTGGTGGTGATTTAAGCCGGACGAACATGCAAGCCGTTATGCAGCAAATCATGACCGGCGAATGCGATGACGCACAGATAGCTGGCCTGCTCGTAGCGTTGCGCATGAAAGGTGAAACCGTTGATGAAATCACCGCTGCTGCCGAGGTTATGGCGTCGCTAGCAAGCAAAGTAGAGGTTAATGCATCGCCTTTGATTGATATCGTTGGAACGGGCGGCGATGGAACCAGCACCTTTAATGTCTCTACTGCCGCTTCTTTTGTTGCTGCTGGCGCAGGCTGCGCGGTTGCCAAACACGGTAATCGATCGGTCTCATCTAAGTCAGGCAGTGCTGATTTACTTGAAGCAGCCGGTGCAAGGTTGGATTTAAGCGCCGAACAAGTAGCTAAAGTTATTGAGAAAGCTGGCGTTGGTTTTATGTTTGCACCTATGCACCATAGCGCCATGAAGCATGCGATTGGCGCGCGCAAATCATTATCCGCCAGAACTATTTTTAATGTGCTTGGCCCACTAACCAATCCAGCTGGCGTAAAGCGTCAGGTAGTCGGTGTCTTCGACCCCAAACTCACTAATACCTTAGCGCGAGTGTTTGCTCAATTAGGTAGCGAGCATGCGCTGGTAATTCATTCAGACGACGGCATGGATGAATTCAGTATTTGTGCGCCGACTCAGGTTAGCGAAATGAAACATGGCAAGATAGAAACGTATTCTGTTATGCCAGAAGATTTTGGTTTGAACCGTGCTTCGATTGATTCATTGATCGTGAGTAACCCAGGCGAATCCTTGGCCATGATAAGAGCTGTACTCAATAAGCAAGCTGGTGGAGCCAGAGATATAGTGGCTCTTAATGCCGGTGCGGGTATCTATGTGGCTGGCCGCGCAGAAACTCTAGCAGATGGGGTTGAACAAGCATTGGCATCGATTGATTCGGGCCAAGCGTTAGCGGCAATGCAAGCTTATGTTCAAGCTACCCAGGAAAGCTAAATGCACCAGGTAATGCAAACCGGTTCAGATGTGCTGGATAAAATCATGGCCCACAAAGCCGAGGAAATCGCTTATCGAAAATCTTGTGTAGCCCTTGCCGAAGTAAAAGCTCAGTCGGCAGACACACCTGATTGCCTAGGTTTTTCTAAAGCGATCGCAAGTCAGCTCGATAAATTAAAACCCGCCGTTATCGCTGAAGTCAAAAAGGCCAGCCCTTCTAAAGGTGTCATTCGTGAAAGCTTTGAGCCAAGACAGATCGCGCAATCTTACGCTGCCGGTGGTGCTTGTTGTTTGTCAGTACTCACTGATGAAGAATTCTTCCAGGGGCATACTGACTATTTAACCGCTGCACGACAAGCTTGCTCATTGCCAATCTTAAGAAAAGATTTTATGCGTGACGAATATCAGGTGTTCGAGGCTAAAGCGATGCAGGCCGACTGTATTTTGCTGATCGTTGCCGCACTGGAAGATGGCTTAATGCAAGATTTAGCGGGGCAAGCCGTAGAGCTGGGGTTAGATGTTTTAGTCGAAGTTCACGATCAAGCCGAGTTAGAACGCGGTCTTGTTTTAGGCATGCCGCTTATTGGTATTAATAATCGTAATCTGCGCGACTTTAGCACTTCACTTGAAACAACTATCGACTTACTCCCAACTATTCCAAACGAAGTGATTGTCGTCACCGAAAGCGGCATCCATAACAAAGAGCATGTCGAGCGTATGCAAGCTCACAAGGTAAATACTTTTTTAGTGGGTGAGGCCTTTATGCGGGCAAGTGAACCTGGTGAGGAATTACAGCGGCTCTTTTTCTAGGGTTTGTCTTATAGCCACGAGTTAGTCTGCGAAATAGAGGTTATCCGATTTCGATATCGGCAGGCCATGTTCATGTTCCAATGATAGTTGAAAAAGTGAACGGACCAGTTTAGAGGATGCTTCGTTTTTTTCCATATTGATATCCCAACCCATCTGGCTAATAGCTATTACTCAGTGTACCCCATGCGCGATAAGTACCAATCGCATAGAGCAGGCCAATTCCTAAACAAATTCCTGAACTGAATATCCAAAACGTCAAACTGTTATCCGGGAACATGGGCATTAAGCCGACAAAGGCAACGCCTCTGAGTAAATAGATCGAAGAGATAAGGCAAAGCACAAAGCGTAAGAAAGGGAGCCTTACAATCAAACCGGCACCCGATAAGGCATACAAAGACCAAAAGATAAGCATAAAAACTATAATCGAGGTTACCACCGTTGGGTACCAGGAGCCTTGCTCATCCAATAATGCCATTTGCTCACCGGCACCAAAGAAACGATACCAATCACCTCCAAAAGCGATACATCCTAAATGCGCAATAGCCGCTAACGCACTGCACACTGCGGCGGCAATTAAAAAATGATTAGTGGTTGGTTCTTCGGTTAGTTTCATTCTGTTTGGTAGTCACTTAAATCCTCGGGCGAGTCAATTAGTCGCCCATCGTACTTTTGTAGTTCGTCACGTATAGTAAGCCACGGTAGTTTACTTTTATAGTTAAGGAACCTCTGATTTAATCGATTTTGCCTGTGACGGTGTTTTTGCGCTTTCCATTCAAGGCATTCACGATGGTAATTTGCTTGTTCAATTTTTATAACCTTAATTTCCTTCCAAGCTATCCCTTTATGTTTAGTCCTTCCTTCTTGTTAGCTGGTAGTTGCAAAATCGTAGTGAAAATAAGAAGCTAAAGGAGGCTATCTGGTTTCTTTGATGCCATAGCGTTTCAATTCAGCATTTGTTGAAGCGTTAAACTTGTTACCATAGCGCGAACATTGTTTATCTATTTTTTGATTGTTATGAAAGTGTCGGTTGAGTTACAACAGAACGTGAATTTCAAAGGAACCACCAGTGGTGGTCAGGTAGTGATGATGGATGGGCCACCAGAGTTTGGTGGTGAAGAATTAGGCGCTAGGCCAATGGAAACTATGTTGATCGGCATGGGTGGTTGTGCGTCGTTTGATGTGGTGCATATTTTGCGTAAAAAGCGTAAAGAGGTGTCATCTTGCGTCGCTGAGATTGAGGCTGAGCGAGCCGATGAAGAACCAAAGGTGTTCACCAAAATCCACCTGCATTTTAAAGTTGCTGGCGACGGTTTGAGCGAAAAAGCGGTTGCTCAAGCGGTACAGCTCTCGGCAGAGAAATATTGTTCGGCTTCGATCATGTTGGGCAAAACAGCAGATATTTCGCATTCCTTTGAGATTATCTAAAGTTGGCGTTATAAAAGGACTGCCTAAACGCGCGGCATTCGCTACAATTAAGCATCTAACGGTTTCGTGGCTCACTATTTAGTGAGCCTTATTATTTTAACCAGGCAAGACATGCAGCAAGAATACAATCCGCAGGCGGTTGAAAAGGCAGTCCAGTCGCAGTGGCAGGTCCAGGCGCGATTCAAGGCGGACGAAGACGATAATAAAGAGAAGTTCTATGTGCTTGAGATGTTTCCTTATCCTTCAGGTAAGTTACACATGGGGCATGTTCGCAATTACACCATTGGCGATGTAATCGCGCGATATCAGCGTATGCTGGGCAAAAACGTATTGCATCCTATGGGTTGGGATGCCTTTGGAATGCCGGCTGAGAACGCAGCAATTCAGAACAAAACGGCGCCAGCGGCATGGACGTTTCAGAACATCGACAACATGCGTGGCCAGCTTCAGCGATTAGGTTTTAGTTACGACTGGAGCCGTGAGCTCACGACTTGTGAGCCAGATTATTATCGTTGGGAGCAATGGTTTTTTACCAAGCTCTATGAGCGTGGTTTGGTCTATAAAAAAGAAGCTGAGGTCAATTGGGATCCAGTCGATCAAACTGTGCTGGCTAATGAGCAAGTAATCGAAGGCCGTGGTTGGCGATCTGGTGCCTTGGTTGAAAAGAGAAAAATTCCGCAGTGGTTTATCAAAATCACCGCCTATGCTGAAGAACTTTTAGAGAGTCTGGATAAACTCGATGGCTGGCCAGAGTCGGTTAAAACCATGCAACGTAACTGGATTGGTAAATCGATTGGTTGTGAAGTGGTGTTTAGAGTCGCTGACGCCGAAGACTTACGTGTTTTCACCACACGCCCAGATACCATCTATGGAGTTACGTATCTGGCGGTGGCAGCTGATCATCCACTGGCAATTCAGGCCAGTGAGTCTAATGCCGAGATAGCGCAGTTTCGTAAAGAGTGCGCGCAAACCTCAACCGCTGAGGCGGATCTAGAGACCATGGAGAAGCGCGGCATTGATTTAGGTCTGAGCGCGACTCATCCTTTAACCGGCAAGCAGGTGCCAATTTGGTGTGCCAACTTCGTGCTGATGTCTTATGGCACGGGCGCAGTCATGGCAGTGCCAGCTCATGATCAACGCGACTTCGAATTTGCGACCAAATATGGCGTTGAAATTACCCCCGTGATTTATCCAACAGAAGGCGAACTCGATATCAGCGAAGCGGCTTTTACCGAATACGGCGTGTTAAAAAATTCTAGTCAGTTCAACGGTCAAAGTTCAGAACAGGCTAAAACGACAATCACCGAACACTTGGCGTCACAAGGTTTGGGAGAGCAGCAAATCAACTATCGGCTACGAGACTGGGGTGTTTCTCGTCAGCGCTATTGGGGTTGCCCGATTCCTTTTGTTTACGATCAAGATGGTGATGCAACGCCAGCAATTGAATTCCCTGTGACCTTGCCCACTGATGTGGTTATGGATGGCGTGGGTTCACCGATTAAAAAGATGTCGTCGTTTATCGATACGCTGCATCCGCAAACCGGCGAACCAGCAAGCCGAGAAACCGACACTTTTGATACTTTTTACGAGTCGAGCTGGTATTACGCGCGTTATTGCTGCCCAGGGCTTGATACAGCGATGCTAGATGAGCGCGCTGACTATTGGTTGCCAGTCGATCAATATATTGGCGGCATCGAGCACGCGGTTATGCATCTTTTATATGCGCGCTTCTTCCATAAGTTGATGCGCGATGTTGGCCTGATTAACTCAGACGAACCTTTCACTCGTTTGCTGACTCAGGGCATGGTTACCGCTGAGACCTATTTTAGAGATGACGCCGATGGCAAACGTCACTACTTTAATCCTGCTGATGTTGATCTTGAGCATGACGACAAGGGTAGTGTGATTTCGGCAATGCTAAAAGATGACGGCCAGCCGGTTGAGATTGGCGCTATTGAAAAAATGTCGAAATCTAAGAACAACGGCGTTGACCCGCAGAGCATGATCGATAAATGGGGCGCCGATACGGTGCGCTTGTTTAGTATGTTTGCTGCGCCGCCTGATCAATCGTTGGAGTGGAATGACGATGCCATAGCTGGTGGCTCGCGATTCTTACGTCGCGTGTGGGCGTTATTTTATAAGCATGCGGAGCGTTTAACCGACGTTGGCTTGGGTAATGACAATGATTTCTCCAAGGCCAATGAGTCTTGCAAAGAGTTACGCCGAACCACGCATGGTTTAATTCAACGCAGCTTGTTTGACTATGAGCGTCAGCAATACAACACCGTGGTGGCTGCGGCTATGGAGCTCACTAATGCCATCGATAAAGCCGATCTCGACGCGATGAATGACCTGGGTGGCGCCGCACTGTCAGAAAGCTGCTCAGCCTTGTTGAAAATGCTCGCGCCGATCACACCACATCTATGTGAAACCTTATGGAGCCAGTTCAATGATGAGCAGCCATTGCACGAAGCAGGTTGGTTGGAACTGGACGAATCAGCATTGGTACGGGATCAAATCACCTATGTCGTGCAGGTGAATGGCAAATTGCGAGCCAAGCTTTCGGTGGCGGCTGATGCCGAGCGTGAACAAATCGAGGCCTCAGCTGTCGCTGATGAAAACGTGCAACGCTTCTTGACTGATGTCAGTGTGCGCAAGATCATTGTTGTGCCGGGTAAGTTGGTTAATATTGTGGCGAATTAGTCGCCGCACCGCATGCCATGCGCTACACTTAGCCCATCCGAAGAATAGAACAAAAAGTTTGATTAGCCTTATGCAAAAACACGCGATTAAAGTTTTGACCTTGCTGGCTCTAGCCTTTGCACTTTCAGCCTGTGGCTTTCATTTGCGCGGCAGCATTCCGCTGTCAGATAGCATCAAGAACATGTATCTAAATGCCCCAGAAGGCAACTTCAAAGCTGAACTCGAAAAAGCGCTGACGCGACAAGGCGCGAATCTCGTTGCAACTAAGGCGGCGGCCGACGTCGTGTTAACTGTGACCAAGGTCGACACTGATCGCACTATTGGAACCTTAGATGATCGCGGCAAAGCCAATAGCTATAACCTAGTGCTAAACGTGAATTATCGTTTACAGACGGCTGATGAGAAAGAAATTCGTGAATTGACGAAAATCAATGAAACGCGCCGCTACAATTTTGATCCAGCTTTTGTGGTAGAAACTGAAGCTGAAGAAGCCGAGTTATTAGAGAGCATGGAAGAAGAAGCGTCTTTGCGTATTGTACGCCAGCTGTCAACGATCACTGATATTGAGACCGAAGAGCAAGAGCAAGAAAAGCAAAGCAGCGAAGGTGATAAGCAAAGTTAAGCTTGTTGCTTACTGCTAGAGATAACGCATGCGTGTAGCGCTCGACGATATTGCGCAGAAGCTGCAAAGTAGTGCTTCGCAACTCCCCAAAATTATCCTGATCAACGCTAACGAGCCACTTTTTTTAGAAGAGGGTTTGGATGCGGCGCGTGAGGTTTACCAGCAAGCCGGTTTTAGTGAACGAATTCGTTATCAAGTCGAACCCGGTTTTGATTGGTCGCAGCTGGCTGGTGTTGGTCAAGCCATGTCATTATTTGCCGAACAACGCATCATTGAACTGCGCGTGCCTAAGTCACTAGGCACGGCGGGCACCAAAGCGCTGACCGAATACTGTAACGATCTGCCAGAGGATGATGTGCTGGTCGTGCTTATGCCGTTACTCGATAAACGTCAGCGCTCAGCCAAATGGTGTAAAGCGGTCGATTATGCTGGTTGGTTAGTCGATGGCTTTGATGTCAGCGCTGCGCATTTTCCAATGTGGCTGAAAAAGCGTTTGCAAAGCCGTGCCTTGCGAGTTGAGGCTGGCGTGGTCGAATTGATGACCCAGCAATTAGAGGGCAATATATTGGCTGCTGCCCAAGAGGTCGACAAGTTGCGAGTGTTAGCCAAAGATGGCGCCGTTAGCTTGCAACTCGTGACTCAGAGTATGGCCGACCAGGCACGCTTCGATGTTTACGCCTTAAGCGATGCCATGTTATTTGGCGATTACGCACGCTGCGTGCGTGTCAAACAACGCTTAGTCGCTGAGAGTGTTGAACCAGTAATTGCGGTTTGGTCACTGGTGCGAGAGATCCGCACCTTAGCTGGCATCGCCCAAGGTTTGCAGCAAGGCCAGGTGCGCGCTGCCTTGTTTAAGCAACACCGAATTTGGAGTAAACGCGAGGCCGCGGTGGGAGCTGCCTTGCAACGCCTGAACTCACAAGAATGGCAGGAGCTGTTGTTATCTGCGGCGCATTTAGATCAAACCGTTAAGGGGCAGCGATATCAGGAGATCGGTTCAATTTGGTTTCAAATAGAGCAATTGTGCGCGCGAGCCTGCAAGATTCCAGTGGCCGTTTAATTGCCATTAGCTAAGAAACCTCTGCATAAATCTGCTGTTCAAGTTTCCAATCACGATTTTTGCTGAGGTTCCCTTACTATCAAGCAGTGCAGTCGTCGTAAGGATCGCGATATAATCCCCCAGCTATAGACAGTTTTATTTTTCTGAAATCATGAGTTCAGACACCATTATGCAAACACTTGGACAACAGGCGCGAGCAGCTTCGCGCTTGATGGCGAAAGCCGACTGTGGCGCGAAAGATCATGCATTGTTTGCTATTGCTGAATCTTTGCAAGCCTCCGCTATGGCTCTTATAAAAGCAAACGAAAAAGATTTGCGAGCCGGTCGCGAAGCTGGTTTGGATGAAGCCTTGTTAGATCGGCTGGCACTGAACCCAGATCGAATCGCGGCGATGGCCGAAGGATGTCGCCAAGTTGCCGCTCTAGCCGACCCGGTTGGTGAGATCTCAGATTTGGCTTATCGGCCTACGGGCATACAAGTCGGCAAGATGCGCGTGCCATTAGGAGTGATTGGAATCATTTACGAATCTCGCCCAAACGTGACGGTCGATGCGGCGATTCTTTGTCTGAAATCAGGCAATGCAACAATATTGCGCGGTGGCTCTGAGGCCATTAATTCCAATTTGGCTATCGCACAATGCGTACAACAGGGCCTGTCAGCAGCTGGATTGCCTGAAAAAGCCGTGCAAGTAGTCGAAACCACGGATCGATCCATGGTGGGTGAGCTGATCACTTCATCACAATATGTCGATGTGATTGTGCCGCGCGGTGGCAAGGGTTTAATCGAGCGAATCAGCCGCGAGGCTAGTGTGCCGGTGATTAAGCATTTAGATGGAATCTGTCATGTGTATCTCGATCAATCCGCCGATGCCGAAAAGGCGTTTGCTATTGCCTTAAATGCCAAGACTCATCGCTACGGTGTCTGCAATGCAATGGAGACACTACTAGTGCACAAAGATCGCGCTGAGGAATTATTGCCGCCATTGTGTGAGGCCTATCAGCAGCGCGAAGTGGAACTCAGAGGTTGCGAACAAGCGCGAGCGATTACCAGCATGTCTGCAGCCACCGCTGAAGATTGGCAAACCGAGTATTTAGCCCCAGTGTTGTCGATTAAAGTGGTGGATGATATTGAGCATGCCATGGCGCATATTGCCGAGAACTCTTCCGCTCACACCGAAAGCATAATCACAGAAGATCATTCTGCCGCGCAGCGATTTTTGCGCGAGGTGGATTCCTCTACGGTGATGGTCAACGCATCGACGCGATTTGCTGATGGATTTGAGTTTGGTTTAGGCGCAGAGATCGGTATCTCAACAGATAAATTGCACGCCCGAGGCCCGGTTGGTCTTGATGGTTTAACGTCGCAAAAATGGATCGTACTAGGTGACGGACAAATACGCGAATAAGCGCCAATCATCAAGTAAGCCGCTGTTGGGTATCTTTGGCGGCACCTTTGATCCAATTCATCATGGGCACCTGGGCGCGGTCAGTCAGATTGCCGAGCAGCTTGAGCTGGATAGTCTGCAATGGGTGTTGAGTGCAAAACCGCCGCACAAAGATCAGGTGACTGCCAACACGGCGCACCGTTTTGAGATGCTCAAATTGGCGCTTAAGGCGTATCCAGGCTGGCATGCGAATGATCTTGAATTGCAACGAGATGCGCCGTCATACACGTATGACAGCCTGGTTGAACTTCAGACTAAGCATCCAGATCATCAACTGCTGATGATTATCGGTGGTGATAGCTTTCAGACTTTGTCGAGCTGGTATCGTTATCCTGAGCTACTTGATTTAGCCCATTGGGTAGTGATGAGTCGGCCTGGTTATAAACTTGAGGTGCCGGCGGAATTGTCAGCTAGAATTGTGCAAGACTCAGCAGATTTGCATCAAAGCGCCAAACCCAAAATATGGATTCATCGAAACAGCCATTTTGATGTTTCGTCGACTCAATTACGCCGCGAACTAACCCAAAGCAGCCACTCTGAATGGGTGCAGCAACAGGTGCCGACTGCGGTTTTAAGCTATATTCATCAACATCAACTGTATAAAATACCTGGCATGATCCCAGAGCAAATTAAAAACGAAGTAGTCGAAGCACTAGAAGACATCAAAGGCCACGATATTGCGGTTCTCGATATCGCTGAAGTGTCGGGCTTTGCCGACTACATGGTGGTCGTCAGTGGCACCTCAGATACTCATGTCAAAGCATTGGCGCGTGAAGCCTCAGATCGCCTGCGTAAACAAAATGTCAAACCCTTAAATGAGGATGGCGCAGACTTAGGCGAGTGGGTGCTGGTTGATTTTGGTGATGTGGTGTTACACGTGATGCGGCCTGAAGTGCGAACTTATTATGACCTCGAAACCCTGTGGGACACCGAAGCGCGCGCTAAAATTGAACAGTCGCGCCAACAGGCGAGCGAGCAAAGCGACTAGCCATCGTGCTGATTAGATTGGTCGCGGTTGGTACTCGAATGCCAACCTGGGTAAATCAGGCTTATCAGGAATACGCCCAGCGTATGCCCAAGTTATGTCAGCTAGAGCTCATTGAAATTCCCGCCAAAAAACGCGGTAAGAACGCCGACACTGCGCGCATTTTGCGCGACGAGGCAACCGCCATTAAAGCAGCGATACCCAATTCAGTGAAATGCATTGCGTTGGATCGTCGTGGTAAACACATTGACACGTTAGCCTTGGCTGGGCATCAACAAAGCTGGATAGATGATAGCCAGGATGTCGCAATTGTAATTGGTGGGCCAGAGGGGTTGGATTCCGAGTTTCTGGCTGGATGTGAGCTTCGTTGGTCGCTGTCTGCACTGACTTTCGCTCATCCAGTTGTGCGAGTTATGTTGGCCGAACAGCTATATCGTGCCTGGAGTATTAACGCTAATCTTCCATACCATCGGGGTGACTAATATGGCGGCAAAACCGCAACTAATTTTAGCGTCTGGTTCGCCGCGCAGACAATCCTTGTTGCGTGAAATGGGTGTTGAGTTTGAGTTATGCGTCACCGATACCGATGAATCGCAAGGCGAAGGTGAGGCAGCTGAGGATTACGTTAGCCGATTGGCGCGCGATAAGGCCCATGCGGCTGCCAAGCTTGTAGGTGACGATAAATTCATTCTGGCTGCCGATACCATTGTGGTTCGCAGCGATCGTGTCTTGGGCAAACCTCGCGACCTTGAGCATGCCAAATCCATGTGGCAAAGCTTAAGCAATGCCAGCCATCAGGCAATGACAGCCATTTGTTTGCTGGTTGAAGGCAAGCCGCGAGTGAGGCTGGTGGTGACAGATGTTGAGTTTGGCAACATTAGTGCCGAGCAAATGACCAAATATTGGGCCAGCGGTGAGCCTCAAGATAAGGCCGGTGCTTACGCCATACAAGGATTCGCTTCAGCTTGGGTTAAGCTTATACGTGGTAGTTATAGCAATGTGGTCGGTTTACCATTACGAGAGGTCAATGAGCTGTTGAGCACGATTGACCTAAACTGGCTGTAGTAACAAGTTAGAAAAAATGAGTACCCGCTAATTTTGGCTACCAGCAACGATATTCTAATTACCGTCACGTCACGCGAATCTCGCGTAGCGATGGTTGAGAATGGCCAGTTACAAGAGCTCTATTTCGAGCGTACTCGAACAAAACACAGCAATTCGGTTGGCAGTATTGTCAAAGGTAAAGTGGCGCGCGTGATCCCTGGCATGCAGGCGGCTTTTGTAGACATTGGGCTCGCGAAGAACGGCTTTCTGCATGCGCGAGACTTACAGTTTGATGGGAGTCAGTTGGACGACACGCAAAGCTCCACACCATCACGTATCGAATCTCGATTGCACGAAGGTCAATCCATTCTGGTTCAAATAATTAAAGAGCCAATTGGTGATAAAGGTGTGCGTTTGAGTATGAAGCTCAGTGTCCCTTCGCGCTTTCTGGTTTTTTTGGTTGGTCAAACTGAGATTGGCGTGTCGCAAAAAATCGCCGGTGTCGACCGCCGAGAACAATTATTAGAACAAGTAAGCAAATTACGCGATGAGCTGAATTTTTCCGGCGGCTTTATTTTGCGAACTCAAGCCGAACAAGCCAGCGAAGATGATTTGCGCCAGGATATGCTGTTACTTAAAAATCAGTGGCAGCAATTTGAGCAATCATTGCAAGATAGCCGTCCAGGGCAAACACTTCTGCAAGAACCACCACTGGCGCTGCGTGCCTTGCGTGATTTTGCTAGTGATACTACCAGCGTTATTCAGATAGATGATCTGAACAGTTATCAGGCAGCGATGCAGTACGCAGAGCAATTTAGGCCCTCTTTGATAGATAAATTAAAGCTTCATCAAGCGCCAACGAGCCTGTTTAGTCTTTTTAATGTCGACCATCAAATAAGTTGCGCACTAAATCGCCGAGTCACGCTGGATTCAGGTGTGGAACTAGTGATCGATCAAACTGAAGCGCTGACTATTATCGACGTTAACACCGGCTCATATATTGGCGAAGAAGATGCTAAACAAACTCTATTGAGCACCAATCTAGAGGCAAGCGAAGAAATCGCTCGGCAGCTTAGGCTGCGTAACATTGGTGGCATCATCATTATCGATTTTATTGATATGCCAAGCGCTGGTGATCAGCAAAAAGTAATGTCAGCTTTGCGATCAGCGCTGGACAAAGATCGGGTTAAAACGCGTGTTGGGCAGTTTTCAGAATTGGGCTTATTAGAGGTCACGCGCAAACGCACTCGTGAGAGTTTGCAGGATACTCTTTGTGAGCCATGCCCAGTTTGTCAAGCTAGCGGGGTGGTAAAAACGCCGCAAACCGTGTGTCATGAAATTTTGCGAGAAGTCTTGAATGAGGCGCAACAGTTCGACGCAAAAGCTTATACTGTGCGTGTTTCTAACGAAGTCGCCGATTTATTTGAGCAAGTCGAAGCAGATAGTTTGCGCGCCCTACAAGAAATGATTGAACGGCCGGTCAAAGTGCTGACTGACCCACACTATCAGCCGCAACAATATAATATCGCATTAGCATGAGAGTCTTTCTAAAAACACTGCTAGCCATGAGCGTGCTGTATGTGCTGTTTTGGCTCGGATTGGCAGTCTATTTTAGTTTTGCTGATCGTCATCGCGACTTGCTTGAAGCCAATCTGTCATCGATGTTTGGGCGCACGGTCACGATTGAGAAACTGACCACTTCGTGGCACGGTTTGAAACCTCAGTTTCAAGCTCAAAATCTTGTCGTTGTCGGCGATTCAAGCGATCAAGCCGCTTTTTCCCTTAAGAGTGTTTCGGCGCGCTTACAGCCCTTATCATTGCTTCGATTCTGGCCACAATTCGAGGAGTTTGCGGTCGATTCGCCACAATTGGAAGTAGTCACTTTCAACGACGGGCGAGTAAGAATCGCTGGATTTGAGCTACAGGGCACTGGCGCAGGCAAACCTAAACGTATTATCGATTGGTTGCTGGCGCAGCAAAGCGGTGTTTGGCATAACGGTACGCTGATATGGCAGCGTGAGGGAAAATCCGCGCAGCGTTTTGAGAACATTTCCTTTGTTTATGATCGTCAGCAACAACAACGCACCATACAAGCTGCGATAGAAACCACCAAGGGGACGATTGCATTTAAGTCGCGCGCGCAAGGTAATCCGTTTTCCGAGCGAAATTGGGATGCAGCTTTCGAAGTGCTCGGCAGTGGCGGGCGGCGGCTGTTAACAGCCGATGACTTATCTGCAAAAGTGGTGGATGGTGTAGGCGAGTTAACCTTAAAAATGCTGCACGTGCAGCGAGTACAGGATTTCTTACAATTCGCTGGATTAACCTCCGATCAGCATTGGTTGCTCGCAGCCAAAGTGGATGGTCGCTTGCATGATCTGCGTTTTAAATTCAGCGGGCCATTACTCGAGATCGATGATTGGTCTTTGCAAGCGTCGGCGAGCAACATTAGTTTTGCTTCGGTTGGTCAGTCTCCGAGCATGGATAACTTATCTGGCAAGCTCAACCTTAGTAATCACAGTGGTGAGTTCAGCTTTGCTACCGAAAACTCGGTATTTCGCTGGCCGCAGCGTTTTTACCATGATTTGCCGATAGCCAAAGCCAAGGGCGAGTTGACCTGGCAGCGAGAGGCGCCTGGA
The DNA here is from genome assembly GCA_964455815.1 of uncultured Gammaproteobacteria bacterium. GTDB lineage: Bacteria > Pseudomonadota > Gammaproteobacteria > Arenicellales > Arenicellaceae > Arenicella. Next base: position 58,300 of record CAYVYS010000004.1, read on the forward strand.
GTCTGGCAGCTCAGTATTCAGGACACGCAGTACAGTGATCCGAGTATTCAGTTAAAAAATTTAAATGCCGAATTAAAACTCAACAGGCCAACCCGACGGATTGAAAGTTTTGGCGATTTGTTTAAGGTCGAAAATGTTATCGATTTGAGCTTTGAAGAGGGCAGCATCGTTGACGCGACAGCCAATCGTCCGCCGCATCTCAGGGCCTCCGCCAATTTCAATATCACTGATGTGACTCGTCTTTCGCATTACTTGCCTAAAATCGACAATTTGGAATTATTTCGCAAATGGGCAGCGATCGCGTTTAAATCTGGCACCGCCAGCAACGGTGAACTTAGCTATGAGGGGGAACTCTCGGCGCAGGCTTTTAATAAGGGGCGAGCCAAGTTTACGCTAGCGGCTGACTATGCTGATGCCGAAGTTGATTACGCGCCAAAGCTACGCTGGCCGGCCGTGGAAAAATCGAGCGGTAGCGCACGCATAGAGAACCAGTTACTAACCATTACCCCGGACGAAGCCTGGATGAATGGTGATCGTGTTGCAAAAAGTGAGCTTAAAATTGAGCGTTTATTTCAGATCGATCGCTTATTAAAAGTACAGGGTCAAATGACCACGTCTCTCAAAAAAGGCCTGGAGTTTGTTTTCAAAGGGCCTTTGATTAAACCAGAAAATCAATTAGAGGCCGTGCCCTTCGATGTTGAATCTGGTTGGGTAGACATGGATGTGAGCGTCGAGCTACCACTCAATAAGTTGAATGAAGTACAGGTACGAGGGTCCAGTGTTATTCGCGATGGCAAAGGGCTACTGCCGTCTACTATGCCAATGGAAGATATTCAGGCTCAGATTCGTTTTACCGAAACCACCATGGAATCGGATTCAATTACGGCAAGGTTCTTAGGTGGCAAAACTCGCGCAAAACTAGAGACAGTAACCCCGGCTCAGCCGCCGATTATGCGCCTTACGGCTCAGGGAGAGGCGCACGTCAATGAGTTGGAGCCTTGGGTTGGCGAGCACATTTTGAGTTTAATGAGTGGTCAGACAAAGTGGCAGGGAGCGATGTTGATTGAGGGTAATAGTTTAGAAGTCTCTGGCACCTCTGATTTGGCTGGTGTTGTCATTGATGCTCCATCGCCAGTTGGCAAGGCAGCAGATCAGAGCACGCGATTTGGTCTTGGTATGGCCTTGGGTTCGGCGCCTGGTGACTTTAAGATTCAACTAAATTATCAAGATGAGCTTATTGCTCACTTCGAGGCCGAAGTTCCAGGCTCTCGCGGTCGAACTCAAAGAGGTAGCCAGAGCGGACAAGTACCGAGTCTTTTCGATCGCAGCGTGATCATGCTCAAACCCATAGGGGTAGATGCAACGGCGATCAAGCCTGAACCCGGAGTTAATTTTGATCTTCAGTACCCTGCTTTAGATGTTGATGAATGGCTAAGTACCATTATCGATCTTGCTAGCTTTGTACCAAGAGAACCGGTGGACAATACGGTCTTTCTGGATGCGATGCGTAGCATCAAAATGGTTACCCCTAGTGCGACCTTTTTAGGCAGACCCTATGGCTTGATGGATATAAACGCATTGTCGGTAGACGGCAAGACCTGGATAGGTACTGTGGCTGGTGAACATATGAACGGCACCATGCATTTGGAGCCGCGCAAAGATACTGGCCACTATAGTTTGAATCTGGATCGTTTTAACGTGCCTAAATTAGCAGGCCAACGTCCTCCGGTGGAGGCAGTTGATTATAGTTTACGACCTGAAAACTACCCATATCTAAATCTGAGTATTAACCGTTTTAGTTCGCAAAATAAATCTCTTGGCCAACTAACACTAATTGGTGCACCGCATAACGGCGTATTACAGAGTGGCGCACTGCAAAGTGGCACACTGCAAGGTGGCGCAAAACCCAATGCAGCGCCCAGTTGGAAGATCGATACATTAGAGCTCAGCCACAATGGCGTGCTAACCAATGCCAGTGGCGCCTGGACAAATGACCCGCAGAGCGGTTCAATCAGTCAATTTCAATTTTCAACTCAGATCGATGAAGCCGGTGGCGCGCTCGACGAAATGGATTTCAAAGGTATTTTGCGCAAAGGCCAGGGTAGCGTAACCGGAATGTTGAGCTGGATCGGCGCACCGCATGAGTTTGATGTTGCGCGGCTTAATGGTGATTTTAATGCCTTTGTTAAAGATGGCGAGCTAGTGCAAGTAGAGCCTGGTGGCGGCAAATTACTTGGCTTGTTCAACATGAACGCCATACTTAGGCGGCTGGTTTTCGATTTCAGTGATGTTGTCGCTAGCGGCTTACGTTTCGATCGAATGCGCATTACCGGTGTTTTGGCCGATGGTGAGGCGGTCTTGCAGGACGCTTTTGTGCTGAGCCCGGCGGTGTTTGTGACCATGGAAGGAAAAGTAGATATTGATAAGGAGATGATCGACATGGAAGTGCACGTATCACCTGAGCTAGGAGGGAACTTAGCCTTGCTTAGTGCTCTGGCAAACCCTGCCGCTGGGGCGGTGGTGTTCTTAACTCAGCAGCTGTTTAAAGACGATTTACGCAAGAGTAATTTTCGCAGTTTTCGGGCGCTTGGCTCCTGGGAAGAATTTGAACTCGAGGAGATCCGTGCCTCCAACTCGACAAACGATTCAGCTACGCCACAGGCAGATGCCATTAGTAAACCGCTAAGCACCGACCCTACCGGCGAATAAGTCGTTCTTCAAAGGCTTCCCAAAGCCGCATGGTTTGTTACAATCGCCCGCCGTTAATAGAGGATCAATGCGATGCCAAGCGACCATTTTGCCACTGCGCAAGCGACTTTACTCGAGCCAACCGGCTTAACTGAGTCGCATCTAAATCAATTTATGCAAAAGCTCACGGATGTTCGGGGCTGTGATTTTGCTGATTTATATTTCCAATATGCCAAACATGAAAGCTGGTCGCTGGATGAGGGCAAGGTAAAAACTGGCAGTTTCAATATTGATCGCGGCGTGGGTTTGCGCTCAGTAGTCGGTGAAAAAACCGCTTTTGCTTACAGCGAAGATTTAAACCCCAAGGCCATTTTAGATGCCGCAAATGTGGTTAGCGCAATTGGTCGTCAGGGTCAGGATGTGCAGGACATCGGCAAGTGGCAGGTTCGTGAACATGCTGCGTTGTATCGAGATTTAGATCCAGTCGCGCACATGCCCGATGCTCAAAAAGTGGCGATCCTGGAAAAAGCAGATCAAATGGCGCGTTCTCGCGACTCGCGAGTTAAAGAAGTGATGGCGAGTTTGGCGGGGGTCTACGAAGTCATTCTTATTGCGACAAGTGATGGCCGACAAATTCCTGATGTGCGGCCCTTAGTGCGTCTTAATGTGTCAGTTATCGTTGAACAAAATGGCAAACGTGAGCGCGGCAGTATGGGCGGTGGCGGGCGCTACGCCTTTGATTATTTTGATGATTCACTGATTGAGCACTATGCGCACGAAGCGGTGCGCCAGGCACTGGTTAATCTTGACGCTATTGATTCACCAGCTGGCACTATGGAAGTAGTACTTGGTGCAGGATGGCCAGGCATTCTTTTGCATGAAGCGGTCGGGCATGGGCTTGAGGGCGACTTTAATCGCAAAGGCACCTCGGCCTTCTCAGGCCGAATTGGCGAGCAAGTTGCCAGCCCTCTTTGTACTGTGGTTGACGATGGCACTTTGGTCGATCGGCGTGGTTCTTTAAGCGTTGATGATGAAGGAAACAAAACCGAGAATACCGTCTTAATCGAGAACGGTATCTTGCGGGGCTATATGCAGGATGAACACAATGCTCGACTTATGGGCATGAATCGAACCGGCAACGGTCGTCGAGAATCCTTTGCGCATTTACCAATGCCACGCATGACCAACACTTATATGTACGGCGGTGCGCATGAGCCTGAAGAGATTATTCAGAGCGTTAAAAAGGGTTTGTACGCGGTCAACTTTGGTGGTGGCCAGGTAGATATAACCTCGGGTAAGTTTGTATTCTCATCAAGCGAAGCTTATTTAATTGAAGATGGCAAAATCACCGCGCCGGTCAAAGGCGCGACCCTGATTGGCAACGGCCCCGAGGCTATGCAAACGATTTCTATGTTGGGCAATGATATGCAACTCGACTCTGGCGTTGGCGTATGTGGTAAAGACGGGCAAAGTGTGCCAGTTGGAGTCGGGCAACCAACCTTGAAAATGGATGCCTTAACGGTCGGAGGAGTGCAGCTATGAGCGCCATCGATTTAAGTCGTGCCGCCGAGCTCGCGTTAGACCATGCTCGCGGCCAGGGAATGGATCAAGCCGAAGTCTCCCTACACCAGGGTACTGGTGTGTCTATCACCGCGCGCAAGCAAGCATTGGAGACGGTAGAAAAACACAATGATGCGCAGCTAGTAATCAGTGTTTATAAAGATCAAAAAACCGGCTCGGCCAGCAGCGCTGATCTGAGTGAGCAAGGCTTACGCGACACCGTAGATGCGGCGATTTCAATTGCCCGATATACCGGTGCAGACGATTGTTTTGGGCTTGCTGATGCCGAGCTCATGGCGAGCAACTTGAACGACTTAGGGCTTTACCATCCATGGGAGCTTGAAGAGTCGCAACTGCTCGACTTGGCAATGGCTTGTGAGCAAGCTGCCTTACAAGGTGGCGAGCAAATCTCTAATACCGAAGGAGCTTCAATCAGTACTTATTCGGGTAATGCGGTGTACGCGAATAGTCATGGCTTTATCAATGATACCCAAGGCAGTCAACACAGCATGTCTTGTTCTGTGATTGGTCAGCAAGATGCCAGTATGCAGCGTGACTATTGGTACGACAGTAATCGCAACCCCGCCCTACTTGCTAAACCTGAATATATTGGCCAGCGTGCCGCCGAGCGCACTTTGGCTCGTCTGAACGCACGGCAAATCAAATCACAGACCGCCACCGTGATGTTTGACCCGTCGATAGCAAAGAGTTTATTAAGCCATCTGATTGGTGGCATCAAAGGCGGTGCGATTTATAAAAAGGCGAGTTTTCTGATTGATCATCTTGAGAAACCAGTGTTTCCTGAGTTTGTAACCATTAGCGAGCATCCCCATTTGCCAGGTCAATCGGGCAGCGCACGCCACGATGGCGAAGGTGTGGCGACACCAAGCGAGCGTGATATCGTTGATGGTGGTGTTTTAAAATCCTGGGTGCTTGGTTCTTATACTGCGCGTAAGCTTGGATTAGAGTCTACTGCCAACGCCGGCGGTGTTCGAAATTTGCGCATCAGTAATACTGGACAGGATTTTGCAGCGTGTTTGCAGCAAATGGACAAAGGGTTGCTGGTCACAGAACTGATAGGTTCCGGCATTAATATGGTGACCGGCGATTATTCACGAGGCGCGGCCGGATTTTGGGTTGAGAATGGTGAAATCCAATTCCCGGTAGAAGAAATCACGATTGCTGGGAATTTGCTGGATATATTCAAGCATATTGTCGCCATCGGTAATGACATCGATGCGCGAGGCAATACCCATTGTGGCTCTATCGTGGTTGAAAACATGACCATAGCAGGGCTTTAACGGTATAATCCCGCCTCGATTTTGCGCGCTGGTTTTGGCGCGCAGCAAAGCATTCTATCTGTTCTTACGCTTATGCCTATTTATCAATATCAATGCACCGCCTGCGCGCATTCAATGGAGGCCTTGCAAAAGATGAGCGACCCACTATTGGTGGACTGCCCATCTTGTGGTGATTCAACGCTTAAAAAACAAGTGACGGCAGCGGCATTTAAGCTAAAGGGCACGGGCTGGTATGAGACCGATTTTAAAAACTCTGGCCAGCCTCCCAAAGCCAATTCCACTGGCGACTCGAGCGATAAGCCTAGTAAAAAGAATGCAGCGAATGATAGCTCGGTCGATTCGGATGCAGAGAAACCTGCTACTGCTAAGAATAATAGCAGCGCCGCCGTAAAAACCAACTCGGCTTCTGCCGACTAACAACAGTAAGCGGGAATGGCGAGACTACGACGATATTTTGTGGCAGGTTTACTGGTATGGCTACCGTTGGTAGCCACCTATCTGTTGTTGTCGTTCGCCATCCAACTGATTGATCGCAGTTTGTTGTTGTTGCCACCGGCCCTACGACCTGAAAACCTGATTGGCTTTAAGATCCCAGGTCTTGGTGTGATTCTCACCTTGATCTTATTGCTGTTTACCGGTTTGATCGTGGCGAACTTTTTTGGGCGTCGTTTGGTGAACGCCTGGGAGCGATTGCTGGCGAGAATTCCGCTGGTTAGTACTGTCTACGGGGCAGTAAAACAAATTACCGCGAGTTTGTTCGCGGATGCCAGCCAATCATTTCGTGAAGTGGTGTTGGTCGAATACCCACGTCGGGGCTTGTGGATGCTGGCCTTTGTGACAGGCGATACGCCAAAACAGTTCCAAGCCGAAGTTGGTGAGGCCTTAATCAATATCTATGTGCCAACCACGCCAAACCCAACGTCGGGTTTTTACATCATGGTACCGCCAAGCGATGTAAAGCGATTAGATGTGCCGGTTGAAGCCGGTTTGAAAATGATTCTCTCTGCTGGGGTTGTGAACCCCTTGGATGATCCGGTTGAGGCCGAAAAGCTCGCTCGCGAAATGAGCAAGCAACAAAAACTACGAAAAGCAAAATGAACAAGAGTTTACGCAGCCACCGTTGTGGCCAAATCAATGAATCGATGATTGGTGATCAGATCACTGTTTCTGGCTGGGCGCATCGACGTCGCGACCATGGTGGCGTGATCTTTATCGATCTGCGTGACGCCTCAGGCTTATTGCAAGTGGTGGTCGACCCTGACGCCAAAGAGGCATTTGCTTTAGCTGACACTGTGCGTAATGAGCATGTTCTTTGCGTTACCGCCAAAGTGCGTGCTCGACCTGAGGGAACCGTCAATCCTGAATTGCCAACCGGCATGGTCGAAGTGTATGCCACCGAGTTAACTATCTTGAATCGCTCAGAGCCGATTCCATTTCAGCTCGACGAAGACGATGTTAGCGAAGCCGTGCGCCTAAAGTATCGCTATCTGGATTTGCGTCGCGAAAAGCTACAAAACATCTTTCGTTTGCGTAGCGACATTACCAAATACTTTCGAGATTTTCTTGATGGCCAGGATTTTATCGATATCGAAACGCCGATTCTGACCAAATCGACACCAGAAGGCGCGCGTGATTATCTGGTGCCGAGCCGAGTTCATGCCGGAGAGTTTTTTGCGCTGCCGCAATCACCGCAAATCTTCAAGCAACTTTTGATGGTCTCAGGCTTTGAGCGCTACTATCAGATTGCGCGCTGTTTTCGCGATGAAGATTTGCGTGCTGATCGTCAACCTGAATTTACTCAGCTTGATATCGAAACCTCATTTATGAACGAGGAAGAAATCATGGACATGATGGAGTCTATGATCCGAGGTTTGTTTAAAGACAAGATCGACGTTGCCCTGCCAGACGAATTCCCGCGTATGACTTATGCAGATGCCATCGAACAATATGGTATCGACCGGCCTGACTTACGTATTCCTTTAACGTTGGTGTCGGTCACTGATTTGATGCAGGGCGTTGATTTTAAAGTTTTCGCCAACCCGGCTAATTCAGATGACGGTCGTGTTGCCGCGCTCAAAGTGCCAGGCGGCAATAGCAAGCTAAGCCGCAAAGAGATCGACAACTATGCCGATTTTGTCAGCAACTATGGCGCCAAAGGTTTGGCGTACATTAAAGTCAACGAGGTTGCCGCCGGCCGCGAAGGTTTGCAGTCACCAATTATTAAGAACCTGCCTGATGATGTGCTGGCGGCTGTCATGCAGCGCGTCGAAGCTCAAGATGGTGATTTAGTATTTTTTGGTGCTGACAAAGCCAAAGTTGTGAACGATTCGCTGGCTGCCTTACGAGTAAAACTCGGAGCTGATCTGGATCTTTTTGAAAGCAAATGGGCGCCGCTTTGGGTAGTAGACTTCCCGATGTTTGAGCGCGATGAAGATAGCGGGCGCTGGACTTCACTGCATCATCCGTTTACCGCACCTAAGGCAGACCAAGTCGCTGAATTAGAAAGTAAGCCGGGCGAAGTGTTGTCTCGCGCTTATGACATGGTGCTCAATGGCACTGAGTTAGGTGGTGGTTCTATTCGTATCCACCAAACTGAGGTGCAGGCGCAGGCCTTCAAAGCTTTGGGCATTGACGATGACGAAGCCGCAGAAAAATTTGGCTTCTTACTTGATGCACTTCGTTATGGTGCACCGCCGCATGGCGGAATCGCCTTTGGTATTGATCGCATTGTTGCCATGATGGTCGAAGTCGAATCAATTCGAGATGTGATTGCCTTCCCAAAAACGCAAAAGGCTTCTTGTTTACTAACCCAGGCACCAAGTGGTGTTGATAAAACGCAATTGCGAGATCTGCATATTCGCCTAAGCGCCGCTGCACAGGCGCAGCAATCCACCGAGAGTGACTAAGCGGCCAGTATCGACAATAGTAGATGGTCCGAAAGTGCTTGAGCACGCGGATCTACAAACGTTCAATACTTTAGCTGTACCCTCGACGGCGCGCTATCTAACTACTGCCGAGTCGGTCGACCAACTTAAAGCCGCTCTGCAATGGGCGCGTGATCGTCAGCTCGACTGTTTGATTCTCGGTGGTGGCAGTAATGTGGTGTTACCCGCGCAATACGCAGGCTTGGTGGTACTCAATCGTTTGCGCGATATTGAGCTTATAAGCCAGCAAGGTGATCAGCGAATAGTCAAGGTCGCGGCCGGAGAGAACTGGCACGATTTAGTTAAGTATTGCGTCGATCATCAATGGTATGGTTTGGAAAACCTTGCCTTAATACCTGGTTTGGTTGGTGCTGCCCCGATCCAGAATATCGGAGCCTATGGCGTTGAGCTAAAGGATGTGTTGATTGAATTGACCTGTCTAGACAAGGCTACAGGCAAGCGACAGGTACTAAGCAATGCCGACTGCCAGTTTGATTATCGGCATAGTATCTTTAAAGACAGTTTGCGTGATCAAATGATCGTTACTGATCTAACTCTAGCCTTATCAACCAGGGCAGTCGGAAATATCAGCTACCCGGCTTTGCAACAAGTATGTGGCGGCTCTGATCATCCGCGACAAATTTTTGCTGCCGTTTGTCAGATTCGGCGCAGTAAATTGCCTGACCCGACCGACCTGCCGAATGTTGGTAGTTTTTTTAAAAACCCAATTGTTGATGCGACTCAGTTAAAGGAGTTGCAAACTCGATACCCCGATATTGTGTTCTTTAAGTTCGGGCGTAACTATAAGCTGGCGGCGGCCTGGCTGATTGAGCAACGAGGTTGGAAATCTCGGGTAGTCGAAGGAGTAAAAGTGCATGAGGATCAAGCGCTGGTAATAATTAATCCAGAGCATGCTTCAGGCCTAGCGGTCTTAAAGCTAGCCAATAAAATTCAAAATGATATTGAGTCGCATTATGGTCTGCAGTTGGAAATAGAGCCAACCCTCGTATAAGAAAAGCCTCTTTTGTAATCAAAACCTCTACTTGCTGGTCATTTGTAAGCAGTTCTTTTGACTGCATTCACATGATGCGATTAGCATAGGCATTAAGATGTTTTTTCTATTGATGCCACACTATTAATTTGTGTGTCCACTACCACAATTTGCGTTGCCATAGCCGATATGGTTAATATTTGGTAATCCTAAAACTTTCTATGACACGGTCAGTACTAAGGTAGGAGACGACGCCTAAAAAAACGAAATCGAGCTCAATGACGTATTACAACTGCCCAGAAAACACTGCGAACGTTAAAAAGGTCGCGGGGAAGAAATCCACATCCATTAAAAGTAGCCTAACAATGCTACTTTTTTTTGCTCCGATGCTGTGTTCTTCACCTGCAGTGCTCGCACAGCAAGAGCCAGCGACCGGCTGGGCAATTTCTGATCAAGAAGCCGCCGCCCTGGAGGAATCAGCAGCCGAGCCTGCGAGCAAGCTGGCAAGCGAACAAATTGATGACCAAGCGGTGTCGAGCAAGCCAGAATCCAGCGCTTCTGAAGAAACACCTGAAGATACTACAGAAGAGGCTATTGAAACTGCAGACGAGCAAACTCCTCCTCTAAATTCCAATGCCTTATCATCATCTCCGGATACCATAGTCACACCAGCGCCAAGGCCTGAGATTCCTACTACCCCGATTCTTGATTTAAGTGACGCCCAACGTGCGCAGCTGGCAGCACAGTTCGAGGAATTACAAGCCCTAAAAGACACAGAAGACGCCTTTAGTGAGCGTCTGGGCGAAACTTACTTTAGTTATGCGGCAGCATTGCAAGATACTGGCCAGCTCGAAGAAGCCCGCAAGCTATTTGCTCAGGCATTGCATATTGCCAAAGTCAATAATGGCGTGAACAGCATTGAACAACGGCCCATGTTGCGCTCACTTTTTCATCTGGAGCTGGCGCAAGGCGATTTAGAGCAAGCTGAAGAGTATGTGAAACGAATGATTTGGGTCGAGAAGCAGCATCCTGACGTGCGCGATACTTACACCTTTGATGCGGTACGCGATATCGCCAATGAGTATGTCGACCAATACCTTTTTCGGCCTGTTGCTGGTGATTCGAGTATTTTTCTACTTGATTCAGCGGCGCGCTATTTTCGCTACGCTATTAATCGATATGGCGATCAGCCTCTAGAGCAATTGGTGCTTCCTTATGGCGAACTCGCATACGTGCAATATTTGAAGTCTAAGCTTAGTAACCAGTATGAGCGTTTGTCTTATCAAGATACTCGTCAGCGAGCTCGTGGATTTGAACAATTTGACCGCCGTCAACAACGACCAGTCTTGCGGCCAACACCGACAATTCGTAACCCATTGGGCGGCAGTGAGCGATATATTCGTGAATATCTAGCCAAAGCTGAGCAATCACAGAATCAAGAGCACGCTGTTAAAGCTTTGTTGAACTTAGGTGACATCAATTTATTGTTCGGGCGCAAAGGCTTTGCTGAACAGTATTATCGAGAAGCATGGCGCTTAGCACAGGATCTTGCTGAAGATCATGAGTTAGTACTCGGCATGCAAGAGCCGGTGAAATTACCCGCGTTCTTCTATTCGCAAGACAGACCAGAGATCGAAAAGTTTAACCCTGAAGTTACCTTTCCTTTAGAAATCGCAGTCAGTGAAGATGGTAAAGTGTCTAAAGTGTTTACAGACCCAGATGCCAGCGAAACGCCAAAAATAGCCCAACGTGCTCGACGATTGGCGCGGCGTCTGAGTTTTCGTCCAGCGATAGAAGGAGGCAAAATGGTTGGTACAGACCGCATTGTGCAGGATGTGCGCGTGTTAGTCCGCCGTGCCAAATCTAGCGACAGTAGTGCTGGAAATTAATTAAAGAGGTAGCCCTAGCATGAAATCAGACAAACTAAATCAAACGCTGAAGCCGCTAAGCATTGCCGTTGCTGCAGCATTTCTAGTGTCTTGTGCGCAGCCGCCTGCTGGTGGCCCACCAAGCACGCCAGCACCACCTAGCCTACCGTCACCACCGAGTGTTCCAGGTGGCTTACCTTCTCCAATTCCATCGCTACCAAGCCCGCCAAGCAAACCATCGCCACCAAGCATTCCTGGTGAGCCTTCTGCCAGCAAAGAAAAAGGCGAGAGTGATAGCGAAGCAGACCCAAGTGAAGCACCCGAAGGTTGGGAAGAAGATGGCGACAGTGCCAATCAAGACGGTAAAGAGCCTGAGGTGACATTTGAAGAGCCTAAGCCGGCTGACGAAGAATTTGAATCACCTGAATTCGATGAGCCTGGTGCCCTTACTCAGGAAGAACTCGAGGAACTCGAGCGCGAATTAGATGAAACGCTGGGCGATTTCGATGAAGAAATCGAGCGTGAGCAAGACGAAGCTGAACGCGCCGCCAATGAAGAAGTGGCTGAGCAAGATGGCAGCTTTGAATCCGAAGGTGAATTCGAAGAATATGATCCTTCTAAAGATTATTCACGAGTGAACAAACCAGAAGAAGGTGAAGGTGATGAAGAGCTCGCATCAAGCGGCGAATCTTCAAGCGGCACCTTTGACAATCGAAAATCCAAATCTCAAAAAAACCAGTCTAGTCAGAAGAGTGAGCAACGCAACAATAAAGATGGCGAAGTTACTGAAAATCAAACCGAGCAACGTGAAGACCCTCGCGATCGACCAGAATTGGCTCGGAACGATGATTTAGTCGCCAAACAATTGCGTGAACTGGCTGAGTCGACAAGCGATCCGGTACTCAAGAAAAAGTACTGGGATGAATACTACAAATACAAAGGTCAACAGTAATCAGTATGTTTCTTTTCCGAATCTTTAAAATCAGTGTGGTATGCATGGCCTTAGCTGCTTGCACAAATTTCGAGTATCACGAAACCGAAAATGTGCCGGTAACGCGCCTTAGCCCAAGTCAGGAAGCCCAGCTTGAAGAAGCTCAGCTGCTTGATATTGGTGTGGTTTTATTCGATCCGGGTGAAGTAGATTTAGATACCAATGAAACTGATTTTTCCAATGTTCGAGAAAGCGAAGCGGTGTGGATCACTCAGCAGCTTAAAGACACGCTCGATCGCAGCAATGCCTGGGGTCTGGTGCGAGCTTTGCCGCACGACAAGCTACCTTTAGATGTCACCGTTTATGGCAAGATCATCAAATCCAATGGCGAGCAGATTAAGCTACACATCACCGCTAAAGATAACCGCGATGTCGAATGGTTAAACAAGGAATACCACCAACAGGTTAGCCAATACGCCTATAACCCTGAGGTCAACATTCCAGGGGATCCATTCCAAACTACCTACAATCAAATCGCCAATGATCTATTTGACTATCAGCAAAATGTCGCTGGTAAAGACAAGTTACAAATACGCTCATTAACCAAGGTGCTGTTTGCGCGAGATTTCGTGCCTGATGCCTTCACTGATTTTGTGACAGAGTCTGAAGGTGGTCAATTAGCGCTTCAACGCATACCAGCCGCAGATGACCCAATGATGCAGCGAGTGGATAGAATTCGTTCGCGCAATGATTTGTTTATTGACGTTATTCAGGAGTTCTATCGTTCATTTAATGCCAAGATGGAACTCCCATACACCGAATGGCGCAAGCTTGCCTATAAAGAAACTATCTACGCTCGTCAGCTCAAGGAACAGGCGTCAAAAGAACGCCTGGCTGGAATTGTCGCGATCGCTGGCGGGGTTGCAGCAGCAACTCAAGGTGACAGACGCAGCACTCGTATAGCTGGTCATGGCGCAATTATCGGTGGCGCTGGTTTGTTTCGTCAAAGTTTTGCCAAAAAAGATCGCGCTTTGTCACACAGCGCTGCATTGCGAGAGTTAAGTGAGTCACTTGAAACTGAGCTTGAGCCGAGCATTGTTGCTTTGCAAGATCGAAGCGTGACCTTATCGGGTACTGTTGACGATCAATATCAGGAATGGCGCCGAATCCTCGCCGAGATGTTTCGCTTAGAAGAAGGAATCGATGAAGCCGACAATTCGTCGGATGATAAGTCTCTCAGCCAAGCTGACTTTGACGCTCAAGCAAATGGCTTAGACAAAGAACAGTAAGGCCATGACTCAGTCCTCTAAACATACTGGCTCGCAAAGCCAGGCTATTGATGCGCTCGACTTCCAGGCTCCGGGGGCGGCCAAGCCTGAGCAACAGACGCGTTCATCGAAAAGCGAGTCGACCGCAAGTCGTGGCGCAGGTTTATTAGCCGCGCGCAGCGATGCACCATGGTGGCACTCGCAATTTAATTTAATGCTCGCGGTGTTCGGGCTGTTGATGGCAGCCGCGCTAATCTTCATTCTATTAAGCCCAGCGCCGGACGCTCAACGCTATAGCACTATTGTTAATAGTGATGGCACGCAGGCCGATAGCAGTGCTGAGGTTGTTGGTGCAGCCGAGCAAGGTGATCAGGCAACCCCGTTTGACGAAAGCCGCAATCAACAAGCTCGAGGAGATTCTCAAGACGTCTTATCAGAGCTATTGCGCACCAAGAGCGATCTGGAAAGTCGCGAAGTATCAATTTGGGCGAAGGCTGATTTCGATGCCGCTATTGCTCTCGCTGAAGAAGGTGATCAGTTTTATAGTCGACGAGACTTCGTTGCCGCGCAGACCGCGTATGAAAATGCCGTAAAGAATTTGAAAGCACTGAGTGAGCGCATCCCAGCCGTGATTGCTGGCTTCGTAAGTGAAGGGCAGGCGGCGATTGACAGTGGAAAATCACAATTAGCAAAAAACGCTTTTAATAATGCCTTAAAAGTTGACCCCAATAATATCTCTGCACTTGGTGGTTTAGATCGCGCAAATTCACTCGATCAAGTACTACAAATTCTACGTGATGCGGCAGAAGACGAACAAGCATTTAGCTCGCTAGATCAAGTTGATCTGCTTGACAGCGCCAAAGCCAAATATGAGCAGGCTTTACAAATAGATGGTTCAACCCAGGCTGCCCAAACCGGCTTGACTCGTATTGCTGGATTACGCGAAGACAAAAGCTATCGTGACGCGATGACACAAGGTTTTAACGCTTTGTTCAATCGCCGCTTTAGTGCTGCCAAGCAAGGTTTCTCTAATGCGCTTAAAGTGCGCCCTAATGATGAAACAGCCTTAGCAGCGTACCGACAATCACTGGCTTCTGATAGCCGCGCATCGATTAGTTCTTTGCTAGCCAGCGCCAAACAATTTGAACAACAAGAGCAATGGTCGAGCGCGCTCGGGAATTATCAAACTGTATTGCAGCGCGATCCAAACCAGGTCACAGCAAAGGTCGGGCAAGTGCGAAGCACCGCGCGCCTGGATCTTGATCAATCGATTAAAGCATTGCTTGACGATCCATTGGCGGTAGCTAAATCAGATGTGCGCGAGCAAATGCAATCGGCACTCAATGATGCTCGTGCGCTATCTAACAAAGGCTCGCGCATAAAATCGCAAATCGATTCCTTGCAAACGGTGCTGCAACAAGCAGATGCTGAAATGAAAGTGGAATTGAGTTCTGATGGTCTTACTGACATCAGTCTTAGCCGTGAGGGAACCAGGCGTATTAAGCTTGGTAAATTTACGGTGCGAAAATTAGCACTTAAACCCGGTCGTTATGTATTGACCGGTTCGCGTTTGGGTTATCGCGATGTACGCAAAAATATCGAATTAAGATCCAGTGGCGAAGCGGTTCAAAATTTCTATCTAGCATGCACTGAGCCGGTGGCCCAGCAAGACAGTGCCAGCGACGCTGACGTCGCGGCGCTTAACTAGCGAGGCTTTGAATTATGTCTTCGTTCGAAAAATTTGATAATACCCCGATTTCGCCAACTGAATTTGAGGCTCCGTCAGGTGAGTTAACCACGCCCGGTTTTAAGTTCACCAAGGGGCACTTTGTGTTAATGGCAGTTGGTTTCCTTGCCATGCTGACGATTTTGTTTTTAACGCTAGCTCGCAGCGTAGAGATTCGTGCGGTCGCGGTTAATTTAAGTAATACCGACGAGTTCTTTCCTATCCCTGCTGATATTGATATCGAAGGGCTGGTTAAACTGCCGTTGGGCAATAGGGTGTTGATGTTACCCGGTTCGCGCAAGGTCAATCTCGCCGCCGAAGGTTTTACACCATCGGTGCAAACTATCGACGTAGGTGATAAGCGCAACCAACGTTTTGATATCCAAATGGTTCGTACACCGGGCCGAATCACAATTAATTTAACCGGCGATGCACCAGCTGACTTAGCTGCGTCGCTAATGCTTGATGGACGAGAGTTTGCACAATTACCAGCCACGGAAATTGAAATTCCAGCTGGCCAGCAAAAGTTGACCATTGATGCCCCACTGTATCGATCGGTCACGCAAACCTTATTAGTGCAAGGCCGTGGCGAGCAACAAAGTATTGATGTGCCATTAGAGGCAGCCTGGGCAGAATATCAATTCAGTTCAGCACCGGTCGGCGCGCAGGTCTTTATTGATGATCAGCAGGTAGGCAAAACTCCCCTCACTCTCAAACTTGAAGAAGGTTCGCGGGCGTTGCGAGTAACCGCAGAAAAATTTCAGGATTTCACACGCGAAATCGGCGTGGTGGCCAAACAGGATTTAGTTATTCCTGAAATCGAACTCAAACCGGCTAACGCAGCGTTAAGTTTGCAATCGCAACCAGCTGGCGCAGCAGTGATGGTGAACAAGGTCTATCGAGGCACCACACCTTTAACCTTAGTGGTGCCACCGGCTCAAAACCAGGACATAAAACTCTATAAAGCAGGTTTTCGAATTGCTGAACAATCTCTGGCACTTGAACCGGCTCAAGAGCAAGAACTCTCATTAAGCTTGAATGCGGATCTAATTCCGGTTTCGGTCAGTGTTTCGCCGTCTGACGCGCAAGTGATCGTCAACGGTCAAAGCCGCGGTCGAGGCAGTCAACAACTACAATTGTCGTCATTGCCACAAAAAATCAGTGTGCGTAAGCCGGGTTATGTGACGCAAAATTTTGATCTGATTCCAACTCGAGCCAGTGCTCAAGTAATTAGTGCTAATTTGCTCACCCGAGAACAACACTACTGGGCGCAGTTGCCAAACAACTACACGAACGACCAAGGTCACGAGATGAAGTTGTTTAAAAATTTGGGTAAGGTGCAGCTCGGTTCGTCGCGTCGAGAAGACGGTCGACGTGCCAACGAGGCACAATATACCGCCGAGTTATCGCGCCCGTTTTATGTGGCTTTACATGAAACTACCAATAAACAATTCCGTGCTTTTCGCGCCTCTCACAGTTCCGGCAACTTTAAACAAAAAAGTCTCGATGCAAATCGTGCACCAGTGTCAAACATCAGTTGGCAAGACGCAGCTCGATACTGCAATTGGTTAAGCTTGCAAGAAGGTCTGGACCCCTTCTATCGAACGACTAAAGGTTTTGTCGCTGGCATGAATCAAGGCGCAAACGGTTACCGATTACTAACCGAAGCTGAATGGGCATGGTTGGCGCGTAATAAAGACAGCAAAGTTTTAGTTTATCCTTGGGGTTCGAACAAAGAACCCGGCAGCAAGCGCATTGGCAACTACGCGGATGCTCGGGCAGCGGATATTATCTCTTTTCATTTAGCCGATTACGATGATGGTTACAAGGGCCCTAGCCCGGTCGGGCGTTTCCCCGCCAATCATCGAGGTCTATTTGACTTAGACGGTAATGTGTCGGAGTGGGTGAACGACTGGTACACCGCCAAGGGCAGCAGTGAGTTGCGAGGGTCGAATGCATTGGTGGATCCAATTGGCCCAGACCAAGGCGAGTTTCGAGTCGTGCGTGGTGCGAGCTGGGCGAAAGGTTATTTACCGCAACTTCGTCTGGCATATCGTGACTTCGCGTCTAAAGGTAAGCATGATATTGGCTTTCGTATTGCCCGATACGCCGGCTTAAACCAAAAGAAAAAATCATGAAGCATCTACTAATAAGTGTTTTGCTACTGAATTCATTGATCGCTTTGAATGCCGTGGCTCAAACCGAAGACGAGGCCAATGCCGAAACTTCGGCCAGCACTGAAGACGCCGACTCAAGCGAAGCGAACAACGAGCCAACACAAGAAACTCGTAATCCGAACGCTGCCGGCGAGGTCTTTATACCCAGTGAAGAGCTTTCTGAAGATTTACCGGCACCATTTCCAGTCGATATTTGATCTGGCTTGATTGAAACGAGAACGATATGAAACTAACAAAATCAGAATTCTTTTACCAAATCGTCGCTTTGGTGTTGTCGTTCATTGTGGTGCACACCATTTATGTCGGTTTGGTGCGCCCAAATGCTGAAGCGGTTATTGAAGCCGAACGTCAGGCGCTGGCAGCGCAAGAAGAGTCTGGTGCCCCAGTCATGTTTGATCGCTCGGCCTGGGTGGTGCTTAAAGACTATGAGCAAGAGGCCTGTTTTATTTTAATGCTATGGGCCATGGCGATTATGGGTCTTAAAGCGCAAAGCGTTGGCGCCCAGCGAAATTTATTTAACCGTTCTTTGGTCGAAGTTGAAGAAGGCCGTAAAGTGCTCCCAGAAGATGCGCGCAAACTGGCCAGACCAATCGAAGCTTTACCGGCGCCCGAAAGCGGGTTTCTATTGCCCAGAGCCTTGCGAGGTGCGCTAAATCGTTACGGATCGACGGCCTCAGTGGCGGCGGTTTCCAGCGTAGTTCGAGATATTTGTGACACCGAAGCTGACCGGCTTGATTCAGAATTATCCCTGGTGCGTTACATCACCTGGGCAATTCCGAGTATTGGCTTTATCGGCACGGTGCGTGGTATCGGTGCCGCGCTTGGCAACGCACATGAAGCGGTAGCTGGCAATATCGCAGCGGTAACTTCGAGCCTTGGCGTGGCGTTTAACTCAACGTTTGTGGCGTTATTAATCAGCATCGTGATTATGTTTTTGTCACATCAAATTACCCTGATGCAAGAACGCATGGTGATGGAAGCGCAAGACTATTGCGACGATAACTTGATCCGCCATCTACAGAGTTAAGATCATGCCAAGCTTATTACATATCAACGACAATGATCTGGTGTTACAGCAAGACTCAAACCTGCATCACAGCCGCGGCTACGTTTGGTTTAATGGCGCAAACTTGGAATACGATTCCAGCGCTCTGCAACGCTGTCGCCTGCATCCACAGCAAATCAATAATCGATACTGGCAGCAATGTGATCAGAGCTCTATTGCTCGTAATGACGCAGGCATGCGACATGCAGCCGACTTAGTTTGGCAGCATCTCAATCTATTTCATGAGCGTGGTGTTAGCGAATTTGGGCTGGTAGTGCCATCTCATTATCAGTCCTCAAACCTGCAACTATTATTAGGTATTTGCAAAGCAAGTCAGATTCAAGCTACGGCCTTGGTTAACAAAGCAGTATTAGCTTTGCATCAAAAAATAAGTCAGGCTGGCGAGTATGCTCATATTGATGTGCAGATGCATCAAACCGTGGTGTCGAAGGTCGTCGCAACAAATGGCCTGGTTGCGCTTGGAGATGTCGAAGTAATTCAGGATGTCGGTGTACACCTGATTGAAGAAGCCTTGCTTAAAAGTTTGCAGTCAAATTTTATTCAAAACGATCGCTTCGACCCATTGCACGATGCCGTCTACGAACAGCAACTGTTTGACCAATTGCCAGCGATGGCGAAAACGATCATCGAGCAAGGCAAAGCGCAAGTCAGTATTAATGGGAGCGGGCAAACGCACAGTGTTAATTTAGAGGCGAGCGAGTTTAATGCAGTCTTAAAACCATTTATTGATCGTGTGTTAAAGGTGGCTGCCGATCAAGTGTTCATTGATTTTAATGGGGCCTTTGATCACGTGGCTCCATCGCAGGTAAGCGATTCTGGTTTAATTCATTTAAGCAGCGAACAATTACCTGATCATTCGCTTATCAACTTTACTGATGGCCAAGTACAACTAATTTATCAAACCGAATTACCATATCAGGCCAATGCTGCAAATGCCGCAACACCAAGAAAATCGATAGAGTCAGTGCAACGCAGTGAAAGCACAAGCAAGTTATTTATCTTAGCCAGCGGCAAAGCCTTGCCGTTGAGCCGCGCCAAAATTAGCTTAAGTAGTGGTCAGTTAAATCTTTCACTGGGTGAACAGGGCAATGCTTTGTCGTTGCTTAGTGCTGGTGAACTTTTTGTGGTCGGCGCTGAAGATCGTAAACAACCTCAGGTGAATGATCGCTTAGCATCCAATTTAGTTGACGGCGTGCTAACCGTCATCGAAGTCGTACAAACCTAGCCTAGAGTCTGTCCTCATGGCGCGCCGCAAGATACGATCCACCTCGACATTTAGTCTGTCCTTTTTGGACATCATGTCATGTGGCTTAGGAGCGGCGGTATTAATTTTCTTACTACTAAAGCACGTCAACGATGATCCAATCGTCGATATCACACCGCGTGATCTTGCCGAAATCAGCTTGCTGGAAGAAGAAATTAAAGTTGGCGAACTGAATCTGGTTCGTATTCGCAATATCATCAGCGACATCAGCGATGAAACTGTCACCGCACAAGGCTTAGCGCGACAGATTCAAGAAGAAATTGAACAACTAAAACGACTGCTTGCTGAGATTGAAGATTCAGCGGATTCCGATATCCCTAGCCTAAAGGCAAAAATTGCGCGTTTGCAAGCGCAAAAACAAAAACTGGAAAGCTCCGTTCCACAAGGCAACAAAGCTTACGAGTTTACTGGTGACGGTCGTCGGCAGTATTTGTCTGGCGTTAAGCTCGGTGGTGAACGGGTGCTGATTTTGGTCGATTCTTCGGCGAGCATGTTAGATGAATCAATCGTTAATATCGTACGTCGCCGTAATTTGAGTGATGCTCTAAAGTTGCAAGCACCAAAGTGGAATCGAACTCTGGCGATAACCCAGTGGGTGATGGCGAACCTGCCGTTAAATAGCGATTTTCAAATCCTAAGTTTTAATGATGAAGTAAAACCGGCATTCGGAAGCGATATTAATGCCTGGTATGAGGTTGGCGATCGGCTGTCGGTTTCATCTAATATCCAAGGTATTAACAAAGTAGTGCCGCGTAATGGCACCAATATGCAAGAAGCGTTTAAAGCTGCCATGAGCATGACGCCCAAGCCGGATAATATCTTTTTGATAACCGATGGCTTGCCAACCATGGGTAAAGGCGCGCCGAAAAATGCTGCCCGCATATCAGGTAGCCAGCGCATCCGCGTGTTCCAGCAGGCGCGACGAGAGCTGTTGCCAGACATTCCAGTAAATATCTTTTTACTGCCTCTTGAAGGCGACCCCGAAGCCGCTGGTTTGTTTTGGAAAATGGCAGCGCGCAGTCGCGGATCTTTCTTAACCCCAGCGAGGGATTGGCCATGAGTCGTCGTCAACGCCGAGGGTCTGAAGATACTAATGTGTCCTTTTTGGACATTATTTGTTGTGGCTTCGGCGCTATTATTTTACTGATGGTCATCGTTAGGCCGACTCCACCGATTGTCTTAGAAGAATCCCTGATTCAGGATGATGGCGCAGTGCGTAAATTACAAGAACGCTTATTTGAAATTCGCGGTCAGATCAATTATTTAGAAACAGAACTCAATGCCAAGCAACAACAGCTTGATAGCGAAACCAAGCGAGTCGCGATTTTACGAACCGAATTAGATCAGCTCAATCTACGTAAAGCCAGCGTTGATGAAACCAGTACTGAAGAACCCACCAGCGTGGCTGACTTACAAATAGCTTTACAAACGCTAACCCGAGAAATGCGTCGCTTGCTCAAAAGCGCTAAAGTCGATGAACAGTTTATTGCGGGTGTGCCGGTCGATTCGGAATACATTATTTTTATCATCGATACCTCGGGCAGTATGCGTCAGTTCGCTTGGAATTCTTTGCAGCGCCAGGTCTTTGATGTGCTCCGTGTTCATCCGCGAGTAAAGGGTATACAAATTATGACCAGCGATGGCCGCTATATGTTCCCAGGTAGTCGCAATCGCTGGATGACTGATAGCGCGTCACGGCGTCGAGAGATCCGAGAAAAGTTACCAACTTGGCTCGACACTAGTAGTTCTTCACCTGTTGGTGGTATTAATAAGGCCATAGAAACGCATTATGACAAAGACAAACGCATTAGCTTGTATGTCTTTGGTGACGACTATCAAGGTCGGTCAGTGCGCCGTGTAATCAAAGCGGTTGAGCGAATCAATAAGAAACGGGTTAATGGTGATACGCTAGTGCGGATTCACGCAATCGGCTTTCCGGTTGAATTATTGGGTGGCCCCGCTTCCATGCAGCGTTTTGGCAATCTATTACGAGAGCTGGCGGAAAACAATAACGGTACATTTATAGGCTTGGAATATGCAAATTAAAATCACAAAAATAATCGCCAAGAGCTTAGTGCTGATATTCGTCACGCTCTTCTTATCGGCATGCGCAAGTTCCGTCGTAGTAAAGGGCGATATTCCCAGCCCTCTGATAAACAAGTTACCGCTAACCGGTAGCCTGGTGTATACCGATGAGTTTAGAAACTACACCTATGTTGAAAGCCAGAAACGCCGTAAAGGCGTGGTTGCCAGTTTCGACTTTAAAGAAGCACAGGTGTCGATGTTCGATCGCATCTTCGGCGCCTTATTAAATCTGGTAGACAATGACGCGCCGGCCAAAGACCTAACTATTGAACCTGAGATTCTTGATTTTCAGTATTCCACGCCCGCTGAGACCAGCACTACTCAATATGAAGTGTGGTTGAAGTATCGGCTCAAGATTCTCGACGGCGACAATCAAAACGTCGGCGACTGGGTAGTAAAGGGTTACGGCAAAACCCCAACCGCCATGTTGCAAAGCACTGGTTCCGCCTTTAATGCGGCTGCCAACGTAGCTTTGCGAGATGTTGGTGCACAACTAGCGATTCGTTTTCCTTCACAATCGAGTGTGCAGGAATTAGTGAATGCTAAAGCCGATGCACAAGGCGCTAGTTTCATCGCGCAAACTGATGCTGAAGAGCTAGAGAGCGCTGTATCAGCAGCAGCCGAAACAGTTGAATCATCTAGCGAAGAAATAGAAGAAAAATTTAATGAAGCTGAAACGTCTGTCGAAGCAGCTGCCGAAAATCCAGCCGAGATTCCGGCCACAGCAGACCAGCAAGCTAGCCCAAGTGAGGATGACCAATGAAATTACTAAAAAAAAGCAAGCTGGGTTTTACCGCTTTGCTCGCCATTTTAGGCGGCTGTACAACAATCAACGTTGATCAGGTACGTTTAAGAGACAATGTCGAATTGAATACTGGTGATTCGATTGTGGTTTTGGGTCGCCACCAAACAGCAGAGATTCAAACTGAATCATCGCTAGTAAATTGTATTGGTGGGCGACTTTCACGCGGTACCGGTAAAACGCGAATTATTCCCGAAAGTGAATTTGTCGATTTAATGTACCCTTGGTTTGAGGCACGCACTGCGCCATTAAGCCCGAAGAAATTAAAATCAGTTTTAGACCTCCCGCTAATCGCACAAAAAGTGCAAGATTTAGGCATACGATATTTCGTATGGGTTGAAGGTTCCACTGAGCGAACTGACAGTGCTGGCAGCATGACCTGCTCAGTTGGCCCTGGCGGCGGCGGCTGCTTTGGTTTTGGCACCTGGGAAGACACCAGCGATTACGAAACCACCATCTGGGATTTAGAAACTTTCACTGAAGTGGGGCGAATCAGCACCGAAGCCGTAGGCACCTCGTATATGCCAGCGTTTGTCGTGCCGATTCCACTGCTTGCACAAGTTCAAGGTGATTCCTGCCGCGGCATGGGTCGCCAGTTGGTTAAATTTTTTCAAGGCAGTAGCAGCACTGCACTAAAAACAGCCAATTAACCGGTCTTAAGTAAAAGCAACGGGGGAGCAAGATCAATTTTCAGCAAAGGTTGAAATTATGAAGTTCAAAGCAACATCCATATTACGGTCAGTAATTTTATTGCTCAGTGTCGGCGTATCGATGCCAGCGCTAGCGCAAAATTTAACGGCGGCGCAGAAAAAACGCCACCAGGGGTTTATAAGCCAATACCCCATTGTGACGGATAAGGCCTTGAATGAATACGTGACGCGAGTTGGCAAGAAAATACTCGCTGTCAGCCCGCATGCGGATCTGGATTATCAATTTGTGATTCGTGATAACCCGACAGCGAATGCTTTTGTCTCGGGCTATCCGGTAGTTTATGTAGAGCGAGGCTTACTAACCTTGCTGAATTCCGAAGCTGAGCTAGCTGCGGTGATGGGGCATGAAATTGGCCACAATGTTGGCAACCATATTAAGAAGCGTCTTAACCGTCGTACACGTAGCCAAATTCTGGCGTTTTTATCGAGCTTTCTGGTCGGCAACCGAGGAGTTGGTGATGCAATCCTCACGCAATCATCGGTCAATGAATTTCAGTACTCAAGAGAGGCCGAGTTAGAGGCCGACCGCTTTGCCGCAGAGTATTTGTTTAAAGCAGGCTATGAGCCATCGCAGCTAATCCCAGCGCTTTCTCAGTTAGTTGCCTTTGGTAATCTTACCGCGCAGCTTCAACGCGTAGAACTGCCACATCATGGGCTTGGTGCCTCGCATCCACGTAGTGATAAACGTTTACGCAAAGTTGTCGAAAGCGCCGGAGTCTTGCCGCCAGGTGAAGAATACATTGGCCGTGAAGAATATCGAGAAGCAATTTCAGGAATCATCTTTGGCCCTAATTTTGGAGCCGTCGCGCCAGAGGGTTATGAGCGTTACTCCAATGAGCGATTAGCAATCACCTTGCTCTATCCAGAAGACTGGTCGTTCGAAGTGAAAGGCGCCAAATTGATCATGAAAGATCCCAACAAAGAAGCGCAGCTTAAAATCGAGATCGAGAAAACCCAAGATAAAACACTAACCTCAGAGAAAGCGATAAAAGCCAAATACTCTGATTTAGTAAACCCAGAAAAAATCCACAATAACTCGCAGCGCGACTTAGGTACCCTGGGAGCGATCCCCGGTCAGCGCGTTGCTCTAGCAACTGTGGGGCGCAATACTTATCACTTTACCGGTCTGGCTAAAGACAACCAACCGACCGCCGAGCATGATGCTGTGTTTGTCGGCATCATTCGCTCCTTCCGCCGCATGACCCGCGAAGATCGAACCGGTAAAGAAGTCGATAAGCTTTATTTCGAACGTCTGCAACCCGGAGAATCTTTTACCAGCATAGCCGAAGAGCTTGATCCAAAAGACGAGTTTATGGAAAACAAACTCCGTGTCATCAACGGCTATTATCGAAATGGCGAACCCGAGCCAGGCACCTGGATTAAAAAAATTCGCAAAGAAAAAGTCCAAAAGAAAAAGAAAGAGCAGCCCGAACCAGAAGTGGCAGTGAATTAATTAAGTTTCTTTAAATCAAGGCATTGTTCTTGTGTGAAGAAGCCTCCTTAGAGCGATATTACCTAATTGCCACTGACTCTTTTGTTTCAGACAGGGTTCACTGATATCGTTCTTGTCGATACAACATCCACAGAGTTATCCCAGAAGTAGGTGGGCATTTACGATCAAAAGATACTTTAAAAGATAGGCCTTAACTCGTATTAGCTATCCAACCGTTACTCGGGCAAAGTAATCTCCTAAGAGTTTATTTTTGAGAGAATATCTTGAGTCTTACTAACAAGAACGAAACCGGTTACGCCTGCCGCTCGGACGCGTTTCCAACGCGCCCGTTTGCTCGGCGTTATGTCTATTAGATAGAGTGAGTAATATGATATATCCAATGTTTCTAATGGTGCTGTTAACTTTTGTTGTCGGGATAATTGCCTTTTTCGCTCGAGTTAAGAGCGTTAAATCTAAAAGCGTTGACCCTAGAGCTTATAAATTAATGGACGCAAATCATTATCCTGAATTGGTTATTAAGACCACTCGTAATTTTAATAACCAGTTTGAGGTACCTCTTTTATTTTATATAGGTTGCTTGGCATACTTAGTTCTAGATATAACCAGTACGCTGGCATTATATCTTGCTTGGGTTTTTGTGATTTTGCGTGTAGTACATTCATTTATTCACATAACTTACAATCACCTTCT
The DNA here is from genome assembly GCA_964455815.1 of uncultured Gammaproteobacteria bacterium. Taxonomy (GTDB): domain Bacteria; phylum Pseudomonadota; class Gammaproteobacteria; order Arenicellales; family Arenicellaceae; genus Arenicella. The sequence goes on from CAYVYS010000004.1 coordinate 83,804, forward strand.
TCATCGAATAGCCGTGTTTTGGTTATCATTTTTTGTGGTATTTACTTTATGGGTAATATTAATTTTAGAGATCACATAACAAGAATCTAAAGTTCACTCCGCAGCAAGCTGCTCCGCGACACGTTTGTCAGCCCGCCCCGTGGCAAGGCGTTAGGGTCACTATGAACAATAAAATCGGTATATCTGGGCATTCAATTCTTCTAGGCTTCACAGCATGGATATGGCTTATTCTAGCGGCATGTTGGTATTCCGTTAATACAGTCGATCACTTTTTTCAAATGTAGTTGCGCTTACTATAGGTGGTGGCGCCAACTGCTAAATGATAGAGGAGGTTAAAAAGAAGTGCTTTTGCCGATTTCAGGGTATGAGTAAACGAGAGTGGTTTCTTAATCAAGCCACACGTGCATAAGTTGATAACGGCCAGACACATTGAAATTTTTGTAGATGCCGATAATGTAGTTGTGAACAGTGCCTTTAGACAGCGACAATTTTTCACTTATCTCCGCTTCACTCCAAGGGCCCAACAATAGTTTCATTACGTCTTTCTCTCTTGGCGACAAAGGGCGAGCTGCCGGTTCTAACAAACCGCGTTCCAGCATCAGCCAGCGGTGTAGCCTAGGAAACATGTTCATAATATCAACTAATCGATTTCTTTCATCATCATTGAAAAACGATTTTCCGATTGCTCGATCTACCCAAACATGGCTTTCTGAAATAGGGGACAAATTATAGGCACCAGACATTCGGTCGGCGACGCCCTGTTTTTGAAGTAATTTATAAACCCAGTGTTGTTTCCATTTCTCTAGGCTGATTGAGTCTTCTATTAAATGAGCTCGAGTCCGGCCTGTCGACCGCATCGACTCCATTATGCCTGGGCCTAGATCGCCTTCTTTCTTTGCTTTGGCGTAAAATTTTGAGCGTGCTTCATCTTTATCGACAACGACATTTTCAGGAAAAACGATATCAAAAACTTTCCAGTCATCCATAACAACCGTGTGCCAAACATCTTTTCCAAATGGCCCGCGATAAAGCGCACACCAAGTGACATAGACTGCATCAAACTCGGTGCAAATATATTTCTGATACAAACGCAGTGCTTGCTCAGTTTTAGCAGCACCCAAATAATTAATTCGATGAGAAAGGTCTGACAATTTCATAGTGCTATTCTGTTTTTCTACACCAGTACCATTTGGTAGTCTTCTCTTAGATATAAAAAGGTATAAGATATAAGACATAAAAATATGTCCTTTATACGGTACATGGTTTGTCCCTGAATGTCTTTGATAAGCTAAGTGCTAAGCCTTAATTATTTTTCAGAATCTGCTTTTGCTTAACAAAGTTAATAACCAAGTTGTTTACATTTAGGGTCACTCAACTTTCTAACCGCTTGCGCATTAATATCTTAATCTGGCTTTGATTAGGAATATTCAATAACTTTGACTTGGTCTTAAAGTTGTTGAGTAAATCGTTTGGCACTTGCATGCTAATCAGTGTTGAGGGAACCTGTAGATCTTGAGTTGAGTGAATGCGTCGAAAATCGTCCAGAAACTGTGTAATTTCATCAGGAGCCATGTCCTGACATGGGCGCAGATAATCCTCGCTGAAAGTTTGAACTGCCTTTTTCATTTTAGCTTACTCAAATTTTTTAAAGCTTCAATATCGTGTAAGTCTTGTTCTCTGCCTGCGTTTTGTTTCATGTTGATCAGATCCTGTATATTGAGAAGTCGAACAGGAGCCTTCCCTAGCTGTATTGTTTTGGTTCTCTTATTAGATAAATCGTAACTAATTATTAAGTCAATTTGCTCCGAGAGATTATTGGGTTTTAAAAGTTCCATACGATCAAATTGCGATTGCGAACGTACTCATCGCGAAAGTTGAAAACGTCTTCAGTAGTAATTGGTAAGCGTGAGACTAGGCCGAGTTCATTTAGAACTTTAACAGCCCTTTGCAAGCAGCTGGCTTTCCATTTGATCACAAAATCAATATCGACAGTGCCGCGAACCGCGCCATGTGGTGCGACAGCGTGGCCCCCTACTTAAGCGTAGGGAAGCGACGCTTGATTAAACGCTGAGCACAGACGTTCGAGAAAAATCATATCGCCAGTATATATTAATATATACCTATGCTCTTTTGAAAAAGTGCAGAGTTAATTGGATTTTGGCGCAATTCTTAACGAATGATAGAATCGCATTATTAACAATAATTGATTCGATTAGTCCTTATGGCAGGTCACTCTAAGTGGGCGAATATTAAGCACCGCAAAGCTGCGCAAGACGCCAAGCGCGGCAAGTTATTTACCAAACATATCCGTGAAATCACCGTTTCTGCACGCGAAGGTGGGGGCGACCCGGCATCGAATGCAGCTCTGCGAATCGCCGTGGATAAGGCGCTTGGCGTGAATATGACGCGCGATACTATTGATCGCGCTATCAAACGGGGAACTGGCGATCTGGAAGGCGTGAGCTATGAGGATATGACCTATGAAGGTTATGCCTCGGGTGGCATTGCGATTATGGTTGAATGTTCTACGGACAATAAGAATCGCACGGTAGCCGAAGTGCGTCACGCCTTTAGTAAGTTCAATGGCAGCATGGGCACCTCCGGCTCAGTAGCGTATATGTTCCAATCTTTGGGTAGCATCATTATGGAAGAAGGTGCCGAAGAAGAAGCTGTGATGGAGGTTGTGCTCGATGCGGGCGCCGATGATATCATCACGCACGATGAAGGCACCGTCGAAGTGATTTGCCCACCATCGCAATACGTGGCCGTGATGCAGGCTTTAGAGCAAGCCGACATGAAAGTAGCACAATCCGAGGTTACTAAACGAGCTGAAAACGAAATTGCCCTAAGTGAAGAAGACGCAGAGAAAGTGATGAAGCTGGTTGATGCATTAGAAGACCTAGATGATGTTGTTGATGTCTATACCAACGCTGACTTTCCCGAGTCAGTATTGTCTTAGGCTCTTTTGAGTGAACAAAGCTACGACGATTCTTGGCATTGACCCGGGTTCACAAATCACTGGCGTTGGCGTTATTAATGCCCAGGGCAATGATTTAAAACATATCTATTCTGAGTCTGTGCGTTTGCCCAAAGGTGAGCTGGCTGGTCGACTCGGAGCGCTCTATGAGGCGCTGCAAACAATCATCGCTCAAACACACCCGGATATCGTCGCCATTGAAAAAGTCTTTATTGCTAAAAATCCGCAGTCTGCACTGGTGTTGGGTCATGCCCGAGGCGCGGCTATGTTAGCGGCAGTGAATAACAGATTACCAGTGGTTGAATACAGCGCAACTGAAATCAAAAAAACCATAGTAGGCCGAGGCCGTGCGGACAAAGCCCAGGTACAACATATGATGAGAGTGCTATTAAGTTTGCGTGTTGCCCCAGATGTCGACGCAGCCGATGCCCTGGCAGCGGCGGTGTGTCATGCCCATCATCAACAGATTAATCGAGTGGTGCGATCATGATCGCCTGGCTGCAAGGTACACTATTAGAAAAGCGCTTACCGACTTTGGTGTTGAATGTTAATGGCGTTGGCTATGAGGTAGAAGTGCCTATGAGCGCTCTGGCTGACTTACCGGAGATTGGCCATACAGTTACACTTTTTATTCATATGGTGGTGCGCGAAGACGCCCAGTTATTATTTGGATTTAGTTCTCAGCAGCAGCGAGATTTATTTCGGAGTTTGATAAAGGTTAACGGTGTAGGGCCTAAAGTAGCCCTCGCGGTGTTATCAACGTTAAGTGGTGAGGAGTTAATGAGCGCAATGGCAACCGAAGATGTCACTCAGCTATGCAAAGTACCAGGCATCGGCAAAAAGACCGCCCTGCGTCTAGTGGTTGAAATGAAAGATCGCTTAGAGAAAGAGTTTGGGGAACTAGCCAGTGGTGTATCAACTTCTAACGAAGGCGTCGTTAATGAACAACAAGATGCGATTGCCGCCTTGGTTGCGCTGGGTTACAAACCCAATGAAGCTGGCCGCGTGGTTAAATCACTAGCAGCTGATTTAAGCGGTGAAGAAATGATTCGACAGGCCTTGAGAATACTGTCTGGCAAGGTGTTATAGATAGAAAATTTAGTACTAGGAAAAGATTTTAGATATTGGCTTGGTTTGATTACTGTCTGGTATACCAGCTAAGAACTTAACTTTGAAGCTCACTCAAATTTTCGAATAGTTTGAGCGCCTCGGGATTGGCTAGTGCATCTTTATTCTTTACAGGTCGATTGTGGACCACATTACGCACTGCCAATTCCACAATTTTGCCACTAATAGTGCGCGGAATATCAGCAACTTGAAGAATTTTTGCGGGCACATGGCGGATGGTGGTGTTGTCTCGAATCATGGTTTTGATTTGAGTTTCTAGTTGGTCGTTTAGTTTAAGATTTCCACGCAACGCCACAAATAGCACCACACGAACATCGTCTTGCCATTGCTGGCCGATCACAATACTGTCGACTACGGCGTCTATTTTTTCTACTTGTCGATAGATCTCAGCAGTACCAATTCGCACGCCGCCAGGGTTTAACACTGCATCACTGCGGCCATGAATAATGACGCCTCCATGCGCAGTGATTTCACCATAATCGCCGTGCGCCCAGATGTTGGGGTAATTGTCGAAGTAGGCGGCTTTAAATTTGCGTTGATCCTCATCCTGCCAAAATCCAATCGGTGTGGATGGAAAAGGTTTAGTGCAAACTAATTCTCCTTTTTCTTGACGACAAGGCTCTCCTTCGTCATTCCAAAACTCAATTGCCATGCCCAAGCCTAAGCATTGTATCTCACCGCGATGGACTGGCAGCGCTGGGTTGCCCAATATAAAGCAGGAGATAATATCGGTGCCGCCGCTAATCGACGATAAGCAAACATCCTCTTTGATATCGCGATAAACGTAGTCATAAGAACCAGCGCTTAGTGGTGAGCCGGTTGAGAGCACTGACTTTAAAGACGCGAGTGAATGCGATTGCTTTGGTTTATGGCCTTGCTTTTCCAGGGCCGCAATATACTTAGCGCTGGTGCCAAAAATGCTGATGCCATAATCATCGATGGCATCGAGTAGTACTCGACCCTCATTGGCGAAGGGCGAGCCATCAAACAAAACAAGTGTGCTGCCGCAGGCTAAGCCTGACACCAGCCAATTCCACATCATCCATCCGCAGGTAGTAAAGTAGAACAACACGTCATCGCGCTTCACATCCGTATGCAGTTTATGTTCTTTGAGATGTTGTAATAGCGTACCGCCAGCACCGTGCACAATACACTTAGGTGCACCAGTGGTGCCGCTAGAGAACATAATATAAAGTGGATGATCAAACGGCAGTTGCTCAAACTCAAGTGGCGTTGAATTTTGATAATTAGCTTGTTGCTGAACAAACTCTTTTAAACTAACTGTATTCCTGAGGTTTGCCGAAGCGTCTAACATCGGCACTAGAATGGTTTGCTCTAAGGATGTCAGGCGCGCTTGAACTTGCTCTAGCTTATCGGATAAGTCAATGCGTTTACCATTGTATAGATAGGCTTCGGTGCAAAACAAAAGCTTCGGTTCGATTTGTCCAAAGCGATCACATGCGCCATTTACGCCAAAGTCGGGTGAGCAGGAAGACCAGATCGCACCAATACTGGTGGTCGCCAGCATGGCGACTACAGTTTCGATTATGTTTGGCATCAATCCGGCTACCCGGTCACCGGCAATAACTCCACTGGCGCGCATAGCCGCAGCAAGTTGTTCTACTTCGCTAAAAAGCTCAGCGTAGCTGACAGAACGCATCAGGCCGTTTTCGCCTAAGCCGATCAGCGCAGTATGATCATCTTTGAACTTGAGTAAGTTCTCAGCAAAATTTAAACGGCTGCCGGCAAACCATCGCGCACCTGGGAAGCGATCAGCATCGAGCAGCACAGCCTCATAAGGCTTGGAGAAAACAATTTCAGATTGTTGCCACCAGTGCTCCCAAAACTGTTCAGAGTTTTCGGCTGACCATTTATGGAACTCCGAGTAGTCAGCAAAGTGCGTATTTGTTTTCGCCTCAAGCCAGCTTTGAAAAACGTGCATCTGACTTGAGTTTCTGCGATGATCAGAAGGTGTCCAAAGCGCAGTCATAGTTTTTATAGGTGGTTGGATTTTTGATTGCGCGCCAAGGCTACCTTAGACGCATTAGTGCGATTTAAGCTGCGGCAAATAACGTTGCCAGCCGCAACGAGTTTATCTAAGTTGACACCGCTATGTAAACCCAATCCGTCGAGTAAATAAACCAGGTCTTCGGTTGCCACATTGCCAGTCGCACCATCGGCATAGGGGCAACCACCAAGCCCGGCCACCGAGCTGTCAAAGGTGCGAATCCCCATTTCCAAGCCAGCATGAATATTGGCGATGGCCTGGCCGTAAGTATCATGGCAATGTAAGGCCAGCTGTTGGCTCGTAAAGCGTTCTAATAATACCGTTAGCAATTGTTTGAATTGATTTGGGGTGGCCACGCCAATGGTGTCACCGAGCGACACTTCATAACAGCCCAGGTCAAAGAGCTGCTGACAGACGCGCGCCACTTGCTCTGCATCAGTTGGGCCATCATAAGGGCAGGCGACAACGCAGGATACATAGCCACGAACTGGAATGTCATGAGTGCTCGCCAGATCAGTAACCACTCGAAAGCGTTCTATGCTTTCAGCAATAGAGCAATTAATGTTTTTTTGTGAAAAACCTTCGGATGCTGACGCAAAAATGGCGACCTCGTCAGCGCGCGCAGAGAGCGCATCCTGCATGCCTCGTTCATTCGGAGTAAGTGCGGCGTAACTTACATTGCTTTGGCGATCAAGATGCTCAAATACCTCTCGACTATTCGCCATTTGCGGAACCCACTTAGGTGAAACGAAACTGCCCGCCTCGATCTTAGTCAGGCCACAAAGGCTTAATTGATTGATCAAGTCGACTTTGCTGTCAACGCTGACTTCGCCTACTTCGTTTTGCAGACCGTCGCGCGGGCCGACTTCAAAAATGGTAACCCGATCAGTCATCGTCAGCGTAATCAAATTCGAGCATGCTTGCGCCACCGTCGACCAAATCGCCGACAGCAAAGTAAAACTCACTTACTGACCCCTGTGCCGGAGCAAGTACAGTGTGTTGCATTTTCATCGCTTCGATCACCATTAAAGCATCACCTGCCTCAACTGCTTGCCCAGGCGTTACTGAGAGAGCCACTATGGTGCCATTCATGGGGGCGGTAAAATCAGAATTGCTTTGTTGCTCATTTTCACCAAAGTCGGGCGCGCTTAGCTGCAAGGCTAAGGTGCGATGCCCAACTTTGATCGTATGCTGATTAACTTCGCTATGTGCTACTACTTTGATAGTCTCATCACCAAGCTGAGCGATGAGATGGTTGTTTTTGAGAGTTGCTCGAATCGGAAATTCCTGACCAGCGACTTCGACGATTAACAAGTCATCTAGTGTCGAGATCGATGCTAGATATTCCTGATCAAGCAATGTGAACGCGTAATCTATCTGCGCAGTTTGATTGAGTCGCCAGGCGCCATGACGACCCCAGATAGAATTCTGTTGTTGAACTTGATCTAATAAATACAAATAACAAGCGGCCAGTGCTGCTTCTTTTTCGGTCACTGGCGGGCGCGCTAAGCTTGCTTCGTGATGTTCTATAAATCGTGTGGTGAGATTGGCATCGACAAATTCGGGGTGGGTTGCCAGATCGTGTAAAAATTCGATATTGGTTGTTAAGCCAGCAATAAAGTATTCACTGAGTGCATCGCTTAAGCGTGCCAGGGCTTGCTGACGATCTTTACCCGCACAGATTAACTTGGCAATCATCGGGTCATAGTATGCGCTAACGGTATCGCCTTCTTGCACGCCAGTGTCAATCCTCACCGAGCTGGATTGTGCTGGAGTAATCAACCGGTTTAATCGGCCAGTAACCGGAGTAAAATTCTGTGAAGGGTCTTCAGCGTATATGCGTGCTTCCACTGCTACATCATTAATAGCCAGTTCCGACTGTTGTTTGGCCAGAGGTTTGCCTGCAGCAACATCGAGCTGCCACTCGACTAAATCTAGGCCTGTGATCATTTCAGTGACCGGGTGTTCAACCTGTAGCCTGGTATTCATTTCCATAAAGTAAAAGGCGCCATCGGTATCGAGCAGAAACTCCACGGTTCCTGCACCTTGATAGTCAATTGCTTGCGCAGCACGCACCGCAGCTTGCCCCATTTGCTGGCGTAAATCTTCATCAAGATTGGGTGCCGGTGCCTCTTCAATGACCTTTTGATGACGTCGTTGCAAAGAGCAATCACGCTCAAATAAATAGACACCATTACCGTGCGCATCGCAAAAAATTTGCAGCTCAACATGTCTTGGTGCAGTTAAATACTTTTCTACCAGCATGTTATCGTCGCCAAAGCTTGCCATTGCTTCGCTTTTAGCCTCAGTTAGCGCGGCATTGAATTCGTCTTCAGACCAGACTTGTCGCATGCCTTTACCGCCACCACCAGCCGTGGCTTTGAGTAATACTGGGTAAGTCATTTGGTCAGCATGGTGCTTTAAGATATGTGGGTCTTGATCATCTCCATGATATCCGGGCACTAGCGGAACATTAGCCGCTGCCATTATTGATTTGGCTGCTGACTTAGATCCCATCGCCTCGATTGCTTTAGCGGGCGGGCCAATAAAAACTATATTCTGTTCTGCACAAGCGCGCGCGAATTCGGCGTTCTCAGATAAGAAGCCATAACCCGGGTGTATGGCTTGTGCGCCAGTTTGCTTGGCGGCATTAAGAATTTTGTCGGCCCGCAAATACGAATCGGTGGCCGCCGCCTTACCAATGCAAATCGCTTGATCGGCTGCCTGCACATGCAATGAATGCGCATCAACCTCAGAGTAAACCGCGACCGTTGCTATGCCGAGTCGTTTAGCGGTGCGAATAACCCGGCAGGCAATTTCACCACGGTTAGCGATTAGAATTTTGCTAAACATCTTTCTTAGCTCGTGCTTGGATAAATTGTTTTAAGCGTTGTTGAGCATCGTCGGAGACACGCGCCCTGGCGATCACTTCGCAGGTATGCTCGGTTAAGGCTTCATCTAAGGTGTGCTTATTTAAGCTGCGGTTACTTAACTCAAACACCAGTTTTTTGGAAGTCGCCATTGCCGCTGCACTATTTGGCAATACATTCTCAATCATGTTTTCAACTGCCTGGTCAATTTCCGCAGCGTTCACGACCAGGCTCAATAAGCCAAGAGAAAGTGCTTGCTTGGCATCAAATGCCTCCGCAGTTTGAAAATAACGTCTGGCGGCTTGTCGCCCGATGGCCTCGACCACAAATGGGCCGATAGTGGCTGGCACCAAACCAAGTTTGACTTCGCTTAAGCAGAACGATGTTTCACTGGTTCCGATTGCAATATCGCAACAGCTTACCAGGCCAACCGCCCCGCCAAAGGCTGCTCCTTGGACTCGCGCGATAGTGGGTTTACTAAGTTGGTTCAAGCTAGCCAGCATATTGGCTAACTTATTGGCGTCAGCGAGGTTTTCATCAAAAGAGTAATCGACCATGCTTTGCATCCAGGCTAGATCAGCACCGGCCGAAAAGTGTTTGCCGGTGGATCGCAACACCAATACGCGCACCGTTGGGTCTTGATCGGCTTTGTTAAACGCGTCGCTCAATTCCTCGATCATTTGATCATCAAAGGCATTACGCTTAGCGGCGCGGTTTAAGGTAACCGTGGCAACGCCACGCTGATCAATTTGGTAGTCAATCGCCATTACATTCGAAACACACCAAAGCGTGTGTCCTCTATAGTTTTATTCAGGCAAGCAGATAAAGCCAGGCCTAAAACAAAGCGGGTATCTTTTGGATCAATCACGCCGTCATCCCAAAGCCGCGCTGAGGCGTAATAAGGGTGGCCCTGTTTTTCATACTTGTCGAGTATTGGCTGCTTAAACTCGTCTTCTGCTGCTTGGCTCCAATTTTCGCCAGCAGCTTCTTTTTGTGCGCGCTTAACCTGCGCCAACACTCCAGCTGCTTGTTCGCCGCCCATCACCGAAATACGAGCAGTCGGCCACATGAATAAAAAATTCGGATCATAAGCGCGGCCGCACATGCCGTAATTACCCGCGCCATAAGAATTACCGATTAGCACGGTCAGCTTGGGAACATTCGCGTTTGAAACCGCGGTGACCATTTTGGCACCATGCTTGGCTATTCCGCCGGCTTCATATTGCTTGCCGACCATAAAGCCAGTGATGTTTTGCAAAAAGATTAAGGGAATTTTTCGCTGCGCGCAGAGTTCAATAAAATGCGCGCCCTTTTGCGCTGACTCGCTAAATAGAATGCCGTTGTTCGCCACAATGCCAACTGGATAACCATAGAGTTTAGCGAAGCCACACACCAGGGTTTTGCCAAACAACGCTTTAAATTCGTCAAATTCGGAACCATCGACAAGCCGCGCAATAATTTCTTTAACGTCAAAGGGTTGGCGCATGTCTTTAGGCAAAATGCCGTAGATTTCATCAATTGGATACGCTGGTTCTGGTGCTGCACCAAGATCGAGTTGTTGAGGTTTGCTGCGATTAAGGTGCGCGACCGATCGGCGCACCAATTCCAAGGCGTGAAGGTCATTGTTGGCAAAGTGATCGCTCACTCCTGATTCGCGACAGTGCACATCGGCACCGCCTAATTCCTGAGCGCTAACGACTTCGCCTGTGGCGGCTTTTACTAGTGGCGGGCCAGCTAGAAAGATAGTGGCGTGATCTTTAACGATGATCGACTCATCCGCCATGGCTGGCACATAGGCACCGCCTGCTGTGCAGGAACCCATTACAGCGGCGATCTGCGGAATATTTTTGGCCGACATATTGGCCTGATTAAAAAAGATACGCCCAAAGTGTTCGCGATCTGGAAACACTTCATCCTGTCGCGGCAGATTGGCTCCACCGGAATCGACTAGATAAACGCAGGGCAAATGGTTTTGCTCGGCGATGGCTTGCGCGCGCAAATGCTTTTTTGCGGTCAGTGGATAATAGGTGCCACCTTTTACAGTGGCATCGTTGGCCACGATCATGCATTCTTGACCGGCGATTTGACCGATGCCGGTGATAATACCAGCCGCAGCGACGGATTCGTTTTCGTAAACTTCATGCGCTGCTAGTTGGGAGAGTTCTAAAAATGCGGTGTTGCGATCAATTAGCGCGTTGATGCGCTCGCGAGCGAGCAATTTGCCACGTGCTTTATGTTTAGCCTGACGCGCTTCGCTGCCACCTAATTTGATTCGCTCTAGCAGGCTGTGCAGATCATCGACCTGCGCCTGCATGTATGTTTGATTGTCGATAAAGTCGGCGGCTCGCGGGTTTACCTGAGACTGAATCACATTGCGGCGAGCGCTATTGTTTTGTCTTGAGCTCAAGCTGTTGTGTTTAGCGCTCATGCTGTTTCCGCGAATAACTCGCGCCCAATTAACATGCGCCTTACTTCCGATGTGCCAGCGCCAATCTCATAAAGCTTGGCATCGCGTAATAAACGCCCGGTTGGGTATTCGTTGATATAACCATTGCCGCCCAAAACCTGGATTGCCTGTAGTGCCATTTGAGTGGCTTGTTCGGCGGTAAACAGAATCACCGCGGCGGCATCTTTACGGCTTTCTTGGCCTCGATCGCAAGCGTCGGCAACCGCGTAAAGAAAAGCACGGCTAGCACTAAGCGCGGTATACATGTCCGCCAACTTGCCCTGCATTAGTTGGAACTGACCAATGGGTTGATCGAATTGTTTGCGTTCATGCACATAGGGCACAACCACATCCAAACACGCTTGCATAATGCCAACCGGGCCGCCAGAGAGCACCGCACGCTCAAAATCAAGACCTGACATTAAGACTCTGACTCCGCCACCTTCAAAACCTAGAATATTTTCTTTTGGTACACGGCAATCTTCGAATACTAATTCGCAGGTGTTAGAACCCCGCATGCCTAGTTTGTCGAGCTTTTGTGCCTGACTAAAACCAGCAAACCCACGTTCAACAATAAACGCGGTAATACCTCGTGAACCGCCGGCCGGATCGGTTTTGGCGTAAACCACATAGGTGTCGGCATCCGGACCATTGGTGATCCACATCTTATTGCCGTTTAAGATAAAGTCATCGCCATCGCGACGGGCATGTAACTTCATACTTACTACATCGGAGCCGGCATTAGGTTCTGACATCGCTAAGGCACCTACATGTTCACCTGAACAGAGCTTAGGTAGGTATTTTTGTTTTTGATCTTGGCTGCCGTTTTTGAAAATCTGGTTCACACAAAGATTAGAGTGAGCGCCATAAGATAAACCCACCGACGCTGAGGCCCGGCTAATTTCTTCCATGGCGACCACATGCGCTAAATACCCCATTTCACTGCCACCGAATTCTTCACTGACGGTGATACCGAGCAGGCCGAGTTCGCCCATCTTCTTCCATAAATCCATAGGGAACTGGTTCGATTCATCGATGTCAGCGGCGCGCGGCGCGATCTCAGACATGGCAAACTGATGCACCATATCGCGCAACATTTGAATTTCTTCGCTGTGGTTGAATTGCAGAGTAGGGTAGGGAGTGGTCATGGCTTTATTGATTTATTTAAAGTGGTTTGAAAGTGAATTGCCGAAGGGCTCGTCACTCGAGTGCCGCTAAGCAACGCTCTTCGCCGCGCTTTAGGTCATCAAGAATCAAATTCAGTTCGCGTTGTCTTTCAAGCAACTCTTGGCGCTTGTCGCGAATACGGTTTAGCAGTGCTTTGATCTGGCGTTTATTGCCAGTTGCCGGATCGTACAAATTGATAATATCCGCGCTTTCTTCCAAGGAGAGTCCTAGACGCTTGCCGCGAAGAATTAAACGTAAACGAGTTCGATCAGCCGGTGAATACCAACGTGTTTGCCCCTCCCGTCGAGGTTTAAGCAAGCCTTTCTCCTCATAAAAACGCAGAGTGCGAGAAGTTACTTCAAACTCGCGAGCTAAATCACGAATCGAAAACTGAGATGGCGTGGACATTTCGACACTATAACTTAAGTTAACGTTAACGTAAACGTTAATTTCAATTTTAATTCCGACTTATCCTGATAAGAATTCCAGTATTCGAAGACTTCACTTAGAATAGCGGTAACAAAAATTTAGGTTGCTTGACCGCATGATCAACGAAAACATAGACCCTGATATTCAGTCCGGTGACGATGATGTGGTTGATCGTGCCTTACGGCCGGAGTATTTAGCTGATTTTGTTGGTCAGCCTAAGATTAAGGAACAGCTGTCGATATTTATTCAAGCGGCGCGCTCGCGAGGAGAGGCGCTTGACCATGTCTTATTGTTCGGGCCGCCAGGGTTGGGTAAAACTACCTTGTCGAACATTGTGGCGCGTGAGCTCAACACCAAAATTCGTCAGACTTCTGGCCCGGTATTGGAGCGCGCGGGCGATCTGGCTGCGGTGTTGACTAATCTGGAGCCGCACGATGTGCTTTTTATTGACGAGATTCACCGACTCAGCCCGGTAGTGGAAGAGATCCTTTACCCGGCTATGGAAGATTTTGAGTTAGATATTGTGATTGGCGAAGGGCCGGCAGCGCGCACCGTTAAGCTCTCTTTGCCGCCGTTTACCTTGGTTGGGGCAACCACTCGCGCGGGCTTACTCACTTCGCCATTAAGAGATCGTTTTGGCATTGTGCAGCGCCTTGAGTATTACAACACCGCCGATCTTGGCCGAATTGTTGAGCGCTCGGCTTCGATTCTGGGTGTGCCGACTGAGGATCAGGGGGTAAGCACCATCGCTGATCGCTCGCGAGGGACCCCACGTATTGCCAATCGACTATTGCGTCGCGCGCGTGACTACGCGGAGGTGAAAGGCAATGGTACGCTCACCGAAGATATGGCGTCAGCGGCGCTTGATATGTTGGAGGTCGACCCGCATGGTTTGGATTTTATGGATCGTCAATTACTCACCGCCATCATGCAGAAATTTGATGGCGGCCCAGTAGGCATCGATAGCTTGGCGGCCGCGGTTGGAGAAGAGCGCGGCACGATTGAAGACGTGATCGAGCCGTATTTAATTCAACAAGGATTTATGATGCGCACTCCGCGGGGGCGAGTGGTGACAAAACGCAGCTGGCAACACTTTGGTTTACAGCCGGAGAATACGGCCGACACCGATCCACAAAACAAACTCTTCGACGAACAATAGCAACTGATGTTTTCTTGTGCAGAACGGGTCTACTACGAAGACACCGATGCCGGCGGTATCGTCTACCACGCAAATTACCTAAAGTTTATGGAGCGCTGTCGTTGTCGCTGGCTAGAGAATTTGGGCTTTAATATTCAAACACTGCAGTTGGAGCAAGATACTCTATTCGTGGTGCGCTCAGTCACACTAGATTACGAGCAGCCGGCGCGGCTTTTTGATGAACTTTCTGTCACGCTCAAGGTATTGCAAGTGGGTAAGGTTCGCTTGCAAGTAGAGCAAAAAATCTATAATCAAAGTCAATTGTTATGCCAAGCGCAGATAAAACTAGCGACTTTGCGCAGCAGTTCGTATAAATTAGCGCCCATGCCGCCAACGCTGCTTGAAGCAATAAAGGCGAACGGCTGAAAAACAACGAAAGAGAGCGTTCTATGCCCGACGATAATCAGGGTTTACAAACAGAGTCATTGGCTAGCGAAACCGCAGAGCCATTGGCACATCCAGACAGCCTATCAATCTTGCAATTGATTGGTGATGCCAGCCTGACTGTGCAGCTTGTTATGTTGCTGCTGTTATTGGCGTCAGTGGTCTCGTGGATGATCATTTTTTCTAAGTTTCAAATGATTCGCAAAGAGCGGCGGCTCACCGCTAAGTTTGAGAAAGAATTTTGGGCTGGCGGCTCGATGCAAGCACTCTATAACCAATGGGGCGCGGAGACAAGAAATGCTTCAGGTATGAGCGAAATTTTTATCGCCGGTTATCGAGAGTTCCAGCGTTTAAGCGAACGAGGCTATGCCAACAATAATGACTTGCTCGACGCTGTGCAGCGGGCAATGCGCGTTGAGCTAAGCCGCGAAATTGATCACCTTGAAGCACAAATTCCCTTTCTTGCTACCGTTGGATCCACCAGCCCTTATATCGGCTTATTTGGCACGGTGTGGGGAATTATGAATTCATTTATCGCGCTTGGCACATCGACCGAGCAAGCCACCGTGGCCAGTGTCGCGCCAGGTATTGCCGAGGCGCTAATCGCAACTGCCATGGGCTTGTTTGCGGCTATTCCAGCGGTGATCGCTTATAACCGTTTTTCTCACCATGTAGAAAAGCTAGTTGGCCAATACGAGATTTTTATGGAGGAATTTATTTCAATCGTGAATCGTCAACTGGTGGTCGGCGAGCACTGAGGCGCGCACTATGAGCCGTTATCGCGATCGCAAACGCAAACCCATCGCTGAAATCAATGTAGTGCCCTACATTGATGTGATGCTGGTGTTGTTGATCATCTTTATGGTGACGGCACCGCTGTTAACAGAAGGCGTGAAAATTGATTTGCCACAAACTGACGCCAACCCGGTGGATTTCAACCCGGAAGCGCCTGAGCCGTTTATCCTTACGGTGGATGCCGAAGGCCAGTTGTATATCGACGATTTGGCGCGCAGCGAACAAGAAGTGCTGACCTATGCCACTGCCCTTTACCGAGAAAAGCCTGAAACCGATTTTCTGGTGCGCGGTGATAAAAATACGCTTTACGACAATGTATTACAGGCCATGGTACTGCTAAAGCAAGCGGGTATAGAAACCGTGAGTTTGATCACCGAGCCACCTAAAAAATAATAATGAGCGAGAGAAGACGCAAAGCTGGTGCAATTAATAAGACCGTCGCATGGGTGGCGGCAGGCCTGTTACACGTGCTGATTATCGGCGTGTTATTGGTGAATTTCACCACTGATCATGAAACGATCGATGCCTTTGAGGCAGACAAAGTTGATACCGTTAAAGCCAGTGTGATTGACGAATCTGAAATTAAAGATCAGCAAGAAAAAATTAAACAGCAAGAACGCGATAAAAAAGCTAAAGAGCAACGTGAAAAAGAACGCTTAGAGAAATTAAGAAAAGACAAAGAGCGTGAAGAACAAAAACTCAAAGAGCTTGAAGAAAAGCAAAAGCAAGAACAAGAAAAAGCCAAACAACTAGAAGCAGATCGCAAGAAAATCGCCCTCGAAAAAAAGAAAGAAGAAGAGAAAGCGAAGCGAGAAAAAGAAGAACGTGAGAAGCGAGAAAAAGAGCGCCAAAAGAAAGAAAAGGCTGAGAAAGAAAGCTTAGAAAAGCTCGAAGCCGAGCGCAAGCGTATAGAAAAAGAAAACGAACAACTCAAAGAGCGACAACGTCTGCAAGAGCTTCTTGAGCAAGAAGAGCAGCAGCGTCTGCAGCAAGAGGCAGATCGACGTTCAAAAGAACGCACTGCTACGGTGATGAATATCTATGCCGACCGCATTCAAAAGGCTATCAAAGCCGCATGGCGAGTTGACCCCGGGACAGAGCGCTGGCGGGTCGCTAAAGTCAATATTAAACTTACGCCACGTGGTGATGTTGAGTCGGTTCGTATCGTAAACTCCAGCGGATTACCTTCGTTCGATAAGAGCGTGGAGACAGCGATATTCAAGGCCAGCCCATTACCATTCCCTACTGTAGATGAAGACCCGACTGCGCATCGTCAGTTGCAGAACATTAATTTAAATATTGATCTAAAGAATTAAATGAGCAATTTATATCGAACCTGTTGTGTACTTTTAACACTGACGTTTCTAACTGTGGCAAATGCTCAGGTGGAGATCAATGTCAGTGGTGCTAAGGTGCGCGGTATTCCCATCGCCGTTGTGCCGTTTAAAGTGTTAGACGGTCAGCCACTTGAACATCAAATTGATCAGATTGTTGCTTTCGACTTAGATGCAACTGGCAAGTTTGAGTCTATTTCCAGTGATCGTTTCTTGTCATTTCCATCAAGACCCGAAGAATTCCGTGCTAAAGACTGGCGCTTTGTGGATGCAGAGGTGTTGGTGATGGGCGAAATTTGGAATCTGGGCAATGAGAAGTATGAGGTGCAGTTCCGAATTTTCGATGTGGCCCGCGATCAAGAGGTTGGTGCCGGTAAACGAATTTCAAATTTAAACGCTGATGAGTTACGTGCGGCTGCACACGTTGTTGCCGATACAGTCTATACCGCCTACACTGGTCGCCCAGGTGCTTTTCAATCAAACATCGCCTATATCCAGAAAGTCGAAATCGAGTACCAGCGTTATCGTTATAAATTAATGATTGCTGATTGGGATGGTTATGGCGCGCGCGAAGTTTATGGGTCTTGGAAGCCCTTGTTATCTCCGAGCTGGTCGCCAGACCGAAGCAAGCTGGCTTTTGTCGCGTACTCAAACAATGGGCCGATTATTAAAACCATAGATTTAGCTAGCGGTCAGGATCAAACAGTCGCTTCGTTTACCGGCGTTAACTCAGCACCGGCATGGTCGCCAGATGGTTTGCGTTTGGCTTATTCGACCTCTCGTCATGGCAGCCCCGATGTGTATGTGTATGACACTATTTCCGGGCGCCATCAACGCATTAACTCGCATTACGGAATTGATACTGAGCCAGCTTGGTCGCCAGACGGCCGCAGCTTGTTATTCACTTCAAATCGCGCCGGCAAACCGCAAATTTATAGCTATAGTTTCTCTGATGAGAGCGTTACTCGCATGACCTTTGAAGGCAATGAGAGCGCGAATGCCTCGTACGATTTTGATGGTCGAAACATCACCATGGTGCACGAAGGTGGCCAAATTGTGGTGATGGACGAAGAAAATAGCCGACTAACCTGGCTAACTAACGCGAAATATGACGAAAGCCCTAGTTTTTCTCCCAATGGAGACATGGTATTGTATAAAGCTGAGCAGGGTTTCGAGCCAGTGTTGATGGTGGCATCAGCTGATGGTCGAATAAGAACGCGATTGATTAATGTTAAGGGCGATGTGCGCGAACCCGCGTGGTCGTCCTTACGCTAACCACTTTTTTACTCATTAAACAATAAACAATCATTCTTGGAGTGAATTATGAACCGTAAATTTGGTCTGATACTAACCGTGCTAATGGCGCTTTTTCTGACCGCTTGTGCGAGCAAAAAGAAAGACGTCGTTGCCGTAGAGGAAGACACTAGTACTCAGCAAGCCGATGCTTTTGATCCATCAACTTCAAACCCTTGGGGTATCCCGGGTTACTCAATGGACGATTTGCGTGCGCTAGGTATTACAGAGAATCCGTTGAACTACAAAGTTGTATATTTTGAATACAATAGCTCACAAATTGATGAGCGTTCCGGAATCATCGTTGATGCACACGCGCGTAATTTGAATTCCCGTGGTGGGGCACAGGTTGCTCTTGAAGGTCATGCTGATGAGCGTGGTACTCGCGACTACAACTTAGCTCTAGGTGAGCGTCGTGCGCAGCAAGTCAGTCAGCGCATGAACGCTAATGGTGCGAACAGCAGTATTCAAACTATCTCTTACGGCGAAGAGCGCCCGGTTGATTCAGGTCATAATGAATCCTCGTGGAGCCAAAATCGTCGCGTTGAGATAAAGTACTAGAAAAACAGCGAAGCTTAATTTGAGAGCGGGCAGTTTGTTCGCTCTCTGAAAAAATTGATTATGCGACTGGTTAACAAGTTTTATATAGCGGTCGGGGTGGCACTTTGTGTTGCCCCGATTTTTTCATCTTTGCAGGCTCAAACGGTGGGCCAGGGCGCTCGCTCGCTTGAACAAATGCAAAGCATGCAACGCGAGTTAGCCGAGTTGCGCGATATGATCGAACGACAAAACTTCACTATTCGCCAAATGCAACGCCGCTTAGATCGTTTTGAGCAAGGCGGTGCTCAAGGAGTGCCAGGTGGTTCTGCGCCGGTCGGAGTTCTTCCCCAATCGGCGGTTCCCGGAACGGCAGTTCCTGAAACGCAAATACCTGCACAATCTGAGTCATTCCCTAACCCTGCGAATTCATCAGTAGAGCCGGTTGATAATTCACGTCCTGCTGATAGCGAGGCCGTAGCTGGTTCAAATCAAAGCTCCGTAGGTGGCGATTTCTATCAGCCATTTGATCCGTCATCTAATCCAGGCGCGGCTCAGCAAGACGTCGCAAACGAGGTCGAATCTACACCGGCTCAGAGTAATCCCAGTGGTGCTTCAAATGTAGAGGAACGTGTGATTACCGCTCCTCCAGCACAAGCAAGCCAGCGAGAATTCCCGCCGGTAGTGGATCGAAGCATTGGTTTACCTGGAGCAGTATCGCCGAATGCTAATGTGCCTGCACCAGTCGAAGATTCATCTGTCGCCGATGTTATTAACCAAACCAATGATTTTGAGACAGCACCTATTGATTCTGCTGATCCTGCGTCAGAGCCCTTGTCAAGTGAACCAACAGCAAATAGTTCGCTAACGCTAGAACCATTCAACGCGCCTACGCCTTCAGTCAATGCCGGTAATGGTGGCGTGGTTGCTATTCCGCCAGCACCGGCTCCTGAACTCTCGCCAACGGCCCCAATTGAAAATGCTCCAGCTGAGCAAACCGCCAATGTGTCTATTCCTGATGCGGCACCTGCGCCAACACAAACCGAAGCCGATTTGTACAACCAGGGTTTTGAATTGCTCAAGCAATCGCAGTTTAAAGAAGCCAGTGATACTTTTAATAAACAGATCGAGCTCTACCCGCAGGGCGACCTAGCGGATGATGCCCACTACTGGATATCAGAAGCGATGACGGTTACCGGTGATACTGATTTGGCCAGAAAAAACCTCAAGGCGATTGTTGTTGACTACCCGCAAAGCACGCGTGTGCCGGATGCCAAATTACGTTTAGCGTATATAGAAGAGCGAAAAGGCAATTTGATAGAAGCACGGATCCTCTTGCAAGAGATCGTTACTAACTTCCCACAATCCAATGCGGCAATTGCTGCAAAAAACCGTCTAGGTTCATTGCAACAATAGCTTTCGCCGTGGTGTCATGGCTTTAAGAATCACCGAAATCTTTTTCTCTATTCAAGGAGAGTCGGCAACCACCGGTTACCCGACCGTGTTCGTGCGCCTGACAGGTTGCCCAATGCGATGCAACTATTGCGATACGGCTTACGCATTTCATGGTGGCCAAAAGCAAGAGATCGATTCGATCTTAAACGAAGTAGCAAAATATCAGACTAAGCATGTGACGGTTACAGGTGGGGAGCCTTTAGCACAACCTGAGTGTTTAACCTTACTCAGCGCTTTATGCGATGCTGGGTTTAAAGTTTCTTTAGAAACTGGTGGCGCTATTGATATCAGTGGCGTTGATCAGCGTGTTTATGTGGTGCTGGATATTAAAACTCCTGCCTCAGGTGAAGAGCCAAACAACACCTATGCGAACTTAGAGCGAATCAAAGCCAGTGATTGCTTTAAGTTTGTGATCTGTGATCGGGCAGACTACGAGTGGGCAAGTGAGTTTGTCGACAAGCAGCAACTCAATGAAAAGTGTGAGGTCTTTTTCTCTCCCTCATCTAATCAGCTTGAGGCAAAAGATCTAGCTGATTGGATACTCGCTGATCAGTTACCAGTACGTTTTCAAATCCAACTGCACAAGAGTTTATGGCACGATGCGCGTGGTAAATAAAGTAATTGAATTATGAATTCTAAAGCCGTTGTTCTTGTTTCTGGTGGGCTGGATTCAGCGACCGTTTTAGCCATAGCACAGCAGCAAGGTTATCAATGTTATGCGCTCAGTATGGATTACGGCCAGCGTCATCGAATTGAGTTGGAGCGTGCGAGCCTGGTTGCCAAAGAGAATGGCGCAGTGGAGCATCGCATCGTTAAAATCGATATTGGCAACTTTGGTGGCTCAGCATTAACCGACCAAGCGCTGGATGTTCCTACCCAAGAAACCGACGATATCCCTATCACCTATGTGCCCGCCCGCAATACGGTCTTTTTGTCAGTAGCGCTTGGCTGGGCCGAGGTGTTGGAAGCACAAGCGATTTTTATTGGCGCCAACGCGGTTGATTATTCCGGTTACCCTGATTGCCGACCAGAGTACATCGACGCCTTTCAGACCATGGCCAACCTGGCAACAAAACAAGGCGTTGAAGGCCGGCCTATTAAGATTGAAGCGCCGATCATTCATTTAACCAAAAGCGAGATCATAGAGAAGGGTTTAAGCCTGGGCGTTGACTACGGCCAAACCTTATCGTGTTACAACCCACAGGCCGAGGGTACGGTATGCGGAGAATGCGATTCCTGTCGAATTCGCGCTGCCGGTTTTGCCGAGGTCGGTGCCGAAGACCCAGCCTTAATTTAACGCAGCCTTAGGTCGCTCGATCAACTGCGTGCCCAAAATGGAAAGCAGGCAGTAAGCAGTAAAATAGTAATAACCCGGGTGCAAGGTCGCCGACACTGCGTCGTTTGACTTGGTGGCCAAATAAGCCATAAAAATGCTCACAACAAACACATCTGCCATCGACCATTTGCCAATAGCAGAAACGAATTGAAACAAACGCTCATTCAACTGCTCGTTTTTAGCAAATAGAACGATCAGCAATATCAAAATTTTTGCGACCGGCACTACCACACTAAAAATCAAAATCAACCAAGCGACAAGATAGTTTTGATCTTCAAACAAATTCTCAATCGTTTGCATAATGCTTTGAGTCGCCTCATACAAATCGATCTGACCCAAAAACGGCAATTCCTTACCGACTTTGATTGTTAGCATCTCAAAAAATAGCCCGGGGTAAAGGCAAGCGAGTGAGGCGAGTATTAGCACCAAAGCACAAATATTTCGAGTCGACATCAACATTCTCTACAAGATTTAAGTTCTTAGAAGAATTCTCGCTCCTAGCGGTTGATCAATCAACCAAAGGAGTAAAATCTCCATAAAAGCGGCAGTTATAAAAACCTAATACCCGCAAAAATAAGCCACAAAAAAGGTTGACCAGCCCAAGCCAAAAAAAGATAATCACGCCTCCCTGCGCCCCAGCTTAACAAGGTAAAGGCGATACAGGAAATTTGGAATGAGAAGGGCCGTTAGCTCAGTTGGTAGAGCATCTGACTTTTAATCAGGTGGTCGCGCGTTCGAA
>CAYVYS010000005.1:0-88308 GCA_964455815.1 uncultured Gammaproteobacteria bacterium
ATCCCGTTCCGAAAAAAGTCTGCCTGGGGCCGCTTTGGTGTGGTGTTCCTTATTTCAGTTTCTATGATGGTGATTGATTCAACCACCAATTGGTTGAATGGGCCGCGCAATGTGCTTTCTGTTTTACTGTCACCAGTACAGGCGCTCGCTTCTGTGCCGGGTCAAGTTGGGCGATTTTTCACGCCAGAACTTACCGCCGAGGCCAATTTGGATATTGCCTATGAAAACCTTCGTAATGAATATTTCAAGCTAAAATCTGAGACACTTTTGCTGAGAACGCTCGAGGAGGAAAATCGTGATTTGCGTGCTCTCTTAGATGCCACTGAGCGGCTTGAAGAAAAAGTCACCTTAGCCGAGTTGCAAGATGTTAATTTAGATCGCGATAGCCATCGCGTAGCGATTGGGCGGGGTTTGCGCGATGGTGTCTATATTGGTCAAGCCGTAATTGATGACAAAGGCGTGATTGGTCAGGTCACCGAGGTTATGCCGCTTAGCAGTATCGTTGTTTTAATTACCGACCCTAGCCATGCTTTGCCAGTTCAATTTGAGCGAACAGGTTTGCGCACCGTCGTGAATGGCATGGGCAGTGTGTCCCGCCTGCGGGTCCCTTATTTAAATCAAAATGCCGATGTACAAAAAGGCGATGTATTGGTTAGTACCGGCATGGGCGGTCGTTTTCCAAATGGCTATCCGGTGGCAGTGATCAGTGAAATTGAGACTCAGGAAGACGAAGCCTTTATTAGTGTCACCGCGACACCGATTGCTAATCTAGATCGCTCTAACAATGTATTGTTACTTTCAAGAGAAGCTAAAAATAAGGATGTTGAGCTGCGCTTGAGTGGGGGCGATGATGATCAGTAATCAACCAAGTCGCGCAGGAGTGATCGTCGGTTTCGGTTTATCTACCTTAATCGCCTTAGTATTAACGGTAGTGCAGCTACCAGAGTGGTTGTTTAACTTTTGGCCAGATTGGATCGCCATGGTGTTGATCTACTGGTGTTTGACCAAGCCTGAGTTTATTGGGCCGGTGGTGGGTTTTATTGTCGGTACCTTATTAGAGGTTTTATTCGTACGCAAATTCGGCGTACTTGGCCTTGGTTTAGCGACGCTGGCTTTTATAGTTAATTCCGCGCATTTGCAAATCAGGATAATGACAGTTTGGCAACAGACTCTACTCGTGGGTTTATTTATTGGCATATTTAAACTCATAACAGGGTGGCTATATGGGATCGTTTCTGATTTCACTATCACAAGAGAATTCTGGTTTCCGATTATCGGCGCGATGATTTTATGGCCTTTTGTCTTTATCCTGCTTGAAGAACTACGACGCGTATTGAGAATCCGCTGAGCATGGTTGGTGAACAAATTGAATTGAAGGACTATCTGCGTGAAACAAATTTGATTCACGCAAGGCTGATTGCGCTGGGCATTATCCTCGGTTTGCTGACCTTGGTATTGGTTGTTCGTATTTGGTATTTACAGGTCTACCAGCACGATCGTTTTGACGTTCTATCCAAAGACAATCGAGTGCGTCTGGTGCCTGAGCCACCCGTTAGAGGGCAGATATTTGATCGCAATGGTGAAGTGCTAGCAGAGAATATCAATGTCTTCACCTTAGAGATACGTCCCAGTGAAGTTTCCGATATGGATGCTTTATTGGATGAAGTCAGCCGCATCATTGAAGTGTCACCAGCCGATATTCGCAAATTTAAAGGCTTGATTCGAGCACGCCCTGATTTCGAAGCGCAGGCGCTAAAGGTTAATCTGTCGGAAAGCGAGGTGGCGCGCTTCTCGGTGAATCAGCATCGCTTGCCTGGCGCGGCCGTGCAAGCGAGGCTGCAACGCAGTTATCCATATGCTGGTGAATTAGTGCATGTGTTGGGTTATGTGGGGCGCATCAATCAACGTGACCTAAAAAGCATTGATCATCAGGCTTACCAAGGAACAGACTACATCGGTAAGCTGGGTATCGAAGCTCAATACGAAGATGTATTGTTAGGCCAGGTTGGTTTTCAACAAGTAGAAACTAATGCGCATGGGCAGCGCATTCGGACTTTGGATCGCAATCCTCCTATCTCTGGTGATGATTTGTATTTAAATATTGATGCTAAATTACAAGTCAAAGCACGTGAGTTTCTTGATGGCCGAAGAGGCTCGGTCATCGCAATCGAACCGGCCAGTGGTGATGTCTTAGCCTTTGTCAGTAACCCTATTTACGACCCTAATAAGTTCGTCAATGGCATTGATCATCGTTCTTATAACGCTCTTCGCGATGATGTAAATAGGCCATTATTAAATCGTGGGTTGAGCGGGCGGTATGCGCCAGGATCTACCATCAAAGGCTTGGTGTCATTGACCGCACTTGAGAATGGCTGGAACCAATATAAAAGTATCACTTGCCCAGGGTTCTACAAATTAAAAGGCAGCAGTCACCGCTACCGATGTTGGAAGCGATCAGGTCATGGAGCTACATCTTTAGCTGAATCCATAATCAAGTCTTGCGATGTTTATTATTATCAAATGGCTAACACCTTAGGCATTGATAAACTACATGAGTATCTAAGTCGCTTTGGTTTAGGTCAGCAGACCGGGATCGATTTACAAAATGAACCCTCTGGTTTAATGCCGTCGCGCGATTGGAAACGTGAGCGAAGAGGAGTTGCCTGGTATCCGGGTGACACTTTAAATACTGGCATTGGCCAAGGGTTTATGTTGGTCACGCCCTTACAGCTGGGAGTGATGACAGCAACTCTGGCCAATCGCGGCAAACGAATTGAACCAAGATTAGTAGATAGATTGGAGCACAAAGATTCGCGCACCGATGGCAGCGTACACAAGGAGTCTGTCGATATTGATGGTGCAACCTTGGGTCAAGTGGCCGCCAGAGAATCAAATTTCAGTACCATTATCGACGCGATGCAAGCGGTAGTTGCCCATCCCAGAGGCACAGCTCACTATGCAGCTGGTCGCAATATCGAGTACACCATGGCGGGTAAAACTGGTACTGCACAGGTGGTGGCGATTCCGCAAGGAGCCAGATACGACGAATCAAAGCTCAGTGAGTTTCAGAAAGATCACGCCTTGTTTATCGCTTTTGCTCCCATTGAAAATCCAAAAATCGCAGTTGCGGTTATCGTCGAGAATGGTGGTAGTGGTAGTGGAGCTGCTGCGCCGGTGGCGCGCAAAGTGATGGATTATTATTTGTTGGGTAAAGAACCGGTGAGCGAAGAAGAAAACACCGTGGCGCAGTCAGCAAACGACGCCGAACCGGTGCCGGAGCGCTAATGTTTCAATTTAAGATTGATTGGCCACTTTTTTTCGGGCTGATTTTATTAAGCGCTGCCAGTATGCTGATACTGTGGAGTGCGGGTGGTGAGAATAGTCGGTTACTAATCAGCCAAAGCGTGCGGCTTGGTGTGGCCGTGGTGGTGATGTTAGCTCTGGCGCAAATTCGCCCTGACTCCTTATTTCGTTGGACCCCTTATTTTTACGTCATCGCTTTAGTGCTGCTGGCACTAGTGCTCGTTGTTGGTGACACTGGAAAGGGAGCGCAACGCTGGCTGAACCTAGGTGTGGTACGTTTTCAACCATCTGAGGCTATGAAACTGGCGGTGCCAATGATGGTGGCCTGGGTGTTGACCCGAAAAACGTTGCCACCAAGTTGGAAGAATTTAAGTTTGGCAGTAGCAGTGCTATTAGTACCTGCTGGTTTGATTCTCAAGCAGCCAGATCTGGGTACCACAATTTTAATTCTGATGTCTGGTGCGCTGATTATTTTTTTGGCAGGCTTTGCATGGAAACATATCGCAGTACTTTCTGTGTTTGCCGCAATAGCCATGCCGATTGCTTACCAGTTTTTACATCCGTATCAGCAGCGACGAATTCAAACTTTATTCGATCCTTGGGCTGACCCTCTAGGCGCGGGTTATCACATTATCCAATCGATGATTGCCATCGGTAGTGGCGGCGCTCAAGGCAAGGGTTGGACGGAAGGCAGTCAGTCACAATTAGAGTTTATTCCCGAGCGACACACTGATTTCATTTTCTCTGTGTTTGCGGAAGAAAACGGTTTTATCGGCGTCGTTATGCTGCTGTGTTTATATGTAGCGTTGACCGGTCGCGGCCTTTATATTGCCTACTACACTAAAGATACTTTCTCACGTTTACTGGCGGGTAGTTTGGCGATGACGTTTTTCTTTTATGTGTTTGTCAATATTGGCATGGTCTCAGGTATGCTGCCGGTAGTTGGTGTGCCATTGCCGCTGATTAGTTTTGGTGGTACTTCAATGGTGACCTTGATGGCTGGTTTTGGCATTCTGATGAGTATTCATCATCATCGAAGTTTATTGTCTCATTAGTATTATGCGAATTTTTTACAAAATTATATTGGTTTTAGTGGGTTTTATTGTAATGCACTCACAAGCGTTTGCGGTAAACCTATCCAAAGAGCCCAAGTTGTTGGCAATCGCTCAGCAGTTGGTGGATGAAGATCATTACAGCATGGCTGAATTAGAGCAGATTTTCGCCGCAGCTGAGTTCAAACAAAGTGTGTTGGATGCCATGCAGAAACCGGCTGAGTACACCTTAACCTGGGGACGGTATCGACAAATATTTTTAAAGGATGATCGAATTCAACAGGGCGTTGAATTTTGGCGCCAATACCAGGCTGAGTTTGATCGAGCCGAACGTGAATTCGGCGTACCTGCAAGTATGATTGCGGCCATAATTGGTGTGGAATCAAAATTTGGAAAGTTTAAAGGCGTCCACAAAGTTCTGGATAGCCTGGTGACATTGACGACTGGTTTCCCTCGACGTTCCAAATTTTTCGGTAGTGAGCTAAAACAGTTTTTGATTCTTTGTAAGCAAAACAACATTGATCCACTATCAACCAAGGGGTCGTATGCTGGTGCAATGGGGTTTCCGCAGTTTATCTCGAGTAGTTACCGCAGCTACGCCGTTGACTTCTCAGGCGATGGCAAAACGGATTTGATTAACCAGCCAGTCGACGCTATAGGTAGTATCGCAAACTATTTTATTGAAAATGGCTGGCAGCCAAATAAAGCTGTGACCACACCAGCAATTACTAAGGTGAGCTCCGATTTAGATGAAATTGCCAATCGTAAGCGCAAAACTCCGTATACAGCTGCCCAATTGCGAGCCAAAGGTGCGGCGATTCGAAGCGATATTGCTGACCAGCAAGCTTTGAATATATTAATGCTTGATGCCAGTGATCGTCGTAAGCCGCGTAATCGCAGTAATAGTTATATCGTGCGCGCTGGTGACACTGCCTGCGAGATTGCCGAAGCACATAAGGTAAGTTGCCGTGAATTGTCTAAGCTCAATAAGCTTAATGCCAAGGGTCATATTTATCGGGATCAAAAACTGAAGATACCGGCCAATGGGCAAAGTGATTTATCAGATGAGCAAGATCAAGTGATCCCTAATTACTTTTATACCTTTCCAAATTTTTACGCGATTACGCGTTATAACCAAAGTGTATTGTATGCCATGGCTGTCTATGAGTTGAGCCAGGCTATTGCCGCCGCTAAAACCATGAGTGCCCCCGTCAGATAATGATAGTGATGTTGCGAACTTTATTAATAAGCTTATTAATCAGTGGTTTTGCATTTGCGCAAGCCGAACAAAAAGCTCCTGAAGGTGCAGAAGTAACCGGCCTTGAAATAGAGGGCACCGCGTGGTTGTTATTTGAGCCGCAAACCAGCTCGATCGTCGCGGCTTTCAATGAAAACGACCCCCTGCCACCAGCTAGTATTACTAAGCTGATGACCAACTATGTATTGTTCTCACGCTTGCAAAGTGGTGAGTTAAGCATGGGTGATATGGTGCCAATCAGTACCTCAGCCTGGCGAGCAGAAGGCTCACGAATGTTTGCCGAGGTTGGCTCTCGATTGGAATTAGGTGAGCTCTTGCGCAGTTCGATTGTGCAATCTGGTAATGATGCGGCCATCGCGATGGCAGAGTTTGCTGGAGGCAGTGAGAAGGCCTTCGCCGCCGTAATGAATGATCATGCGCAGCGCTTGGGTTTAAGCAATACGCAGTTCAAAAATAGCAGTGGTTTGCCAGCGCCAGGGCATGAAATGTCGGCATTGGATATTGCCAAATTGTCGAAAGCGATTATTGATGAGTTCCCAGAATTTTATACCTGGTTTGCTGAGAAAGAATATACCCACAATGAGATTCGGCAATTTAATCGCAATCGCTTACTTTGGCAAGACGATAGTGTAGACGGGCTAAAAACCGGCTATACCGAAGCCGCAGGATACTGTTTGGTGGGCAGTGCGCAACGCAAGGGCGAGCGCTGGATCGCGGTAGTAATGGGTTCATCAAGCGAAAAGCAGCGCAGTGAAGACGTTTTAAGCTTGCTGAATTTTGGTTTCGCAAACTATTCAGTTGTAAATGTACTGGATTCGCAGGCAGACCTGGCTAATATTCAAGTGTTTGGAGGAGCGGTAGATCAACTGGATTTGCGAGTGGCTGAACCCGGCACAGTACTAGTCCCGAAAGCCAAAGTCGATAATATTGTCACTGAGCTCGACTATCCGGATTACATACAAGCACCGCTGGAAGCAGGGCAGGTGCTTGGTACAGTGAAAGTTAAACTAGATGATCAGGTGCTAAAAGAATGGCCGCTGGTTGCTGCTGAAAAAATCGACAATGGGTCGTGGTGGAAGCGCTTTAGTGATTCCCTTAAGCTACGCGCCCGCAATTTTTTCTCTGCTTAGTGATCTGCATTATCTACTATGCCCAAAGATGAGTTAAACAATGAACTAAATGATGGATTCGATCTAATCGAATACCCGACTGAGTTTGTATTCAAAGCCATGTGTCGTGCTAGCGAAGCGCAGTCTGCTGAAGACCATCTTCGCGAATTTCTTGCGCCTTTGATCATGGCAGAGGCATTGCGCCAAATTTCGACAAATTCGAGTCGTACTGGCAAGTTTGAGTCGGTGAGTATTGCCGTGGTTTTGCAATCAAGGGACGAGCTTGAGGCAATCTATGAGCGATTAGCCAAATCACCAAGAGTGGTCATGACGCTTTAAAAATGGACTTTCGATCTGAATCCTTACAGAGCACTGGCAAGGGTAAGCCTGTCCGTGTGCGCGAATACGACTTGGTTGATTATCGTGAGTCGCTGGAAGCGATGCGTAATTTTGCTGCTCAGCGAGATGCGTCAGACGAAGATCAAATTTGGTTGTTACAGCATCCACCAGTCTATACCCAGGGTACAGCCTGCGAAATGGTGACTTTATTGCCGAGCGATATTCCGGTTGTTAAGACCGATCGTGGTGGGCAGATTACATATCATGGGCCAGGCCAGTGGGTGATGTATCCACTATTGAGTTTACGTCGCCATGAGCTCGGTGTTAAAAGTCTGGTTTTTAAACTCGAGCAGACAGTGATAGATCTGTTGGCGGGCATCGACCTTACTGCTAGCAGACGCGCGGATGCCCCCGGTGTATATATCGATGATGAGAAAATCGCAGCATTGGGATTAAGAATTCGGCGAGGTAATTCCTATCACGGTTTGAGTCTAAACGTCGCTATGGATCTCGCCCCATTTACGAATATTGATCCCTGTGGATATCAGGGTATGAAAGTAACGCAAATCAGCGATCTGGCTGCGGTTGATCAAAAACAAATTGGAGATGAACTGGTGTCGCGATTTCTCTCCTTGCTTTAATTTTCACTGATATTGATCTTTCTTTTCTTAAGAAAATTGGTACCCCTGCGTAATCAAGGCTCGGTTCGATTAAGCTCAGCCAGGCGTTCTGGTGTGCCTACATCTGTCCAGTTGCCGGTGTAATTTTCTGCGCTCACGAACTGAGCACGAGCCCATTCGCGAAACAGTGGTGCCAGAGCTCGCTCTTGTTCAGCAAGACCAGAAAAGAGATCTTTAGAATATCTCGCGATGCCGCAATAGGTATAAGACGAATGTGCATTTGTCTCTACCAGCAATCCTGAATCACTAATGCCAAAGTCGCCTGTCAGATTGTGTTCAGGATTAGGGACCAACACTAAATGAGCTGGTGCATCGATTTGCTGTAATAAGGTTAAAAAAGGATAGTCAGTGTAGATATCGGCATTGATGGTAATAAAATTTTGACTACGAATTCGAGTCAAAGCTTTAATGATGCCGCCAGCGGTCTCTAGCGGGCCATTGCCGCGTTCGTCAGAATATTCGATCTCGACGCCAAAATTCTGACCATTCCCAAGTTGCTCAATAATTTGCTCACCTAAATGCGCAACATTGATAAGCAGATGACGAAAGCCTAAAGATTCCAGCCGCCGGATATGATGCTCGATTAATGCCTGGCCATGAACTTTCAATAGTGGTTTAGGTGTGTTGTTCGTCAGCGGCAACATGCGCTTACCAAAGCCGGCTGCCAGCAAAAATACGGTGGTTTCGCGAGCAGACTGCATTAGAGAACCTTCTCAATTAAATGCGTGTAGTGTCTGGCGAACTCATTGAGCTCCGGGTAACGAGGTAATACCTCTAAAACGTAGCGAGCAACCAGTGGAAGATCACTTAAATAGTGATTTTTATTGTCGCGATAATTCAATCGACAGAAAATACCTAACACTTTTAGATGACGCTGAAGACCAGTTAGATCATACCAGCGGACTAATTGCTCAAAGTCAAAAGCCGCATCTGAGTAAGCACTGGTGGCCGCTTCTTGATATTGATCAAAGTAGTTTGCCAGCCAGTCCATTTGTTGTGCGCGTGGCCATTGAATGTAGCAGTCTTTGAATATCGAGGCGAGATCATAAGCGATGGGTCCAACGACAAGATCCTGAAAATCAATAATTCCCGGAGAATTTTGTTCGGTCAGCATTAGATTGCGCGAATGGTAGTCGCGGTGAACCCAAACTTGCGGTTGATTCAAACATTCATAAACCAGGAATTGTTTAGTCTGCAACCAGACTGCGTGCGCCGCTTCATAGAGCTGGGTTTGAAGGTGTCGCTCTAGAAACCAGCTGCGAAACAACTCCATTTCAGTGACTAATTTGTGAGCATCATATTTCTCCGGCTGATGGCTTTGTGTCAGACTTTTAGTTTGCAGGATGACCAATGCCGAAATGGCGTCGCTATAGAGCTGATCGGCATTAGCGGGTAAAGCCGAAAAATATGTCTGATCGCCAAGATCTTCTAACAGAATGAACCCTTGTTTTGGGTCATCAAGATAGATTTTTGGAGCATGTAGATTAAGTGCTCTAAGCTGTTTGGCGAGCGTTACAAATGTGTCGATTGGTTCTTTATCAGGAGGCGCATCCATAGCGATCAAGCTTGTCGCTGATTTGGTCGTTACACGAAAGTAACGCCGAAAGCTCGCATCCTCTGAAGCGGGTTCAAGTTTCGCGATCTCGAGCTTGGCAACATTCGTTAGCCATTCTTCCAATTCGGTCAGTCGACTGTCCATCAGAAATATTTAATCAAAAGGGTAGTGCGCTGGCATCGCAGGCGCGCCCGCTTTGCTCTATAATCTGGAACAGCGAAGTATACTTAATTCGCCGCCGACATGCTGTTTTCACATGAACGGTGGTGAGCCTGGATTTACGCATTAATTTAGATCTAAAATTTAAGGCTTTATTTAAGTGTTATTTGCTGCCATAACTATAACGACAACCAACTTTGGAACACCTCAATGTTGAAACGGTTTGAACAGCTTGGTACCAAGCCGAGCGCTTCCCGCCAATCTGGTTTATCAGCTCTATTTAGCCACCACACTCATGTCAGAAAAGCCGGCCACTTGCAAGTAAGCATGGTGTTGGCCGTGCTAATGGGAGTCGGGCTCGAATCAGCCTATGCTGCGTGTAAGGGGCTTAATTGCGCTTGCCGCCCAAGTGAATTGCAATATGCTTCGCCGGTGTTAGAGCCCGATGAAGACGGCGCATACCCAATTTCTCTCGAAGCGGACAACGTTGAAGCGCAGGGTGAAGATTTGGTTGTACTAAGCGGAGAGGCAGAAGTTAGCCAGGGTCGGCAAACGATCGTTGCTGATGTCCTACGTTACTATCGGGAATCAGAGCGCGTCGAGGCCGAGGGAAATGTCGAAGTCATTACCGCCACTGGCGACTATTTGGCCAGCGACAGTGTCGATATGCATGTACCAAGCCAAATTGGTACGGTCGTAAACGGGGAATTTAAGCTAGCACAAGGTATAGATTCCGAGGATGGTGTCGATACTGCGTATATTAATTCTCGCGGTCGAGCCGATGTGGTCAATTTGGAAGGTGAGGGCGTAATTCGTTTAGAAGGCGCTGAATACACCACTTGCCCAGAAGGTAATCGCAGTGTCATGGTCGGCGCGCGCGAGCTCCATTTAGATCGCAATGCGGGAATTGGCAAGGCTCGCGGAGCGGTTGTTCGTTTTAAGGGAGTGCCACTGTTTTATGCTCCGTATTTAACCTTTCCGATCAACGATCAGCGTAAGACTGGCTTTTTAACGCCAGGATTTGGCTCGGATGAGGAGTCAGGTAATATTTTCGAAATCCCCTGGTATTGGAATATTGCTAAAAATCAGGATGCGACGATTACGCCTCGAATTTACACCGATCGAGGCACACAAGTGGCGGCTGAATATCGTTTACAAACGCTTAATTCCAGCACCTTTGTTTACGGTGAATATTTACCCGACGACGAATTGTTTGGCGACGATCGCAGCTTGTTATCGATAATACATTCGAATCAGCTTACCGATAATTTATCGCTTGGCATCAATTATAACGATGTCTCGGATATTGATTACTTTACAGACCTGAGCACTGAGGCGAGGTTTTTTAGTGCAACTTTTGTACCGCGTGATGTGCAGCTGCAGTACTCACATGAATATTTTCGTGTCACAGCAAGAGCCAGTGAGTTTCAGATAATTGATGATCGGGTTTCTCCCAATTTTGCTCCGCTTGAGCGTTTACCATCGTTGAGCTTTAGTACCAATTTGCCTCAAGGACCATACAATCTCGACTACGGCGTATATGGAAGTTACGTTAACTTTGAGTCGGATTCTGATGTGCGAGTTACTGGCACCAGAACATCTTTAAATCCATATGTGCAATTACCTTTTGAGACAATTTGGGGTTTCCTAAAACCAGGAGTCTCATTACATACTCGAACCTATAGTTTGGATAATGTTGACCCTGAGGCGGAAGACAGCCCCTCGTTCACTGTGCCGATTTTCAGCGTCGACGGTGGTCTGTTTTTTGAGCGAAAGGCCAATTGGTTCGGCAAAAATGCCCTACACACACTTGAGCCACGCTTGTTCTATGTGTTTGCGCCGGAGGAAGATCAGGATGATGTGCCTATCTTTGATACCAGCCAGGTGTCGCTGAATAATTTCAGCAATATTTTTCGCACCAATCGCTTTTTTGGCGACGACCGAGTTGGCGATACCAATCAAGTGACGATTGGTTTAACCTCGCGGTTTATCGACAGCGAAAAGGGTGATGAACGGCTTAAATTCAGCCTTGGCCAGCTCGTGTTATTAGACGATTTACAGCTTAATTTTCGTGGTGATCGCGAGCCTATCGAGCAGGGCTTGGGTGATTTGTTAGCAGAATTGCGAACCGATTCCGGCCCCTGGGGCACCTACACTTTCTTGCAATACAGTCATGATCTGAGTGAGATTGTCACAGCCAGATTCGCACTTTCATATACACCCGAAGACGACAACCGCAAAAATGTCAGTATTGGCTATTTTTTCGTCAACGGCTTTACCCAAGATATAGACCAGGTAACCACTTCATTCAACTGGCCGATTAGTGATCGATGGCAGTTTTTCGCCAATAATCGTTACGATTTAGAGAACTCTGAGAGTTTAGCGACAACGCTTGGCGTAGAGTATAATGGTTGTTGTTGGAAAGTTCGGGTGGTTGGCACTGATCGAATCAATAATCGATTTGGTCGTGTCAATGCTAACGCTGATGAAGAACGCAAGCGCTCAGCCGTCTTTCTCGAATTAGAATTGACTTCACTCGGAAGCATTCGATCTGGTTTTTAATATGAAATTTTCAAGGGTTGGCGTAGTTGTGTTAAGGCTAACAACTGCGATTTTATTGTTATTTGGCGCGAACAATGCTTTCGCTGCTTTTATGGATCGCGTGCTGGTGATCGTTAACGAAGATGTCATTACTCAGGCTGAGTTTGATTATCGACTCAAGTCAGTAGCTCAGGATTTTCGCAATAGTCAGGAGCCGGTGCCGCCTAATCTACCGCAGCAATTATTGGAAGGTATGATCAGTGATAAGTTGCAAGTCCAGGAAGCTGAGCGGCGTGGTATCGAGGTCGGTGATCAGGAGCTCGATCGTGCAATCGAGGTGTTCGCAGGCCAGCAAGAGTTGACTGTGCCACAGTTGCGGGCCTCGCTGGAACAGAGTGGCCAGCCATTCGATTTATTCCGCACCTCGATTCGTGAATCACTGGTTATTTCAAGATTCACTGAGTTTTATGCGCAGCGACGTGTGCAGGTACCCGAGTACGAAATCGAGACCGAAATGAAGGTCAATAATTTGGATCAGGATAACTCGGAATACCAACTTGCGCACATTCTAATCAAAGATCCTGAAGCCAACTTTAGTCTCGCGCAACAAGTACGCGATGAACTTGATAATGGCTTAAGCTTTCAACAGGCTGTGCTTACTTATTCGGCCGCGACCGATGCTCAGGAAGGCGGCATTATTGGCTGGCGTACTGAACAGCAATTGCCATCGATATTTGCGGCAGCGGTGAAAGATATGCAAGTCGGCGAAGTTTCACCAGTACTAACCAGTGGCAATGGCTTGCATATTCTCAAGTTATTAGACCGTAAAGGCGATGTCACTGAAATTGTCCAATCTCAAGTTCGACACATTCTAATCAGTGCCGAATCGGAAGTAGCTCGCTCTCAAGCGGCTAAACGCTTATTCAATGTGCGGCAACGAATTATCGATGGTGAAGGCTTTGATCAACTCGCTAGAATCTTTTCGGATGACTCGGTATCCGCGGCGGCTGGAGGCAGCCTCGGTTGGGTATCGCCTGGAGAAATGGTTAAGCCTTTTGAAGATGCGTTTCAACAGCTCCCCTTAGGCGAAATTAGCCAACCGGTGAATACTCAGTTTGGCGTGCATATCATGGTGGTTGAGGATCGGCGCAAGAAAAATGTGACGGATCAAATCAAACGTCGGCGGGTAGAAAATTTTCTACGCCGTAAACGTGCTGACCGGGAATACAAACAATGGATCGGCGAATTGATGGAAGGCGCCTATATTCAACGTGTTGCTGAGCCAGAGATCAGCGTTAATTTATAATCCTTAAATTAGCCGATATAAAAAAGGCGTGCTGCTGGTTACGCAATACGCCTTTTTACTGTTTTCTAAAGTAGCAGCAAATCTGAATTAAATCATTTGCCGTTCTTTGATTTCATCAAGGGTTTTGCAATCCACGCAAAGTTCTGCGGTCGGCCTGGCTTCCAATCGACGGATGCCAATTTCTATGCCACAACGGTCGCACCAGCCGTAGTCATCACCATCAACTCTGGTGATTGTTTGATCAATTTTTTTCAGTAGCTTACGCTCCCGATCACGATTGCGTAGCTCTAGAGACATATCAGTTTCCTGGCTGGCTCGATCATTTGGATCAGGGTGATTAATGTTTTCGTCTTGCATCAAATGAATGGTGCGAGACACTTCGTCGAGCAAGTTGTTCTTCCATGCAACCAAAATGTTGCGGAAATGTTCAACTTGATCACTACTCATATACTCTTCCTTGGCTTTGATTTTGTAAGGTTCAATTCCATGGATAAGTCCCTCATTTGCGGCTGAGGGCAAACTGTTTTTCTTGGACACTTTTTTACTGACTTTACTAACTTTTTTAGAGGTTTTCTTAGCGGCTTTTTTAGCCACAACGTTTTTAGCTGTCGATTTCTTTACGGTGGTGGATTTTTTCGTCACCTTAGTCTGCGCCTTTTTAGCTGCTCTCTTTTTGGAAGTAGGTTTCTTAGAGACGGCCTTAGTTACCTTTTTGCTTACCTTTTTTTTTGTCGCTTTTTTCTGGGTTGCCATAGAAACTATCTCTTGAGTGACGTTGTGTTACCAATAAGGCACCGGTAATACAAGGTGGTCGGCCACTGTGCCCAGCCGAAAATTAGCCCGTGTTTTTACACTAAACTGTGGTGATTATCAACGTATATTGCGCTTTATTTGCGCCACTTTGCAGTATGTAAAAAATAGGTAGAACTGTTGATTTAGGCGCCCCAGAGGGTTTTGCTCTGCTATACTTACCCGCCCCGTTTGCAGTGGGGTTAAAACTATAAACACTTTGATCATATTTGGGTGAACACTATGAATACACCATTGGGAAAAATTCTATTAGTGTCAGGATTGGCACTCACAGTTGCCGCCTGCGGTAATAGTGAAGATGGCTCGGCCATCAAAGACGCGATTGACGCGACCAAAGAAGCCGCTGCAGATGCGGTAGATGAAGCAGGCAAAGCAGCCAGCAATGTGGCTGACGGCGCTACAGAAATGGCGAAAGATGCCGGTTCTGCCGTCTCTGATGCTGCAGAAGGTGCGGCTGAAATGGCCAAAGACGCTGGTTCTGCTGTAGCTGATGGCGCTGGTGCGGCGGTCGACGGCGCGACTGAAATGGCGAAAGACGCTGGCTCAGCAGTCGCTGATGCTGCAGAAGGTGCGGCCGAAATGGCGAAAGACGCTGGTTCTGCTGTAGCTGATGGCGCTGGTGCGGCGGTCGACGGCGCGACTGAAATGGCGAAAGACGCTGGCTCAGCAGTCGCTGATGCAGCTGGTGGCGCCGCTGAAATGGCCAAAGACGCTGGTTCCGCGGTGGCTGACGGCGCCGCTGAAATGGCTAAAGATGCTGGTTCTGCAGTAGCTGGTGCTGCTGATGGTGCGGTAGAGATGGCCAAAGATGCTGGTTCTGCTGTAGCAGGTGGTGCTGGTGCTGCTGTTGATGGCGCGACCGAAATGGCGAAAGACGCTGGTTCTGCAGTGGCCGATGGTGCTGAAGCTGCCGTCGACGGTGCAGTTGAAATGGCGAAAGATGCTGGTGAAGCCGCTGTTGATGGCGCGGTGGAAATGGCTAAAGATGCGACTGGCGAAGCCACTGGCGTCGCTGGCGAAGCGGCAGCAGAGGCTGCTGAGGTCGTAGAGGAAGCCAAAGACGCTGTTGAAGCTGCTCAGTAAGCCGGGCGTTCTGCCTCATAGTCTAGAAGAATACTAGCTAGGCAATAAACTAAAAATGAAAGCCTCGATTTTCACGAATCGAGGCTTTTATTTTACCAGCAAGGTTCTGGGCTAAACTCGTTCTTTGGGAAAGCAAATTGAATTCAAATAAAGAACACTCAGATCAGTCAAATGCCAGTGATCAACAGCAAATCGAGCTATTGCAACGATTGCACAATGAAACTGGCCGTATTCGGTGGCGAGCGCTGCAGCGGTTTTTTGCCCAAGGTGTAGTGCTTAAAGTCGCACCTGAGCGAGACTTAGTCAAAGTGGCGGCGCTATTTGCCAGTGACAATGCTGAAGTACTCAAGCCTTTGCTCAATACCAGTGAAATAATTGCACCAGATGACAGTCTGGCACGTCAGTGGTTTCATGATGATGTTGAGCTGTGGAGCATAGTCGTAGCGCCTTTCGTATTGGTGCAGGAATTAACGGAAGACCCGGCATAGCATGCCATTTTGACGCAGAAACTATTTGTCGAAAACCCTGACAGGAGCTTGCTTCTTAATGTCTCTCAATCATTTTAGCTTTATCGAACTCTTACAGTCTCATCGTTCGATTCGACGTTTCAGTGATCGTATTCTCGATGAATCCTTACTTACTGAGATACTTCGAGCAGGGCAATGTGCGTCCACATCTTCTTATATTCAAGCGGTTAGCGTCGTGCGTGTCACTGATATCGATGATAGGGCGGCCTTTGCCGAATTGGCAGGTGGGCAAGCTTACATAGAGAGCTGTGCCGAGTTCCTGGTTTTTTGCGCTGATCTGCATCGTAATCAAGAGCGTAATCAGCGATTAACTAATGAGGCTGCAGAGTTTGATTGGACTGAGCAGTTTATTGCAACAACGGTAGACACTGCCTTGTTTGCACAAAATTGTGTAGCAGCCGCTGAAAGCGAAGGGCTGGGTTGTTGTTACATTGGCGGAATTCGTAATGATCCGGCGCAAGTTACTGAGCTGCTTGGTCTGCCTGAATTGGTTTATCCAGTTTTTGGTCTGTGTTTGGGCTACCCAGAGCAAGATTCTGAGCCGAAGCCGAGATTGCCTTTAGCCGTTCAATTACACCAAAATCACTATCGCCTTGGTGAATCGGAGCACCAATTGATTGACGATTATGACGCCAAGGTGCGCGAATATTATCAACGCCGAACCAAGGGTAAACTTAATTTTTCTTGGAGTCAGCAAATGGTCAAGCAGGCCAGCTCACAACAACGCCAATTCATGAAGAAATATATTGAAAAACAAGGGTTTGCGAAACGCTAAGCAATACTACATTGTTGTCATAATTCTGTCATAGGCAAGGATTAGCATGGCGTCAGTTTACTAAACTCGTCACTTATATTTCGGAGACAAACTGTGAAAAAAATTATTTTGGGCTTGGCCACTGCGGCAGCAGTGTCATCAGTCGCTCCAGCGGCAGCTCGCGACAGCATCAGTGTTGTAGGTTCTTCAACTGTCTATCCATTTGCGACGGTGGTTGCCGAGCGCTTTGGTAAATCAAGCGATTTTAAAGCGCCGAAAGTTGAATCAACTGGTTCTGGCGGTGGTTTGAAGCTTTTCTGCAAAGGTGTTGGCGTCGCTACTCCAGACGTAACAAATGCTTCTCGTCGTATTAAATCCAGCGAATTTGAGAATTGTAAGGCTAACGGCGTGACCGATGTCGTCGAAGTATTGATCGGTTATGACGGTATCGTGCTTGCCAATGCCAAAGGCGCTGCAC
This sequence comes from uncultured Gammaproteobacteria bacterium, assembly GCA_964455815.1. GTDB lineage: Bacteria > Pseudomonadota > Gammaproteobacteria > Arenicellales > Arenicellaceae > Arenicella. Next base: position 16,955 of record CAYVYS010000005.1, read on the forward strand.
CAATGCAACTCTCTCGTAAGGATGTTTACCTGGCGTTGGCGGCTCAAGTTCCCGGCCCAGATGGCAAATTAATTACTAATCCAAATATAACCTGGAATGATGTCAATTCATCTTTACCAGCTACAAAGATCGAAGTTTTGGGCCCACCACCAACGTCTGGCACGCGTGACGCATTCGCCGAGCTTGCTTTAGAGGGCGGTGCTCGCAAGGTTGATGATATTGCCAATTTGCGTGATCTAAAGGCAGATCAAAAAGACGAAATCGAGACATTAGTCTCTAAACTAGGTGCAGAAAAGGCTTGGGCCGCGGTCGTTGAGAAAAAAGGCCAGAAAGCCAAGGGCAAAGACGTGGTTAAAATTATTGGCCGCTCTGTTCGCGAAGATGGTGCCTACGTAGAAGCTGGTGAAAACGACAATCTGATTGTGAACAAATTAGTTGCCAATCCTAATGCTTTGGGCATCTTTGGCTTTAGCTTCCTTGATCAAAACTCCGACAAAGTGCAAGGCTCGATTATCGATGGCGAAGAGCCGACCTTCGAAGCCATTGCCTCGGGACAATACAAGGTTAGTCGTCCATTGTACTTCTACGTTAAAAAAGCACATATCGGAACTGTGCCAGGCATAAAAGAGTATCTTGAATCTTTTGTATCTGAAGACGCCATCGGTCCAGATGGATTTTTGATCGACAAAGGCTTGATTCCTTTGGATGAAGAAAAGTATGAGCAAATGTCTAACAGTGCTCGTTCGTTGACAAACTTGTCGCTCTAGAAACAGTTCGAGTAGACAAATGATCTGGTATAGCTTTGAGCTAGCACAAGCCGGATCAAAGGCGGGTAGGCCAGGTGCTTGCCCGCTTTTCGTTTATTTGGCTCATTCTAAAGAGCTGATAACTTCTTTCTCGATCGCTTATTGCTGACGCACTGTTGCTTTATGCACTAGAATGCAGTTCTTTGAAAAGCGAGTTCAATGTAAGCTAATGACTCGGCTTTGTAAGAAAACAAACCTATAATTCTAACCATACCTAATCAGGCTGAAATCTAACTGGCCCTACAGTCATGAAATAGAGCGACCATCCTGGCTGCCAAATGCAAATGAATCTATCGACTCTTTTTCTTATCATCGTTATTGGATCGCTCGCCGCCTATTTTCTGGGGCACCGTCGATCCTACGCCGTTGCTAAGCCGGTTGGCGGTATTAGAAATCTGGCTGCCTTGCCAAGCTACTACGCGAGTTTGATGAGTTTGTGGGCGTTTTTTCCAGCATTGTTATTGGTTTCTCTTTGGTTGGTGCTTGACAGTTCAATCATTAATTCCTTGGTAAAGAGCAGTATGCCGACTGAGGCCAAACAGCTTGATGTCAATAGCTTCGGTCTGATCTATAGCCAGGTTGAAAACGTGGCGGCAGGGATTGGCAGTATTGAGGTGCTCGGAGAGGAATATGCTCCGGCTGTTGAGCGGTTAAAAAATCTGAATCAGACGAGCAAACAGGCAATGCCGGTTTTGGCTATTATCGTGCTGATCCTCGGCGCTTTGTTGGGCTACAAAGGCATTAATGCCAGACACAACGCGCGATATGCGGTGGAACGCATGTTTAATGTCATGCTGTTTGTCTGTTCGAGTATTGCGATTTTCACCACTTTTGGGATTGTCGCTTCGGTCATGTTCGAAACGTGGAACTTTTTTGGCAAGGTGCCATGGCATGAATTTTTATTTGGCACGCACTGGAGTCCGCAGATTGCGATTCGAGAAGATCAAGCTGGTGCTTCCGGATCGTTTGGTGTTATTCCTTTAATTGCAGGAACCTTGCTAATCTCAGCGATTGCGCTGTCTATCGCGGTGCCGACTGGTCTGCTGTCAGCCATATATCTTTCAGAATACGCCAGCGTCAGGGCGCGAGGTATTATTAAGCCCGCATTAGAAATTTTAGCCGGTGTGCCAACCGTGGTTTACGGATTCTTCGCGGCGCTAACGGTGGCGCCGGCGGTAAGGCGAGCTGGCGATGCAGTGCGCGATTGGGGTGCTGAAAATGGTATCGATTGGTTGGCAAATTTAGCCGTTTCCAGCGAGAGTGCCCTGGCCGCCGGTATCGTAATGGGTGTGATGATTATTCCGTTTGTATCATCGATTTCAGATGATGTGATCAATGCCGTGCCGCAGAGCTTGCGCGATGGTTCTTATGGTTTGGGAGCGACTAAATCGGAGACCATAAAACGCGTTCTTTTCCCAGCTGCTTTGCCGGGTATCGTTGGCGGTATTTTATTAGCCGCATCTAGGGCTATTGGGGAGACCATGATTGTTGTTATGGCCGCAGGTTTAGCCGCAAATCTAACCATCAACCCTTTGGAAGCGGTTACTACGGTAACTGTACAAATCGTGACCTTGTTAGTTGGCGATCAGGAGTTTGACAGCGCTAAAACTCTGGCCGCCTTTGCACTTGGTTTGTTCTTGTTTGTGATTACTTTGGCATTGAATGTGATTGCCTTAAGGGTCGTGAAAAAATATCGCGAGCAATACGATTAGGAGGCAGTATGTCAAACAAGACGAAATTGAGCGTGGTCGAGCGGCGCGCTAAACGAACTAAAAAACGTAACGCCGCTGAAAAACGCTTTCAGTGGTACGGTCGATTGTCGATCGCTTTCGGGATTGCCTGTGTGCTCTTTTTGTTTACCGACATCATCACTAAAGGCATTGGCGCATTTACGCAAACTTATATCAATATTGAAATCGATTTCGATCCTGAGGAAATTGGTATTGATGCAAGTGCGAGCGATAAGGAAGTAAAGCAAGCCAGCTTTAATAGCTTTTTCCGTAAATCCTTGCGTTCTCAATTCCCCGAGGCACAAAGTCGTCGTGAAAAGCGCCAACTCTATGCCATTTTCTCTAGTGATATGCCGCTGGTGCTAAGAGACATGGTACTCGCCGATCGCAGTATCATTGGCACAAAACAAACTATTTTAATGATCGCCGATGATGATTTTGATACCTACTACAAACACACCTACGGTCGAGATCTAAACGAAGAAGAAAAAATCAGTCGTCTCAGTGAGTTTCAGGAAAAACTGGTCGACAAGTTGGTAACCAGCGGTGTGGTAGAAAAACGATTCAATACGATTTTCTTCACCAACGCCGATTCGCGTGAGCCGGAGCTAGCCGGTATTCGTGGCGCGATTGTGGGCTCGGTGCTCACCTTGTTGGTGACTTTGGTGCTCTCGTTCCCAATTGCCGTTGCAACTGCCATATACCTGGAAGAGTTCGCCCCTAAAAACAGAATCACCGACTTTATCGAAGTTAATATCAACAACCTGGCGGCTGTTCCATCGGTGATTTTCGGATTGTTGGGCTTAGCGATGTTTATTAACTTTTTTGGCTTACCTCGATCGGTGCCTCTGGTTGGTGGTCTGGTGCTGACGTTGATGACATTACCAACCATTATTATTTCTAGCCGAGCAGCGATTAAGGCCGTGCCCCCCTCAATTCGCGAAGCCGCGCTCGGTATGGGAGCCTCAAAAGTTCAAACCGTGGTTCATCATGTATTGCCACTGGCTATGCCTGGCATGCTAACTGGAACCATCATTGGTATGGCACAAGCACTCGGTGAGACCGCGCCTTTGTTAATGATTGGCATGGTTGCATTTATTGTCGACACGCCAACTGGGATAACTGACCCGGCTACGGTATTGCCGGTACAGATTTTCTTGTGGTCAGACAGCCCTGAACGTGCGTTTGTAGAAAAAACTTCTGCTGCGATTATGGTCTTGCTGACATTTTTGATTATTATGAATAGCCTTGCTGTTTGGTTACGCAAGCGGTTGGAGCGTCGCTGGTAGGTCTGCCAGTCGATATTTGCCTTGAACATGACGATGAATACAGCCCATACAACTATGTTAGATCCCACAAAAGAGAGTTACCAAACGATAGGGCAGCCGTTTTTGGACGAAGCCAAAATGCGGATTCGCAATACCGATGTGTTCTATGCTGATAAACAGGCGATTTTTGATGTCAATATTGATATTGGCAAGAACGAAGTCATTTCAATGATTGGCCCATCTGGCTGTGGTAAGTCAACTTTTTTGCGCTGCCTGAATCGCATGAACGACACCATTGACATCTGTCGTGTGGACGGTGAGCTACTGCTCGACAATGAGAACATTTATGATCGCAAAATCGATGTAGTCGAACTCCGAGCGCGGGTTGGTATGGTGTTTCAGAAGCCCAACCCTTTTCCTAAATCTATTTATGAAAATGTTGCTTATGGAGCGCGTATCCACGGTTTAACGAACAGCAAGGTAGAGCTTGATGAGCTGATAGAAAAAAGTTTAGTGCGCTGTGGTTTGTGGAATGAAGTAAAAGATCGGCTTGATGAGCCAGCAACGGGGCTGTCGGGCGGTCAACAACAAAGACTGTGCATCGCACGGGCGATTGCAGTTAATCCTGAAGTAATTTTGATGGATGAGCCCTGTTCGGCGCTTGACCCGATTGCCACTGCCACAGTTGAAGAGTTGATACATGAATTAAGTGAAAATTTTACGATTTGTATTGTGACTCACTCAATGCAGCAAGCCGGTCGTGTTTCGTCGCGCACAGCTTATTTCCATCTAGGCAAGTTAATTGAGGTGAATGATACCTCTAAGGTGTTTACTAATCCTGAGCATCAGTTAACCGAAGAGTATATTACTGGCCGAATCGGTTAATCTGAGATCAATGAAAGGTCGATAGCAATGAATGATGAAGTATTAGTTGGCGGTCATATTTCTCGCCAGTTTGATGAAGAGCTTGATGAAATTCGCTCGCGCGTTCTGCAAATGGGCGGTTTGGTCGAGACGCAAATGGATAAAACGCTCGATGCACTCAGAGAAGACGAGAGCGAACACATCGTTGACGTGGAAAAGCTTGATCAAAAGATCAATAAGCTCGAAATGCAGATCGACGAGGAATGCACTCAAATCCTCGCCAAGCGTCAACCAGCGGCGGGAGATTTACGCATGATTATTGCGACCTCTAAGTCAGTGCGTGATTTAGAACGTATCGGTGATGAAGCCGAGCGCGTCGCTCATATGGTTCGCAATGCAATGGACAATCAAGCCTCGAAGAAGGCCTTCAAAGGTTTATTGTCGTTGGGCGAGCAGGTGAAAGAATTACTGCACAAGACTTTAAACGTTTATGCGCGCATGGAAACGCGTAAAGCGGTCAAGTTGATGCGTAAAGATCAGGACATCGACGACGAGTATTCACGCGTGGTAATGCGACTCATTGACTACATGAAAAAAGACCCGGACAATATCGCTGACGCACTGGATGTCATGTGGGCGGCGCGATCACTAGAGCGAATTGGTGATCATTGTATCAATATTCTTGAGAATGTGATTTATCTGGTCGAAGGCGAGGATGTACGTCATAGCGGTATAAAAGAAATTAAACGCCAGTTAGCAAACTAATTTCAGTTCATTCCTCTTCACTTTTCACCTCACTGTCTTCGCTTGTTGCCACAGTGTAAAGGTGCTGGTCAGAGTGTAAATATGCCTCTGGCGTTTTTCCTAGTGGTTTTCGTTATACTCACTGGCTTTATAGATCAGTATTAGCATTTAAATTTATTGTGACGCTCAAACTAACAATTCGAGAGATTCAGGGAGAAAAACTTAGCTCGGACTACGACGGGCACAAAGTGCAAACACAAGGTGTTGTAACCGGTGTATTGCGACGCGGTTTTTTCATGCAAACGCCCGACAAAGCCTGGGATCAGCGAGGTTCGGATGGCATTTTTGTCTACACCCCGGAATGGATAGCTGAAGTTGGTGCGCTAGTCAGAGTAAGCGGCGAGGTGGTGGACTTTTATAAGCACGATACTGCTAAACCGGTAACACAACTCCACGCTGAAAAGATTGATCAATTGCGCTCCAACGGAGCGGAGGTCGAGCCGTTGGTGCTAAGCAACGAGTTTTTGCCAAAATCGCTGGCAGAATTAGCTGATCGTCTCAACAGCCTTGAAGGTATGTTGTTGAGGATTCCTGCCGGGCAAACATTCTTAGCGCCCAGCAATAAATACGGGGACTACGTGCTGGCTCTGGATTCACCAGAGTTAGATGAATCAGAAACTCGCACCGAATCAGGTGGTCTGATCCCCGGAGTTGGTTCTGAGCTGCGATGGTTTCCAGGTTTTAGAATCAGCAATAGTAATCATGCCAAGCGACTTAATTTAGGTGCCAAACTACTGTCTGACATTCAAGGGCCGCTCAACTATCGAGCCGATTCTTATCAGTTGTCGGTATCTCAGCCCTTTGACGCAGAGGCGGCTTTTGTACAGTATAGTGAGACTAAGTTAGTTAGCGCAGCCGGGAAGATCAATATTCTCACTCTCAACTGTTTTAATCTTGACCCTAAAGTTGAGCGTGAAGCGCTGGTTAATAACCCGCGGCTGGATATCGATGACGATTGGAGTGACGGGCGCTTTCATACTTTGGCGCAGGCGGTGGTGTTGCAAGCTAAATCTCCGGATATCGTCGCTCTTCAGGAAATTCAGGATAATGACGGGGCAGAAGTCACTGATATCACCGATGCCAGTGAAACGTACGCTTTGCTAATCGAGTGTATTAGAGAACTTGGTGGGCCTGAATACCAGTGGATAGATGTTGCCCCACATGCTGGAATGGATGGCGGGCAACCAGGCGGGAATATTCGTAATGGCTATTTGTATAATCCCGAACGCGTCTCTTTGATCGAAGACAGTGTCGAAGTTTTAGGGCGAGACCTAATGTGCTATGACGATTCACGAAAGCCATTAGTGGCACATTTTATCGAGAGTGATAGCGGCCAGCGACTTGCTGTAATCAATGTGCATTTGGCTTCTAAGCGACATCAGGCTAGCATTTTTGCACCGCAAGACCCTGGCGTGGATGCCAAATTGCAGGTCAGAGTTGCGCAAGCCGATTGCGTCTATCAACATAGCCAGCAGCTATTGGAAAAAAATATACACTTTTACATCACCGGCGATTTCAACGATACCGAGCACAGCGACACTCTGGCGGCTTTTGAAGGTGATACAAATCATAACCTGGTAATGGATTTAGCTCTTGACGAGCGTTACGACTATAACCATCGCGGTAAGTTGCAAGTGTTAATGCATGGCTTAGTCAGTAAAGACTTCCACCAACAAAATCGTGCTCGCTATGAAATATTGCACGGTAATGAGTTGCTTGGTATCACACCAGGAGAAGACAGTAGCAAACCAAGCGATCACGCCTATGTGATTGCTAGTTTAGACATGCGAGAGCCATAGTTTATCGGCAGCTATTGATTACTAGCACGCTGAGTTAAGTTGATCACTTGGTCGTGCTCTCCGATAATTAGCTTTTCGGCAGGGAAGCGACAAATAAAGCGGCTTCCTTCGCTCTCTTCGCTGTTGATGAGTAGTTTGGCATCATGTCGTTGCAACACGTGTTTCACAATCGCTAAGCCTAAGCCCGTGCCGCCGCCTTCACGGGAGCGATCGGTGTCGATTCGGTAAAAGCGTTGCGTTAATCGTTTGATATGGTGAGGCGCGATGCCAAGGCCATTGTCAACAACCTTAAATTCAGCACCGTCTTGATTCCCTTCCCAGAAAACGTCGATGCTTCCACCTTCTGGTGTGTACGTTATTGCATTAGTGATTAGATTAGCAAAGGCGCTGTGTAATTCGGTAGCAGCGCCAAACAGGGCAACTTTATCATCAACGGAGATGCTTAATTGATGTTGTTTTTCTTCTACCAGCGGTCGTGCAGCTTCGATAATAGTATTGAGCAGATGGCTGATGACTACCGGCTCATGGTTGCTCGCGCTCTCTTTGTTTTCTAATTTGGCTAAATACAATAAGTCATTAACAATCAATTGCATCCGCACGCTTTGTAAGTTCATTTGCTCCAATGGTTTGTGAAACTGTTCAGGGATAGCATTGCTATCGCTTAAGATTTCAACATAGCCTTTGAGCACGGTTAATGGTGTTTTGAGTTCATGCGACACATTGGCGACGAAATCGCTGTGAATTTGATTTATCTTGATCAGGCGACTTACATCGCGCGCGATTACCATTCGAGTTTGTTCAGAGTAATTGACACATTTCAAACTGATCGTCACTTCATGATCCAGGCGAGATTTTATTTCGACTCCTTGCTTGCTGGGGCCGCTGGCATCACCGTCGTTTTGCAGCAGAGCCTCAACCTCGGGATCTCTGATCAAATCGTTGAATCGCACGCCTTTATCCAATGGCCATTCAATACCCAACAGGTTTCTGGCGTTGGAATTTGCCCAGGCGATTTTGCCATTTTGATCAATTAAAACAATGGCATCTGGGAGTGCGCTAACCGCGTTTCTGAACTCCTTAATGAGCGAGCTAAGCCGCTGCTTTTGTTGCTTGCGGCGCTTATCTTTACGAAGAATTTTTCGGTAAATGCCGTAGATTTGGCCGTGTTCACGAATAAATGGTCTTTTACTGGATTGAATCAGCCAGCGATTGAGGCTTTCCAAAGCATTGACTTGCCATGCCAATATCAGCACCGTTGTTAATAATGCGAATTCACTCGCGTAACCAAAGCTGAGGCCCACCAGGCCAGCGATGGAAATCAACACCAGGTACAACATCAGCTCTCGATTCATAATAGTTGGTTGGTATTGAGTATTTGCATAAAGAGACTATACCGTTGTTGGCAAAGAAAACCGATACCCGACGCCGCGTACGGTATTAATATAGGAGTCGCACTGGTATTTTTCTAGCACTTTTCTGACTCGGCGAATATGCACGTCGACCGTTCGATCTTCAACATAAACCTGATTTCCCCATACGTTATCCAGCAATTGATCGCGGGCAAACACTCGATCTGGATGGCTGAGTAAAAAATGCAGGAGTCGGAATTCAGTAGGGCTGAAATCGACATTATGGCCGTCGATCAAAATTCGATGCTGTGACGTATCAATTGTGATGCGCCCAGCTGTGACAATGTCGCCCTGATGACTGTGATCTTTCAGGCGTCTGAGCACCGCATTAGTGCGAGAGATCAGTTCTTTGGTCGAGAAGGGCTTTTTCACATAGTCGTCAGCGCCAACATCTAAACCGCGAATTAGATCGTCTTCATTATCTTTGGCAGTGAGCATGATGATGCCAACCTGATGCCGGCCTTCACGACGTAGGCGGCCAGCGAAATCAATACCTGAAACACCAGGCATCATCCAGTCGAGTAATATCAGGTCGATCGCTTCTAGTTCTAGCAGCTTACCAGCCTGATGGGCATTGCTGGCATCAGAGACCGTAAAGCCCTCGATTTCTAATGCCATGCGCACCATATCGCGAATAGCAGCTTCGTCATCAACAATTAAAATATGTGCATTCATTAGCGAAAATTCTGGTGAAAACTCAATCATTCTCGGCGATCACATTACAAATCTAGCATGTTACAAGAGTGTGACGCGCTGAGGTTTTTCAGCCTCCTGTGTAACAATTTCCATTATGGCGCCCAAGTCTGTTGAAATCACCGTGTTTTCAGGCATTTAATTGCTTAAAATATCGTCGTTTAAGTCATTTAGATTGCTCATGTAGATGGATACTCGAAAACGCGATTACAGCGCTAACAAATTACGTAAACGACTCTATCGGCAGGTCGGTCAAGCAATTGCTGATTTTAATATGGTCGAAAATGGCGATCGTGTGATGGTGTGCGTATCAGGCGGCAAAGACAGCTACACCTTGCTAACTTTATTGATGGGTTTAAAGCTTCGAGCGCCGATCGACTTTGATATATTGGCGGTTAATTTAGACCAAAAGCAACCAGGGTTTCCAGAGCATGTTTTGCCAGATTACTTGCAGAAATTAAATGTTGAATATCAAATAGTTGAGGAAGATACTTATAGTGTAGTCAAAGAAAAAATTCCGCACGGAAAAACCACCTGCTCACTGTGTTCGCGATTACGCCGAGGGATTTTGTATCGCACTGCAACTGAGCTTGGCGCAAGCAAAATTGCGTTGGGTCATCATATGGACGATATGGTTGAAACTTTGTTTCTCAATATGTTTCATGGCGCGCGCTTAAAAAGCATGCCGCCCAAATTACTCAGCGACGATAAACAACATATTGTAATTCGCCCGCTAGCCTATTGTCGCGAACGAGAGATAGCCGAGTTTGCCGCGCAACAGACATACCCTATTATTCCTTGCAATTTATGCGGGTCGCAGGAGAATTTGCAGCGCAAAGTGGTCAAGCAAATGCTTGCCGATTGGGAGCAGATTCAGCCTGGCCGTGTCTATAATATTTTCAAATCCTTGTCGCGCATTACGCCCTCGCATTTGTTTGATCGTGAGATCTATGACTTCATCGATTTGAGTTCAGCGAACCAGGCCAGACTGCACGAGCTCGATACCGCCTTTGATGAATCACCAGCTCTGAGCTTGCTGAGGCGTCGTTAAGTCTATGTCGACACTACCCGATTTGTCTGCGTTAAAGCCTCGTTTGCAGGAGCTGCGTGAACAAACTTTAGTGGCTTTAGAGCAGCTTGACGATGCTAGTCAAACCGTCACACTGGATCAAAACCGGGTAGGGCGCTTATCCAGAATGGATGCGATGCAGGGCCAGGCTATGGCACAGGCTAGTCGGTCTCGCCAGCATCACTTGTTGAGCCAAATTGATCAGGCCTTGCGCGATATGGATGCTGGTGATTACGGTCGTTGCCGCGAATGCGACAATTGGATAGCCAAAGCCAGACTAGAGCTTGATCCTGTGGTCGAGCTTTGCATTCAGTGTGCGCAGCTCAAAGAGTAGCGCTTCAAGAATCAAAACGCTCTAAACGTAGTTTCCAACAAGCGCTCGAGCAAATTGCTAGAAATCGCCCCAGAGCGACTCTACTCGATTGTCGCGGCCACATCCCCGGCGGTAAAATTGATATCGAATCGGGTTCTTTTTGTAATAGTCTTGATGATATTCCTCGGCCAGATAAAACTCTTTAGCTGGTAGCAGAGGCGTCACAATGTCAGCTTCGAAGGGTTTGTTTTCTTGTAGAAACGCCAGTGATTTTTCGGCAATATCGCGCTCCTCATCATTGCCATAGAACAAAGCGCTGACATAAGAGTGTCCTTTATCGCAAAATTGTCCAGTCGAATCGGTTGGATCAATGTGTCGCCAAAAATACTCTACTAGTTCGCTGTAGCTGACTTTAGCAGGGTCATAATGCACTCTAACTGCCTCGATATGGCCGGTTTGGCGATATGTAACGGTTTTATAGTCGGCCGTGTCAGCACTGCCACCGGTATAGCCAGAGACCACCGAATTTACGCCAGCGAGTTTCTCGAAATCCGCTTCAATACACCAAAAACAGCCACCAGCAAAAATGGCGGTTTGCTCCGAATTTGTGCTTGTTTCTTGCGAATCTTGAGCAGATGCTAAGAGACCGTAAGTAGCCGTTAAAATACTTAAAGCGAGTAAGATAAATTTAGACATGGGTTTGGACATATGTTTGGGTATAGATTTAAAAGCTGAGTTGGGTCGCGTGATCATGTTGTAAAGATGATCTGGTGTTAAACTTTAAAGCTATTGATTTCTAGGAGATTAGACCGTGTTAGCGAGTAAGTTATCACTTCCAAGTGCCGAACAGGCGCTGCCAGGGCGTCACGAAGCTATGCCATTGGAAAATCAGCACTTTGTGCATGGTAGGCCAATCAAAGCGCCGTTTTCCGATAATGATTCAAGCCTCACAAATTTATGTGTGGGCATGGGGTGTTTTTGGGGCGTAGAGCGAAAGTTTTGGGTATTGGACGGCGTTTTCACTACGGCTGTTGGGTATGCCGGCGGGCTCACTCCAAATCCGAGCTATGAAGAGGTTTGCACTGGCCTGACCGGGCACAATGAGGTGGTGCTGATTGTTTATGATCAAGAGCAGATATCTACCGAATCGCTTTTGCGTGTTTTTTTTGAATCTCATGATCCTACTCAAGGCATGCGACAAGGTAATGATCGAGGTACGCAATATCGTTCGGGCATCTATTTTTACTCAGCCGAACAAGAGGAGCTAGCTCGATCTATGCTGACTCAGTATCAAACTGCATTGGATAAGCATGCCTATGGTGAAATCACTACCGAAATCTTAGCAGCGCCGGATTTTTACTATGCAGAGCAATATCATCAGCAATACTTGGCTAAAAACCCCAATGGCTATTGTGGGATCGGAGGTACCGGAGTGACTTGCCCGATTTAGCTGGCTTAAATTGATTGTCTAAATTTGCTTTAAGCCTTGCCAACAAAGCCTTACAATGACTTAAATAAAACAGCAGCTTAGAATCAGTTTATAATAAATTACTCGATGGTAGATTTAACCCTCGATCAGCCGGTCGAAGACAAGAAGCAAAAGCTTAGTGCTCGGTTTATAACGGCCGGCACGATTACTCTTTTGTTGATCGTCGCTGTCGTTACCATTGCACAATACTGGCTAACTCGCTGCACAACCAGAGATTCGGTTTCTTCGGTCTTAGTTGAGCATGTAAGATCTGAATTTATGCTGCTGGAGCAACTTTCGCGTCTGGAGCAGCAATCAAGCCTCAGCCCTGATTCGGATTCTCGTCTGGCCAGTATTAGCCAAAGAATGGTCGAATTGCATCATCTGCAAGATCTCACTCTGATTTCGCCATCACAACAAATTCTGTGGCGCTCCGAGAGTGCTCCGCGCCAGATCAGCGAGGCTGATAAACCACTGATCATCGGATTATTGAGTCAGACCGATGACTTTGTTGTTAGAGATTATGATTTCACAAATTGGCGTAACTGGTTGAAAGCATTAAACAATGATGCCAATATTTTGCCAATTTGGGCCGTTATCTATGATGAGCGTGAGCGTGCGCAATATTTGCTGCGTATGTCGATCGACTATAGTAAGCCGTTTGCCGAGGCGAGGAGCCTAGCGTTCAGAATACTGTTGTTAGTAACGGCTGGTAGCTTATTATTATTCTTGGTTTTATCGATGTCTTTCCGGCGTGGTGTCAATACCATCGACATGCAGGAACGGCGTATGAATCACCAAATTAGCCGGTTATCCAATTTGCTAGCGGTAAATAAAGACATGCAGCGCAGCATGAAAACCGCCAGTGCCCGAGCAGTGGAGCTTAATGAGCAGTTCTTGCGAAGAGTTGGTGCCGATCTGCACGATGGTCCAGCGCAAATGATTGGCTATTCGGTGTTGCGATTAAATGAGGTCTCGAATCGCGAAGAAGCCAAGGCTTTAGGCCATGAATTTCATGCTGTTAAAGAAGCGCTAGAAGAATCTCTGGAAGAGATCCGAGGTATTTCATCGGGGCTGGTATTACCGGAACTGGCTGAAATGAGTCTTGAACAGTGTCTGCGCAAAGTGGTGATATTACACGGTACCAAATCTGATGCGGAAGTGGCACAATATTACTCCGAGCTTCCTGACGACATTCCACTGCCAATTAAAATTTCCGCCTACCGCTTTGTGCAAGAGGGTTTAAATAACGCTGAGCGGCATGGTCAGGCAGAAAAGTGTCGCCTCAATGCTCACGTGATTGATGATGTGTTGACAATATCCCTCAAAGACAATGGCATCGGTTTTCGTAAGTCCAAATTAAGTAGTGCAGCCGAGGGCGGGCATTTAGGAATTATGGGGCTAAAAGACCGCATCGAAAGTTTAGGCGGCAAACTGAGTATCAATAGTGAGCTGGGCGTTGGAACAGCTCTGAAATTTACCATCAGTCTTGCAGATGATGGTTAGGAATTGGTCTAACTGACAAGTATTCTGACGTTTTATTAAGTAATGCTGTAGCACCATCAAGGTACGGGGCTTGGCAAAGCAACTAACCACCTCTACTTAGTCTGTTTACGGTAGAACAATAAGAAGAGCATTAAGTTTATATGAGTGATCCAATATCAATCATTGTCGTTGACGACCATCCCTTGTTTCGCGAAGGGGTGGTTACCACTCTGATGGAAAGTGGTAAGTTCAATGTTGTTGCTCAGGCAGGCAATAAAGAAGACGCCATAAGCTTAGCTGAGAAACATTTACCCAATCTAATGCTGGTTGATGTGTCGATGCCGGGTGGTGGTATCGAAACTGCACACGAGATTTCGACCAGCACTCCAGTGGTCAAAGTCATAATGCTAACAGTCTCCGAGCAAGAGCAAGATGTGCAGGCAGCTTTGAAAGCACAAGCTCGTGGTTATGTACTTAAAGGCGTTGCCTCAAGTGAACTGGTGTCCATCCTGCAGGACATCCACAATGGCGACTCTTATATCTCGCCTAACTTGGCTGTTAATCTTCTGACGCGCAGTGCTGAGGCTCCAAGCAATGATATGGCGGAAGATTTCAATCTGAATGAGCGTGAGCGACAAATTCTAGAAAAACTGGCTATTGGTATGAGTAATCGCGAAATAGCCGATGATATTTATCTCAGTGAAAAAACCGTTAAACACTATATGACCAATATCATGCACAAATTGCATGTGAGTAATCGAGTTCAGGCGGCGATCAAAGCCTACGAAATGACCAAAAAACCCTGATTAACTAGATTTTTGTCAGTTTCATCAGACTTTAGTCTGATGAATTCACTACTTTCGTAGATAGCACTGGCGTGTTGGAGCATTTATCATACAAATATGGTTAGGTAGGGAGATAAATCAAACTTAATCGATGTACTATTTGGGTATGGGTTGGGTGATTCCCTCATCGTTAAGCCAAGGTTTATCGCACACTTAAGAGTTCAGGCAGGGGTGTTTGAAATTTTAAGTAAGAAAAAGCGTCGACGTGTTCGACGCTTTTTTTTTGCCATCATCAGCGAACACTAGATATTCAGTGAGCACCAATTGTTCTAATATTGGATGACTCTGCTAGATTCGCCTTTCTAGATATAGGTCAGGAAATCTATCTTGCTTTAGGCATTGCTGGAATAGAAAGCATCCGCAGCGGCCACCGCATTTACCTCGCTAGCAAGCGAATGATTCTGCGCACTTAAAGCTGCTTGCAGTGCATGCAGGCACAGCCGAACATTTTCCTGCGTAGACGCGCATCCCATAAGGCCAATGCGCCATACCTTACCTGCGAGTTGTCCCAGGCCAGCGCCGATTTCGAGTGAATAGTCCTGCAGTAATTTATGCCGCACTTGCCCTTCGTCAATTCCATCAGGAACTGAAACCGCATTGAGCTGGGGCAGGCGGTCAGACTCGGCGACAATCAAATCCAAGCCTATGGTTTCTAGGCCTGCTCTTAACGCTAAGTGATTGCGTTGATGTTTATTCCAGCTCGCTTGCAGGCCTTGCTCCTTTAATATTAACAGCGCCTCGTGCAGAGCGTACATCGCATTGACTGGTGCGGTATGGTGGTAAGCTCGTTGCACACCTTGACCCCAATAGCCCATTATCAAATTCATATCCAAAAACCAGCTCTGGACCGGCGTTGTGCGTTGGCTGATAATTTTTTGTGCTTGCGGGCTGAAGGTGACTGGTGAGATACCAGGAACACAAGACAGGCATTTTTGCGTGCCACTATAGACGGCATCGGCTTGCCATGCGTCGACCGCAACCTCAATTCCGCCCAGCCCCGTTACGGTGTCAACAATGCTTAATAAGCGATGTTCTTTAGCCAGTGAACAAAGGGCTTGCGCATCACTCTGAACCCCTGTTGATGTTTCAGCGTGGACAAACGCCAGCGCTTTAGAATCTGGGTTTTGTTCAATAGCTAGCGCAACTTTGTCGAGGCTTATCGCTTTGCCCCAGTCGTCGATCACCATGATTGCCTCGCCACCAAGACGCGTGACATTCTCTTGCATGCGTCCACCAAAAACGCCGTTTTGGCAAACGATTACCTTATCACCAGGTTCGATCAAGTTGACAAAACAAGCTTCCATACCGGCCGAACCCGGCGCTGAAATCGGTAGCGTCAATTCATTTTCAGTTTGAAAGGCATATTGAAGTAAGGACTTGATTTCATCCATTAATTCAACAAACTTTGGGTCGAGGTGACCAATAGTTGGTTTGGCGAGTGCGGCAGAAACTTGAGGATAAACGTCTGATGGGCCAGGGCCCATCAAGGTTCTTACTGGGGGAATAAAACTCATGATGCTCACTTCCAGGATGGCAAGACGCTTAAGGTCTAAGTGTCGGTGTTTTGAATAGCGCAATTATATCCAAAGTGCCAGAGCGTAGAGCACAGGATTACTTTGTTTTGACTATTAGCCGAATGAATATATATGCAGATGGGGATATAAAAAGTGCCTGTGGTAAGACCAGTAGACCGACTAAACTACTTGTGGCGACGCTTTCGATAATAATCGCCGAGCAGCATTTCAAACTGAATGCCGACGCGAGCTGCACTTTTATACTCGGTTTGAAAATCTTCCCTTTCCCAGCGGAAATCGACACCAAGTTCCATATATAACCATTCCCGCAGTACAGGGCGAACATAGGTTAGTGTGGTGCCAAATTCTGGCACGGTGACCGCACTATCTTCCAAACCGCGAGCATAAACACTACCTGAAATACCACGTTTGTCGGTAATAGAATGATGCCAGGTAGCGTCCGTAAACCATTCCCATTGACTGAGTTCCTCGGTGTATTTAACACTGCCTTGTAAGACCGCAATGTTTTGACGACCAATGAATCGGGTGTACTCTAAATTGCTACTCACTCCATAGCCTTCGTTTTCACGCCAAAAGACAGTTTGAGTCGAGCGCGTATAGCGGTCATCGCGAGTTTGAAACAAATAGCGATGAGCAACTTTGGCGTAGGGGCTGAAACCACTACTTAGCTTAGCGCCAACTGAAAAATCAAAACCGTTGTGATCTTTAGTGGGGCGACGATAACCTAGGCCAACTAACCATTCGCTGTCTTCGTCGTTGGTGGAACGCAAGCCAACATTAGTTAAACGATCCTGATCGACTTCCGTGTTGGAAATAAAGCTGTCTTCTTCAACCCGGCCTAAAAAAGCGTCGAAGCGATTACTAACATTGGGAAGTTTGGCGCGAATGCGAACTCGCAGACGAGGGTCTAATCCTTCAACTTCATCCTCTTTAAAACCCAGCGAAACTTTGCCGCTAAAATTCTCACCTTGAAAGCGTTCATCATCGCCGAACAGACCATCCAGCCAGCTTGCGCCGTAACACATGCGGCTATGTGTTCCGGCACGCATACGATCGAGCCACTCTTCACTTTCAGCTTCCCTTTTGCAACGCGAATCTAGTTTGGTGTCGGTTTCAATGAATAGTGCTTGTTCAGTAGTCCGGTGGCCTTCACTGTTTTCATTTTGTGCATCCGAAGACTGCGTATTGGAACTCGAGATGATCGGGTCTTGCTCTGGCAAAACCTCAGAACCATCTGACCCCGCACTGGCGCCTCCTGCTCCAAAGCAGAGTAGGATGAATACCGCCTTAAAATTTGCAACCTTATGTTTCATAGTCTGATAGTAAAAGCCCTTTTTTTATTTTGTCAGAAGTTATCAAAGTTGTCATCGTCGTTATTCGCATCCGGTGGGTAGTAACGCTCGAATTTAATTTGCGAGGAATGTAATTTCTCAGCGAGCAAGAGCTTTACATCTACCTCCACTTGTTCGATAAATTGACGATGCTGCATGCGCGCCGTGGCAGCTTTCAAACCATTACCCCAAACTATCATGTTCTGATTATTGATCAGCCGAATATTATTGTCTTGTGCCCATTCATTGGCGATCTCGATACCGAGTTTATAAATCCGACGTTTAAGTTCATCTCTGGTGGCTTGATCCTTAATGTCAGCCAGGAATAATTCCGATACGCGATTCCAACCTTGTGGATAGAGTAGGGTGCCCCGATAGAATTTTACGATCCAGCCCAAATGAGCGTTAAGTCTTTGTGAATCAGTCGATTCGATATCGCGCTTATGATAGAAGCCATCTACAAATACAGTGCGAGGAGGAAGGTCATCCGGCCAGCTTTCCAGCAGGTTTGGAGTCTGACAGGCAATTAGTAAAAAAGGGACTAATGTCAGGACTAAGGTACGATTCCAGCTTGAGGTTTTTGCGTTAAAATTCTTATTATTGTTGTATCGCATTAATTAGGTCGAAATCTATTTTCTGGTTGTGTCGAAAATCTCTGCCGCACAGTGTACATCAAGCTGTAAGCGTAACCGCCTTGAACGCGACTTCCAAGTTTTATTCTTCATTCGGCTTATTTTAATTAGCATTGTGTAAAGTTTCGTAACATCAAATCAACACGGCTATTAATTGATCGATATAGGTTGTTAAATCCAATGATATAAATTTACTTGTCAATTGTTAAATTGTTAAGTAAAAAGTTGTTGTCTTCCTTTATCATTCGAAGGTGACAGACTTCTATAAAAACGAAAATATAAGAATCGATAAGGGGTAGGAATAGAGCTGGCGAGTTCTGTTGCTGCTGGGTGTAAAAATCGATATAGACTTGAGCGCAGTATAAATGTGACTCGTCTCTATTTATCGATAATAAAAATGTGTAATGGTTAAATGGTGTAGAGGTGAATAATGGATTTACGTAAACGAAGAAGTCAGGAGAAATTGCAGATAGCGCTAGCTGAGCATCTGCAACGAAAGACGATTGATGAAATAACGATTGGTGAGTTAACCAAAACCGCCGGCGTAAGTCGGCAGACCTTTTATTCTAACTTTGATAGCAAACAATCAATTCTGTTGAGCCGCATTGAAACCTTGTTTGAGCGAAGCTGGGTTAAATCGGAAATTCTTATTCAAAATGCCGACATTGGCCGCTCTGAGTTTGTTGAATTTTGTATTCGTAATTTACTAGAGGAATGCGAAAAAGAGCGCACTATGATGCGTGCTGCTTTTACGGGTCAAGCAGGCATTCAGTGTTTATCGTTGCTGAAGAAACTGGTTTCACGATTGATTTCTGAACGGGTTTTGGTGCAATTTAATAACAACCTTGCTCCCCAACATTTGGATACCGTTTCAGATTTCTACGCAGGTGGCGTGATTGGAACTGTTCAGGGATGGTTGCTTGATGACAGTGAAAACAAAAATATCAGCGAAGTAGCCAAAAAAATTGGCCGGCTGATTCCCTATGGTTTAGATGGTTATATTAAGCAATTAGACGCTTAATATTCTTTATTTGATCATGCTCTGCATTGATAATGCAGAGCATGACAACAGCCGATAATTCTCAGCTACTCGCTATCGCGGTTAATGCGGCGAAACGAGCTGGCTTTCACATAAAACGCAGCGTAAAAAACATTCACC
This sequence comes from uncultured Gammaproteobacteria bacterium, assembly GCA_964455815.1. Taxonomy (GTDB): domain Bacteria; phylum Pseudomonadota; class Gammaproteobacteria; order Arenicellales; family Arenicellaceae; genus Arenicella. The sequence continues at coordinate 36,165 of CAYVYS010000005.1, forward strand.
TATTAAACATCGAGCAAAAATCTTTGCACGATTATGTTAGTGAGGTTGATCAGCGCAGCGAGCAAATGATTCGCGAAATCATCCTTGAATCATTTCCCGATCATGACTTTCTTGGTGAGGAATTCGGTAGTCGTAGAAATAGCCGGAGCCCTTATCAATGGATTGTTGATCCGCTTGATGGCACCACAAACTTTCTGCGTGGAATTCCTCATTATTCGATTTCGATCGCGCTCAGTTTAGACGGACAGATAATCCTTGGCATTGTTTACGACCCGGCTAAAGATGAACTATTTAGTGCGCAAGACGGTCAAGGAGCGCATTGTAACAGTAAGCCGATCACGGTCAGCGACAGAGCAAGCATGCAGGGAGGTTTGTTCGCTACTGGTGTTCCTTTCAATGGACAGACATTAGCGAACCTGGAATGTTTTCAAAGCTGCCTGCAACAAATTTTATTACAGGAAACTGCTGGTATTCGACGCCTGGGTTCCGCCGCATTGGATCTGGCCTATGTGGCAGCCGGTCGATACGAAGGATATTGGGAAGCGAATCTAAATCAGTGGGATATCGCGGCTGGCGCATTATTAGTTCAGGAAGCAGGCGGAGTTGTGAGTGATTTATCGGGCGGAGCCGACATGCTTAGTAATGGCAATATTCTGGCAGCATGCCCAGGATCGTTCGAGTCGATGCTGCAAATTAGCAGCATAGCCTATAAAGATTGGCAAACGGCTTAATTAAATTAAGTGCTAAGAAGAGCCTTCAGCCAGCAAGATAGGAGCCCTCAGCTTATAAAGAGCCCTCAGCTTATAAAGAGCCTTCAGCTTAAAAGAGCCTTCAGTCAAAAAAAAGAGCCATCAGAAGATGATGGCTCAAGATTTTCTAAAATTTAGGAGTGAGAATAGTATCTCAAATTTCTTACTTGTCTTAGTGGTCTGTAATTTCAAACCAAGCCACCAAGCCGAGCAATAGAAGGGTCACAATAGTCATGACTTCCATAATAGCACCTCGAAAAATACGTTTACGTTGTTAAAAATGTTGCTTGCTTTTTGACGCTCTAAGTACTGCGGCGTCACGTGTAATATGACCGTCTAAAGACGATTTTTAAAATGGTATCGGCTCATATTAGAAATAACTTCAAGGAATGTTAAAATTGTTTGATCCATATTATTTATCATGCCTGGGCGCATTCGAGTATTTCCTTGACATTTATTGTTGACAATAAAGCGATAATTTCTCAATTTATTAGCGTATTGTCGTTATAATCGAAGATATTGTTTACACATTTTTCCGATGGTAAAAATGAACACCGCATATCGCAAAGCATTAGCTGGCACTCAGCTAGATTATTTTGATGCTCAGGAGGCTGTGGATGAAATCCAGCCTGGTGCTTGGCAAGCTCTCCCTTATTGTTCAAAAGTTTTCGCCGAAAATTTGGTGCGTCGTTGCGCTCCGGAATCGTTAACTGCCTCGCTAAAACAGCTGATCGAGCGCAAGCGTGATCTTGATTTTCCGTGGTTTCCAGCACGTGTGGTTTGCCATGACATTCTGGGTCAAACGGCGTTGGTAGATCTTGCTGGATTACGAGATGCGATTGCAGAAAAAGGTGGCGATCCAGCCAAAGTCAATCCGGTAGTGCCAACCCAGCTCATTGTTGATCATTCCCTGGCGGTAGAACATGCTGGTTTTGAGCAAGATGCTTTTTCACAGAATAGAGCCATCGAAGAGCGTCGCAATGAAGACCGATTTCATTTCATTAACTGGACCAAAAAGGCCTTTAAAAATGTCGATGTGATTCCTCCCGGTAACGGCATCATGCATCAAATTAATCTGGAGCGAATGTCGCCGGTGGTGCATGCCAAAGATGGTGTGGCTTTTCCTGATACCTTGGTGGGTACCGATAGCCATACGCCGCATGTTGATGCCTTGGGAGTGATTGCAATTGGCGTGGGCGGCTTAGAAGCAGAGAGCGTTATGCTAGGGCGAGCCTCTTATCTGCGTTTGCCTGACATTGTTGGCGTAAAGTTAAATGGTAAACGTCAGGCTGGTATTACGGCTACCGATATTGTTCTGGCCATTACCGAATTTTTGCGCCAGGAACGCGTTGTAGGAGCGTATTTAGAATTTTTTGGTGAGGGTGCAAGCGATCTTACTCTTGGTGATCGCGCCACTATTTCAAATATGACGCCCGAATACGGCGCCACGGCAGCGATGTTTTACATCGATCAAAAGACTATTGATTATCTCAAGCTCACTGGCCGCGAAGATCAACAAGTTGCGCTGGTTGAAACCTATGCCAAGCAAAGTGGCTTGTGGGCAGATGCCATGCACCAGGCGGAGTACGAGCGAGTTTTAGAGTTTGATCTAAGTAGCGTAGGGCGTAATATTGCCGGGCCCTCCAATCCGCATCGCCGCGTCGCCACTAAAGATCTTGTCGGTCAGGGCATTGTGCAGGACTACCAGGAAGAAGAAGGTTTAATGCCAGACGGAGCATGCATTATTGCGGCCATTACCAGTTGTACAAACACCAGCAATCCACGCAACGTCATTGCTGCGGGATTACTTGCCCGCAATGCCAATCAGTTAGGTTTGCAGCGTAAACCCTGGGTTAAAACTTCTCTGGCGCCAGGCTCCAAAGCTGTGCAAAGTTATTTGCAAGATTCTGAACTACTAGGCGAATTGGAATCACTCGGTTTTGGCATTGTTGGCTTTGCCTGCACAACCTGTAATGGCATGAGCGGCGCACTCGACCCGGCGATTCAAAAAGAGGTCGTCGAGCGTGATCTATACGCCACCGCGGTGCTATCAGGTAATCGGAATTTCGATGGCCGAATTCATCCCTTTGCAAAACAAGCCTTTCTGGCATCACCGCCTCTAGTAATTGCATACGCGATTGCCGGTTCCATCCGTTTTGATATTGAAAATGGCGTGCTTGGCCAAAGCCCAGATGGTAAGGATATAGCGCTCAAAGACATTTGGCCGAGCGATGAAGAAATCGACGACATCGTTACTCGCTTTGTAAAACCGAGCCAATTCAGAGATGTTTACGACCCCATGTTCAAACTCGAGGTGGCCGATGCAAATCAAGTCAGCCCCTTATATGATTGGCGTGAACAAAGCACTTATATTCGCCGGCCTCCTTATTGGGAGGGCGCTCTGGCAAACAAGCGAAGCTTGTCTGGCTTGCGGCCGCTAGCCGTGCTTGGCGACAACATTACTACCGATCATTTATCACCTTCTAACGCGATTCTGGCGGACAGCGCCGCGGGTGAATATCTGACCAAAATGGGCGTGCCAGAAGAAGATTTTAATTCCTATGCTACGCATCGAGGTGATCACTTAACGGCACAACGAGCGACTTTTGCTAATCCGAAGTTGCTAAACGAAATGGTGCAAAAAGATGGTGCTGTGGTGCAAGGCTCTTTGGCTCGGGTTGAACCCGACGGCAAGGTAATGCGCATGTGGGAAGCCATAGAAACTTATATGCAGCGCTCGCAACCACTAATTATTGTTGCCGGTGCAGATTATGGGCAAGGCTCGTCACGTGACTGGGCCGCCAAAGGTGTGCGACTGGCTGGCGTTGAAGTGATCGCGGCGGAAGGTTTTGAGCGCATTCATCGAACCAATTTGATTGGTATGGGCGTCTTGCCCCTAGAGTTTGTCGATGGCACCAATCGACACATCCTTAATATTGATGGCACTGAGGTCTACGATGTTCAGGGAGATATAGCCGCAGGTGCACAGTTGCAATTGCTTATTCAACGCCAAGATGGAAGCCAGGCAACGGTGCCGATGCTATGTCGCCTGGATACAGCTGAAGAAGTTAGTATTTATCAGGCTGGTGGTGTGTTGCAGCGATTCGCTCAAGACTTTTTAAATTCTGCCGCTTAATTGATTTAATACCAGACTACAATGCTTAGTGACTATGTCGTTCTCCGATCAAACATCTAACCAGCTGACTAAACAGTTAAAAGTACCTGCCACTTACATGCGTGGAGGGACCAGCAAGGGCGTGTTTTTAAATCTGTCCCGTTTGCCCGACTTTGCACAACAAGCTGGAGCGCTACGGGATCAACTGCTGCTAAGAATCGTCGGCAGCCCAGACCCGTACGCAAAGCATACCGATGGTATGGGCGGAGCAACCTCCAGCACTTCTAAGTGTGTAATCGTTTCACCAAGCGCTAAAGAAGATCATGATGTTGACTATCTTTTTGCTCAGGTCGCCATCGACAAAGCCTTTGTTGACTGGAGTGGCAATTGTGGCAATTTAAGCTCAGCAGTCGCGCCATTTGCAATAGAGCAGGGCTTAGTAAACTCGGATAAGTTGTCCGACAATGGGATTACTGAAATTCGTATTTGGCAAGCGAATATTCAAAAGACTATTGTTGCTAAAGTGCCTGTTTATCAGGGCGAGGTGCAGGAACTTGGCGACTTTGAAATGGATGGTGTGACCTTTCCGGCGGCCGAAATCGAATTGGCATTTTTATCCCCGGGCGTCGATGGCGCCAGTGCACTCCCTACTGGCAATGTGGTCGACACTTTGTCGGTGCCCGAGTATGGGGATTATGAGGTTACGATGATTAACGCGGGTATCCCTACGGTGTTTTTACGCGCGACAGATCTCGGATACCATGGCACGGAATTGCAGGCAGATATTAATAGCGATCAAGCTGCACTGAAAAAATTTGAATCTATTCGTGCCCATGCTGCAGTAGCGATGGGGCTTATCAGCGATATCGAGGAAGCTGTCGCGCGGCAACACACACCAAAGATCGCTTTTGTTGCGCCGCCAAAATCTTATACAGCTTCCAGTGGCAAGCAGATTACCAGCTCAGAGATCGATTTGAACGTTAGAGCCTTGTCAATGGGTTTATTACATCACGCCATGATGGGTACGGCGGCGGTAGCAATATCGATCGCCGCTGCCATACCAGGCACTTTGGTGAACCAAGCTGCTGGTGGCGAAGAGCGAGAATCTGTGCGTTTTGGCCATCCCTCTGGCACTCTCAAAGTTGGTGGCAAAGCTCTACAACAACAAGACGGTCGGTGGCAAGCTGAGCAAGCAATCATGAGTCGCAGCGCACGCGTTTTAATGAGTGGGGCAGTGCATGTGCCTGACCCTCGGCTGTAGTATTTAGAACAAGCCGACTAACCAGCTGAATGCTAAGTAAAAGACTAACAGGCCGATACCAAACGCGATCATGCTGATAATGCCGGCGATTAACACCATCAGGCCATCACGCTCTAACAAAGCCAGAGCAAAACAAATAGTCGCAACTGCCGGTGGGAAGTTACTAAAAGGAAAAGGAATAGACACCACGATTGCCAGCAGGAAAATCGTTAAGCCGATCAAGCGACGAGCTGCCGGGTTAGTAAGCTCTGGGTAACGCGGTTTAACCATTCGCTCTAGAATTTCGATCCAGTCAGCAACTCGATGGCCCCATTTTTTTAAACCGTCTGAGCTAACGGTTTTATCGCTGATTTTTTTCGGAAAAACCGGTGAGCGATAGCCGCGCATCAACTGCGAGGCAGGCACTAATAAGGCCATGCCAGCGGGCACTGAAATACCTGGCAAAATAGCCAATAAGGCAAGGATTAAAAATACACCACCATACGAGCGACGTTGAAATTGAGCCAGTAAATCACCAATCGCCACTCGATTGCTAGTGAGCGAATTAAGAGATTGGCGTAGTAGCTCTGAGGTTTTGATATCGCTGGGTATGTCACCGGGATTATTCATGGCAAATTGAGACTAAACTGCGGTGAATCACACGGCAGGGGTGAAGTGAACGAGACAGACCAATAGTAGTATTTTAAATACGCTCAGCCAAGCGACTTATCAAGTCTGATAGCAGAAAGAGTTTTGCAGCTATATGGAACTCATCCGTGAGTCCAAGGGTTGGTATTAGTTCAAAATTACAATGAGAGTTTAGCCTCGCTCACTGATCGGAATCACCTTACGATGCTCAGGGCCGGTGTACTCAGCGCTGGGTCGAATAATTCGGTTATTCGCACGTTGCTCAAATGCGTGCGCAGCCCAGCCCGTTACTCGAGACATAACGAAAATTGGCGTGAATAAACTGGTTGGAATACCCATAAAGTTATAGGCGGATGCATGGAAGAAGTCGGCGTTGCAAAATAGACCTTTCTCGCGCTTCATAACCTCTTCGCAGCGCACTGATACAGGGTAGAGGACAGTGTCGCCGACTTCAGCGGCAAGTTTCTCAGACCATTTTTTGATAATCGCATTGCGTGGGTCACGCTCACGATAAACCGCATGACCAAACCCCATTATGAGTTCTTTATTAGCGAGCATTTGCATGATGCCGGCTTCCGCTTCATCGGCGGAATTCCATTGCTCGATCATCTCCATCGCTGCTTCATTAGCACCGCCATGCAACGGGCCGCGCAGAGTACCAATTGCACCAGTTACCACTGAGTGAATATCGGTCAATGTAGAAGCCGCAACGCGGCCATTAAAAGTTGAGGCATTAAATTCATGCTCGGCATAAAGGACTAGCGACACATTCATTACTTGCTCATGCATCTCTGATGGCGCTTTATCGTGCAACATATGCAGGAAGTGCCCGCCAATCGTCGCGGCACCGGTATTGGTGTCTACCCGCACACCGTCATGCGAAAAACGATACCAATACAGCACCATTGCCGGTAGTAAAGCGAGTATGCGATCCACTCTCTCGCCTTGCTGGCTGAAGTCTGTCTCAGTTTCTAAATTACCAAGTAGCGAGACGCCGGTGCGCATAACATCCATTGGGTGTGCACTGGCTGGAATCAGCTCCAGGCCAGCTTTTAAAGCATCTGGTAATTCTCGCAAACTTTGTAAGCTGCGCTGATAGTCATCGAGCTCGGCCTGAGTCGGCAGGTGGCCTTTAAGAATTAAATGTGCGACTTCTTCAAAAATACAATTTTCAGCTAAATCATCCACATCATAGCCACGGTAGTTTAGGCCGGAGCCTTGAGTGCCAACAGTACATAGTGCGGTTTGTCCGGCCACCTGGCCTCGTAAGCCGGCACCTGAGAGTTTTTTATCGCCTGCCATAATTACGCCTCTTTAGTTTGTGCAAACAGGTCATCAAGTTTGCGTTCATAGTCGTGATAGTTGAGATAGTCATAGAGCTCCATACGAGTCTGCATGTGATCTACCATATCGCGTTGATGGCCTTTGGCTAATACATCTTGATAAACCATCTCCGCTGCTTTGTTCATTGCGCGGGTCGCCGTTAAAGGGTACAACACCATGTCGACCCCGTGAGCGGCTAACTCGGTGGTCTCAAATAAGGGTGTCATTCCGAACTCAGTCATATTTGCCAGCAAGGGAGCATGCAGTGCATCTTCATAAGCTTGATACTGATCAAGGCTCGCCATTGCCTCCGCAAAGATGCCGTCAGCGCCTGCTTCAAGATAGGCTTGCGCTCGCTCTATCGAACCTTGCAAACCTTCCAAGGCATAGGAATCCGTACGCGCCAGAATAAAAAAGTCATCGTCTGTTTTAGCGTCTACCGCTGCTTTGATGCGATCGACCATTTCTTCCAGCGAGACAATCTCTTTGTTTGGCCGATGTCCGCATCGCTTTTGTGAAACCTGATCTTCTATGTGCACAGCCGCCACACCAGCACGAATACTCTCTTTGATAGTGCGGGCAATATTAAATGCGCCGCCCCAGCCGGTGTCTATATCGATCATTAATGGTGTTTCAACAACAGCCGTGATACGTCGCGCATCTTCAAGCACGTCATTCATGCTGGTCATACCAAGATCAGGTAAACCGTAGGAGGCGTTCGCGCAGGCACCACCAGAGATATAGATTGACTGATGACCAATTTTGCTGGCCATTAAGGCAGTGTAAGCATTAATGGTGCCGACAATTTGCAGGGGCTGATTGTTGGCCAACGCTTGTCGAAAACGTTGGCCGGCGGTAATAAGGCTCATGATTAATTCTCTGCGTTAATTAGGGCATTGCGAATCGACTCTTTGGCGCGAGCGATATGACGGCGAATAAGAAACTCGGCGAGTTGTGAGTCCCGTTGTTCGATGGCATAAAACAATTGTGTATGTTCGCGCAAAGCATTGTCGGAACGAGATTTAAGTCGGCTGGTTTGAAATCGAAACATCCGAATTAAATGATAGAGTTCATCACAAAGCTGGCGTATAAGCAGGGTGTTGCCGCAGCTTTGAATAATCTTATAGTGAAAATCCACATCACCTTGCTCTTGCGGATACTCGCCTTGGTGCTGCTCATAATGATCACGATGCGAATCAAGCAGCTCGCTCAAGGCTTTGATTTCATCATCGCTCATGTTCTCAGCAGCCAATGCCGCCGCTTTGCCTTCTAAAGCTTCTCTGACTTCGTAAAACTCCATGACGCGGGGCAGTTCAAGCGTTACTACACGAGCACCTACATGCGGAACATGTTCTACCAAATGCAAGCCCACCAAGCGACGGATCGCTTCTCTTAAGGGGCCGCGGCTGACCTTAAAACGCTCAGCTAGTTGTGGTTCATTAAGCTTTTCTCCAGCAGCAATTTCTCCCTGGATGATGGCTTCTCTTAGCGCAGCGGTAGTTTGACCGCTTAAAGTGTTGTCACTAGTCGAAATAGGGGCTGCTTCGCTATTGAGTAATGCGCTCATGGGCGCGAGTTTGCCGACAGCGGTCTGAACTGTCAACAATATTGAGAGTATTTCGTCAAATATCAAGCTTATCTGGCTAAATTGGGTGTATGTGTATACAAAACCTGGAAAGAATTGAGAATTGATTGACTTGCTTGTTGCGAACAAGTATCTTTAGCGGCCACTTTTATAATCCCAAAAAATAGCCTGATGGCCGACTATAAAGCCCCGATTGAAGAACTCTCTTTTGTTCTAAATGATTTATTTAATATTGAATCGCTAACTGCTATCCCTGAATTCTCTGAAGCCACACCTGATTTGGTTGAGGCGGTGGTGCAAGAAGCAGGCAAGTTTGCCGCCGAAGTAATTGCGCCACTCAATAGACAAGGCGATATCCAACATTCTAAAGCTGATAAAGGTGTTGTATCGACACCCGATGGCTTCAAAGAAGCCTATGCATTATTCCAGCAAAGCGGTTGGACTAGCCTCGCGCAAGACCCAAATTACGGAGGGCAAGGGCTGCCTTTCACCGTGCACATGGCAGCCAGCGAATTTTGGAATAGTGCCAATATGTCATTTGCGCTCTGCCCGATGCTGAGCGCTGGTGGAATGGACGTCTTAATGGTGCACGCTTCACAGGAGTTGCGAGATAAATTTTTGCCCAAGTTAGTTAGTGGAGAATGGACCGGCACCATGAATCTAACGGAGTCTCATGCCGGTTCTGATTTATCCAACCTTAAAACCAAAGCACGCCCAAATGGCGATCATTACCTGATTAAAGGCCAGAAGATTTTCATCACCTGGGGTGAGCATGATATGGCCGACAATATCCTGCATATTGTGCTGGCGCCGCTGGAAGATGCCCCGGCTGGTGTTAAAGGCTTGTCTTTATTTTTAGTGCCTAAATTCCTAGTTAATGAAGATGGCAGCCTGGGTGAGCGAAATGATCTTAGCGTTGTGTCCACCGAAGAGAAACTTGGGATTAACGCTAGCCCTACTTGCGTAATGAGTTTTGGTGAAAACGATGGCGCAATAGGCTACATGATTGGTGAACCTGGCCAGGGCTTAGCTTGCATGTTCACTTTAATGAACCATGCCCGTTTAGAAGTCGGGCTTGAAGGCGTTGGGCTGTCTGAGCGTGCTTATCAAGACGCACTCGATTATGCCAAGCAACGTGTTCAAGGTCGCAGTGCTGAAACTGGTGAGTCAACCACGATTATTGGTCACGCAGATGTACAGCGCATGTTGATGCAGATGAAATCTATCACTGATGCCATGCGTGCTTTGTGTTTCGATGCATCGGTATCGCATGACTTACGAACTCACTCGCCTGATCAGGATGTTCGCAATTATCACTCGAGTAAATTTGCACTGCTGACACCAATTGCTAAAGCCTGGTGCACGGAGTTGGTTAACGAAGTTACTTCGCTTGGCATTCAAATTTATGGCGGCATGGGGTTTGTCGAAGAAGCTGGTGTCGCGCAGCACTATCGCGATGCGCGCATCACCTCGATTTATGAGGGTACTACCGGCATTCAAGCCAATGACCTGGTAGGGCGTAAGTTGGTGCGTGACGCAGGCAAGAGCTTCAATGCGTTGGTGGTCGAAATTCAAGCCAGTCTGGATGCCTTTGACGGCAACGAAAAGATCAGAGCTGGGATTCAGAAGCACCTTAATCAATTACAGCAAACGGCGCAGTTTATTTTGCAAGAAAACGACTCCGACACCGATTTTGAAGGTGCGGTTGCTGTTAACTTTTTAATGCAGATTGGCTACGTCTGCGGAGCCTGGTATCACCTGCGTAGCTTTATTGCTGCTAACCAACGTGGTGGAAGTGAACAGTTTAATACCAGCAAAATGCTGGCCGCAAAATTTTACTTCGCACAGGTGTTACCGCGCGCGGCTGCTCATGCAGATGCCGTGACACTCGGCGCCGAAGTTGGCTGCGAACTATCGGAAGCTGCTTTTGTCTAAGCATGCTGAACGACTCGGTAAAATCAAATAACGGTGCGGCCACCAGAAGAACACAGGCGGAGCGCACAGAAGCGTCAGATCGAAACATGTTCGAGGCTGCGGTTAGCTTAATTAACCAACATGGCGCGACCGGCACTAACTTAAGCGAGGTTGGAATACGAGCTGGCTATAGCCGCGGTCTCGCCAGTCATCGCTTTGGTAATAAAGAAAAATTATTCGCCTTTGTTGTACGGCAAGTCGGCGAACAATGGTTAGCCCAGCTTAAAGACTCAATTGGTAAGGCCGTAGGTTTAGCGGCGGTTGAAAAGGCGCTTGATCAACATTATGCCTTTTGTGTTGAAGCGCCAGATACCGTGCGTGCGCTTTATCTTTTGTGGTTTGAATCTCTCAACACTGAATCGGTACTAAGCGAAACCATTAAGAACATTCATCAACGCCGCTTCCAGGATGTCGTTAACTGGATCGTGCATGACCCTGATATCAGCGACGAAGTGAAACGCGAAGCCGATGTGATCGCGGCTCAGTTCAGCGCCAGTTTGGTTGGTATTGTTTATTTTTGGTTAGCTAATCCTGACAAGATTTCAGAAACCGAGCGCTTACATCAGGGCTTAAAGAAAACCATGCGCCAGTACCTGGCGCCGTAAACTATTTCGGAGGTAGGTATGTCTTTGGCTGTTAAAACTCAATTCGATGAGTCAGCTGGTGCTAATGAGGTGGCGGATCATTCAACCCCACTGCGTTTTGTTACCGCAGCAAGTTTGTTTGATGGGCATGATGCCTCTATTAATATCATGCGGCGAATTCTGCAAGCGCAAGGAGTTGAAGTCATACACTTAGCGCATAATCGCTCGGTTGCCGAAGTCGTCAAGACCGCCATTGAAGAAGATGTCGACGCGATTGCAATGAGCTCCTATCAAGGTGGCCATGTTGAATATTTTAAATACATGGTCGATATGTTGGCCGAGCAAGGCGCACCGCAAATCCAAGTGTTTGGCGGCGGCGGTGGGGTCATCGTTCCGGAAGAAATCCAAGAGTTGCATACCTACGGCGTTAACCGCATTTATTCTCCGCAAGATGGTATGCAACTTGGTTTAGTCGGCATGATCGAAGACATGATCAAACGCTGTCACGAAGCGCGTCAGCAAACCGCTGATCAGATCAGTCTTAAGGACAGGCAAGATTATTATGGCTTAGCAAAAGCAATCAGTGCTTTAGAGCAGGGTCAGACATTCGCATTACCATTTCAGGCTAGCCAGCGCCCGCCGGTATTGGGTATCACTGGCACAGGCGGAGCTGGTAAATCATCACTAACTGATGAAATCGTGCGGCGATTTCGTATTGACAGCAATAACACAGCGCGTATCGCGGTGCTGGCTATCGATCCAACACGTCGAAAAACTGGCGGTGCATTATTAGGCGACCGAATTCGCATGAATGCGATCTATCATCCGAGCATTTTTATGCGCTCACTGGCAACCCGTGGTGGTCGTGGCGAAGTGCCAGAATCACTGCAAGAAATTATTGATTTGGTTTGTGCTTGCGATTTTGATTTGGTCATTGTTGAAACACCAGGCATTGGCCAGGGTGACGCTGGCATCGTGCCTTACGTTGATGCCAGCATGTATGTGATGACACCTGAATTCGGCGCACAGAGTCAGCTTGAAAAAATCGATATGCTCGATTTCGCTGACTTAATCGTGATTAATAAATTTGATCGTAAAGGCGCTGCTGATGCCTTGCGCGATGTATCCAAACAAGTGCAACGCAACCGCGAAGCCTGGGATTCCAAGCCCGAAGAGATGCCGGTTTACGGATCCATTGCCTCGCGTTTTGGTGACGATGGCGTTACTGCGGCTTATCATGGATTGCTCGCTGCACTTCGTGATAAAGGCTTGCGTCAATGGCCGTCTAAGCTCGCGCCACGCTCTCAACGAGAGCCGAGTGAGCGTTCGGTGATCGTGCCGAACGCAAGGCAACGTTACCTGGCGGAAATTGCCGAATCCGTTCGTGACTATCATTACGAAACACAGCAGCAAAGTTCCATTGCTAGTGATTCGGCGGCGCTGCAACGAAGCCAATCACTTCTAAAAGAACCAAACCAGCAATTACAGGAGCTACTTGAAGAACACCAGGCACGGTTAAACCCGAAGGCTAAGAGTTTGCTCAAAGATTGGCCAGACCAGCGCGAACAAGCAGCCCAAGTTGAGGGGCGGGAGAGTTTGGCTGGCACCATCGTGCCAAGACTTAGCTTGCCAAGATTTACCGACCAGGGAGATTTGCTGAGCTGGTTGCGGCGTGAGCATCTGCCAGGTTACTTTCCGTTTACGGCTGGTGTATTTCCCTTGAAACGAGAGGGCGAGGACCCGGCGCGAATGTTCGCTGGCGAAGGCGACCCAGCGCGCACGAATCGCCGCTTTAAGCGTTTGTCTGAACATTCGTCCGCCAAGCGATTATCCACTGCCTTTGATTCGGTCACGCTCTATGGTTTTGACCCTGCCGAACGGCCAGATATTTATGGCAAGATTGGTAATTCAGGGGTGTCGGTGGCGACGCTCGATGATATGAAGCAATTATTTGATGGTTTTGATCTATGCGATCCTTCGACCTCGGTGTCGATGACCATCAACGGGCCAGCTCCGGCAATTTTGGCAATGTTTTTGAACACCGCGATTGATCAGCAGTTCGACAAATTTGTCACGCAACATAATCGTCAGCCGTCTGAGCAGGAAACGATAGAGTTGCGCGCGCACGCTTTACGTCAGGTTCGAGGCACTGTGCAGGCGGACATTCTCAAAGAAGATCAAGGGCAAAACACCTGCATTTTCTCGACCGAATTCAGCCTGCGCATGATGGGCGATATTCAGCAGTATTTTATTGATTATGAAATTCGTAATTTTTACTCGGTCTCAATTTCTGGATATCACATCGCTGAAGCCGGGGCTAATCCGATCTCCCAGTTAGCATTTACCTTAGCGAATGGTTTTACTTTTGTGGAAGCCTATTTAGCGCGGGGTATGCATATCGATGATTTTGCGTCCAATTTATCGTTTTTCTTTTCCAACGGCATGGATCCTGAGTACACTGTGATTGGTCGAGTGGCGAGGCGAATTTGGGCGGTGGCGATGCGCGATAAATATGGCGCAAATAGTCGCAGTCAAAAGTTGAAATACCATATTCAAACTTCGGGTCGCTCGCTGCATGCGCAGGAAATGCAGTTCAATGATATTCGCACGACCTTACAAGCACTGTTAGCCATCTATGACAATTGCAATAGCTTGCATACTAATGCTTATGATGAAGCGATCACTACGCCGACCGAGGAGTCAGTGCGGCGCGCTTTGGCGATTCAATTAATCATTAATCGAGAATTTGGTCTGGCTAAAAATGAGAACCCCCTACAAGGCTCATTTGTAGTTGAAGATTTAACTGATTTAGTGGAAGAGGCGGTGCTCAAAGAGTTCGAAAGAATCTCTGACCGCGGCGGTGTGCTTGGAGCGATGGAAACCGGTTATCAACGTGGGCGGATTCAAGATGAATCGATTTACTACGAGACCAAAAAACACGATGGCTCTTATCCTTTAATTGGCGTCAATACGTTTTTACCGGAACAAGCAGAGCCGGCAACCACAACTATCGAGCTGGCACGCTCAACCGAGGATGAAAAACAAAGCCAGATTCAACGTCTGGCTGATTTTCATCAACAGCATGAAGCAAGTTCACAAGAGATGATTGAGCGAGTCAAACAAACCATTATTTCAGGTGAAAATGGTTTTGCAGCGTTAATGGATGCAGTGCGGGTATGTTCCTTAGGCCAGCTAACCGACGCGTTTTTTGAGGTCGGCGGGCAATACCGGCGCAATACCTAGGTTAAATAGAACTCTCGTGAATAAACCTATCGATAAACAGCAATGGCCGATCCTGGAACTCATAGAAAACGTCCACTACTACAAAGAGGATGGTTTTATGGTGTTAACTGAGGCTTATCATCTGGCCCGTGGAAAATGCTGTGGTAATGCATGTCGTCATTGCCCATACGAGCATGTCAATGTCGCAGAGAACAGACTTAAGAGAAAATCGAAGTGAATAAGTTATCAACTCCCGATCTATGCGATCAGTTCCCAGATCAAGTGCGTGTGCTTGACCCTATCTTTAAAAACTATGGTGGTAAAAGCTCCTTTTTTGGTGAGGCGGTGACCATTAAATGTTTTGAAGATAATTCTGTCGTTAAAGAACTACTCAATGAACAAGGTCAAGGCCGCGTTATTGTAATGGACGGCGGAGGGTCGTTACGTCGCGCAATTCTTGGCGATATGCTGGCGGCTAATGCGGTGAAAAATGGTTGGAGTGGTTTAATCATCAACGGCTGTATTCGAGATTGTGATGAAATTGCTTCGCTCTCTTTAGGAGTCAAGGCATTAAATACACATCCGCTTAAAACAGAAAAACGAGGTCTGGGTGATTTGAATGTACCAGTAAGCTTTGCTGGCCAGACCATTGCGCCCGGTGATTGGGTCTATGCAGACAACAATGGAATCATAGCAAGCCAACAAGCCTTGGAAAATCTTTAGAGGCTGCTTATAAATAAGGTCAAAGAACAGCGTTAAAAATCTAGAATTTTAAATCCGCCGGTTGCACAAGGTTATCGCGTTCAAAGCGCGAGCGAAGTTGCCAATGTGGGCCAGTATATCGGGTGGTTAATTTTGACCCGGTATTAACCCAAAAATACTGACGATCAAACAAAATAGCCGGCCGATAATCGGTTGCTCTTGCGGCTGGAATAAAGTCACTAATGGAATTGATACGCCGTTTGCTGGTGGCTTCTAATACATAGTCTCGCCCTTGATGATGAAGCACAACCCAGGCATGTCCGCCACTTGGTATTTCACCGATCGCGACCTTGGCGTCGTGCCCCATGCCAATTAACCAATCGGCCAAAAGCAACGCATGATCCTCACAATCACCGTGACTATAAGCATAAGCTTGTTTTGAATTCTGCCAAACGTCTTCCATTTGTGGGCCGAACAAACGGTGATCAAAAAGATAGCGTTTGCGTTGGCTCAAGGTGGCAAGTGGAACCCAAAGGTGTTGGGTTTGAAAGGGAACAAAACCCAAAAGAAAACTATTTGCCAGATAATGATTCTTGTTAACCGCTGCGGCTGCATAAGCAATTGTGCGATTACTGGCATCACGGAATCCATAGCTCCAATAGCGTTTGTCGGCAGCCACCTGACTCATTGACGAATCTAAACTGACTTGATCAATAAACGACTGATCCAAAACACTATAGGCAACGCCGGTTTGTAAGCGATGCTGTTCGTTGCTCAGTTTGTTTAGGTCAATATTGTTTTTTGGTAAGTCGGGCAGATCGACACCGTAGCTTTGCAGATCGCTACGGTGTCTAATTTCTTCGAGCAGAGAAATACCTAATGCCACCACCAGGGTGATGACAACTTGCCAAAAGAATTCACGCATGGTGATTACTCCTTGAGGCTAAGAGAGAGTGTCTAACCTTTCAGGCCGAAAGAAACAATCACCGCCACGAAAAGCAAAATAGTAGAGGCAAAAATCGCTACCGCCAGATTGCCATCTTGCAGTTGCTTCTCAATATCAACATTTTTCAGTAGTTGGCTATCAACAAATTTGAGTGCAGCGACACCGACTATCAAAGCGATAATGGTGTAGAGCAGGTTAATGCCCAAATTGAAAAGTGTGCCGATGAAAAAGGACGTATCCATATTGCGCTGTATGTTCGTTAATTGGTGTTTAGATGTTACTTACGTGCATCGTTAATTAATTGATTAACCATGCGTTCGGAGTCAATAAAACCCCAGCTGAAGCTTTCAAAATCTGCCAGCGGTTTCGCAGCATGAATTTCCTCGTCAGACTGGCCATCCGCAACCAAGGCCTTTACGTTGTTAAAGCCGGTTTCCAACATGTTCACATTGCTCAATACATCGGCTTTGCTGGCAAGTGATCCGTGCCCGGGAATGACCTTAGTTTCATCATTACAAAGCTCAGCAATGGCAGTTAAGGCGTTGATAGCGCCAGGGACTGTACCGCCACTTTTCGCATCAATAAAAGGAAAGAGCCCGTTAAACATGATGTCACCAGTGTGGATTACATTGGCATTTTCAAACACCACAATCGCATCACCGTCGGTATGAGCATTGGCATAGTGAATGATTCTGGCAGCATCGTCATTGATGTGCAGAGTCATTTGATCACTAAAAGTAATCACTGGTAAGCCTTTTTCTTGAGTGTCGCTATTTACCAGTGATCGGCGCAGATTGCGATGGCTAACAATGCGAGAACCGTCGCCGCCATAATAAACATTGTTACCTGTATGGTCTCCATGTGCGTGCGTGTTGATCAGGTAGTCGATAGACTTATCGGTGCTTTTAGCGACTTCTGCTTTAAGCACCTCTAAAAGGGCAGGCACGCCATTGTCGATCATGGCGACACCATCATCGCCAATACTCAGGCCGATATTGCCGCCAGTAAAGGCACCAACGCCAGATAGCATGTATACCGAGCCAGCAACTTTTTCGGTTTTGAGTTCAAGTTTTTGCTCATCTTGTGCGAACACCAAATTCACAAAGGAAAAACAGACGAGTAAGCTTAGATAGCGAGAAATTCTTTTCATGGGGAACCTCTTTAGGGAAATGGGTCTTGGGGTAAATGGGTCAAAAGCTTTTTCTAATTTTAGTTATAACAAATCTATTATTTGTCTTATTGGGAGTTTAACAGACACAAATCAGTGGTTCCTAAAGATAATCCACACGATCAACTTCGAATAATCAGGTAAATCAGCTAGAATCCTCGCCCGTTTCTAATCTTTAGCAAGCATTTTATTGTGACCAGTTACAAAATCGCGATTCTCGCCGGCGACGGCATTGGCCCGGAAATCACTCAGGAGGGGCTGAAAGTCTTAAACGTTATTGAGCAACGAAATGATGTCTCATTTGACATCGTTGAGGCACCATTTGGAGCCGGCGCATACTTTACTCATGGCAGCTCATTTCCTGAAGAGACTCAAGCATTGGTTGATCGGGCGGATGCGGTAGTTAAAGGGCCAATTGGTTTGAGCCATGAAGAGTCTAAAAAAATTCCTATCGATCAGCAGCCTGAACGCGGTGCTTTGTTGCCACTGCGAAAACGTTTGAATACCTATGCAAACTATCGTCCGGTTTATTTACCTAAATCGTTAGCACATTTTTCGCCCTTAAAACCTGAGGTAATCGGCGAGGGTATTGATATTTTAATGGTGCGCGAACTAGTCGGCGGATTGTATTTCGGCGAAAAAGAGCTAGGCAAAGACCAACACGGTAAGCGCTTTGTACGTGAAGTATTGGAATACGATGAAGATCAAATCAGCAATATTCTCCACACCGCGTTTAAGCTCGCAGCCAGTCGTAAAGGCGTGCTGCACAATATTCACAAAAGCAATGTATTGAAGTCCAGCGTATTGTGGAACGAAGTGCTCGATGAAGTCGCCAAAGACTATAGTGACGTTGAAGTCAGACACACATTAGTAGATGCCGCAGCCACCGCGCTTTGCCTAAATCCTGGCCAATTTGATGTCATGGTAATGGAGAATATGTTTGGCGACATCTTAAGCGATCAAGGTGGTGGTATCTTGGGATCGCTCGGGTTAATGCCATCGGCTTGTTTAGGTGAAAACAATAAGGCTTACTACGAACCATCGCATGGTTCAGCACCCGATATCGCGGGGCAAAAAATCGCTAACCCGTATTCTATGATCGGCTCGATGGCGATGATGCTTGAATACAGCTTTGGTATGCGAGATGAAGCACGCAATGTTTGGGACGCCATGCAAGGTGTATTTTCGCAAGGTTTTTCTACGTCCGATTTATCTAAGCCCGGCAGTGGTGTCACCATGCTTTCAACCGATGCCTTTGGCGATAAGGTCGTTGAGCAATTATCTAAAAATGCATAAGGTCAGGGGCTCTTTAGTAATTCGAGATCACTGGAGGTGTTATGAATCACGAACTAAAACAATATGTCGTTGATGCTTTCGCTGATAGACCTTTTAGTGGCAATGCTGCCGCTGTAGTGCCTCTTAAAAGCTGGTTGCGGGACGATTTATTGCAGGCCATTGCGGCGCAAAATAATTTGTCAGAAACGGCGTTTTTTGTGCCAGTCCCAAGTGATACACCAGGTGATGCATCAAGTTTTACAAATGTACCGCGTTATCAGATTCGCTGGTTTACACCGGCGGTTGAGGTTGATTTGTGTGGCCATGCCACCTTGGCGAGCGCGTTTGTATTAAATCTTGAGCACGCCGTAGAGCATTGCATTTTTGAATCACGAAGCGGTGATTTGGAAGTGCGTTTAGATGAGTCGTGGTGGCAGATGGATTTTCCTGCCGAAGTCGCCGAGCAGGCCGAATTACCTACTGCGCTAGCGCAAGCCTTTGCTGTCGAGCAGGAAGCACCTTGCTTGTTTAATCAGGATTACTTGTTGATACTCGAGTCCGAGGCGACCGTGGTGAATGCCAAACCTGATTTTTCTGCCTTGCTGGAGCTCGAGGGGCGCGGCGTGATTATTACTGCCGCTTCTGAGCGCTATGACTTTGTGCATCGCTTTTTTGGGCCAAAAGTTGGTATCGATGAAGACCCGGTTACCGGTTCGGCGTTTACCAAATTGATCCCTTATTGGGCCAGGAAACTCGATAAGCAAACGATGACGGGCAAGCAAGTATCACAACGAGGTGGTGTCGCGAGGTGCCAGTTCTTAGGAGAAAGGGTCACCATTGCTGGCCAGGCTAGATTGTTTGCGAGTGGTACTATTTATGTCTAACTGCATTAAATTTCTATTTGCATGGTTACTAGGCGATTGTATAAAAGGAGGCTTGACCTCCTTTTTTGTGCTTATCACTGAATCCAGATCAGCAAAGCACGCATCTAAGCCACTAATACCCTGTAATTAAATAGTTACCTGGAGAACAATAATGAAAAACCTCATTTTAATTGCTCTGTTAGCAGTCAGCTTGTGTCTGCCTTTGTTCGAGGCAGTGGCTAACGAAGATACATCAAAAAGTCGCGTCTCAATTGACATTCAAACTGATGGTGATTCGAACGATGAATTCGAGCAGCAGATCGATTCATTGGTCGACCTGCTCAGCAAATTTGATAAAGAAGCGGCGGAAGAAGTTGCTGTCGAAATTGAAGGCTTATCTGAAGACGAAAAACGCGAATTGGTTGAAGCTTTTTCAAAATCAAAAATGTTTCAGGTAGACCATGATGATATTCCCGCAGGAGCGATCGCCATCGCGGTTCCGGCAATATTTATGATTTTTGGTATGCCGGTATTTATATTAATCGCTATTTTGGTCTACAGCCATCGACGTCGACGCCAGAAAATTGAGTTAATTAATGCCTATATCTCGGCTGGTCAGCCTGTGCCAGACAATGTGATGAGTAGTATTGATGACAGTAGTTCAAGCGGTTTATTACGCAGCGGCATCATGCTCACCGCAATTGGGGCAGGCATTGTGGTTGCGTTTAGCGCCGGGGGCAATGAATTTGTAGCTGGCATAGGTTGTATCCCATTATTTATAGGCCTTGGGCGAATATTATTTTGGTATCTACAAGCTAGAAAAGAAGAGCAGCAGGTAGGCAGCGAGTAAGTTAAATCTATCACATTCGCTGTGAACCAAACCGAAGACGCGGCGCTGATAGCGCGCGCGGTTAACGAGCAAGATCAACGAGCGTATACTAAACTCGTTGCTCGACACCAATCAAATTTACGTTACTCGATGCGTCAATTAACTGATTGGAATGAGGCGTTGGCTGACGATTTAGTGCAAGAAGCTTTTATTCAGGCCTTTCGTCAGCTTAAGCAATTTAGAGGTGATGCCAAGTTCTCCAGTTGGCTATATCGAATTGCTTACAATGTGTTTCTTCAACAAGCTCGTAAGAAGCAATTATTAATGCAGTCCTTGGATTCGCATCCGGTGCTTGACACGCCTCAAGAACCCGTAGCAAATGCGAAATCGAGCATTGATGAAGCTGAGGCAGAGCAATCTGCGTTGCACAAAAAAGTAGCAAGTTTGCTAGCAGAACTCGAGCCGGAGCGACGCTCTGTGCTACACTTGTTGTTGCATCGACAACATACTCAACAAGAGATTGCTACTATTATGGGTATACCGCTTGGTTCGGTAAAAACTCATATTAATCGAGGCCGCGCTGGTTTGCAGAAAGCGCTTAAGGCGTGGCAAGAGCAATAGCATGGGTATGAGTTTGATGAGAATAGTTGGTAATAAACGATGAACGATCAGGTAAATCAAAGCGAATTCGCGCAGGCGAGCACAAATGAGCTGGACGAGTTGTTCAGTCAGTCTCGGCGTTCCCAGCCCGAACTGCTGGATGCGGGCTTTACCGCATCGGTAATGGTCAAAGTGGAAACAGAGGCGACAGTTCATCAGTCTTATCAAGCTTCATCACTAGCAGCTCGATCATCCTTAGCTATTGATTTGCTCGCCGGTTCAGTTGGTTTAGCAGCTGTTGTTTGGATGGTTGATGCCAATGAGGTGTTAACCAGGCTCGTTGGTTTAATTCCTGAGTCGATTGTCATTTCGCCAGTCAGCGTCGTCGCCACCGTGGCTAGTTTGTCGTTATTGAGCATTGCGTCCTGGTGGGCTGTAGACCAGCGCTAATTTTAGACCCCAAGGCTCTTCATTCCCTAGTATCGTCATAAGGTCGAGATATCATTGACGAATAAATCCCGAAAAAATATTGTTTTAACCAACCTTTGTTGGTTTTCTCTTTGGCTATTGTGCTCGGGCGCGAACGCCCAAATCATCAATATTTACGAGGGAGTGGTTTTGCTGCCCACTGATTTTGTCGCTCGTGGTGATGAGCAGATCACGATAACAGCACGTGGCTCACAATTTATTAATCCGCCAAGTTTTGATTTTACCGTGGTGATTCGAGAGGGAGAAACTCAAGCGCCATTTGCCTTTACGCTAGATTCGAGTCTAACTGGTGGCTTTTGGTCACTATCTTTGATTTGTGGAAATTGCGACCCAGCGATTCCAACTGAACCGCATTTCCCAACTACTGCCGATGGCAATCCCTTAGAATTAGAGTCGAGTAACCGATTTTTCTATACTGCTGGCCAGGACTTTCGTAGTTTTGAACTGACCTTTATCGCTACGGGGCCACCAACACCACCGAGGCCGCCGGTGACCTTAGATAACCCGGGCACCTTGGTGCCGACCATCGATTTATTGTTGGATGAAGATTAAGATGGTTTGAAATCTTCGGTTGATTTATCTTACAAAACTTATACGTATTCGCGAGCCTAAGACTCGCATTCATTGAAGTACACGAAAATAAAAAATTCACCAGAGGAGAGATCTAATGCAAGGTTTAATGATGGGCGAACAGCTCACCATCACATCGTTAATGCGCCACGGGCGCAGCATCAATGGCGACAGTAAAATTGTCTCGGTTGTGCATGATAATCCGCGTCATGAATACACTCAGGCCGATTGTTATGACCGAGCTGGCCAGCTCGCTTTTGCCTTGCGAGAGCTCGGTCTTGAGCCAGGGCAGACCGTTGGTACACTAGCCTGGAACGACTACCGTCATATGGAGGTGTACTATGGAGTTGCCTGTAGTGGTTCTGTTTGCCATACAATCAACCCACGGTTATTCCCAGAGCAATTGGTCTACATTATTAATCACGCCGAAGATCAGTTTTTACTGGTCGACCCAATGTTTGTACCATTAATAGAAGCGATCTCCGATCAAATTAATACCGTCAAAGGTGTGATTGTATTAGCTAGCAAAGACAGCATGCCACCAACCAAGCTCGAGAACGTGTACTGGTATGAAGATTTACTAGCGGGCCAACAAGCGGATTTCCCGTGGCCGGATCTCGATGAGAATTCGGCCTGTTCTTTATGTTACACCTCCGGTACCACTGGTAACCCCAAGGGCGTGCTGTATTCACATCGTTCTTTAGTGCTACAAAGCTACGCCTGCTGCTTAGCCGATGGTATGGGGCTACGAGCATATGACACTGCGCTGCCAATTGTGCCGATGTTTCATGTTAACGCCTGGAATATTCCGTATTCTGCGGCGCTATCTGGTTTTAAATTAGTGTTCCCGGGTTCTAAAATGGGTGACGGTAAGGCCCTACAGGAAATGATCGAGCGCGAGCAAGTCAATTATTCAGTTGGCGTGCCAACGGTCTGGTTATCTTTGCTGACCTATTTAAAAGAATCAGGTAAGAAAGTTCCAAGTCTCAAACGTGTTGGTGTCGGTGGTTCAGCCTGCCCATTAAGCATTATGAAAGACTTTGAAGAGAATCATGGTGTCACGACCATTACTGGATGGGGTATGACCGAGATGGCGCCACTTGGTACTTTCAATCAAACTAAACGACCACGTGAAGAATATAGCGATGCCGAATACGACGCGCTACGAGTGCGTGCCGGGCGGCCAATTTTTGGAGTATCAATGAAAATCGTTGACGACGATGACAATGAATTACCCTGGGATGGGGTTGCCTTTGGCGCATTGAAGGTGCGTGGACCATGGGTGGTCGAGCGATATTTCAAGCACGATGAAAACACCCTAGATGACAAAGGCTGGTTTGATACCGGTGATGTAGCCAGTATTGATGCTGATGGCAATATGGTGATCACTGACCGCACTAAAGATGTGATTAAGTCGGGCGGCGAATGGATATCTTCAATTGATCTGGAAAACTGTGCTATGGGTCATTCCGAGGTTGCTGAGGCCGCCGTAATCGGCATCGCTCATCCAAAGTGGGATGAGCGACCCTTGCTTGTGGTGGTACGAGCACCCGGTAGCAAAGTTAGTGGTGATGAGGTCTTAAAGTTTATGGAAGGCAAGATTGCCAAATGGTGGACGCCAGACGAAGTGACCTTTGTTGACGAATTGCCGCATACTGCGACCGGTAAGATTCATAAATTAAAGCTGCGTGAGCAGTTTGCTGACTTTAGTTTTGCCTCAGCCAGTTAGCGAATCACTTCTATAAAACTAAGGAGCATTTAATTTATCAAGGGCTCTCTAGTATTGAGAAAAGGGCGCTTTTATAAGCGCCCTCTAATTTTTAGAACTTAATTGTCAGATGCCTTAAGTTCGGTTTGGTTCTCTACTCCAGACTGTTTGATAAACAGCAACATCGATATCACCATTAGCACCGCGGCCACAATAAATGGTGAGCCAGGAAAGTAATAGATCGCATCTTCGTGCGTAAATAATTTGAAAGTGGTGCCCATTAGTAAGGGGCTTACAATCATAGATAAGGCGATCACCGACGCAAAAATTCCTTGTAGTTCACCTTGTTCTGAGTCTTCTACTTCATCAGCCATTAAACCTTGTATTGCTGGGCCAACCAAAGCACTAAGCGCGGTGACTGGTATGCCAAGGAATATCCATAAGGTAGAGTTGATAAAAGCAATCCAGATCAGTGTAAACACGCCCATAACGAAACCAAACAAAATAGTGGTGCGTGCCCCAAAGCGATTAATTAGCCATTTAAGAATCACAGCTTGCACGATGGCTGCACTTAAGCCGTAGGCGGCAAAACTCCAGCCGACAGTGGAAACCGACCAGGCAAATTTTTCGATGGTGAAAAAAGGCCAGATAACGGCATAAACATTGTTCGCCGTGGCCAATAAAAACGTGGTAAGCATTAAACCGGCAATGGCCGGGAAGCGTCTAATTCGCAAAAGTGCGCCAAAAGGGTTGCACCTTTGTAGTTGGAAAGGTCGGCGTTGTGCCTTGCTTAGAGTTTCAGGTAACACTAAAAAGCCAAACGCCGCATTGCTTAAGGCTAATATCCCTGCCACCACAAATGGCATGCGCGTGCCGAATTCGGCTATCAAGCCGCCCAATGCAGGGCCGAGCACCAAACCGATACCAAAAGCACCGCCCATTAAGCCAAAATGCGCAGATCGCTGACCCTTTTCTGAAGTGTCACTCAAAAAAGCCGCCGCAGTTGAGTAGGTGGCACCGGTGATGCCTGAAATAATTCGCGCAACAAACAATAAGCTTAGTACCGGCGCCCAGGCCATCAGAAAATAGTCCAGGCCCATGCAGACTAGCGACACGATGAGAACCGGTCGCCGGCCATAGGCATCGGATAAGTTTCCAAGCAGCGGGCCAAATAGGAATTGCATGGCGGCAAAACTGAATGTCAGCAAGCCACCAACAAAGGCTGCATCGGCCATGTTAAGCGCCGAAACTTCACGAATTAAATTCGGCATCACTGGCACAATCAAGCCAATGCCCATGGCATCGAGCATGACCGTGAAAATGATAAAAAGAGTTGCTGATTGGCGTCGCATGCCGTCCGCAAACAATAGATAGGTTTTGTTGGAGTGTGCGGTGTTAAGAGTCGCTTGGCAAGTGTTGCTACAAATATCGACTTCTCGCCGCAAAACGAAAACTCAAAAATCAGTAAAAAAAGCCGCTAAAGCCTTGAACTGCCAGCTTCTATCCCCATAATTCAGCCATTCTTTTTTTGGGGCGCCTCTTAGCATCACTCGTAACACTATTTGCAAGGCGATTGGCGAGCCTTAAGAATGCCAAAATAACACTATGTCAGACACTAAAAACCCGCAGCCAGACACGCCGGACAGCAATCAGGAAGAAATTCTAGAAAACGCTTCCGAGGCTACTATTGATGCCGATCCTGGTCAGGTCGATGAATCTTCACTAAATGAAGCTGAAGGGCAGAATTCTGATGCGCAAAATTTAGAGCAAGAACTTGCTGATGCGCAAACCGAGATCGCCAAACTTAAGGACGCCTTTTTGCGCGCTAAGGCTGAGGAAGACAATGTTCGTCGCCGCACTGAAAAAGAGGTCGCTAATTCTCGCAAATTTGCGGTAGAAGGTTTCGCCAAAGAAATGCTCAGTGTTTACGACAGCCTAAAGCTGGCGCTAAATGCGCAACATGATGAAGCAGAGAAAGAGAGTGTCAAAGGTTTATATGAGGGGGTAGAAATTACCCTCAAACAGCTACAAACCGCCATGGGTAAATTTGGCGTTGAAGAGATCGTGCCTGAAGTTGGCGCTAAGCTCGACCCGAATCTGCATCAGGCCATGAGTATGATTGAATCAGACGATGTTGAATCGGGTGGCATTATTAATGTTATTCAATCTGGCTTTCAGCTCCATGACCGCTTGCTGCGCGCAGCTATGGTGGTGGTTGCCAAGTAGTTTTTCCGTGATTAGTTGTCACGATTTGCAGAACATAAAAATTAACACCGGGGCGGCGTATTTGTAACGCAATGATAAATCGCTTGAATAACAGGCGAACAACCCCACAAACAATTCAGAAAGTAATTTTTGAGGTAATTCAAAATGGGCAAGATTATTGGAATCGACCTAGGAACAACGAATTCATGTGTGGCCGTGATGGACGGCGACAAGCCCCGCGTTATTGAAAACAGCGAAGGCGATCGCACAACGCCATCCTATGTCGCCTTTGCTGACGATGGTGAAGTATTAGTTGGGCAACCTGCCAAACGTCAGTCGGTCACCAATCCGACCAATACTTTATATGCGGTTAAGCGCTTGATCGGTCGTAAGTTCGATGAAAAAGTAGTGCAGCGTGATGTAGATCTGATGCCATACAAAATCATCAAAGCGAAAAATGGCGATGCCTGGGTTGAAGCCAACGGCAAGCAAATGGCCGCGCCTGAGATTTCAGCGCGTGTGCTGCAAAAAATGAAATCAACGGCGGAAGAATTTCTTGGTGAAGAAGTTACTGAAGCCGTAGTCACCGTGCCAGCCTATTTTAATGATTCTCAACGTCAGGCAACCAAAGATGCCGGTAAAATTGCTGGTTTGGACGTTAAACGTATCATCAATGAGCCAACTGCTGCTGCACTGGCTTATGGGATGGATCAAAAAGCTGGTGACCGCAAGATCGCCGTTTACGATTTAGGTGGCGGTACTTTTGACGTATCGATTATTGAGATCGCTGATATCGATGGTGAACACCAGTTTGAAGTGTTGTCTACCAATGGCGATACCTTCCTTGGCGGTGAAGACTTCGACAACCGCATTATTGAGTATCTCGCCGAAGAATTTAAGAAAGATCAAAGCATCGATCTCAAAGGTGATGCTCTGGCAATGCAACGTTTAAAAGAGGCTGCGGAAAAAGCCAAAATTGAATTGTCTTCAAGCTCGCAGACTGAAATCAACTTGCCTTACATTACTGCGGATGCCACTGGCCCTAAACACTTGGTGCTCAAGCTATCACGAGCCAAATTAGAATCTTTGGTAGAGGATTTGATCACTCGAACTATTGAGCCATGCCGAATCGCCATGAAAGACGCTGGCGTTTCGACTAGTGAAATCAACGATGTGATTTTGGTTGGCGGTCAAACGCGTATGCCAAAAGTGCAAGAAGCGGTAACTGAGTTCTTTGGTAAAGAAGCGCGACGCGATGTAAACCCGGATGAAGCGGTTGCCATGGGCGCGGCGATTCAAGGTGGTGTGCTAGGTGGCGATGTAAAAGACGTCTTACTACTCGACGTAACGCCACTAACGCTTGGTATCGAAACCATGGGTGGTGTGCGCACGCCATTGATTGAGAAGAACACAACGATTCCAACCAATGCAAGTCAGGTATTTTCAACTGCCGAAGATAATCAAGGTGCAGTAACCATTCACGTCTTACAAGGTGAGCGTGAAATGGCGGCTGGCAATAAGTCTTTGGGTCGATTTGACTTAACTGATATTCCGCCAGCACCGCGTGGTGTGCCTCAAATTGAAGTGACCTTCGACATTGACGCAAATGGCATCATGCATGTGTCGGCCAAAGACAAAGCAACCGGTAAAGAAAATAAGATCGTGATCAAATCGAGCTCAGGTTTGAGTGAAGAAGAGATCGAAGCCATGGTGGCTGACGCTGAGGCGCATGCTGAGGAAGATGCCAAGGTCAAGGCGCTGGTCGAAGCTCGCAACCAGGCTGAGTCGATGATTAACGGTGTTAAGAAGTCGATGGAAGACGCAGGCGAAACTTTAGATGATGGCGAAAAATCCAACATCGAAGCCGCCATCGTTGAAGTTGAAGAAGCTGTTAAGGGTGAAGACGCTGATGCGATTAACGAGAAGGTACAAACCTTGATGCAAGCCAGCCATAAACTGGCCGAACAAATGTATGCTCAATCGCAGGATCAAGCACCAGGTGGCGAAGCTGGCCCACAAGATGCGCCGCAAGACGACAATGTCGTGGATGCCGAGTTCGAAGAAGTTAAAGACGACGATAAAAAAGCCTAAAACCTTAGCGCATCGGTCTTAAACAATAGCCTGATGCGCGCCGTTTAAGATAAGGGCGATTAAAAGATTCATTATGGCTAAACGCGATTATTATGAGGTACTGGGTGTAGATCGCTCAGTCAGCGACGCTGATTTGAAAAAGGCGTATCGTCGTTTGGCGATGAAGTATCATCCCGATCGTAACCCTGACAATGCTGAGGCCGAGGTGAATTTCAAAGAAGCCAAAGAAGCTTATGACGTATTGTCAGATTCTTCAAAGCGCTCTGCCTATGATCAATTTGGCCATGCTGCCTTTGAAGGCGGCATGGGCGGCGCTGGCGCCGGTGGTTTCTCCGGTGCAGGTGGCTTTAGCGATATTTTTGGCGATGTTTTCGGCGATATTTTTGGTAGTGGCGGCGGCGGTCGCCAACGTCAGCGTCGTGGCGCAGATCTTCGTTATAACCTGGAGTTGTCGTTAGAAGACGCGGTTCGCGGCACCGAAATGAATATTACTGTGCCGCGCATGTCGAACTGCGATACCTGCCATGGAAGTGGCTCTAAACCAGGCAGTAATCCGTCGCAATGCGGTACCTGCCATGGTCAGGGCCAGGTTCGAATGCAGCAAGGTTTTTTCTCAGTTCAGCAAACTTGCCCGCAATGTAAAGGTGAAGGCACTATCGTGACCGATCCTTGCAATGACTGTCATGGCAAGGGGCGTATTCGTGAGAATAAAAAACTATCAGTTAAGATTCCTGCGGGCGTTGATGAAGGGGATCAAATTCGCTTAACCGGCGAGGGTGAAAGCGGTGGCAAAGGTGGCGTCAATGGCGACCTTTACGTTTTAGTCTCGCTTAAAAAGCATCCTTTGTTTACTCGAGAAGGTGTCGACCTTCATTGCACTGTGCCAATTAGCTATGCAACGCTGGCGATTGGTGGCGAGCTTGAGGTGCCAACTTTAGAAGGGCGCGCCAAACTGAAAATCCCGGCAGGTACGCAATCTGGCAAGCTATTTCGATTGCGCGGCAAAGGCGTACAAAATGTGCGTAATGCTGGTTTTGTTGGTGACTTATACGCGGAAGTCGTTGTTGAGACCCCGGTCAACCTCACCAAACGCCAAAAAGAATTACTGCAAGAGTTAGACGAAACTCTCCACGAAGGCGGCTCCAAACATAGCCCACAAGAGAGCTCTTGGGCCGATAAAATCAAATCCTTTTTTGATGATTTGGTGACCTAACCATTTAATCAAGCTAGCTACAGACTTACCTTGCGCGATACTCAATTAGAAACCAAGGCCGATAAGTCTTCAAACACCGATCAATATTATCAACAGATAATTGAGTACTACTCCAGCTCAGGTATGGACTATGAGCCATGGAGTCGCAACTTCAATATGCATTTTGGGTATTATCGCTTTGGTTTAAACCCATTTAAGCGCGAGCAAATGCTGGACGAAATGACGCGACAGGTTGGCTTGCAGCTATCGCTTAGAGAAGACAAAGAAAATTCCCTAATTGATCTTGGTTGTGGCGTTGGTGCGAGTGCACGCTACTTAACATCGCAAATTAAGCGCTTAACTGTGCTAGGCGTCACCATAGTCCCCTGGCAGATCGATCAAGCCAAATTATTAAGCCAGGACTATCAATATAAAGAAAAGGTTCGCTACCAATTAGGTGATTATCGCGAGCTTGATATTTCATCCAATACTTTCGATGGTGCCTATGCGATGGAGAGCGCTTGTTACGACTTTGGCAAAGATAAACGTCGTTTCTTAGAGGAAGCTTTTCGGGTTTTAAAACCGGGTGCGCAACTCTGTGTCGTCGACGGGTTTACTAAAAAAGGTAAACAGAGTCGGCTATTCAATTTTCTGTATCGCAAGGTTTGCCAGGGTTGGGTGTTAGAGGATTTCGCTGGAATAAATGATTTTGAGCAAGCAATGAGGGAGGTTGGTTTCACTGACATTTATATCAAAGATATCTCCTGGCGAGTATCGCTTAGCGCGAGTTTTGTACCATGGGTTTCAGTTAAGTATTTCTTTAAAACCATATTGTTTGGTAAGGGCAACAAGCGCGTGCAACTCGGGCATTTTATTGCGCCAATGTATGGCTTGTTGATGGGGTTGCATCGACGACAATATGGCTACTATATCATCAGTGCTCGCAAGCCAGCGCTATAAAGAGAGTCTACGCTTTAATTAGTTGTTTGGTTTTTCCTCTGGCTGATCAGATTCACGGTCAAGCCCAATAGAATTAAAACAGCTGCCACAACCTTCCAATCTGGCATTAACTCACCAAGTAAAATTGCAGATGACACCATTCCAAATACCGGCACCAGCAAAGCCCAAGGAGCAACAGTCGCGGCGCTGTAACGCCCGAGCAGAGTATTCCATAAACCATAACCAACTAAGGTATTGCCGATAGTTTGCCAAAGCACGACTAACCAGCCTTGCCAACTCAATTTAACGATATCAGAGCCGATAGTGTGGACACCTTCAGTTAGCACTGCTACTAATAACAATGGTGGAACCGAAAACAACGATGACCAGGCAATAAAGCTAAGCATATCTACCTTGCCAGCTTGTTTGATAACTAAGTTTCCGCAGGCCCAGCTAAAGCCGGCCAATAAAACCATGACAATACCAAAATAGGTGGTACTGCCATCGGTATACAAAATCACCATAAGCAGACCAGCCAGGCAAATTACTAAGGAGACTAACTGCCACTTAGTGACTGTCTCTTGCAATAAGAATGCGCTGAGAAAGACGGTAAAAAATACCTGCATTTGCACTATCAGCGAAGCCAAGCCAGGTGAGATATCCGCCTTCATCGCCCAAAACAACAAACCAAATTGCCCAAGGCCGATAAACAGCCCATAACTAATTAAGCTTGGCCAAGAGCATTGTGGTTTGTGTAAGAAAAATATCAGCGGAAACGCAACTAAAAAAAATCTCAGTGCCGCAAAGGTGAAGGGTTGAAGTTCATTAAGACCAAGGCGAATAAACACGAAGTTTGTGCCCCAGATGGCCACCACCAATAGCGCTAAGAATTGATCTGAAACTTTCAAGCGACTGCAACGAGTAAGTTAGCTAGCCGCCATAATATCAGTAGGTTTCACTAAGCTTAAGCAAAACCAAAAATGATCAAATCAGTAGCCAGGATTAAAAGCCGTTATTAGTTGCTGGCAAATTTTCCGTTCGAGTGAAGAACATTAGCCAGCTTCAACCATACAAAAAGCATTGAGTTTATGACCGTCTAAATCTCGAAAGTAACCGGCATAAAATCCGCTGGTGGCATCTTCTGGTCTGAAACCGGGTTTACCTTCACAGGCGGCACCTAATTCAATCGCTTTGCCGTAGAGGGCATCGACTTGCTCTGGTGATTCCATAAACAAGGCAACCATGGTGCCGTTACCAACGGTAGCTGGTGCTTTGTCGAATGGTATTGAAACTGCAACGGAAGGCTGGTCAGGTGTCACTGCCCAGGCAACAAAATAATTTTCTTCTTCCATAAATCGACCCGCGCCAATTGATGCAAACAAGCTGTCGTAAAATGCGACCGCGCGCGGCAGGTCATTAGTTCCAAGAGTGACATATCCAATCATAAGGGTGCTCCAAAATTTAATTTAATACTGTATAAAAATACAGCATTAAATTGAGATGTCAACCTCAATCAGATCAACGTGAATGGTTGCGAAGCACTGATATCATGCATGTTCCTAGAGCTAAGCTATTCGAGTTCATTCAAGTGGAGTCGTTATTTACACCTGATCGATTAAGGCAGCGCAAATAAAATCATTCTCAGTCAATCCATTCACGCTGTGCGTTAGCCAAATCACCTTGCAGCGCTGATAGCTGACGATTAACTCAGGGTGGTGATCTTGCTGCTCTGCGATTTCGGCAACTCGATTCACAAAGTTAATAGTGGCAGAGTAGGAATCGAAGCGATAAGTTTTACAAAGCTGATTATTGGTCGCGCAAAACTCCCAATTGCTGAGCAGCGCTCTTAGTGCCTGCGTTTTAGAAAGGTCTAGTACGCCTTCCGACTTGCCAATCGGGCGACATTTTCTGCTCAAGAGTTTATCCAGGGAGTCGATCATAGTATTCTTGTTACTCGCTGCCGCACTGGCAGCCTGTCTTTCACTTAAATATTACCACTATTCTCGCAATAGTAAGGAGTTCGGCTTTGCCGCAACATCACAATGCCTGGGTCTGGATGGACCTGGAAATGACGGGGCTCGAACCTGAAAAGGATCGAATCATTGAAATGGCAACCATAATCACCGACGGCGACCTACGCGTTATTGCTGAAGGGCCAGTGATCGTGATACATCAATCCAATGAATTGCTAGATGGCATGGACGAGTGGAACACTCGTACACACAACAAAACTGGTCTAGTTAATAAGGTGCGTGCCTCAAGTGTCACTGAACGGCAAGCCGAGATTGAAACCTTGGATTTTATTCAACGACACACGCTTAAAAATCGTGCGCCTTTATGCGGCAATAGCATTTGCCAAGATAGACGGTTTCTATACAAATACATGCCTGAACTCAGTGAATGGCTGCACTATCGCAATATTGATGTAAGCTCGTTCAAAGAAGTAGCACGACAATGGTCGCCCAGCATATTGGGTGGCTATGAAAAGCGCGCCAGCCATCAAGCCTTGGATGATATTAAAGAATCCATTGAGGAACTGCGCTACTACCGAAATAATTTGATTAAATTAGATACTAATTGAACCTTTTTAGCATGGAAAGATTCGAACAACTAGACGAGAAACTCACCGATTTTATCGAGCGACAACATCTTTTTTTTGTCGCTACTGCCGGCGCAGAGGGGCGTATTAACCTATCGCCCAAAGGCATGGACAGTTTGCGCGTGCTAGACCCAAATACCATTATCTGGCTGAATCTTACCGGCAGCGGCAACGAAACTGCCGCACATGTATTAGAGAACGAGCGCATGACGCTGATGTTTTGCTCTTACGAAAAACAGCCCTTAATTTTACGCCTATACGGCAACGCCAAAATGATTTCGCCACACGATAAGCAATGGGCGAGGGTTAGCGCGCAATTACCAGCTCATCGAGGAGCCAGACAAATCTTTAAGCTTAATATCGACCTGGTACAAACCTCCTGCGGGTATGCAATTCCTTATTATGATTACCAGGGAGAACGCGACACATTAGTAAAATGGACAGACAAGAAAAACGATCAGGAACTACGTCAGTATCAGTTAGAGAAAAATACTCATAGCATGGATGGTAAGCCAACCGGCATAGATGGCAGTTAGTGTGTCGCTGGTAAATTTTTAACTACCACATGTAAAAATAAAATGGTGTGGCATAAAACAGACCAACAAAAAATAATCTCTCCATGCGTACATTTCTGCACTTTCGTTGAAGGATACAAAATTTGCGGCGGCTGTTTTCGAACCGAAAAAGAGATCAAAGCTTGGAGAAAACTGGATGAACAATCGCGCAAGATGGTGCTGGCCAAAGCTAGCAACCGCCAGAAAACTTTGAGGAGCTAACCTTAAATTCTGAGTGTTAAGATGCGAATCCTCAGCTCAACGACACCACCTGCTAGAACCGACTACTTGCGAGTTTGATAGCTTACTGTCATATTGAACGAATATTGGAGGGGCGTAAGGAGTGTTTGCAGCTCGCGAAGTTGGTAATGTGTAGGTCTCTGACATTTTTGTTTATTCTTTGCTTTAATTTATTTTTCTTGTTTGCATCTCTAAACGCTGGTGCTTGCGAAGTTACTAAAGTCGACTGTTCTGTAATAGAAGATGACTTGAATAATAAATTTTCCATTATTTCGATCATCAACCATAAAGGGAGCGAATGGTTTAGTCAGATCAGCCGCGTAAGAAAGTTATCAGGGGAGACTATTTATTCGTTTTCATTACCCTCATCTGAACCTGTGCCCAATACTATTGTATTGGCTGGCGAAAGCTACGAAATAGAGCTCGCATGCCTCTCGCCGTCAACTGGTTTAAAGTTCGTCAGAAAAGAATTTGAGATAAAAATAGGTCAGCACTACCACGTATTTTGCAGCGGCTCGACTGAGTCTCCTAGCTTAGCCAATGTTATACAGTGACGAATCAATTAGTTGCGAGGCTAGGTCGCTAAAGGAGTAAACGGCTACGGGATACTCAGAAGATAAGCTATGAGAAAAATTTTGATATTTGGTAATTCGGGTGCCGGCAAGTCAACACTTGCTAAAAGGCTTTGTATGGAAGGTGATTTATCTCACTTAGATCTCGACACCTTGGCTTGGACGCCAACTGAGCCGCCAGAGAGAATGCCTTTGGAAATATCCAAGTCAGAGATAGATAGCTTTATAAATTCCAACCCGGGCTGGGTTATTGAAGGTTGTTATTCCGATTTGCTCGAATTGGCGGTATCTGACTCAACCGAAATAATTTTCATGAATCTATCAATCGAGCAGTGCATTACAAATGCACGCAGTCGACCATGGGAGCCACATAAGTACGAGTCTAAGGAGGCGCAAGATAAAAATTTGGAGATGCTTATAAACTGGATATCTCAATATTCACAAAGAACCGATACGTTCTCAGAAGCGTCGCACAAAGCTCTTTACGAGCAATACCAGGGTCCAAAGCGCATGATTACGAGAAATGAGCAGAACTGAGTAAGAAGAGGAAAACTAATATTACTTTAATTGTCCTTACTAAACACACTCGCCCCACAAATCATGTTCGTCACTGGCGATGATTTTCACATCGATGATGTCGCCGGCTTGATGATTGGTCTCACTATTTAAGTAAACCAAGCCATCGATTTCTGGGGCGTCGGCTTTGCTGCGGGCAATGCAGCCTTGCTCGTCAACTTCATCAATAATCACCGACATTGTTTGACCAATTTTTTGTTTAAGTTTGACGGTGCTGATCTCGGCTTGTGTGTTCATAAACTCGGCCAGGCGTTGTTCTTTGATTTCTTCTGACACATGCGCATCTAACTGATTGGCAGATGCACCTTCAACCGGTGAATAAGTAAAGGCGCCGACTCGATCTAGCTGGGCTTCTTGGATGAAGTCCAAGAGCTGCTTGAAGTCGTCGTCAGTCTCGCCGGGAAAACCAACGATAAAAGTACTGCGAATCGTTAACTCTGGGCAGGTTTCACGCCAGGTTTTGATTCGAGACAAGGTATTATCAATCGCTCCCGGGCGCTTCATGGCTTTAAGAATTTTTGGCGAGCCATGCTGAAAAGGAATATCAAGATAGGGCAGAATTTTGCCCTCGGCCATTAGCGGAATAATGTCATCCACATGTGGATAAGGGTAGACATAATGCAGGCGAACCCAGGGTTGTTCACCATCGCCTAATTCGGATAAAGCCTGGCACAAGTCCAGCATTTTAGTTTTGACTGGTTTGCCATTATGAAATTGGGTTCGATATTTGGTATCGACGCCGTAGGCTGAGGTGTCCTGCGAGATAACAAGTAACTCACGGACGCCGGAACTGACTAAACCTTGTGCTTCACTAAGCACATCATTAGCTGGTCGACTAACTAAGTCGCCGCGCATCGATGGAATAATGCAGAATGTGCATCGATGATTGCAGCCCTCGGATATCTTTAAATAAGCATAGTGCCTCGGCGTGAGCTTAATGCCTTGTGGTGGTACCAGGTCAAGATGCGGGTTGTATTGCTTTTCAAAAGGCAGATACGTTTTAACCGCGCCGACAACTTGCTCGTAAGCATGTGGCCCAGAGACATCCAGTACGGCAGGATGAACATCGGTGATGTCTTCTTTGTTGGCGCCCATGCAACCAGTGACAATCACTTTGCCATTTTCATTTAGCGCCTCACCAATGGTATCTAACGATTCTTTCTTAGCAGCGTCGATAAACCCGCAGGTGTTCACTACCACCATATCAGCGTCTTCATAACTCGGTACGATGTCATAGCCGTCAACCCGAAGCTGGGTGAGGATGCGTTCTGAGTCGACTAAGGCTTTTGGGCAACCTAAGCTGATAAATCCGATTTTTGGCGCGTTCATAATTGTTCTCTCCACAGAGCGCGCATTATAACGAAAAGTCTAGGTAACGACGGCTTGTGTTGTGTCGTTTGCGCAAATCTTTTACTCTGCCACAATCACAATGCAAGAGGGTGGAGTAGCGCTACATGCAAACAGAACAAATTGTTTCCACAGACAAAGCCACATTTGTTAAGGTGGCAATGAAAATCACCCTATATTACGTCGTGATTTTTGGTTTGCTGGCGCTGTTAATTAAACACGTGCCTGGCTTTTTAGAGGTATTACCGGTTGGTGGTGTCGGTGAATTATCTGAAGGCGCTGATCTGGAAATCACGCAGATGGAAGATGCCTTGCTAGCGGGTGACTTTGATGCTGAGGAATTCAATACCGTTAGGGAAAACGCCAGCAATGAATCTAAATTCCTGTTTACCGACGCGCGCAATTTGTTGCTATCTATGATCGGGTGCATCTTATTGATGCTGCCGGTTTCCTGGGTTTATCGCACCATTCATCGCGAAGGCGACCACGACCATTCCCTGGATGAAACGACTTTAGTGCTGCCAACAGTCGTTGCTGGCATTGTAATGGTGGTGCAGCATAGTCTTGCGCTGGCTTTTAGTTTGGCAGGCATTGTGGCTGGTGTTCAATTTAGGCGAGCGCTCTCAGATACTTTTGATACCTTGTTTATTTTCGTGGCGATAGCAGTTGGCATAGCAGCAGGGATTAATGCTTTAGATATCGCCGCGGTGTTAACCGTGTTTTTCACCTATACATCGCTGTGTGTTTGCGTGCTGGGTGACGGTTTGCAATCGCAACATACATTCAGAAAACGCCAGCGCAAGTTTGAAGAAAAGAAGGAATTGGCAAAGCTAAAAAACAGTAATACTGAAGGCTCAACTAATGACTAAGCTGATTTCAAGAACAGCCTTGGTTTACTTATTTTTTCTGAGTGCCTGTGCTTCTGCTCAGGAGCTGGATGTCGAAAAAATTGCTCCTGAGCGCGTGATAGTGGTGGGTGATGTGCATGGCGATTTTAAACAATTTAGGGTGTTGTTAGAGCAAGCGGGTGTGATCAATAAACGCAAAAAGTGGCGCGCGGGCAAAGCGATTTTAGTGCAACTAGGCGATGTCACTGATCGTGGCCCAGACTCCCTAAAGGTGATTCGTTTGTTACAAGATCTCAGTTCACAAGCTCAAGCGGTAGGCGGTCGGGTTGAAGTGTTGCTGGGGAATCATGAAATGATGAACGTGATTGGTGATTTGCGTTATGTTCATGCAGGTGAATTTGCCGCGCTCAGAGATGGCAATTCTAGATCGCGACGAAATAGTTATTATGAAAAGGTGAAAGCTGCTGAACTGGCGGCTGTCCCAGAAGGGGAGGCAGCGCCTGAATTTAACAAAGCGCATCGCAAACAATTCGATGTTCAGCATCCCTTAGGCTTTGTCGAGCATCGCTTACTATGGCAAGCTGCCGGTGAGCTGGGTCAGTGGGCTTTAGCCCGTCCAACAGTATTAAAAATTGCTGACACGCTTTATGTACACGCGGGCCTGTCGCCGGATTATTTGTCGGAATCAATTAGCTCTATTAATACCCGGGTGCGCACTGCCCTAGTAAATTCTACGCCTAAAGAGGGTGAAACATTAATTATTGACGATGCTAATGGGCCGCTTTGGTATCGTGGCTGGACACGCATGACGACGTCGCCAGAAAACCACCAACGCCTGGATGCGGTATTAAATGCTTTTGACGTTAAACGAATGGTGGTTGCCCATACGCCCTTAGTGCCGACCGTGTTGCCCAGATTCGATGGCAAGATTTTAATGGTCGACGTAGGTATGGCAAAACACTATGGGCATGGCACAGGCCTTCTTGAGTTAATTAATTCTAAACCTTTTGTGCGCCATGGTAAGGAGCTAATCGCTATTCCGGAAGTTGATGCCGATGTGATTGAATATCTTGATAAAGTAGCTTTAGAGACCGGCTCGCCGACCAAATTAGTGAACTATAGAGATAGATTAAAGAATAAATTAGAGATGTCGCAAAAAGCGAAATCTCTTCCAGCGGCGGTGAATGAGTAGCGGACATTTGTCGCCTGCGTTTAACCTTTCAC
Source organism: uncultured Gammaproteobacteria bacterium (assembly GCA_964455815.1). Lineage (GTDB taxonomy): Bacteria > Pseudomonadota > Gammaproteobacteria > Arenicellales > Arenicellaceae > Arenicella. Next base: position 74,142 of record CAYVYS010000005.1, read on the forward strand.
AACCTGCCCGCGGCAACGACCAATTATTTCACGCTTTACTCGCTTTGGATTATCGATCAAACGGTAAAAGCGTTTAATAAAACCAATTGCTTTACTTCTGCTTGAGTCGTTCAGAATTGGTGCTTTTTCAGCAAGTTGTAAAATGTTGGTTTGCTTTTGTTTAAAGATATTAATCGCATTATTGAAATGATGATCCTCTTTACACCAGCCGGTAAAATATCGATCTTGGACTGATTCTATCGGTAGCGATGATGAAGGGTAGGCGTATGGGGCATCAACAATTCCTGAGATATCAAAGTCGTATGGCACTGGCAGAAACTTAGCCGCGCCATCGAGCGAACCAAGGATGCGATTATTGTGGCAACAGACATCGCCCTCTGGTGCTTTTAAGGTTGAGTAATCAGTATTGCCGATAAAGAACTGAAATAATTCAACTAAGGCGGTTTGTTCCAGGTCCATTTGTTTGCGCGAGACTTTGCTGGCCGTTATCTGCTTAAAGCTATGGCGCTTCCCGACATCGATAATATCTTCAATTAAAAAGGCCTTACTGGACCAAGGTTTGCGCTTTTTCGATGAATCAAGATAACTGATATCAACCAAGCGAGTTTTAAAATGCACTCCTGATACTTCCTCGAAAATTTTATAAGCTAAATATTCCAAGCCAATTAATTGCTGAAATTTTGAACCACGTTGACAAGGAGCCACTAGTTTTAAATTGTTTTGTTTGACGAACAAATTGCTATTGTTGGTCTTGGCGGCAAAATTCAATCTAAGCGGTGGGTGTTGGCAATTAAGCCTGCGAAAATTGCCACGTGTTCGAACCTTGATCGGAATTCTCACTGTATTGGAATCATTGGCGATATAACTAACGCTGCCATCTCGGTAGGGGCGCAAAGGGTTTTTCTTCTCTCTATACAATTGAGTCAGTGGTGCAGTTAAGACCATTTTGACCGGCGTTTCATCCTGAAACAGGGGTAGAGTTTGAGCTTGTAAGTGGCCCGTTGTGAGCGTCAAAAGAATTAATGCACTCATCGAGTGAAGCGCATAACTAAAACTCAATTTTTTTACAATATGAACAACCTTAGAAGACCATTTCTTCATAGCGTCTAGTTGAATTGTGGTTAGTTTTTAACTCCAGTTTAGCAATACTTTGCCTGACTGCCCGCTTGCCATTACATCGAATCCGGCTTGAAAATCTTCGACCGGGAACTCATGAGTAATCACTTTTTCTAATTTTAGCCCAGACTGCAATAAGCTGCCCATTTTATACCAGGTGTCGAACATTTCGCGGCCATAGATGCCTTTGATCGACAAGCCTTTAAAAATCACTTGATTCCAATCTATAGCTGTATCATTTGGCGGAATGCCGAGCAAAGCAATGTTGCCGCCGTGATTCATAGCGTTCAATAATTCAGTAAACGCTGCCGGGTTTCCAGACATCTCTAAACCAACATCGAAACCCTCTTGCATGTTGAGATCATGCATTACGTCTTGCAGATTTTCTTGCTGCACATTGACAGTGCGGCACGTTTGCATCGAGTTCGCCAAATCCAGTCGATACTGATTTACATCGGTGAGTACAATATGACGCGCACCAACATGACGGCAAACGGCAGCCGCCATCACGCCAATGGGCCCTGCGCCGGTAATAAGCACGTCTTCACCGCTGACATCAAAAGACAGGGCGGTATGCACCGCATTACCAAAGGGGTCAAAAATAGCCGCAAGCTGATCGTCAATGTTGTCGGGAATTTTAAAGGCGTTAAACGCCGGAATACTTAGATACTCAGCAAAAGCACCAGCTCGATTAACGCCAACCCCGATTGTGTTACGACATAAATGCACACGACCTGCTCGACAATTACGACAATGCCCGCAAGTAATATGGCCCTCGCCAGAGACTCGGTCACCGATCTCAAAGCCTTTGACTTCGGCGCCCATTGCTACCACTTGACCTAGGTATTCATGGCCGATAACCATTGGTACTGGGATGGTTTTTTGTGCCCAATCATCCCATTGGTAGATGTGCATGTCGGTGCCGCAAATTGCAGTTTTGGTGATCTTAATCAGTAAATCATTCGGGCCGACTGATGGCCGCTCTACGTCGGTCATCCAAACACCGATCTCGGCTTTTAATTTGGCTAGCGCTTTCATTAGTTCTAAATTACTCCGAGTTCGCGACCGACCTGGCTAAATGCCTGTACTGCATGATCAAGATCAGCCTGAGAATGCGCAGCTGACATTTGCGTGCGAATTCTTGCTTTGCCTTTGGCAACCACAGGATAGGAGAATCCGACCACATAAATATCGTGTTTTAATAATGCATCAGCCATCGTGGCAGTGAGTTTAGCGTCGCCAATCATTACCGGGATGATTGGATGGCCGGCACCACCAAGCTTAAAGCCAGCCTTACTCATTTGCTCTCGAAAATAGTGGCTGTTGTTCTGTAGTTGCTCGCGCAGGGATTGGCTTTGCGACAGCATATCGATGGCGGCAATCGAAGCCGAAACAATAGCTGGTGCCAAGCTGTTCGAGAATAGATACGGTCGCGAACGCTGCCGTAACCAGCCGATGATTTCGCTACTCGCCGCGGTGAACCCGCCGGATGCACCGCCAAGGGCCTTGCCTAATGTGCCGGTAATAATGTCAACTCTATCCATCACGTCAAGGTATTCATGGGTGCCTCGGCCATGCGCTCCGACAAAACCAACCGCGTGGGAGTCATCGACCATCAATAATGCGTCGTATTGATCGGCTAGATCACAAATCTGCGGTAGTTTGGCAAAGCTGCCATCCATAGAGAATACGCCGTCGGTAGCGATCAGGATGTGCCGCGCACCACTTTCTCGAGCGGCTTTTAGCTGGTCTTCAAGATCATTCATATCGTTATTCATATAACGAAAACGCTGAGCCTTACAAAGCCGGACGCCATCGATGATGCTGGCATGATTCAAAGCGTCAGACACGATAGCGTCTTGTGCATCTAATAGGGTTTCGAATAGTCCTGCATTAGCATCGAAACACGAGGAATAAAGAATCGTATCTTGCATGCCTAAGAATTCGCTTAGTCGATGCTCGAGTGTTTTATGAATATCTTGCGTACCGCAGATAAACCGTACTGATGCCATCCCGAAGCCATGGCTTTGCAAGCCTTGCTCTGCAGCGGCGATTAAATGCGGGTGATTAGCCAGGCCGAGATAATTATTCGCGCATAAGTTGAGCGTAGCTTGCTCAGAACTTAGGCGCACAGAGGCCGATTGGGCCGATTGAATTTCGCGCTCTTGTTTATACAAGCCTTGAACTTTTAGTTCTTCTAGCTGAGTACTTAGTTGTTTATTAAGAGAGGGCATAAGGATTCGCAGTGCAGGGTAATTGCCGACATTGTAGCCTCAAGCTGGCAGAGACTGAACTAATCAAATACGGTTGTAAGAAGCTTCAATCGAACATAATTGGGGCGCATCTTCACATAAGTGTAGTTATTGGACAGCTGCTTATTGCTATACTTGGGCGTAGATTGTAGTTCTTTTTCACTACAATTGAGTTTGAGGGGTTCGCTTTAAGCCACTGTTGATCGACCCTAAATCGATAGAAATCGATGACCAGCGCAAGGTTCTAAGCGAATAAAAATAACAAGGGTTGATTGCCGCATCACCAATGGCGGCTTATCAATATGAAGTTCAGCAGTACTTTTTTTACCCGGCTAACCACGCTAATTATCATCTTACCTGCCTACGCAAGTGTATCAGCTCAAGTTGATCTACAAATGAGCGTGTGGCGTTCTGAAGCCACCAATGGCTGCTTAGAAACCATGACGTTTTTAAGTGACAAAGAGTATCTAATGGAAAGTGGTGATCAAATGCTCACCAAAGCTTATAAATTGAATCAGTATCGAAACACCGACTACTTTGTGTTCTTCCAACGAACTACCGCTAACAATGGTATTAGTAGTTGTTATGGCATCAAAGGTCGCGATGTTGGTACTCGCATCAAAACTTATGCTCGATTTAACGAAGCTAAAACCATTATGACGCTCTATAGCAAACCAGAAGAAGGCAATGAAATTGATCTGGTTTTCTACAAACAAGGTTCGCCAGGTGCGTCAAGTTCGGCAGTAGCTCAAAATGACGAGACAGAAGTCATTGAGACCGCGGATGCACGCATATCAAATTCTGAGTCAATCAAGCCTAAGTCGAACGATCAGGCGATCAAGTAACTAGATTTTGTGGCGTGCCTTGAATAAAGGCGCGAATGTTGTCGCCGAGAATCGTTACGAGTTGTTCTAAGGCCGCTTCACTGGCCCAGGCGATGTGGGGCGTGATGATGACATTGTCTCTATTTGCCAGAGCAAGCAAGGGCGTCTCTTGCTGAGGCGGCTCAGTGCTTAAGACATCGATAGCGGCGGCGGCGATCGATTGATTTTCGATCGCTCTGGCTAAGGCGGTTTCGTTTACAATTCCGCCACGTGCGGTATTGATCAAAATAGCTTGAGCAGACATCAGGCTCAGTTCTTTGTCACCAATAAGGTTTTTGCTTGACTCATTCAGCGTGCAATGTACGCTGATAATGTCCGCCTTTGCTAGCAGTTCATCCAGTGAGGCATTGGGGTAATTCTCGACCTGTCGTCTTGAATGCACAATGACTTCTGCGCCTACTGCCCGCATTAAATTTGCCGTTGCCTGACCCAGGCTACCGAAACCAATAATGCCCACCAAGCTGCCATGCAGCTGTTGGATTGGTTGGTCGAATACACAAAATTGAGAGCTCTTTTGCCAGTCCCCCTGCGCTACGAGTTGTTGATATCGAGATAAATTACGACGCAATTGTAAGGCGCACATCAAGACATGTTCGGGCACAGTGACGCCGGCATATTCTCGAATATTGCTGACGCTAATCTTTAGTTCACGGCAGGTTTCAATGTCGATAATGTTGTAGCCAGTAGCCGCGACAGCAATATGCGTGATTTTTTTGCATTGCCTTAAAACTTCAGCGCCAAGTGGGACTTTATTCGTGACCACAATATCAGCATGCTGGCAGCGCTCTAAAACCTGATCGGCATTGGTAGAGGCATAGTTCCTCCACTCGTGTTGACGTTCGGGTTTGGGTATTGGAAATCGTTCGGGTAGGGTGCTGCTGTCTAAAAATACGATTTGCATAGCTTGTGATTCAGGTGCCGATGAATTAACTCTCACTATCTTAGTCTAGTTGGTTTGCGTGCCAAAATTTCGTAAACTTCCATCAAACCAAAAATAATTATCGGAGGCCGTGTGAGCGACCAATTTATCATTGCGCTAGACCAAGGCACTACTAGTTCAAGAGCGGTTTTATTTAATCATCAGGCTGAAATTGTTGACGTTAGCCAACAGGAGTTCACGCAGCATTTTCCTAAGCCCGGTTGGGTCGAGCACGATGCAAATGAGATTTGGAATTCTCAGTTTGGCGTGCTGCAAAAACTGGTCGCGGCCAACCAAATCACACCAGCCGATATCGCGGCAGTTGGCATAACTAATCAACGTGAAACCACGGTTGTTTGGAATAAAAATACTGGTGAGCCGATTCACAATGCCATTGTTTGGCAAGACCGGCGCACGGCGGCACGTTGTGATGAAATCAAAGCCCAGGGCTGGACAGATAAAATTCAGGACAAAACCGGGCTGGTGATTGATGCCTACTTTTCTGCCAGCAAACTAGAATGGTTGCTTGATAATGTCGAAGGCGCCAGAGAGCAGGCCGAAGCCGGTGACTTACTATTTGGCACTATCGACAGTTGGGTGATCTGGAAGCTCACCGACGGCAAGGTACATGCCACCGACCCAAGTAATGCCGCGCGTACGATGTTGCTCAATATCAACACCGGAAGTTGGGATGAAGATCTAATGGAATTATTTGGTGTGCCTGCATCGATGCTCCCGCAAGTGCGTGATTCATCTGGTGACTTTGGCTCTTTTGAGTTTCAAGGGCAGGCAGTGCCTATCGCCGGTGTGGCAGGTGACCAGCAAGCGGCGCTATTTGGCCAAACCTGCTTTGAAAAAGGCATGGCTAAGAATACCTATGGCACTGGCTGCTTTTTACTGATGAATACCGCTGATCAACGCATTGATAGCGAATCAGGCTTACTTAGCACCATAGCCTGGTCAATCGATGGCAAGATCACCTATGCCTTGGAGGGTAGCGTTTTTATCGCCGGCGCTGCGGTGCAATGGCTGCGTGATGAGCTAGAGTTTATTCAATCCGCTAGTGATTCCGAGGAGTTGGCCCTACAAGCTAATCCTGAGTCTGAAGTAGTTGTGGTGCCCGCCTTTGCCGGTTTAGGTGCACCATATTGGGATATGTATGCTCGAGGTGCCATTTTCGGTCTGACGCGTGATTCAGGGCGTGCTGAAATTGCCAAGGCCACACTGCAATCAGTGGCATATCAAATATTTGATGTCTTAGAGGCCATGCAAAAAGACAGTGGCATTGAGTTGAGTCAGCTCAATGTTGATGGCGGCGCGATAGCGAATAACTTTCTAGCGCAGTTTCAGGCGGATGTATTACGCAAAGCCGTGACTCGACCTAAGGTGTTGGAATCGACCGCCCTGGGTGCAGCATTCTTAGCTGGTTTGCATGCTGGCTATTGGCAGATGGACGATCTAAGTCAGGTTCGCGAGGTAGAAAAGGAATTTGAGCCCGCTTTGGATGCAGATAAAGTCGCGCGCTTGTTAAAACGCTGGCATAAAGCCGTTGATCGCAGCAGGGAGTGGGTCGATTCAGATGACAATTGATTCCGCGGTTCTCGAGCTGCAGGTCAAAGTAGCGTTTTTAGAAGATGCGTTAAGCAAGCTAAGCGATGAGCATTTCAAACAGCAACGAGACATAGAGTTACTGAAGCGCCAAAACGCCTTGTTGATCGAGAAGCTCGAATCCACTTCAAGTAATTCAACTGAGAGTGTGACCGAAATCGAAAAACCGCCGCATTACTGATTTTGCTAGTTTATCGTATAGCGATAAAAGTCGAAGTTTTAAAGATTGCTTGACCAAAACACATTTACTGTATAAATTAACAGTTATGCATATAAACCCTATTTTTTGGAGATTTTAATGGACGACAATAAACAAAAAGCGCTGCAAGCAGCGTTAGCGCAAATCGAACGGCAATATGGAAAGGGCTCCGTTATGCGCATGGGCGACTCAGAAATTGGCGAGGGCATTGAGGCCATTCCCACCGGTTCTCTGGGTTTAGATATCGCGCTGGGTATTGGTGGATTACCCAAGGGGCGGGTAGTCGAAATTTATGGCCCTGAGTCTTCGGGTAAAACCACATTAACCTTGCAGGTGATCGCTGAAGCGCAAAAGTTGGGTGGTACGGCTGCATTTATTGATGCGGAGCACGCGCTTGACCCGCAATATGCCGGGCGTCTGGGCGTAGATGTCGAAGAGTTATTAGTTTCACAGCCTGATACAGGCGAGCAAGCACTCGAGATCGCTGATATGTTGGTGCGATCTGCGGCTGTCGATGTCGTGGTTATTGACTCAGTAGCGGCGCTAACACCGAAAGCTGAGATCGAAGGCGATATGGGTGACTCGCATATGGGTTTGCAGGCGCGATTGATGTCTCAAGCCTTGCGGAAGTTAACTGCGAACATTCAAAAAGCCAATACTTTGGTGATTTTTATTAATCAGATTCGAATGAAAATTGGGGTGATGTTTGGTAATCCTGAAACGACTACAGGCGGTAATGCTCTGAAGTTTTATTCATCAGTTCGCTTGGATATACGCCGTATTGGGGCTATCAAGAAAGGCGATGAAATTTATGGTAACCAGACCCGCGTTAAAGTGGTCAAAAACAAGGTTGCACCACCATTTAAACAAACCGAATTTGATATTTTGTATAACGAGGGAATCTCGCGTGAGAGCGAGTTAATTTCCTTAGGTGTTGATAATGACATTGTCGAAAAATCCGGTGCCTGGTACAGCTATGATGGCACACGCATCGGTCAAGGGAAAGATAATGTTCGAGAATTTCTTAAAGAAAACAAAGAGATAGCAAGCGAAATTGAAGTAAAAATTCGCAACGCTTTAGGCATTGGCGAGGAATTACCATCCGCTGAAGACGTTGGCGAGACTGACGCCAAGGCTAGTGCCAAAACTGATGCTGAAAAAGATGCCAAAGCATCGTAAAATCAGTTAGTTTTTTTTGCTGATCTTAATTAGCTGAAAAACGTAGATAATCGAACAGGCGCTCATAACATATTTTGTTTGAGCGCCTTTTTTATACAAGCATCTTTAATTACGAGCATCTTTAATTCGTATCGATCGAATATCTTGTTTTTAACAATAGAGCTTTCACAGTGATAGACTTTTCGTTTATTGAAAGTAGATAAATAATTAGGTTGGTGGCCAAACAATGAAAATTATCCAGCCGCCTCGTAAGCGGGGGAAGAGCAATTCTCGAGCAAAGGACCAAATTGAGTTGGTCGATACTAATTCCCTTAATAATCTTGATTCGAGTAACTCAAGCTCGAAATCAATAGCTTTTGCAGCAAAGCCAAAAGTAAGTAATACGCGACATCACAAAACGAAGCCACGTGGGCTTGATGCGCGTAGAGCGAAAACTTCGAGCACGCCTGAGCAAGGCCAAAACCAAAGTCAAAGTCGTAGAGCCGCTAGTCGTAAGCAGGATTTGCGTACTCGGCTTTATCATAAAGCCATACAGTTGCTGGCAAGACGCGAACATAGTATCTCGGAACTGCGCCGCAAACTCATGGGGAGCAAAGCGCTTGATGGAAGTTCTGGTAACGGCAAATCGGCAACCGAAATTATAGAAAAAATCCTCAGCCAATTAGTTAGCGAAAATTTTTTAAGCGACCAACGTTTTGCTGAAGCTTATGTGCGCGCAAGAGGTTTACGAGGTATTGGCCCGATTAAATTACGGGCTGAATTAAATAGTAAGGGAGTGGATTCAGCGCTGATAGAAGAATTGATCGATATGGAGGGCTCGCAGTGGCGTCAATCAGCCCAGCAGCAGTACGACAAAAAGTATGGAGACAAGCCGGTTAACGATTATAATGAGTGGACAAAGCGAGCTCGATTTTTACAAGGCCGAGGCTTTACCATGGAGCACATTAAAGCTGCGGTTCCTAACCTGAGCTTTGAATGATCTTTCCTTACAAGCGTGATTGCCAACTAATTTCAAAGCAAACTGGTTTGAGTATTCACCAGTAGCAGCTCATTTTACTTGTAGTAATTCGGCGCATTAATGCGCCGAAGTTTCATTAAGCGAAAAGAAATAACAAATGAAAACCGCCGAAATACGTCAACGTTTTTTAGACTACTTTGCCCAGCATGGTCATGAGTCCGTAGCCAGCAGCTCACTAGTGCCGGGCAATGATCCGACCCTTTTGTTTACTAACGCTGGGATGGTGCAGTTCAAAGATGTTTTCTTAGGGCAAGAAAAGGTTGCTTATCAACGAGCGGTGACTTCTCAGCGCTGTGTAAGAGCTGGTGGTAAACACAACGACCTAGAGAACGTTGGGTATACCGCTCGTCACCACACATTCTTTGAGATGCTTGGCAATTTCAGTTTTGGTGATTATTTCAAAGAAGATGCCATCAAATTTGCCTGGGAATTTTTAACCAAAGAGCTCGCTTTACCTGCTGAGAAGCTTTGGGTCACGGTGTATGAAAAGGATCAGGAAGCAGAAGATATCTGGCTGCATCAGATTGGAGTTGATCCAGATCGGTTCTCTCGAATCGGTGAAAAAGATAATTTCTGGTCAATGGGCGACGTTGGCCCCTGCGGCCCGTGCAGTGAAATTTTTTATGATCACGGCTCCGAGTATTGGGGCGGCCCGCCGGGAACACCTGAGGAAGATGGTGATCGTTATATCGAGATATGGAATTTGGTATTTATGCAGTTTGATCGCAATGCCAATGGAGATCTAAGGCCACTACCCAAGCCGTCGATTGATACTGGTATGGGCTTAGAACGCGTTGCCGCGGTGATGCAGCACGTTAATAACAATTATGAAATTGACTTATTTGATGCGTTGATTAAACGTATCTGTGAGGTCGTAGGGAGTGAAGATCGCCGACATCATTCAGTAAGAGTGATCGCTGATCATATTCGCTCTTGCTCGTTCATGATTGCCGATGGCGTAATACCGAGCAATGAGGGTCGCGGCTATGTTTTACGACGGATTATTAGACGCGCTGTGCGACATGGTTATCAATTGGGCGGTCAAACCCCGTTCTTCTTTAAGCTAGTCGCCGCGTTAGCTGACGAAATGGGTGCGGCTTATCCTGAATTGGTAGAGAAGCAATCACTGATCGAAGCCGCGCTTGAGAAAGAAGAGCGACGATTTGCCGAAACACTTGAGCAGGGTTTAAAGATTTTTGAACAAAAAACCAGTGATCTCAATGCCAAGCAGGTGCCTGGTGATTTAGTGTTTTTACTCTATGACACCTATGGATTTCCTACGGATTTAACGGCGGATGTGGCGCGTGAACGAGATATGGAAATTGATCAAGAGGGTTTTAATGAATTGATGGAGGCGCAGCGTGAACGTGCACGCCAAAGTAATCAATTTGGTGGTTCGGCTGAAGTGTCGACGAGTATTGATCAAGAAACGAATTTTACTGGCTATGAAAATCTAGAAGGTGTGGCTTCAGTTCAGGCAATCATGGTCGACCATCAGGAGATAGAGCGTGCTGAGCAGGGTCAACAAGCATTATTGGTCTCAGATTCCACACCTTTTTATGCTGAAGGCGGCGGCCAGGTAGGCGATCAAGGTTTGATCGAGGGCCCATCTGGTAAGCTCCGCGTAAGCGATTGTAAAAAGTTAGCTAGTGGTGTGTTCTTGCATTCAACCACCGTTGAATCGGGTTCAGTCAGGGTGGGGGACAAGGTACAGTTGAAAGTCGATGCTGAAGCACGTTTTGCTACAGCGGCGAATCACTCCGCAACACATCTTCTGCACGCTGCACTCAAAAAAGTGTTAGGCAACCATGTGCAGCAAAAAGGGTCGCTGGTAGCTCCAGACAGATTGCGATTCGATTTTTCCCATGAAGGACCTGTTTTGCTAGAAGAGCGTGAACAGATTGAGGCGCTGGTTAATAATGAGGTGTTTGCTCAGCGCTCAGTAGGTGCTAAAACCATGGGCCTTGAAGAGGCCAAGTCGGCAGGCGCCGAAGCGCTGTTCGGCGAGAAATACGGTGCCGAAGTAAGAACGATTTCAATGGGTGATTTTTCGTTTGAGCTTTGTGGAGGCACGCATGTTGCTAACACCGCGGAAATCGGCCTATTCAAATTAGTCGCTGAGTCTGGTGTTGCCGCCGGAGTAAGACGGCTGGAGGCCGTTACTCGTCGCCAGGCAGTTGAGTGGGCTAATCAGCAGAACCATTTACTGCGCGAAATCTCTGACCAGCTGAAATCTGATCCAGGTAGTTTGCCAAAGAGAATTGATCAATTGCAGGCTACAATCAAACGGCTTGAGGACGATAAAAAGCAATTACAAAGCATGTTGGCGAGCGGTGGTGGCGGCAATGATTTGGAAAGCCAGGTAGAGCAGCATGGTGACATTAGTGTGTTGGCAGCGATATTACCTGGTGCGGATAAAAACCTATTGCGTGAAACCATAGATCGCTTCAAGGATAAACACGCCAATGGAATCATTGTTTTAGGTGCTGAAATCGATGGCAAAGTAAAATTGTCGGCAGGTGTTGCCAAGGCTATTAGCAAAAAGTTCCCGGCTGGTAAGTTGATTCAGCACATAACTGCGCTGGCTGATGGTAGGGGTGGTGGTCGGCCCGATATGGCTGAGGGTGGAATTGCTGATGCACAAAAACTGCAACTCTGTCTGGATGCAGTTGTTCCGTGGGTCAAAGATCAAACATAAGCCACTTAGCATTAACGCCAGAAACGTCGCCGATAGCATTTACAGATGAGCTCAAACCGGGTTTAATCCGCTGCGCGTTGAGCAAGACCCTCTTATCCGAAAGAAAATACATATGACTCTCATAGTCGAAAAATTTGGTGGCACTTCAGTTGGCACCGCTGACCGCATTAATCATGTGGCGGATCAGTTGATTGCTCGACATAAAGCTGGTGAGAATTTAGTCGTCGTGGTCTCAGCAATGAGTGGTGAAACCAATCGCCTGATCGAACTTGCCAACGATATCTCGGCGCAGCCAGAGCCGCGCGAAATGGATGTTTTACTGTCAACAGGCGAACAAGTCACCATCGCTTTGTTGTCATTGGCATTGAAGGAGCGCGGCAATGACGCTCGTTCTTACACCGGTGGCCAAGTAGCAATTCACACCGATGATATTCATTCGCGAGCCCGTATCCTAAAGATCGATAAAAACAATATTGAGCAAGATCTCGCGCAAGGGCGTATCGTCGTGATCGCCGGTTTTCAAGGCATTAATAGTCGGGGTGATATTACCACCCTTGGCCGCGGCGGTTCTGACACTACCGCGGTAGCCCTGGCCGCCGCACTAGAGGCTCATGAATGCCGGATCTACACTGATGTGGACGGCATATACACAACTGATCCACGCGTCGTCAGCGGCGCCGTGCGCCTGCATTCAATTACCTCAGAGGAGATGCTTGAACTAGCGAGTTTGGGTGCCAAAGTGCTGCAAACCCGATCGGTGGAATTTGCTGAGAAATTCAAAGTGCCATTGCGAGTATTGTCTTCATTTGAAGACGGGCCAGGCACATTAATCAGTTACGAAGAAGAGGGGACTTCCATGGAAGCACCACGTATATCCGGTATCGCGTTTCAGCGCGATGAAGCTAAGTTAACAATTCGAGGGATTCCTGATCACCCCGGGGTTGCTCATCAGGTGCTTGGGCCAATTTCTAACGCGCATGTGAATGTTGACGTAATTATCCAAAATGCCAGTGAAAAGGGCCTGACTGACCTAACCTTTACCGTGCCACGCGGAGATTATCAAGTCTGTATGGAGATACTTCAGGGGCTGGTGAAATCTTTAAACGCGCAAGATGTTAAAGGTGATGACAAAATTGCCAAGCTTTCTTTAGTCGGTGTAGGTATGCGCTCGCATAGTGGCGTTGCGAACACCATGTTTAAAACCCTGGCAGACAACGACATTAATATTCAAATGATCTCTACATCAGAGATTAAAGTTTCGGTCATCATCTCAGAAGAGTCACTAGATGTCGCTGTTAAAGCATTACATGACGCCTTTGAGTTGGAAAAATTAGCAAGCAGCTAGCATAAATCGACGACATAAATACTTGGCGAAAAACTCCATTGTGCTATGCTGCAAACGGGGCATGTATAAGGGGAACTGTTTAGCTATTTTATTGGACACAAAGGTCTAGTAATAGCGATTTATTTCCATATAATACGCGCACCGTTTGTGACGGATTCTAAGCAGATCGGGGGTCTAGGAAGTGAGGTCTGCTGGTTCTATGTTTGAACCTAGGATCTATGGTAAGCGCTGACATAACTCGACTATAAAGGTCAGTAGTATCACAGGCTAGATTGGAGATCGTAATGTTAATTTTGACTCGACGTATTAACGAAACTTTAAACATCGGGGATGATGTGCAAGTCACAGTGCTTGGCATCAAAGGTAATCAAGTGCGCATCGGCATTAATGCGCCACGAGATGTGCCCGTTCACCGAGAAGAAATTTATCAGCGTATCAAACGCGAAGAAAGAAATGCGCAAAAGGGTGGTGGTGATGATTATTCAAGTGATCATGATCATCGAGGCGCAGACTATTTCGACGACGATGATTCGATTGGTAATCGATAACTGATAATACGCAAGTTATAAACGGAGAAGTGGCCGAGTGGCTGAAGGCGCTCCCCTGCTAAGGGAGTATAGGGTTTATAGCTCTATCGAGGGTTCGAATCCCTCCTTCTCCGCCATTTAATTTATTGGCTAAAGCGTTGATTAATCCTAAGACATAGATTAATCTCTCGCTCCCAAAATGAGTGTCAATTAACGTTGGCACTGACAGAGTTTACGCGCATGTAGCTCAGCTGGATAGAGTACCTGGCTACGAACCAGGCGGTCGGAGGTTCGAATCCTTCCATGCGCGCCAAATAGAAAAACCTCGCCACAAAGTGGCGGGGTTTTTCTATTTGATGTGTATGAAATTATGCGAGAAGCTCAAGTTCGACAAAATCGTTTGGAACGATTTTGGACAGCCG
>CAYVYS010000006.1:0-13309 GCA_964455815.1 uncultured Gammaproteobacteria bacterium
TAATCACTACAATAGGATTTTTTATTGGTTTGTTTTTTCCTGAATTAAGGGGCGTAAGATATCTATGAATTTTGTAACAACACCGAACAAGAATAAAAACGAAAATGCCAATAAACTGGCCCGGACACCGCATAAGACGCTGCGCCCGTTTTAAAGGCGTTAGAAAATAAAATGAGTGATTTAAATAAGATGATTTCGGGTGAAATTTATAACCCGAGCGATGAAACGCTGTCGCAAATGCGCGCAAATGCGAGGAAAATTACCGCTGAATATAATCGGACGAGCCCAGAGCAAAAAATACAAAGAGATAAACTACTTTAAAATCTATTTGGTCGTATTGGTGGTGATATCGAAATAGAACCCATTTTTAATTGTGATTATGGAAAGAACATAATAGTTGGCGAAAATTTCTACGTGAACTTTGGTTGTGTGATTTTGGATTGCGCAGAAGTCGAAATTGGCGATAACTGTTTTATTGGTCCTCAAGTTGGTATTTACACGGCTTGTCACCCGATTGAACGAAATAGCGGGGTTGAGTTTGCGAAACCGATTACTATTGGTGACAATTGTTGGATTGGTGGTCATGCCACTATCAACCCAGGGGTAGAGTTGGGCAATAATGTGGTAGTTGCTTCTGGCTCTGTGGTGACCAAAAATTTTCCAGATAACGTAGTTGTCGCAGGTAATCCAGCCCGAGTGATCAAAGAAATTTAACAAAGCATAAAATTCCTGAAATCGACTAAAATGAATGCATCACGCTAGATGTTACTAATGTCTAGAACCCAAGAATTTCTAAGATGGCGTTCTGCTTTTTTAGCATTTTTAAATTTTTGACCAAAAAAAACCGCGGCCTGGGCCGCGGTTTTTTTTCAACTAATGAAGAGCTAATTAGAATTCAAGCAGGGCATTGATGCCTAAAATACCGAAGTCGGAATCACCGGTGTCTTGCGAATATTCAAGCTCGACTACTGCGCGATCCTCGATGCGTAAACCCAGGCCAATGCCCGCGGAAAGCGAGACATCTTCAGCGTCCTGAATGAAGCCGGGCTCAATGCTGTTTACTTCAAATGTTGCCACCGACAGACCACCTTTTAGTTTGTAGTAAAGAGTGCCTGGTGATCTATAAGTAAAGAAAAGATTTAGCACTTCAGCGTCATAACTAGTGCCGGAGCCGGCTATCACTGGCGTGGTATCGCTTTGTAGATATTCTAATTCGACACTTGAGGTGCCACCGAAATCGCCGATCGACTTGGCGAATTCGTACCCTAGCACGATCCCAAATGCATCAGCATCTTCAACTTGCTCGACATTAGGGTCAATGCGAGCCGCTTTGATGCCGACGAGCCACTTGCCGGGAGCGCTTTTACCAAAAAATGGGCCGCTATGATCTTTTTCTTGGGCAGAAACCATTGATGTGCCAGCAAAGGCAAGAATCGCAGCCAGGCTCAAAAATAATTGTTTAAGACTTTTGTGAGTATTGTTTTTCATCACAACCTTCCTTCGATTGTAGGTGTTTGTCAGAAATTAGATGTTTATTAGACACAGCTTTCTTTTAGTCGGCCTATCAAAATAACGTATAAATTATTAAATTTCAATGATTTGAACCTAAGTCTTAGGGTGATTTGTTGGTATCGCAAAGTGCTATAATTCGCACCATGAGATTGATAGCTAGTATCTTGTTTGCACTGCTGCTGCTGCTGCAGGCGCAATTATGGTTTGGGAGCCATGGGGTTTTTCAATTGTGGTCGATGGAAAACACCATCGACGCCAATCAGGCCAGGAATACGGAACTACGCGAGCGCAATGAGGCATTGCATGCCCAGGTGCAAGAATTGAAAGCTGGTGAAGAAGCGCTGGAGGATCGCGCGCGAAGTCAGCTTGGTTTTATCAAAGAAGGAGAAACTTTTTATCGGGTTATCCCAGAGCAGCCCAAATCCCGCTAACTTTTGCTGCTGATTATCTACCGGTTACTTCCTTGAAGCTCTTACACTAGATGGTCATGCTGCGATAGCAAAGTTTTCTATCGAAATTCCCTCGGCGCAGGCGGTTAAAATGCTGCTCGAAGTATGCCAGTCGCCCAACACATAACGAGTCGCCGTTTCTCCTTGAGACTGGTAGCTGTGCGTATTTTGCCTATGGGTGTGGCCATGAATCATTTGTTGCACCTGATACTTTTTAAATGCATCAAGAACCGCATGCTCGGTTACATCCATAATCTGATTGAGCATTTGATTGAAGTTTGATTGGCTTTGCGAGCGTGCTTGCTGAGCCAGTTTAAGGCGTTCTTTGAGAGGTTGGCTGAGAAGAAAATCGCATACCAGCGGGTTGGTCACAAAATTGGTTCTAAATTGCTGATGTTTTCGGTCATCAGTGCACAGGCTATCTCCGTGCAAAATAAGTGTAGGTTCGCCATAAAGATCAATCACTGATTCATCAGGCAGAATGGTAAAGCCACTGGCTTCGCTAAAACCCTTGCGAACCAGAAAATCACGATTTCCCGCGATAAAAAAACACTCCACTTGCTGGCTTAGTTCTCGCATTGCAGACAATATTGGTGCGGCACCGATTTGCTCTATTGCATCGTCGCCAATCCAATACTCAAACAAATCTCCGAGCACATACACTTGGTTGGCGGTTGGCCCTTGCTCGGACAGAAACCGCAAAAAAGCATCTATTACCTGTGGTTGTTCAGGTTTGAGATGCAGATCTGAAACGAAATAACTATGCATGATTTCAATTTTAATCGAGGCGGTATAACAGGGGCAATTTCTAATATAGATAAATCTTCGTTATTACTGACAATGATAATTGCTCTTAGCAGCCTGAGTTTTGCAGCTACCAAGGGCAATTAGTGCATAGAGACTACCTAAAAAGCGCCGCTGACGCTTTGTGTTTGCTGTCTCGACGTTTATAATTTATCTCACTTTACAAGCCCGATTGCGGGCTTTTTTTATCGACCATAGAAACACAAGCTCTTGGATTGCTCAAGAGTTTGCTAAGTCGAGAACTGCGGGAGAGAGTCGTGCAATTAACCGGCGCAGACATAGTTGTTAAAAGCCTGAAAGAAGAGGGCATTGAATATGTGTTTGGCTACCCTGGCGGAGCCGCGCTGCATATTTATGATGCCTTTCATCGACAAGATGATGTACAGCATATTTTAGTGCGTCATGAGCAAGGCGCCACGCATGCCGCTGATGGTTATGCGCGGGCTACTGGCAAACCAGGTGTGGTGCTGGTGACCTCAGGGCCAGGTGTGACGAATGCGATTACTGGTATCGCCACGGCTTATATGGATTCAATTCCGATGGTGGTTCTATCCGGCCAGGTTATGCGGCCATTAATTGGGTATGACGCTTTTCAGGAAATTGATGCGGTCGGGATCAGCCGCCCCTGTGTAAAGCACAATTTTCTTATTCAAAACGTTGAGGATATTGCCTCAACAATTAAAAAGGCGTTTCATGTTGCGTGCTCGGGCAGACCTGGGCCAGTGCTGGTCGATGTCCCCAAAGACATTACCGCTGAGGTTGCCGAATTTATCTATCCCGAAGCCGTTGAGATGCGCTCTTATCCGGCCGTGCCTTCCGCCAAGCCCAGCGAAATACTGACTGCGGTTGAGGCAATGTTGAATGCCAAAAAACCGATTGTTTATACCGGCGGCGGTATCGTCTTGGCGCATGCTCAGCAAGAGTTGCGCGATTTGGTTAAAACACTGGGTTTTCCCTGCACCAATACCTTAATGGGTCTGGGCGCTTATCCGCACGATGACCCTTTGTTTTTGGGCATGCTTGGTATGCATGGCACCTATGAAGCCAATATGGCAATGCACGAGGCTGATCTGATTGTCGCACTTGGTGCGCGTTTTGATGATCGAATTACAGGCACTCTGACGAACTTCGCGCCGAATGCCAAAATTTTACATGTCGATATCGACCCTTCGGTGATTGACAAGAATATTAAAACTGACATCGCTATTGTTGCTGATGTTAAGCAGGTATTGACACAGTTCAATGATGAGTTGGCGCGCCGCAAGAGCGATATCAATCCTGAGCTAATCAAAAGCTGGTGGCAGCAAATTACTGAGTGGCGTGGGTTAGACAGCCTTTGGTATCACGACAGTGACACCGTGATTAAACCGCAATCAGTAGTCAAAGCGCTTCACCAAGTCACTGGTGGACAAGCTTATGTCACTTCTGATGTAGGTCAGCATCAAATGTACGCCGCTCAATTTTATGGATTTTCTGATACGCATCGATGGATAAATTCCGGTGGCCTTGGCACCATGGGCTTTGGCTTACCAGCCGCGATGGGCGTGAAATTTGCTCACAGAGATGCTGATGTGGCCTGCATCACCGGCGAAGGCAGTATTCAAATGTGCATCCAGGAGCTAGCTACGTGCAAGCAATATGATCTGCCGGTCAAAGTCATTAATTTAAATAATCGTTACCTGGGAATGGTGCGCCAGTGGCAAGAGTTCTCATACGAGAAACGCTATTCCAACTCTTATATGGATTCTTTGCCTGACTTTGTCGCACTGGCTGAAGCCTATGGTCATGTTGGTATGCTGATCGACAAGCCTGCAGATGTTGAAGGCGCGCTAAAAGAAGCCTTTGCTATGAAAGACCGTTTGGTGTTCATGGATTTCATTACCGATCAGGAAGAGAACGTTTACCCAATGATCGAGGCTGGCAAAGGTCATCACGAGATGCGTTTACGACCAGCCGAGAATTCCTAAGAGGGCGCTATGAGACATATTATTTCTATATTGCTGGAAAATGAATCAGGTGCCTTGTCGAGAGTGTCGGGGTTATTTTCGGCGCGAGGCTATAACATCGAATCATTAACGGTCGCGCCAACCAATGACCCAACGCTGTCGCGAATGACAATAGTGACCATCGGCGATGATCGCAAAATCGATCAGATTGAAAAGCAGCTGAATAAGTTGGTCGATGTGGCCGCCTTACATGATATAACCATTGGTGGCCATCTCGAACGCGAGGTGGTGCTGGCTAAAGTTCACGTTGAGCAAAATCAAATTGGTGATTTGCAGCGTGTGGTTGATGCGTTTAACGGAGAGCTTATCACCGTTTCAGAAACCACCTTCATTGTGCAAATGAGTGGTAGCAGTGAAAAAATTGATGAACTATTACGCAGTTTAAGCCAGACTGAAATTACCGAAGTTGCTCGCTCAGGCGTCATTGGCTTGTCTTCAGGTGACGACGCCCTGACCGTAGCAGGATAATAAAAAGATCGCTTTATGAAATCGACCGACACACATCCATTGCTCGCCCGCGAGGGATGGTTCTATATTGGCCTTGCGGCTGTTGCTGCCTTACTAACCACGCTGGTTTTTCCATTCTATGTAGCGGTAATTTTTTGGATCATTCTGGTTTTTGTTTTACAGTTCTTTCGTGACCCTCATCGAGTAATCCCAGAAGGTGACGACCTAATTGTTTCGCCGGCCGATGGCAAAGTCATTTATACCGGCGTTGTCGATGACCCGCATTTAGATCGTAAGGCATTTAAGGTCAGTGTGTTTATGAATGTTTTTTCGGTTCATTCAAATCGCGCGCCAACACAGGCAATAGTCAAGCAAAAATGGTATCACCCTGGTCTTTTTGTCAACGCGGCTTTGGATAAAGCATCAGCGCAAAATGAACGAAATGCGATTTGGTTTCAAACACCTAACGGCCAAGATATCGTGTCAGTACAAGTTGCGGGTTTGGTCGCTCGACGAATTCTGTGCTATGTCGATCAAGGCGATGAATGCCAGCGTGGTCAACGCTATGGTTTCATTCGATTTGGTTCACGCGTTGATTTGTTTTTGCCGACTGAATTTGAATCACAGGTGGCTCTAGGTGACACTGTTTCGTCTGGCACTTCAGTGTTGGGTCGATTGGCGAATCAGTAAATTTGTCAGTGCCGATTTTCCCAACTGACGCAGCAGTTTAATTGCTAGATCGCGAGTCCATCAGCGATAAGTTATAATAGCCGCATGAGTCCTAAAAAGCCCAAACTCCAATCGATAGACGCCAGTCAAGACGACCAATCGATAGCCATCGATAAGAAACCCGCCAAGGGCTTTTATGTATTACCAAACCTGTTCACCACGGCTGGTTTATTTGCAGGTTTCTACGCCATTATGCAGGCGCGTCTGGGGAATTTTGAGGCAGCTTGTTTGGCAATTTATGCGGCAATGCTGATGGACATTATCGATGGTCGATTAGCACGCCTGACCAATACACAAAGTGACTTTGGTTCTCAATTAGATAGCCTGTCTGACATGGTTTCGTTCGGTGTCGCACCGGCATTGGTTTTGTTCGAATATGCCTTGAGTGACCTCGGTAGATTCGGCAGCCTGGTTGCCTTTATCTATATTGCTTGCGCCGCATTGCGTTTGGCAAGATTTAATGTGGCTAAAACCAGCGATAAAAGTCATTTTACTGGTGTTCCCAGCCCCGGAGCGGCCGGCATGATTGCGACCAGTATCTGGGTTTGTGTTGACTACGGTTTTAATGCATTCGAGTTGAAAGTGGTATTTGCTATCTTAATGGTCTTGATGGCACTGGCGATGGTCAGTAACATCCACTATCGCTCTTTCAAAGATTTTGAATTGCGTGACAAAATCCCGTTTGTTGGTTTGATTGTGGCGGTATTAATCATTGCGATCGTTTATTTCGATCCACCGGTGGCGTTTCTCACGATTGGCTCAATCTATATGCTAAGTGGTGTGATTGCCTATTTACTGCGGCGTAGCGACAAACAAGGTCAACAAGACGCGCAAGACCTATAAAGCGTTGACTAAGTACAAAGTTCACTGATTTTTAGATAAAAGTATGACCTCTTTTCAGGGTAGTTTGGTTGCATTAATAACGCCCATGCAGGCGGATGGCCAGGTCGACTACGACAACCTAAGCCGATTGCTTGAGTTTCATATTAGTAGCGGCACGCATGGCATCGTTTCAGTGGGAACCACTGGTGAGTCAGCAACGCTGGCTGTCGGCGAGCACCTTAAGGTAATTGAACACACCGTTAAAACTGTCGCAAGGAGAATCCCGGTGATCGCCGGGACCGGCGCTAACTCAACTCAGGAAGCAGTTTACTTAACGCAACAAGCTAAGCAGCTCGGTGCTGACGCCGCACTGTTAGTGGTTCCTTATTATAACAAACCAACCCAAGAAGGTTTGTATCAGCACTTCAAAACACTTGCTGATGCTGTTGCGATTCCGCAAATTTTGTACAATGTACCGGGGCGAACGGTAGCAGACATGTCGAATGAGACCATCGCTCGCCTTGCAGTTATAGACAACATTGTGGCCTGCAAAGATGCCACAGGCGATCTTGCTCGCGGTCGTGAATTACTTGATATGTGTGGCAACCAGATAAACATACTGTCAGGAGACGATCCAACGGCGTTGGACTATATGCGCCTGGGTGCTAAGGGCGATATCTCGGTGACCGCTAATGTCGCTCCTGTTTTGATGAGTCGAATGTGTGAGGCCGCGTTGCTCGGTGATTTTGAACAAGCCATCGAGATCGATCATCGTTTAAGAGGCTTGCATGAGCATTTATTTGTTGAGTCTAATCCGATTCCAGTTAAGTATGCGGTGGCAAAAATGGGCTATACTCACAACACCTTGAGACTGCCTCTTACTTCGGTTAGCGGTGAGTACCACGCCGTGATTGATGCCGCCATGGCTGATGCTGGAGTAAACCAAAAGAATAAAACCGGAGTGACGGTATAGCCACTGTTGGTGGGCACCGAGTTACTGAGGAAAAATAATGGCCGCTCGTACCATACGATATACAAAATTAGCTTTAGTTGCTTTGCCACTGCTTGCTATTGCCGCTTGCGGGGGCAGCAAAAAATCGGTTGATCAAAGTGTCGATTATCGATCTGCGCAGTCGTTACCACCACTGGTGAAGCCAAGTGATGAATCGTCACTGCCGTCAGGTGTTACCTTTGATGAGCCAGCAAATCAAGCAGTTAACGATGCCGCCCCGCCTGCGGCTGAGGTCGGCGATAGTGCCGATTCATCAACAATTGACTCGCCAGTAGAAGACGCTGTCAGCGAATCAGCTTCGACCACCGGGGCTTCGGCAATTTCAGCTAAGGTGATCGAGCTTGGCAACGGTGCGTCACGGCTAGAGGTTGCCGCCGGTTTTGATTCAGCCTGGTTTTTTTTGAGTGATAGTTTAAAGACATCCGGCGTTACTGTTTTCTCACGCAATAAAAAAGCGGGCCGTATAGCGATTGGTTGTGGAGCGCTTGAGACCGCGCCGCAGGTGACTCGGTCTGGCGGCTGGTCTATCTTTAGTCGAGGTAAAAAACGTGGCAATGATTATTGTTCTTTGCAAATGACCGAGCGTCGTGGTGCCAGTTCGGTACAAGTGCTTAATCGCGCGGGCGACGAAGTAGGCAGTGAGTACTCCAACGATATTTTTAATCGTATTTTGAATAATTAAAAGAATTCTGATGTGGGCAATATAACGCCGTCAAAATCAGATTTCTCAAATGTATTAACCATCGACTTAGATTTACTGAGGAACAACTATGCAACGTGGTGACGAGCTTTATAGCGGCAAAGCCAAATCAGTTTATACCTGCGAACGCGATGATGCGTTGATCTTACATTTTCGTGATGACACTTCTGCGTTTGATGGTGAAAAAATGGAAGCGCTGGATCGCAAAGGCATGGTCAACAATAAATTTAATGCCTTTATCATGGAGCATCTTGAAAGCCAGGGCGTGAAAACTCATTTTCTTGAAAGCTTATCTGATGATGAAGCCTTAGTTCGTCAACTGGATATGTTTCCAATCGAGTGTGTGGTTCGAAATATCGCTACTGGTTCGATCTGTAAACGATTGGGCGTCGAAGATGGTATTGATTTAGTGCCGCCGACATTTGAGTTCTTCCTTAAAAATGATGAATTGCATGACCCAATGATCAATGAGTATCACATTGATTCTTTCGGCTGGGCTGACAAAGCTGCGATCGACGAAATGCAAGCGCAAACCTTCAAGGTCAATGGCATCTTAAGTAAGTTATTCGCTGACGCAGGCATGATTTTGGTTGATTTCAAACTCGAATTTGGTCGTCAGGGCGATACTATCTATCTAGGTGATGAATTTACTCCCGACGGTTGTCGAATTTGGGATTCTGAGACTCGCGAGAAGCTTGATAAAGATCGTTTTCGTAAAGGCTTAGGCGGTGTCGTCGAAGCCTACGAACAAGTCGCAGCGCGACTGGGTTTGGAAATCTAGCTAGTAATTTTACCTTCGCAAACGAATAATTAATCAACGCCAGTTTTGTCGATCGCGAAACTGGCGTTTGCTGTTTTAACCTGGTGGATTAGTTATGGCTAACGATAGTTAGCCAAGAAATCTCTGCCGTACACCGTCGGAACCATATCATGCTGCGTATTCGAGGCAGTCAGGCTCTCTCCAGTTTTCGTAAAGACAAATTGTTGGTGCAAGCACAGCAGCAATTTGATTCGATTCATCAAATAGACAGTGAGTTTCAACATTTAGTTCAGCTACAAGCCGATTCCGAGTTAGATGATCAGGAGTTAGCCAAGATTGAATCCTTGCTTACCTACGGACCTAAACGCCAGCAGCTTGAGCACAAAGGTCAACGCATCTATGTGGTTCCCCGGTTCGGCACTGTGTCACCATGGTCAACCAAGGCGACCGATATCGCACAGCATTGCGGTTTAGATAAGGTGGTGCGCATTGAACGTGGTATTGCCTACTTTATCCAGTCAAAGGGTGCGCTAGAACATTCGCAGCTCGAGGAGATTGCTTCATTGCTGCACGATCCGATGACAGAATCGGTGGTTTTCGAGCTTGATCATGCCGCTGCTTTATTCGAGCAACAAAGCCCGCAAGCTTTGGTTGAAGTACCATTATTATCGGAAGGTCAGGGCGCTTTAGAAAGAGCCAATAGTGAGCTTGGTTTGGCGCTCTCTGAAGATGAGATAGATTATCTGGTAACGCAGTACCAAAAGCTGGATAAAAATCCAACCGATGTGGAATTGATGATGTTTGCCCAGGTCAATTCCGAACATTGCCGACATAAAATTTTTAACGCCGATTGGACTATTGATGGTGAGTCGCAGGAGCATTCTTTATTTCGAATGATCCGCGAAACGCATCAACAAAATAGCGCTGGAACATTGGTTGCCTATTCAGATAATTCATCAGTGTTAGAAGGCTCGCAAGCGGCACGATTCTTCGCCGATGCTCAAACTAAGGAATATCAAAGCGAAGATGAAGCTGTGCATATTCTATGCAAGGTTGAAACCCATAATCATCCGACCGCGATTTCACCATTCCCAGGCGCCGCAACCGGCTCTGGTGGAGAAATCCGAGATGAGGGCGCGACTGGCCGTGGCTCAAAACCTAAAGCCGGCTTAACTGGTTTTTCAGTCTCACATCTGCGTATACCGGATGCACCTCGTGCGTGGGAAACAAGCGAATCCAAGCCGTCGCGCATTGCTTCACCTTTGCAGATCATGCTCGAAGGACCGATAGGCGGCGCCTCTTTCAACAATGAATTTGGGCGCCCCAATATCGCTGGTTACTTTCGTACCTTCGAGCAGGCGATCGAGGATGAACAGCACAAACGAGGCTACCATAAGCCCATCATGTTAGCGGGCGGGCTAGGCAACATCCGCGAGCAGCATGTTGAAAAGCAGATTATTCCTGATGGGGCGTACATTGTGGTACTAGGTGGGCCGGCAATGTTGATTGGCTTGGGCGGCGGCGCCGCTTCAAGTGTGGCATCAGGCCAAAGCTCGCAAGAGTTAGATTTCGCTTCAGTGCAGCGTGGTAACCCGGAGATGCAACGCCGATGCCAGGAGGTGATCGATACCTGCTGGGCAATGGGCGCAAACAACCCGATTATTTCTATTCATGATATTGGCGCCGGTGGTTTATGCAATGCCTTACCTGAACTGGTTGGTGATGCCGGGCGTGGCGGGCGCTTCAATTTGCGTGATGTCTTAAATGATGAGCCGGGCATGAGCCCAATGCAGATTTGGTGTAATGAAGCCCAGGAGCGATATACCCTAGCTGTGGCGCCTGAACAGTTGGAAGCCTTTAAAGCAATTTGCGAGCGCGAACGCTGCTTATATTGCGTAGTAGGGCAGGCTACCGAAGAGGAGCATTTAGTTTTAACTGACGCGCATTTTCAAGACGGTAATGAGCGCCAGCAACGACCCATCGATTTGCCGATGGAAACTCTATTTGGCAAGCCACCTAAAATGTTGCGCGATGTCAGTACTAATAAACCCTCGTTTGCTGCATTAGATTTGAGTTCGGTTGACCTCGATCAAGCGGTCGATCGCGTGTTGTCTCATCCGGCAGTGGCGGATAAAACATTTCTAATCACCATTGGCGATCGCAGCATTACCGGCATGATTGCGCGCGATCAAATGGTTGGCCCCTGGCAGGTACCAGTGGCTGATGTGGCAGTCACTACCTCGAGTTATTCTGGTTTAACGGGTGAGGCTATGGCCATGGGCGAGCGGACACCATTGGCCAGTGTCGACGCGCCAGCAAGTGGTCGCATGGCGATTGGTGAGGCCCTCACTAATCTAGCTGCCGCTGATATTCGCAGCCTTAACGAAGTAAAACTTTCTGCCAATTGGATGGCCGCGGCAGGGCATCCAGGCGATGATGCGGCGCTGTACGCCACTGTTAAAGCAGTAGGCATGGAGTTGTGTCCAGCCCTGGGAATTGCGATTCCGGTTGGTAAAGACTCAATGTCGATGAAAACAGTCTGGCAGCAGGATGATCAAGAACAGTCAGTTACGGCGCCAGTGTCTTGTGTGATCAGCGCTTTTGCGCCGGTAGCAGATGTCGCTAAAACCTTGACTCCCGAGTTAGATCTCGAACGTCCGGCCACACTTTATCTATTCGATCTGGGCGCTGGTCAGCAACGACTCGGTGGTTCGATACTGGCGCAAACCTATCAACAAATGGGTCAGCAAACGGCTGATGTGGATGACGTTGATTTACTGGGGCGTGGCTTTAGAGCGATTCAGTCTTGCTTAAAGCAAGGCTTGTTACTAGCGTATCATGATCGTTCCGATGGCGGTGTGCTTGCCACCTTATGCGAAATGGCGTTCGCAAGCCGTTGCGCAATAGCCGTCGATCTGCCAGGCGATTCGGCATTAGAGGCTTTGTTTAATGAAGAGTTAGGAATTGTTTTGCAGGTCGCTGATCAAGATATTGATCAGGTAAACGCCATTTTTGAAGAACATGATTTAGCACACATTTGGCATGCTTTAGGTACCGCCCAAGCTGGAGAAAATATCGATATTAATGTCGCCGGGCAAAGGGCAATCAGTCGCTCGCGAGTCGATTTACATCGAATATGGTCAGAGACTAGCTACCAAATGCAAAAGCTCAGGGATAATCCCGATTGCGCCCAGCAAGAGTATGACCGGCTGCTGGATAGCCAAGATAGGGGTTTGTTTGCCAAACTCACTTTTGACCCTAAAGAAGATATCGCAGCGCCATTGATCGCTAAGCATCAGCCAGCCATTGCGGTGTTGCGAGAGCAGGGTGTGAACGGGCAACTTGAAATGGCCGCGGCATTTAGCCAGGCTGGGTTTAAAGCCATTGATGTCACCATGACCGACTTGATTGAAGGTCGTCAAAGCTTGAGTGACTTTCAAGGTTTAGTGGCCTGCGGCGGGTTTTCATTTGGCGACGTGCTTGGTGCCGGTGAAGGATGGGCTAAATCCATTTTATTTAATCAAGAACTCAATGATCATTTTGCCGAATATTTCAGCCGTGATGATGCCTTTGCACTTGGCATCTGTAATGGCTGTCAGATGATGTCGAACCTCAAGTCGATTATCCCCGGCGCCGAAAATTGGCCGCATTTTGTTCGCAATGCCTCTGAGCAGTTTGAAGCCCGACTAGTGCAATCGCGCATTCCGGGTTCCAGTAATTCGGTGTTGCTGGATGGCATGCAAGGCTCTCTTCTGCCGGTCGTGGTTGCCCACGGTGAGGGGCGTGCTGAGTACGCGGATTCGACGAGCGCTGCTCACATTGCCTTGGAGTACGTCGACTATCATGGCAACGCCACTGAAATGTATCCTGCTAATCCAAATGGCTCACCGCATGGGATCGCCGGCCTGACAAACCAAGACGGACGCATTACGATAATGATGCCGCACCCTGAGCGTATTTTTCGTACTGTGACGAATTCCTGGCGCGATGAGAACTGGGGCGACTATAGCCCCTGGATGCGGATGTTTAGAAATGCCCGACTCTTTATTAGCTGAAGGCTCTTTATTA
>CAYVYS010000006.1:13409-23864 GCA_964455815.1 uncultured Gammaproteobacteria bacterium
TATTAGCTGAAGGCTCTTTATTAACAAAGGGCTTTAAACAATTAATGCTGAAGTTACAAAGGTAATAGGCTATGAAACAAGTTTCAATTTTTCTGATTTTAGTTTGGTGTTTCTCGAGCTTTAGTTCGCGTATTAATGCCGAAGAATTTGAACTCGGTTCGCAGCATGAGTCGCTTGCGCGTCAACTAATGCAAGACGCCTTAGACAGTAACTTGGCCTATGAGATTGTCGAATCTCTGACTACCGAAGTCGGGCCTAGGTTAGCTGGTTCTGAAGCTGAAAAGAGAGCGCGTGATTGGGGCTTAGCGCTTGGTAAAGAACTCAAGTTTGATCGCGTTAGCGTAGAGGAATTTACCATCCCTTATTGGGAGCGCGGCGAGTTAAAAATTGCTTTGAGTGAGCCGTATAATCAGGAGCTTTATGGAACGGCATTAGGTGGTTCAGCTCGCAGTAAATCATTAATCGATGCACCAGTGGTTTACTTTCGAAATCTCGCGGCACTCAAGCAAGTTGAAGCAGGTACGCTAAAAGGAAAGATCGCTTTCATCGACGGCGATTTCATGGTGAAAAGCCAGACTGGCGCAGGTTATGCTAGTGCCAATCATAAACGTCGGGTTGGTTGGCAATTTGCTGAACGTGCCGGCGCTGAGGCGTTGGTGATTCGGTCGGTGGGCTCAGACTCTCATCGCTTCCCTCATACCGGGATGATGAGCGCTAATGAAGGCTTGTGGGCATCAATTCCGGTGATCGCGATCTCCAACCCAGATGCGGATCATTTGCGGCGCCTACATAATCTCGCCAAGCCGATGGCGATGAAATTATCTTCCGGCGCTGCCTGGCGAGGGGAGGTGACCAGCGGGAACGTAGTACTAGATCTCATTGGTCGTGAAAAACCCGAAGAAATCGTGCTGATTGCCGGCCATTTAGACAGCTGGGACTTAGGTACTGGTGCGGTTGATGATGGTGCCGGAGTGGCGATAACTACGGCTGCCGCTGCATTGATTTCTAAGCTACCGCAACGGCCGAAACGCACGATTCGAGTGGTAATGTTTGGCGCTGAAGAAGTCGGTCTGCTGGGAGCTCGTGCTTACGCAGCTAAACACGCCAAGGCATTGAATAATCACGTAGTGGCCACCGAATCAGATTTTGGCGCTAGCACCATCTGGCAATTTGTTTCGAATGTGAATCCACAAGCAAACAGCGCAATCGACGCGATCGCTGCCATTATTGAGCCACTAGGAATTGTCCGTGGTGGCAGTGAGGTGCCAGGCGGCGGGCCGGATATTATTCCTCTGGCCGCGCAAGGCGTTCCAACAGTACGTTTGAATCAGAATGGCAGAGACTATTTTGACTTGCATCACACGCCGGACGACACTCTGGATAAAATCGTTCCAAGCGAGTTGGCGCAAAATGTCGCTGCCTATGCGGCGATGACTTATCTTGCCGCTGAGCTGGATGTGGAGTTCCGTCCAAATTAATCGCAGACAACCAGCTCGTTATTTGGGGTCGCCGAGCTTGCTTTGAACAAATTGCAACATTAGCTCGCTAACCGCGTCGATTTGTTCGGCACTTGAGCCATAACCAAATAGCACATGATGGCCAGGATCGATTGAATCGGTATAGGCAATGGATTCTGTTTCAGCTTGGCTGAAACTCTTAATGGTCTGCTCAGCGTTCTCGACATTAATTACGGAATCCTGCGGTGAGTAGATCATTAGTTGCGGTATGGTGATGGTCGATTTATCCAGGTCATTTACCATGTCGACCAAATCCAGCATAGGCACCAAGGCGTCTACCGGATAACGCTCTGTCCAATACTTAGCGTGAAAGTCATTTTGCGGCTCGAAACCCCGATACTCGCCGGTGAGCTTTTTGACCAGCCAAAGACCTAAGGACCATTGCATAATCCAGGCCTGATCACTGGCGACACCAAAGTTTGGTGATACCATAATATTGGCCACCATATTGTCGGCGAAACTCTGGGCGCTCAGCCAGGTGCTTAAGGTTGCGCCAGTAGAGGTGCCAATAACAATGACTTGTTCGCCAAGTTGGCTGGCTATTGAATAAGCTTCTTTGGTGTCTTCCAGCCAGGCATCGATTGTGCCGTCGAGCATGGCATCACCATCGCGGCCATGTCCTCGCAAACGGCTAAAGAACACATTGGCACCGAGCTTGTCGGCTAGCGCTTCTGGAACCGGGCTGATCTCTCTGTGGGTCGCTGAAAAGCCGTGCAGGTAAATAATCGAAAACGGTGTTTTTTGACGCTGACCGTTATACCAACGGATAGTTTTTTCAGTCCCCGCTATTAGATTGGGCACTCGATTTTCAGCATTCTTAATGCTCGCTTCAAGTTGATCAAAGTTTTCAGCTAGCGCTGAGCTGACAGACGCAATCATAAAAGTAAGAGTAGTGATTAGATGTGTCAAAAGACGACAAAATGATCCAATTCTTAGAGTAAGACCTGAATCGATAGGAACTACTGGCATCATAGCTTGTGTTGCCCACTTAACGGAACTTTGTTACTGTGACTATACCCAAACACTAACCTTGTTTCGCTTATCCTCAAAATTATCTGCGCAAATACTTAATTAATTGCGCTTGGCATTTGCGAAATACTTAACGAATATAGAACACAAGGAGTTTTCAGAATGATTATGAAGAATACCTTGAAAGTAAGCTCGCTACATTTGCTTACAGCGACCTTTTTTATTGGCTTTTCTGTCGCCGCTTCGGCGCAAAATGTCGATG
The DNA here is from genome assembly GCA_964455815.1 of uncultured Gammaproteobacteria bacterium. Lineage (GTDB taxonomy): Bacteria > Pseudomonadota > Gammaproteobacteria > Arenicellales > Arenicellaceae > Arenicella. The sequence goes on from CAYVYS010000006.1 coordinate 16,158, forward strand.
ATATCCGTTGGAAAACCGAAGAACAGGTTCGATCTATTTTAGGTGAGCCGCAAAGCACTACCAGCCCGGTGGGAACGCATGCTAGTTATACGTTGTGGCAATATGAAACATACACGGTCGCCTTTGCTAATAACCGTGCGTTTCATTTGTTCAACAAAAATAGTTTGCGCAAGTTAGCCCTTGATGAAAACCGCGGCACTGATGATCAGGATAATTAGCGCGGCTAGTAATCCTTACTTACTCTTACTCAAAAGATTAGTCAATATTGCCTGGTAGACCATGGATAGTTTGCCAGGCGTGGTGATATCAACACATTCATTGACTTTATGGATGCTCGCGTTCACCGGGCCTAACTCGACTACTTGCGCGCCGGTAGGCGCAATAAATCGGCCATCCGATGTTCCACCACTGGTGGATAACTGCGCATCAATATTTAACTCATCATTGATCGCTTTTACGCAGGCGTCGACTAGGGCGCCTGGTTCGGTTAAGAATGGTTCGCCGAACAAAGTCCATTCAATCTCTGCATCAACTTCGAGCTGACTAATTTCAGTGTTGATTCTGGTTTGAATCGCCGCTGCTGTTTGCTCAGTAGAGAATCGAATATTAAAGGTTACAACGACGGTCTCAGGGATGACATTGGTTGCCCCCGTTCCACCGGCGATGTTTGAAATTTGAAAGCTCGAAGCAGGGAAATACTCATTTCCTTGATCCCATTCGATATTAGTTAATGCGTTGATGACATCACCAACCTGGTGAATAGGGTTGTCTGCTAAATGCGGGTAGGCCACATGGCCTTGCACACCGCGTAGCGTTAAAACGCCACCGAGTGAGCCACGTCGCCCATTTTTAATGATGTCACCAAGCTGCTCGCTAGAGCTGGGTTCGCCGACCAGGCAGTAGTCGATCTTCTCCTTGCGTTGCTCTAAAGTTTCAATGACCTTACGAGTGCCGCAGGTTGCCGGGCCTTCTTCATCCGATGTAATGAGTAGCGCGATTGAGCCTTGATGATCCGGGTGCTTAGCAACAAACGCTTCGATGGCGGTGATGAAAGCCGCCAAAGAGGTTTTCATATCAGCTGCACCGCGCCCAAACAACAAACCATCACGCTCAGTAGCGGTGAAGGGTTCACTCTGCCATTGATCTAAATCGCCCGCTGGCACCACATCAGTGTGGCCAGCAAAAGTTAGGCAAGGCCGAGCTTGTCCGCGTCTAGCCCAGAAGTTTTTAACTGGGCCATGATGATCACTGAAATCAAGCTCTTCGATTTCGAAACCAAGTCGAGCTAGTCTATCGGCCATCAATTGTTGACAGCCAGCATCTTCAGGAGTGACAGATGGCGCCTCGATAAGCTGTTTAGTGAGCGCCAGAGTAGGGTCAGCGCTCATTTAATCCGTTCTAAGTAAGTCATTCAAACCGGTTTTTGCACGAGTCTTGGCATCTACCTTTTTGACAATAATCGCACAGTACAAACTATGTGTGCCGTCTTTGGCTGGCAGTGAGCCAGACACTACAACTGAGCCAGCAGGAACTCGGCCGTAGTGAACCTCGCCGGTTTCTCGGTCGTAAATTTTGGTACTTTGGCCGATGTAAACGCCCATAGAGATAACACTCCCTTGCTCAACGATCACACCTTCTACGATTTCAGATCGAGCACCGATAAAGCAATCGTCTTCAATGATGACCGGCCCGGCCTGGATTGGTTCGAGTACTCCACCAATGCCAACTCCACCAGACAAATGCACGTTTTTGCCAATCTGAGCACAGGACCCAACCGTCGCCCATGTGTCGACCATGGCACCTGAGTCGACGTAGGCACCGATATTGACATAGCATGGCATTAACACCACATTGGGCGCTATATAAGAACCTTTTCGGGCAGTTGCTGGCGGCACAACTCGAAAGCCTTCTTGTTGAAAACGAGCAGTATCATAATCGGCGAATTTTGATGGCACCTTGTCGAAGTAGCTGGTTGCGCCACCATCGATAATATCGTTATCGCGCAGAGCGAAAGACAATAACACGGCCTTTTTAAGCCATTGATTGACGACCCATTCGTCACCGATTTTTTCAGCCACACGAGCCTGACCTCGGTCTAATAAATCGATGGCATTTTCTACGGCATCACGTACTTCATCCGGCGCAGATGATGGTGAAAATTCGGCACGACGTTCAAAGGCACCGTTAATAATATTTGCTAGCTGTTCACTCATTGAAGTGTTTCTTAGTATCACTTAGTGTGGGAAGGCGATTATCCTGTAGATAGCATGAAACTACCATGCTAAAGCAGCTAAATTCAGGCGCTTTTTTTGCTCAATGGCGACTTTGCCTTGATGGAACTTTGGGTATCCAGAGCAGCACAAATCTGTGTTTCAAGCTCGGATAAAATGTTCTGATCGACCACCGGCGAGTGATCGCCATGGCGAATATAAAAAATATCTTCGGCGCGCTCACCAAATGTAGCTACGCGAGCGCTGAGCAAAATCAGGTTGTGTTGCTTAAGAATTCGCGCCACGTTGTGTAATAAGCCGGGCTGGTTTTGTGCGACCACTTCCATCGTAGTGAAACTCTTAGCATTAAATAAAAAACTCACATGAGGTTTGATCGGAAAGTGTTTGAGTGCGCGTGACGACTTGCTGCGCGAAATAGGTTTATCGTCTTTGTGCTCAAGAATCAGGCTGCGCAGGCGTTGCTCTAAATATTCGCAATAGCTTTTATCGCTGGCTAAGTCGCTCTCAGGCACGACGGCATTGAAACTGTATAGCGCAAAACCATTTGAGCTTAGTTGTAATCGAGCTTCGATAATATCAAGCTCTAAGGTATCGAATGAGCCGGTAACCTGAGTCAGTAAACGATTGGTCTCTGGGGCAAACACAAAGAACATATTGGCTTCTAGCCGCTTGCTGTAGCGCACCGAAACCAACGGTACGCCCATCGCTGAGTTCTCGATTAGACTGCTGGCGTGCCAGGCGATGTAGTAGGGTTCGTTGCGAATGAAATAATCGTTTGGCAGCGTCCCCCAGAATTGATGAATTAGCTCTGGCTGCGCACGTTTTTCACCAACTTGGTTAACGATTAGTTCCATCGCCGCTTGTTGATCGTCTTTAACATGCTCGCTGGCATCAATGGGTTGCGCTACACCTTGGCGCAGAGCTTTGCGAGTCGCTTGATATAAATCCAGCAACAATTGTCCTTTCCAGGCATTCCATACCTTGGGGCTGGTGCCGCGTATATCAGCCAGCGTTAATAGGTATAAATTATCCAAGTGCTCGATGTCACCAACGATATCAGCAAACTCTTTGATCACTTCAGGGTCCGAAATGTCGCGCCGCTGTGAGAAGTGTGACATACGTAAATGTTGCAAGACTAACCAACCAACTAAGCGAGCATCGTACTCACTGAGCCCGTGACTGATACAGAATTCGTAGGCATCAGACTCACCTAGTTCAGAATGATCGCCACCTCGACCTTTGGCAATATCGTGAAACAGAGCGCCAAGCAAGAGTCGCTCTGGTTTATATAGGTTTGCCAGAATCTCGCTGGCAAGTGGAAATTCATCGGGGTATTTGCGCAACCGAGTCAGGTTTTCAATCACCTTAAGCGTATGGCCATCGACCGTATAAACATGAAACAAATCATGCTGCATTTGCCCGACAATCGAGCCGAACACGGGCAGGTAAGCACCGAGTAAGCCATAGGCATTCATGCGCACCAAGGCATTGGTTAAGCCAATCCCTTCGTGCCGAAACATGGAGATGAATAACTCTTGTGTTTGCGGGTCGGCGCGAAACTGGGTATTCACCTTGTCGAGGTTGGTTCGCACTGCGCGAATCGTATCCGGGTGTATCGCGGTGATTTTGTGTTCCTGCATCAGATAAAACAATTTAATCATGGCGCGCGGTTCTTTGCTGAACACCGCATCGTCTTGCAGCTCGATCATTTTGTTTTTAAGCAAGAAGTGTTCGTCTAATACTCGGCCTTTGTATAAAGAAAATCGCTTGTTGTTACTAATGCGGTAGTTGTTGACTAATAACTCGTTTAGATAAATGACATTTTTAACAGTGCGGTAGTAGCGTTTCATTAACTGCTCTACCGCCAAGTGAGCCTTGGTGTCCTGGTAGCCAAATTCCTCTGCTAACTGGCGTTGGGTATCGAACAGCAAGCGGTCTTCGTGGCGTTTAGTAATTAAATGCAGGCCAACTCTCATCTTCCATAAGATATTGCGAGCCCGAATTAACATACGATACTCATCGTCACTTAGTAGGGCTTGCTCATTCATTTCTTTGAACGAACGAACACCGTAGTGGCGATTGTAAATCCACAAAATCGTTTGCAAGTCACGCAGGCCGCCAGGGCTTTCTTTAATATTTGGTTCTAGTGAATAGGCCGTGTCTTCAAAGCGTTTATAGCGTTGCTGTTGTTCTTCGATCTTGGCGGTGGCGAATTTCTCATTGGGCCAGATTCGTGTCGTACGAATCTTGTTATCAAGGGTCTCAAGCAATGATGAGTCGCCCGAGAGATGACGAGCTTCGAGCAAATTAGTGAATATCGTGACGTCGTTGCGTGCTTCTTTTAGGCAGTCTTTAATAGAGCGCACGCTATGGCCGATATCAAGACCAATATCCCAATAAAAGCGCAATAAGTCTTCGATGAATTCCTTGGCACCATCATAGTCATCGTCAGCCAGTAGAATTAACAAGTCGACATCTGAAAACGGGTGTAACTCGCCACGGCCATATCCGCCCACCGCGATCAGTGCCGGTTGCCGCTCTAAATTTGCCTGTGCGAGATGATGCTGCCAAATCAAAACCACCAGCTCATCGATCATCCAGGTGAAACGTTCGACTAGCTCTGCAGAGGAGGTGCCCTCTACTTGGTGTTTCGCTAATTGTTCATGCGCTTGTTTAATTGCCTTTTTAAAAGGGGTAATGGGCAACTTGGGTCCATCACCAAGGCTCTGCTTAAATACTGCGGGGTTAAGCAGCTTGTGTTTGCCAAAGTGCATAACTGGCGTTTAGGGAAGTACCGCGTTTTCTGAATTGGTGAGAATTTCGTAGCCGTTCGGGGTCACTAAAATTGTGTGTTCCCATTGTGCTGACAGAGAATGATCGCGGGTTACTACCGTCCAGTTGTCAGCTAGCAAGCGTGTTTCGCGTTTACCGGAATTGATCATTGGCTCGATGGTAAACGTCATGCCAGCTTCTAGCTCCATCCCAGTATTTGGCTTGCCGTAATGCAGTACTTGTGGTTCTTCATGGAATATTCGCCCAATGCCATGCCCGCAATATTCACGCACCACCGAAAAATTGGCGTCCTCAGCGTGTTTTTGAATGGCGTGACCTATGTTCCCTAGTTGTACCCCCGGTTTGACCATTTCGATGCCAAGCAACATGGCTTCCTTGGCCGTCTCACTTAAGCGCTTAGCTAAGATGCTGGGTTTGCCGACATAGTACATGCGGCTATTGTCACCGTGGTAACCATCTTTTATGACGGTCACGTCGATATTAATAATATCGCCTTTTTTGAGTTTCTTTTCGCCGGGAATACCATGGCAAATAACGTGGTTCACTGACGTGCAAATTGACTTTGGAAAGCCTCGATAATTTAAGCAGGCCGGAATGGCCTGCTGCACATCAACAATATAATCGTGACATATTTTGTCTAATTCATCGGTTGTTATCCCTGTAACCACATGTTCTTCGATCATGTCCAAAACCTCGCTTGCGAGGCGACCTGCGACCCGCATTAGCTCGATTTCCTGTTCGGTTTTGATGCTGACTGCCATAAAATTAATTAGTGTGCTTTCAGGCTAACTAGACCTGAATTTAATCTAGCCGTAGTGTACCAAAAAACATAAGCATTTAAGGCTTGGAAAACTCAATCAGAAACGCCTTCAAGGTCGTAAAACATTAGAAATGCGATTAGTATGTGAAATGTAGAATACAAGAATTACAAACTTAGTTAGATAAAATAGGTGTTTATGGTGGTGGAATTCGGTTTGTTACGGCGCGCGAAGTTTAATTTTTGGCGCATGGTAGAACCCAGAGCGGTGTTTGAGTGGCAAAGTTTTTATTTGCTTAAGCCCTTGTTAAAACGCTTGCCCAAAGGAGACGGGCATTGTGTGATCGTTTTTCCTGGTTTTGTTGGCAGCGATCGTTCTACCAGGCCAATGCGTCAAATTCTCAATGCCCTTGGCTATCATGCCTTGGGTTGGGGTTTAGGGCAGAATTTATTTTTTAATAAGCAATTGGAAGCTGAAATGGAAGCCATGGTACGCGAAGAAGCTGAGCGCAGCGGCGGCAAAGTATCCTTAATTGGTTGGAGTTTAGGCGGTTTGTATGCGCGTGAAATTGCCAAACGCTGCCCGGAATCGGTGCGGTGCGTTATCGCACTGGGCTCTCCGATCTCCGGCAAAATGCGCCAAACTCATGCAACTAGACTTTTTCGTGCGATTAATGGCCAGCCATCAGCGACTGATCGCGCCCGCTATGAGGAGCTGCCTAAAGCCCCTCCGGTGCCAACCACTTCGATTTACTCCAAATCGGATGGTATTGTGGCCTGGGAGGCATCGCAGCAAGAAACCAATGATTTGTCTGAAAATATTGAGGTGCCAGCATCGCACCTTGGTATAGGAGTCAATCCGCTGGTTATTTCGCTGTTATCAAATCGATTGGCACAGGATCCTGACAACTGGCAGAAGTTCCGTCGTCGCTGGTGGAATCGGTTATTTCTAAGAACTCCCGAAGGTACTTCTGAATAAAGCCAGCAAGTGATCCGGTTAAGCAGCTCTGTTAATTGTGTCGTTAATGATTCGCGTCAACTTTGGCAATAGCTGACGTGGCAAATCGTGGCCCATACCAGCGATGGTATGCAGTTCAGCACCACGAATATTATTGGCGGTATCAATCCCAGCTTCTATTGGCACTAATACATCCTGCTTACCATGGATTACACTGGTTGGCAGATCAATGCGGCGTAGCAATGGCCGACGATCGCCGGTTTTTATAATGGCGGCCATTTGGTGAGTAAAGCCATTTGGGGAATGCGAGCGTCGTGCGCTGCGCAAAATGCGTTCAGTTAATTCTTCACGGCTTGGTGGATAGTCCGGGCTTCCAATCATGGCCCAGGTTTGTAAAGCATGTTTCAGATAGGCTTTTTCGCGGCTCGGATGCGGGCGAGAGAGTAATTGCCAAATGATTTTAGGGCTGGCACCTGGCAAGTCTGGGGCTCCTGAACTCGACATAATGGAAGTGAGGCTCAAGCTGCGTTCTGGATATTCGGCTGCCAGAATTTGCGTGATCATGCCGCCCATTGATGCACCAACCCAATGCGCTTTTTCGATTGATAAGGCATCCAGCACACCAATAGCATCCGCGGCCATATCATGTAAGGAGTAGGGCGCCTGAATCTGTAAACCTAAGCGTTGCCGAAGCATTAGTTTAAGCGGGTTCACTTTAACCTTGGACTCGATTTGCTCAGACAAACCAATGTCACGGTTATCAAAACGAATGACTCGTAAACCAAGTTCCGCAAGCTGCTCACAAAAGCTATCCTGCCAGGCAATCATTTGCGTACCTAAGCCCATGATTAGTACTAGCGCCGGATCGTCAGACGCACCAAATTCGTCATAGGCTAGGCGTAAGCCATTGGCCATCAAATATTGTTCAGTCACAATGGGTGTTACTTCTTCTTGGTTTTCTTTTTGCT